>NZ_JBIVXE010000005.1:176237-177358 GCF_044769125.1 Glutamicibacter sp. NPDC090743 | reverse complement strand
CGAACACCGATGTGAACACTGCGGATAACGCTGATGCGAACACCGATGCCAACACGGATGCGAATACTGACGCGAACACCGATGCGAACACCGATGCCAACACCGATGTGAACACTGCGGATAACGCTGATGCGAACACCGATGCCAACACCGATGTGAACACCGATGCCAACACCGATGTGAACACTGCGGATAACGCTGATGCCAACACGGATGCGAACACCGATGTGAACACTGCGGATAACGCTGATGCGAACACCGATGCCAACACGGCGGATAACTCGGCTGAGAACACTGGCGACAACACTGCGGACAACACTGAGCACCCGATCGTCAGCGTTGTGCCTGATTCCGTTACGGAAGGCGACGAAGTTACCGTGATTGGTGACAAGTTCACTCCGGAAGGCAACGTCAAGGTAATCATCCGAAACTCAAATGGTGAAGAAACCCCAGTACATGAGGGCGAAGTCATCGTTGATGAAGATGGTCGATTCGAGTACAAGTACGATACCGATGGCTTGCCTGAGGGTATCTACACCGTTGAAGTGACGGACGAAGAAACCGGAAAGACTTACACTGAGTACTTCCAGGTAACTCCGGACGATGCCGCTGAGAACGAAGTTCACATCGATATCACCCCTAATCGTTTGGTCAAGGGTGAATCGGGAATCGTAACGGGTAAAGAGTTCACCGCAAATGGCGAAGTCAAGATCGAGCAGAGCCAGCTGGGCGACACCAGCTCGGACGTAGCCAAGATCGCTGCTGCTGCCATGCCTGAAACCGTTACCGCTGACGACAAGGGCGACATTAGCTTCGAGGTCGACTCGACTGATTTGGCACTTGGTAGCTACTTGATCGTTGCAACTGATGTTGAAAGCGACGCATACGGGTTCACGACCTTCACCGTTGTGGCTGACGATTCGACTGACGTGAACACGGCAGACAACACTGCGGATAACGCTGATGCCAACACCGATGCGAACACCGATGCGAACACTGCGGATAACGCTGATGCGAACACCGATGCGAACACCGATGCGAACACTGCGGATAACGCTGATGCGAACACCGATGCGAACACTGCGGATAACGCTGATGCGAACACCGATGCGAACACTGCG
>NZ_JBIVXE010000005.1:0-176141 GCF_044769125.1 Glutamicibacter sp. NPDC090743 | reverse complement strand
ACTGCGGATAACGCTGATGCGAACACCGATGCGAACACTGCGGATAACGCTGATGCGAACACCGATGCGAACACTGCGGATAACGCTGATGCGAACACCGATGCGAACACTGCGGATAACGCTGATGCGAACACCGATGCGAACACTGCGGATAACGCTGATGCGAACACCGATGCGAACACTGCGGATAACGCTGATGCGAACACCGATGCGAACACCGATGCGAACACCGATGCGAACACCGATGCGAACACTGCGGATAACGCTGATGCGAACGCCGGTGCCAACACGGATGCAAACACCTCGGATAACTCGGACTCTAAGTCGGATGACTCTAAGGGATCCCAGAAGGATGACTCCAAGAAGGATCGCCTTGCGGATACCGGTTCTAACGGAGCCCTCTGGATCAGTGCAGGTGCACTAGCACTTGTACTGCTCGGAGCTGGTGTGGCTGTCTTCGCGCGAAAGCGTTCAGCATAGTCGAACTGCAGTAATTTGAAATAGGAGGGGCATCTAAACGATGCCCCTCCCATTTCGCTTTCAAGTAGTCTTTGCAACAATTCCCGGGTGTCGAAGAATTTGGAGACAATAGCCTGATGAGGCAACAGAAAACTAAGCCCAAGCTGTTTACAGTGTTGGTGCTTTTAATTGCGGGTGTAGCCGCGTTAGGGCATATCGGAGCCACATTGGCGTTCACGGGTCCTTCAACACCCGTCAAGTCATCATTACAGCCCGAATTGAACAAGTATTTTCTAGGGCCGTTAGATCAAGGCTGGAGCCTTTTTGCTCCTGGGCCCTATTCGCAAGATGAATATTTCACAATGCGTGTATGTCTTTCTAGCGCGGAAATTTGTGCCAAGGGTAGCCAACATGGTGCGAAATTCTCAGAGTGGCGCGACGTTACGGCCGAAGAAATGGAAAGCCGTGCCGGCAACATGTTTGCCAATCGTGAGACAAAACAATCCAAATCTATTCACGGACGGCTATGGAGTGCGGCTTCGGATTTGACTGCGGATTCTCGAGCGGAAATCTCTAGACCCTTTATTCAGGGAACGCCCGTTTTTGGTGTGGAACTCAACTCAGCGGAGGCCCGCGAGAAGTATTCTGCAACAGAATTGAGCAATCTTCGAGCCTATAAACGTATGGAAGATACGGCCGTCGGATTCGCGTCACTCTACGCAATAGAACAGTGGGGCGGAGCATCAATGGTGGAAATTAAGCTCCGACGTGAACCAATTGTTCCGTTCGCTCAGCGGAGCGATGAGAACGCAACAACAAAACCTCGCGAAACCTACATCGGATGGCGAGATACCAAGGAATTTAGTCAAGCGGCGGTGTCGGTATGGAGCTGAAACGTGAAACAAGCAGTGCTCCTTCGATCAGCGAATGGATTTCTAAGAATCGCGATTTCGTCCCCAAAGCACTCAACTGGGTCTACGGGTGGTTTACCGAAAACCGGCATGCACCATACGGTCTTGCAGTCATGCGCATGGCGTCGGGACTCTTCATTCTGGGTTGGTTAATTGCCAACATACCAGTCGCAGCTAAGATCTGGGGACCTGGTTCCGAGTACCTTGAACCCTACCGTTCTGTACTTGGGTACCAGTGGCCTTTGGATATTCTGCGTGACGCGGGTCTCGGGTTCTTCGTCTTTTGGTACGTGATGGCCATCGTGTTGGCAATCGCATTTGTAGTTGGTTGGCAAACTAGATTCGTCACGCCGCTCTTCTTCATTTTTTATACGGCGATTAACGCACAGAATACGCCGGTTTCGGATGGCGGAAATTATTTCATCCGTATCATGCTGATCTATCTGATTTTTGCTGACTTGTCCAAGCACTGGTCTGTCGATTCTTGGCTACGTAAACGCGCGGGGAAAACGAAGAAAGAATTCGAAGCCGTTACGGTGCTGCACAACCTTGCGCTATGCCTGGTCGTAGCCCAACTTTGTATTGTCTATCTTGAAGCTGGGCTGTACAAGGTTCAAGGCACACTTTGGCAAAACGGTACAGCTATGTACTACCCGGTTAGTTCCGAGGCGTATGGTGTCTTCCCTTGGCTTAGTGATTTGATCACTACGAATTCGTGGATCGTTGCCTTGATCACCTATGTGACAGTGCTTGCTCAAATTGCATTCCCATTCATGCTGTTCCATAAGATCAGCCGGAGAATTGCGCTGATTACTATTCTTGGGATGCATATCGGCATCGCAGTTGTTATGGGCCTGCCTTTCTTCTCAGGAATTATGGCTTCCGCAGACGCTGTGCTGGTGTCTAGCGCGACCTGGTTGACGATTCAGCGCTGGTTCTCAGCGTTGTGGAGGGGTCGGTTCCGTGCGAAGAAGCCGTCGCTGACGGTCTCCGAACAGAACGAAGTTGGCGTGGGATCAGGCGAGAAAGTCTCTTCCAACGCCTAGGAGAAGAAGCGCTAGAAAATAAACTTAGGGGCGAACCGTTTTGGTTCGCCCCTAAATTTATGTATCTCTTAGTTCAGGCAGCCGTTGCGGGCCTATCCAGATTATTCGCCTACGTAGAACAGGCGCTTGTTCACGAATTCGTCCATGCCCAGCGGGCCAAGCTCGCGGCCGAAGCCCGAACGCTTCACGCCGCCAAATGGCATTTCTGCACCCTCTGCGCTGGCTGCATTCACGTTGGTCATGCCGGACTGCAGCTTCTGAGCCACCCTGGAGGCACGCTCGACGTCGGTGGAGTGCACCGAACCGCCCAGGCCGTAAATGGTGTCGTTGGCCAGCTCGGTCGCTTCCTCGTCGCTGGATACCTTGTAGACCACTGCTACCGGGCCGAAGAGCTCCTCGTAGTAGGCACGCATCTCCTTGGTGATGCCGGTGAGCACCGCAGGGGAGTAGTAGGCCGAAGGGCCGTCGTGCAGCACGCCGCCGGCGTGCAGGGTAGCGCCCTTGGCCACGGCGTCCTGGACCTGCTCGTGCAGGGACTCTGCCGCCTTGCGGGAGGACAGCGGAGCGAAGGTGCCTTCGGCTTCCGCCATCGGGTCGCCAGGCTGCAGGCCTTCGGCACGCTTGGTCAGTTCGGAAACGAACTCGTCATAGATGTCTTCCATGACGATCATGCGCTTGTTCGAGTTGCAGGCCTGGCCGGTGTTGTCGATGCGGTAGCCCCAAGCGGTATCCACGATGCCCGGTACGTCATCGGAGTCCAGGACAACAAATGGATCCGAGCCGCCCAGCTCCAGCACGGCCTTCTTCAGGTTGCGGCCGGCCTGCTCGCCAATAATGGCGCCAGCGCGCTCCGAGCCGGTCAAGGAAACACCCTGGATCCTGGAATCGGCGATGATGGTGGAGATCTGGTCGTGGGTGGCGAAGAGGTTGTTGTAGACGCCGGCCGGTACTCCAGCCTCATCCATGATTTCCTGGATGGCCAGTGCTGAACGCGGGCAGGACTCGGCATGCTTCAAGATGATGGTGTTGCCCAGCATCAGGTTAGGTGCCGCGAAGCGCGCTACCTGGTACAGCGGGAAGTTCCACGGCATGATGCCCAGCAGCGGGCCAACCGGTCGCTTTTGAACGACGGCCTTGCCGCCGGAGAAGGACTTGATCTCCTGGTCCGCTGCCAAGGCTGGTCCCTCGGTGGCGAAGTACTCGAAGATCTCCTGGCAGAATTCAGCTTCGCCCACGGCCTCGGACAATGGCTTGCCCATTTCGGTGGTCATGATCCTGCCGAGTTCTGCCGCGCGCTCGGCGAAGAGCGTGCCTACCTTGGAAACAATCTTGGCGCGTTCGTTGATGTCAACGTCCTGCCATGATTCGTAGGCGCTCTGCGCGGCAGCCAGCGCCTGTTCGACTTGCTCATCGGTGGCCGCGGCTAATTCCTCGACGACTTCACCGGTTGCCGGGTTCAAGACCTTGTAGGTTGGGGCGCTCATCAATGCTCCTGTCGTATGCACAAAAGTGGTCAGCGTAAGCCGTGTGGATCTAACGCTAGCGGACTCCACGCAATAAATGAATGTAATTCACTTCATATTGCGTCTACTCCGAGCTTATCCGCAGAAACAACATTCAGCCACCAAGGAACAGCAGGTATTTGGCTTGAGCAGAAGTTGCAGACGGAAGCGAATGAAAAAGCCGCGGTTTCCAAGACTTGTCTTGGAAACCGCGGCTCAAGAACACAGGTATTACCCGTGTGATCAGTGGATTACTAGCCGATAGCGGAAGAACGCCACCAGTCGATTCCGGCATCGCCCTGGGCGATCTTGGCAATCTGGGCCAATTCCGCCTCGGAGAACGCAAGGTTGTCCAGCGCACCCAAGTTCTCGTCGAGCTGCTTGGTGGACGAGGCGCCGATCAATACCGAGGTTGCCGCGCCATCGCGCAGCAGCCAGGCCAGGGCCATCTGCGCCAGCGACTGCCCGCGTGCCTGCGCAACCTCGTTCAGGCTGCGGACCTTGGCCAGGTTCTGATCGGTCAGCTGGGCTTCGAGCGAACGGCGTCCGCCTTGGCGAACCACATCAGTGGTTTCCAGGTACTTATCGGTGAGCAGGCCCTGGGCCAGCGGGGTGAAAGCAATGGTGCCCATGCGTTCCTTTTTCAGGGTTTGCAGCAGGCCGTGCTCTACCCAGGGGTTCAGGATGTTGTACGACGGCTGATGGATTACCAGCGGGGTTCCCAGGTCCTTGGCGATTGCGGCAGCCTCGGCGGTGCGTTCTGCCGAGTACGAGGAGATGCCCACATAGGTGGCCTTGCCCTGGCGAACCAGGGTATCCAAAGCGCCGATGGTTTCTTCCAGGGGAGTCTTCGGATCGAAACGGTGCGAATAGAAGATGTCCACGTAGTCCAGATTCATCTTCTTCAGCGAGGCTTCGCAGGAGGCCAGCAGGTACTTGCGCGAGCCGAAGGTGCCGTGCGGGCCTGGCCACATGTCGTAGCCGGCCTTGGATGAGATGACCAGTTCGTTGCGGTAGGGCTTGAAGTCCTTTTCCAACATGCGGCCGAAGTTCTCTTCGGCTGAACCTGCCGGAGGACCGTAGTTGTTGGCCAGATCGAAGTGGTTGATGCCGTTATCGAAAGCGTGGCGCAGGATCTCGCGCTGGGAATCGAATGGACGGTTATCGCCGAAATTCCACCACAGTCCCAGGGACAGCGGGGGCAGGCGCAGGCCGGAGTCGCCAACGCGGCGGTAGCCGAAGTGCTCATAGCGGTCTGCGGCAGCAGTGTAGGGACGGTGCAGTTCCGGGATGGACGGGAGGCGTTCGTATTCCACGAGGCACCTTTCTGCCAGGTCAAGCGCTGGCGAGCAGAAATCGATTTGACGTCATTTTCCACAATAGGCCAGAGCCTGAACTAAATAAATAGCGCAAAGGTGAATCCGCTGTGTGCGTAAAGGTTTCGTGGATTTGGATTAAGTGATGAACCGACCCGCCAGGCCAAGGAGGTAACGCCTGTGCGGATCGGTTCATCTAGATCACTCGCACCTTGAGAAGGTAATAACCACACTAGGAGCTGAAACTTGAAAGTAGCTGAATGCGAGGTGTGCGGTCTCTTGGGAAAAGGCTTTTGCTAATAATTCGAGGGCGGATCCGAAGCCGGGAATGACTCGTCTTCCCACTCTTCGACGAGAGCTTCATCGTGCTCGTCATGGCGCTTCTTTTCTTCTGCGGCCAGTCGCAGCTTTTCCTCTTCAGCGCCACCGGGCTGCCCAGCAGCTGATTGTTCAGGCATGATCTTCCTCCCAACTTCCGTGGGCCACCCCCTGCGGATGGCTGGACCCTGTGTCTTCAGTGTTCACCTATTAGCCGCGGATGTCGAGGGCGGCGGCCAACACTGATTTCGCCTTCACCGTCAATACAGGATTTAATCGAAGGCATGCCGATGATCAATAATCCCGCAGATGGTTCCGAAATCTTCTTTGACGATGACGGGGCTGCCGGGGAGCCGATTCTCTTCCTCCATGGCTCCGCCCTGTCCCGGTCCATCTGGAGAGGGCTCGGCTACACCAAGGCGTTGGGCCAGGGACACCGAACCATCCGCATGGACCTGCGAGGGCATGGCAAGTCAGCCAAATCCCATGACGTAGCCGACTACACCATGGACAAGGTGGCCGGCGATATCCGCGCGGTGATGGATCACCTGGGCATCGGACGTATTCACATTGTCGGCTACTCTTTTGGCGCACGCACCGGGCTCCACCTGGCCATGCACCACCCAGAGGAGGTGATCTCGCTGATCATGCTCGGCGGCACCTACGAAATTACCCCCGGCGAAATCGGGAAGCTCTTCTTCCCCGGCTACCTCGAGGTCCTGCGCAATGGCGACATCGAAGGATTCGTCACCGGGCAGGAAAAGAATGGACGCCTGGATCCAGCTACCCGCATGGCCTTCAAGTCCAACGACCCGCTGGCCCTGGCTGCCTACTACGAGGCCGCCGAGACCCTGCAGAACATCAATCTGTCCGAGCTGGGCAAGATCAGAATCCCGACCTTGCTGCTGATCGGCACCCGGGACCAGCCGCGCTTCGACCAGAACAAGATCATGGTCCGCACCTTGCCCAATGCGCGCATGGTGGCCTTGCCGGGGCGAACCCACGGCAGCACCCTGTTCCCGATTGAGCCTGTGGTCAAGGCCATCGAGTCCTTCTGGGCTGGACGCCAAGCATGAGTTCGGCCCGCTTCGACCTGAACAGGATTGCTTCAGGGCTGGCTTTCGGTTCCAGCAGGGAGGAACTCCATGAATCCTTGGCGGCTAATCCTGCCCAGCCGTTGGTGATCCAGGCGCCACCGGGATCCGGCAAGACGACGATAGTTCCACCCACGGTAGCCAACGCCCTGGACCAGGCAGGACTGGCTGGCAAGATCATCGTGACCCAGCCACGTCGTGTCGCTGCCCGGGCTGCTGCCCGTCGCCTCGCCCAGCTTGATGGATCGGTTCTGGGGAAGAGCGTTGGCTTCGCCGTGCGCGGGGAACGGCAGTCTTCGGCGCAGACCCGCGTGGAATTCGTGACCGCAGGCCTGATGCTGCGCAGGTTGCTGGCCGATCCGGATCTTGCCGGTGTGAGCGCGGTGATCATTGATGAGGTCCACGAGCGGTCGATCGATACGGATTTGTTGCTGGCGATGGCCAACCAGGTCAGCGAATTGCGTGATGACCTGTCGCTGATCCTGATGAGTGCCACCTTGCACGCCGGGGAACTCTCGGCGCTGCTGGCCCGTGGCCATGCCGCTCCAGTGCTCAGCGCCCACACCGCGCAGTATGCCGTGCAAGAAGCTTTTGACAGCTTCGCCGGAATCCGGAATACCGAACGCGGACTGAATGATGACTACCTGCGCCACGTTGCCGCCGTCGCGGTACGCCACAGCGCGGAAGCCAACGCAGCAAGCGCAACCCCGGTGGACACCTTGGTGTTCGTCCCCGGGGTACGGGAAGTCGACCGCGTCTGCTCGCAGATTGCTGCCTCCGGAGTGCAAGCCCTGGCCTTGCACTCGCAGATCTCTTCCAAGGAACAAGACCGGATCCTCAGTGAGCCGGAGGCTGGCAGCGCCCCGCGGATCATCGTCTCCACCTCCATTGCCGAATCGTCGGTGACCGTGCCGCGCGTGCATCTGGTGGTGGACGCCGGCTACGCCCGCGAGCCGCGCCGAGACAGCTCGCGTGGTTTCTCGGGGTTGATGACCGTGGTGGCCAGCCGTTCCGCGGCCACCCAGCGGGCGGGCCGGGCAGGACGACTCGGGCCGGGCAAGGTGGTGCGGACCTTGGACCCCAAGTCCTTTGCCGCCGCCCCGGCGCACTCCACACCGGAAATCCGCACCGGCGACCTGGTCGCCGCCGGCTTGTCGCTCGCGGCATGGGGGACCCCGCGTGGCGAGGGGCTGGCCATGTGGGAAGCGCCGCCGGCTAGCGCCATGGCCAGCGACGAGCAGATCCTGCGCAGCCTGGACGCGGTTGACGGCACCGGGCAGATCACCGCCCTGGGCGAGCAGATGATGAAGGTTCCAGCAGACCCGCGTGCCGCCCGCGCGTTGCTCGAAGGCAGCCGGATTTTCGGCACCCGGGCTGCCTCGGATGCTGTCGCATTGCTGGCCAGCTCGGAACGCATTGCCAGTGCGGACCTGAATGAATTGCTTGCCGCGGTGCGCCGGAGTTCGCATCCGGCGCACCGTGCCTGGAAGCATGAAGCGCAGCGCCTGGAAAAGCTTCTGGGCAGTGCGGAAAACCGCACCGGGCGGCAGCCTGCACCGGCAGCTGCGGCCCTGGCAGGCGTGTGCGCTTTGGCCTACCCGCAATGGATTGCGCGCAAGGTCGGCCCGGAGGAATACCTGTTGGCTTCGGGGACCCGGGCAACCTTGCCGCGCGGCAGCCAGCTGATGCATGAGGAATTTCTTGCGGTCGCCGAGGTCTCCCGTGCCGGATCCAAGGCGGTGATCCGACGGGCCGTTGGCATCGAACTTGGCACTGCCGTCGACCTGTTGCCGCAGATGCACCAGAAGCGCGAAGTGGCGGAGCTGGTTGACGGCAGGATCACCGCTCGCCAGATCGAGAGCTTTGGCGAGATCGAGCTGGCGGCCCATCCGGTCAAGGCCACCGCAGAGCTGGGCATGCAGGCTGTTGCCAGCGCCATAGCTACGCAGGGGATAGCCTTCTTCGGCACCCATGAAAAGTTTGATGCCTTGCGCCGGCGGATGGCCGTGGCCCATCGCCTGCTGGGCGAACCCTTTGCCGCGGTGGATGACCAGGCCCTGATTGCCTCGGCGGGCAACTGGCTGCAGCCGGTCTTGCGGCAGGTAGCCGCCGGCAAGAACGCTGCCAAGGTTGACCTGTATTCGGCATTGCGGACCTTGCTGCCGTGGGAGCATGCCCATGATTTTGATTCGCTGGTGCCCGAACGGCTCCAGGTGCCTTCGGGATCAAGGATTTCCGTGGCCTATCCCGAGGTCGGTGAAACCGGTCCAGCGGTCGTCGCCGTGAAATTGCAAGAATGCTTCGGGCTCGATGAGTCGCCGCGGCTGGTCAAGGGCAAGCTTGCCGTCCAGTTCCACTTGCTTTCACCCGGTGGCAGGCCGCTGGCGGTGACCGATGACCTGGTCAGCTTCTTCAATGGGCCCTATGCCCAGGTGCGGTCTGAAATGCGCGGGCGCTACCCGAAGCATCCTTGGCCGGAGAATCCATGGGACCACGTGGCAACGGCAAAGACCAAGAACCGATTGGGCCGGCAGTAGGCAAAAGCACGCCGGGGCCGGGGCCCGGAAGAACGAGCCAGGTCCCGGCGTTCTTTCCGGCGCCCAGATTCTAGGCGAACGCTGAGAAGCCGGTGATGTCGCGGCCCATGATCAAGGCCTGCACGGTTTCGGTGCCTTCATAGGTGTGGATTGCTTCCACATCGGCGAAATGGCGGGCCACGCGGTTGCTGGTCAGGATGCCGTTGCCGCCGAGCAGGTCGCGGGCGTTCGCTGCGATGGCGCGTGCGGTGCGCGTAGCGGTGTACTTGGCCAGCGACGCCTGCGGGCCGGTCAGCTCACCGGAAGTTTCGCGCTTGGTCGCCTGCATGACCAGAACCTGGATAGTAGCCAGTTCGGACTGCATGCGGGCCAGGCGCTCCTGGACGATCTGGCTGGCGGCCAGCGGACGCCCGAACTGCACGCGCTGCTTGGCGTAGCTCACGGCCGACTCGTAGCAAGCGGTCGCGTGGCCCACGGCAGACCAGGCGACACCCAGCCGGGTGGCGAACAGGACCCGTGAGGTGTCCTTGAAGCTCTTGGCTTCGGGCATCACATCGTGGTCCGGAACGAAGACGTTCTCCATGCGGATATGCGCCTGCCAGATAGCGCGCAGGGAGAGCTTGTTTTCGATGGTGGTGGCCTTGTAGCCTTCGGCATCCTGGTGCACGATGAATCCGCGGACCTTGCCCTCGTCGTCGCGGGCCCAAACGATGCTCACGCCGCCGACCGAGCCGTTGCCGATCCATTTCTTTTCACCGCTCAGGCGGTATCCACCCTCGACCTTGGTGGCACGGGTTTCCAGCGAAACCGAATCGGAACCGTGAGTTGGTTCAGTCAGCGCGAAAGCGCCTGGAAGTTCGCCGCGCAGCATGGGGATGGCGTACTTCTGGATCTGCTGGGCATTGCCGCAGTACAGCACGGAGCGCAGAGCCAGACCGCCCTGGACGCCAACAATGGTGGAGACCGAACCGTCGCCACGGGCCATTTCCATGTTGACCAAGCCGGCAGCCAGCGGGCTCATTTCCTCGTAGCCTTCCAGGTTCAGGCCATCGCGCAGCAGATCCGCATCGCCGAGCTTCTTGAGCAGATGCAGCGGGTAGTCGGCCTTGTCCCAGTACTCGTGGATGTCGTCCTTGACCTCGTCGAGGATGAATGCGCGGGCCTTGGCTCGCCACGCGTTGTCCGCTTCGCCTACTTCGGCGAAGATTCCGGTCGGATCGATATTGACGTCTCCGGACCACAGGTCGTATTCGGGTTCGACAACGCCGGCGGGAAATTCAAAACCGGTCTCCAGCTGGGACATTTCAGATGCTCCTAATAGCTACGGTGAAAAAAGCTTCACTCCTAGACTAGTGGAACGCAGTGCCATGTCAAGAAACTTGGTTTCAGAAGTTGGGTGGAATCGATTATTTTCCGTGCTCTTTGAGCGCGCGGGAGACGGCCTGGAGAATCGCCTGCTCATCGGCGCCGGCATCCAGCACGGAAACCACCACGCTGGGGGCCGCCGGCTTGGGGGCAGCCGCTGCCTGTCCGGGGTCGAGCAGATCTGCGAAGCGGTTCAGGAACTGGCGCACATCGTTCGCCAGCTTAGTGCGGTCCGTGCTATGCGCGTCTTTCAGCCAGCTGCGCAAATGATCGTTGTGGATCGCAACCAGGCCAGCGCTAACGCCCAGGCACAGCGACTTCTCCGTGGCGCTCTTTGCCAAATCGCGACGGTTCAGGAACCCGTAAAACGCCCGTTCGTAACGGTGAGTGGAGACCAGCTCGCGCTCTCGCAGCGACGGCACCGAGGAGAGCAGCTTGTGGCGCAGCTGGGCACCTTCGGGGTTGACCGTGTACTGATCGAAAACCACATGCGCGGCATCGATGAGCGTAGTGATTGCATCAACCGACGAGGCGGCCAGCGTGGTCTCGACGTGTGTAATGATCATTTCCTGGTCGGCGAAGACCATATTCTCTTTCGACCCGAAACGGCGGAAGAAAGTGGAACGGGAAATGCCAGCGGCAGCTGCCAGCTCGTCGACGCTGGTGGCATCGAAGCCCTGGGTAATGAGTAGATCAAGGGCTGCTGGGGGTACTGCGGAAGAAGCGATCATGATTCACGAATTTAGCACGATTCAAGCTGGGAAATTCTTGGGTTCAGCTATGCGCGCCGCGCAAATGATTGTGAACTACTGCGCCCATGACTACGCTGAACATCAGGGCGTTCCATGCAGGAACGCCATTCTTGGACGAAATGAAAGAGAAGTGAGGGCCCATGGGAATCTCGATTGCAAACGCCGCGCTACGTTTGGTCAGTGGTGCGTTCATTCTCAACAGCGGCATCAACAAGTTGCGCATCGATGAAGCCAGCGCCGCAGGCCTGCAGCAGATGGCAGCCAACGGCGTGCCTCAGCTGGCCGAGCTGGAACCGGCAGTTTTCGGCAAGGCCGTATCCATCGGCGAGATCTCGCTGGGTAGCGCCTTGCTGCTGCCGCTGATCCCATCGCGGCTGGCCGGCTTAGGCCTGGGCGCATTCTCCGGTGTGCTGCTGGCTTCCTACCTGCGCACTCCGGGCATGACAGAATCCGACGGCATCCGCCCAACCGCGGATGGCACCGCCCTGGCCAAGGACGTATGGCTGGCAGGTATCGCTGTGGCATTGATTCTTGGCCGCAAGGGCGCCAAGAAGATCAAGAAAGCAAAATAAGCGGACGGAATCGTTTGAGCAAAACGTTCGGCAAGCCGTAAGTTGATCTTGGAGACTGCGGTTTTCAGCGGCCACATTTGAACTACAAGCTAAGAGGAGAACCAATGGGTTTCTTAGATGATGCAAAGAAGAAGCTGGGCGAGGCAGTCGAAAACGCGAAGGATTTCGCAGGCGACGCTACCGAGAACGTGAAGAACTTCGCAGCGGACGCCCAAGAAAAAATCGGCGAGAAGGTCGATGAATTCAAGAACGGCGATAGCAACGAAGAACCTGAAGACAAGGTCTAGCGACCACGAAGCCAGCGCCTGATCCAGCGACTTTCGAGTCCTGGACCAGGCGCTGGCTTCGTTAAGAGCTGCCTCTGGCTAGTGGCGCTGCGCCTTCTTGCCATCGCTGAGGAACGCTACAACGAGGACAGCAGCCACGCCGATGAAGCCTGGCAGCATCAGTGCCTGTCCCAGGCCAACAGACGTGGCTTCCATGATCACCGCAGGATCCTTGGAATCTGCCTGCGCGATCTGTGCCGAAATGCGGGCATCCATCATCACCGCGATCAGCGCAGAACCAAGCACTGAACCGATTTGCCGGGTGGTGTTGTAAATCCCTGAACCGGCACCCGCATCACGCGCGGTCAAGTCCTTGGTGGCTGCCAGCGATAGCGATGGCCAGATCATGGCTGAACCGATGCCTTGAACCGCTGAAGGAATCAGCAGCATCCACAGCGGGATATCGGCGTGCATCATGAAGGCGTAGACCACCGTGGCACCGCCAAACAGGAAGAACCCGGGCACGGCCAAGATCCGCGGGCTGAGCTGATTGACCTTCTTTCCCAGCTGCGGCGCGAGGAAGATCGCCACGAAAGCCATCGGAGAAATCATCAACGCGGATTCGGTGGGAGTCAGGCCGCGGACATTCTGCAAGAAGAACACCATCGGCAAGGCGATGGTCGCGATGGTCAGGCCCATGAAGGTGATCGCGACATTGGCCAAGGAGAAATTGCGGACCTTGAACAATCGAAGCGGAACCAGCGGTTCAGACGTGGTCTTGGACTGCCACCAGATGAAGGCTCCCATCAGCACCGCGCCGATGATAATCAGATGCCACGAATTCAGCGGGCCAATGAATGGTTCCCAATTGGTGGCATCGCCTTCCTGGATGCCGAAGACCAAGCAGAACATGGCTAAAGCCGAAAGGATGACGCCGAACCAGTCGAAGGAATGCGCTTGGGATTCAAGGGCTGGCACGAATTTGAAGACCATGGTCAAGCTGACTACCGCGATGGGCAAGTTGATGAAGAAGATCCATTCCCAGCCGATGGAGTCCACCAGCAGACCGCCGGCAATCGGACCGATCAGCGAAGCGATGCCCGCCACTGCACCCCATAGGCCCATGGCTGCACCGCGGTGCTGATAAGGGAAGAGGCGGGTAATGAGCGTCATCGCCTGAGGGGAAATCATCGAAGCGCCAAGGCCCTGGACGGCGCGCGCCGCCACCAGCGAGCCGAGGGAATCGGACAAGCCGCACCACAGCGAGGCCAGCGAGAAGACCACCATGCCGATGAGGTAGATATTGCGCGGACCGAAGCGGTCACCGAGGCGCCCGGTGACCAGCAGCGGCACCGCGAAGGTGAGCAGGTACGCGCTGTTGACCCACAAGATGCTGGAGATATCGGCGTCCAGCGACGTCATGATGGAGGGCATTGCGGTGGACACGATCGTGGTGTCCAGCAGGATCATGAAGAAGCCGATGACCAGTGCCCAGAGGGCACGCCAGGCGGCTTTCTTGTCGAAGTGTGTTTCGGGATTCGCAGTTTCAGGCACTGGTCAAGGCTAGTCCCTATCAGCCCCGTGCGGAACGGATAGCGAAACTATGCATAGGAAATCAGTCGAAACTCACATCGCCCGAGATGCGGGTGGCGACATCGCCACTGACCCAGACGCCTTTTTCGGTAGCTTCAATATGCAAGATCGCTTCGCGGCCCAAACGCGTGCCCTGGCGCACGGTATAGCGCTGGGGTGCATAACCGGTCTGCGTCAGCCAGATGCCGAACGCAGCATTCAGCGAACCGGTGGCAGGGTCTTCCGGAACAGCCTCGCCGGGAATGAAGGCACGGACCTCATAGTCCGCCGGAGGCTGCAGCACCACATTGCGGAAGCGCTCTTCGGAACGCTCAAAATCAGAGAAGTCCAGCGGACGCAGCTCTTCGCGGGTACCGGAAACGCGCGGCATGACCGATCCGCGCGGTTGCCACACGCTCTGCGAAACGCTGGCTGCGGTGTAGGGGCCGATGACGCCTACTTCCAATCCCTGCAGCGCCTCATAGTCAGGTTCGATGCCCAGCACGATATCGGCGTCACGCACCACCAGGCCCGCAGGATGCGGACCGTTGACCAGCCACTGGTGGTCCACCACGTCTTCTTCGCGAATGCCCAGCCCGGCAATCGCCCATTGCAGGACATCTGGTTCCAAAGGGCCCGACCTGGTCAGCGGGGGTGCGAGGAAGGCCAAGCGCCGCGAGTGGCGGTCGCTGCTTTCCCGTTCCACACGCACCGGAATCAGCCCGGCACCGCATTGCTGGATCAGATGGCCTGCGGGACCAGCCTCGCCACCGGACTCCAGCCAAGCATGAGCCGCGCCCAGCGTCGGATGGCCAGCAAAGGGCAGCTCGGTGCTCGGGGTGAAAATGCGAATGGCGTAGTCCGCTTCCTCATCAGTGGGCTCGACGAAGAATACAGTTTCCGCAAGATTCATCCACTGCGCAAAGTGCTGCATCTGGTCATCGCTCAGGCTGTCGGCATTGAACACGACTCCCAGGCCATTGCCGTTGAAAGCAGTGGGTGCAAAGACATCAACCTGCTGATAAGAGAATGTGCGCGACATACTTAGCATGGTGGCACATTAATCAGCAGGTTGACCCGGTGTTACGTGGTACGTCACGCAAAAAGTTGCGAACGCATCAAGGAAATGAACCTTCTTTACCAATGGTGCGCAACATCGATGACCAAGCGTGAACCGTCGCCAGGTCCAGGCAGTGCGAACACGCGCATGGGCAGCCGTGCCCTGGTCGAGAGCCCCACTTTGGTTTGGCCTTCAAAGCTGCCCAGCCACACCAATTGGCGGAACGTCGTGTAGCCCAGATTCTTCACTTCGGCGCCCGGGTTGAAATCCTCGGTTGCCGGGGCCTGCACCAGGATTTCCAGGTTGGCACCGCCAGTGGTGTCCACCTGCAGGCCGGAACCGATTCCGGTCAGTTCGCTGACATACCTGGCTGAATGGCTGGCAGCTGGTCCTGCGAGATCGATGACCAACCGGTCAAAGCACAGGTGCCGTCCGGTCCGAAGATTTTCCACTGCGGAATGCGTGGACAAGGAGCTGGTTTTGGCCAAGGATCCCCAATAAACCGTTGGGCAGGAAGCAGACGCGAGGGCGGCCGGAGCGGGGGCCGCCGCGGAAGCGGGCGTCACCACGAGCAAGGCTGCCGCCACCGTGCCTAGAACGATTCCAATTTTTCCGTGGCGCATATGGATCACCGTCTCTCTTGGTTTGCGCCCGCAGGCAGAGCGGACTGCCAGTGAGTCAACTAAAGGCCTGGAATGCGGCAAGCGCAAGGGCAGAAAAGAATTGGAACCACTCTGAGACGCTTCTGCAATGGAGCCGGAGAACTCCCGGGCCGTAGGGCGGAAGGCAGGTTCCACACAGCATTTATTTAGCGCCATATGACATGCTTTAAACATGTCACCTACCCCCGTTGAACCCATCGGCGAAACCGTCGAGGAAGTCATTACAGCCTCAAGCTTCCTCCCCGAATCGTTGCAATTTTGGGTTGTCCTGCTCATCGGTGCGCTCGTAGCCGCAATCCTGGCGTTTGTTTTCAGCGGCGTTTCCCGCCGCGTGCTGCGCCGGATCGGCGTGGACGAAGCCGACGTGAAAGCCACCAGATTCCCGTTCTTCGGCCTGGTTACCTCGATTATTGCCAAGTCGGCCTTCGCGGTCTTCTATCGAGAACGCACTTGGTACAACCCCTGGCAGTTCGCCATCCTGATCATTCTGGTCTTCTTCCTCACCTGGTTCATCATCAAGCTGGTGCGCGTGATTGAGACCGGCATGATGGCACGCTTCGAGGTGAGATTCGGTCCAGGGCGCAGGCTGGCCAAGGTCCAGACGCAGGTCGGCCTGATGCGACGGGTACTGGTTGCGGTGCTCTGCATCATTGCAATCGCCGCGGTGCTGCTGACGATCGAGCAAGTCAGGGCGCTGGGCGCCGGCCTGTTGGCCTCGGCTGGCCTGGCTTCGGTGGTCGTTGGCCTGGCCGTGCAGTCAACCTTGGCGAACGTATTTGCCGGCTTGCAAGTGGCCTTTACCGACTCGATTCGCGTGGACGACACGGTGGTAGTCGAGGGGGAACGCGGCACGGTAGAGGAGATCACCCTCTCCTACGTCGTGGTGCACCTGATCGACGGGCGCCGGATGATCCTGCCATCGACCTACTTCACCACGACGCCGTTTGAGAACTGGTCGCGGCGCAGCACGGAGATCTCCGGAAACGTAGCACTGCAGCTGAAGCTCAATGCGCCGATTTCCTACCTGCGCCAGCGCAGCAGCGAACTGCTTGAAGCCTCCGACTGGTGGGATGGCCGGGACAATGAGCTGCTCGTGACCGACGCGCAAAACGGCTTGCAAACAGTGACCATTTATTTATCCGCGCGCAACGCCGGGGACCTGTGGAACCTGCGCAATATGCTTCGGGAGAAGCTGCTGGCCGAGCTGGTGGAAAACTACCCTGATTGCCTGCCGGATCCCCGGATGATTCCAAGCAACCCGGTCTAGCGGCATAACGGAAGCCGCTGATCCCAGTACTGTGAACTGGGATCAGCGGCTTTTGCCGTTTCCGGGGACTTAGAGCCGCAACGCAGCGGGTCCGTAGTCGTTGTAGCGCTCCTGGCGGGCCGTCGCTTCGCGCAATGCGGATATGAGCGACTCGGCCTTGCCAATGAGATCCTGGATCAAATCATCGTCGCGTTCCACCCAAAGGTATTCGGGAACCGCGCGCACCGGCACGAAATTATCGTGCTCTTCCCAAACGAACAACGTGCGTTCGGCCCCGATCACATGCTGCTGCCAGAGCACCTGGCGCAGGTAGCTCTTGGGGATCTTCTTGAAGGGCTTGTTGGTGGTCTTGATTTCAGCCAAAACCGGAACTCCCGATGCATCGAAACCCAAGCCATCGGGAGTCGCCAGATGGAGTCTCGAATGCTGCGAGTGGAAGAGCTGGGAGGAGGGGAAAATATTGAAATTCTCTTGGACCCAGGCAGCGATGACCGGTTCGCGCTTGCGCCCGTGATCGGTGTAGGGATTGCCGGAGAAGCCATTGCCGTATAGCTTGTCCCATGCGGCGTTCTTGATGGACTTCTCGGTGGACAACTTGGCCACGTCCGTTGCGGTGATGCCCTGGGCCCGTGCGCGGAGCCACTCAATGCGGTTGGAAGAGTCGGCTAGAACACGTTCGAAGCATTCATGTTGGACGCCGGGCACAGTAATCACTTGACCTATTCTTCCCCATGAATGGGCAAGAACCGTGCACCTTGGGCTTCGAGCTGGCGTGAGACTAGTCGCTGGCTTCAGCGATAGCGCTCAACAGCTGATTGATAGTCGGTGTCTGGCTGGCACGGAATTTCTCCGTGCCTTCCTGCAATAGCCGAATGACCGGGGTGCTGGTGATTCCCATTTCCTCGCCGCGCTCCACCTGCTCCACGACATTGATCTCCTCGACCTCCAACGCGGGCAGCAGTTCCTGCACGCGGGCGACAGCCAGCCGCGTGCGCACGCACGGTGCGCAGAATGGTTGCGTATACAGTTCCAGCTTCATCTGTTGGCTACTGCTCCTGCTGTCGTCGTGAACTAGCTGCCGGCTGCTCCTACCGGGGGATGAGCCTGGCCGGAGGCTACTTGGAACCCTGCGCTGATGTGCGCGGGTGCCATTTGTTGAAAACATTGGGTCATGCTTGAAAATTCCCTTGGCCAACCTCCCGTACTCGCCGCTCACGGACTCTACCGCAGCTTCGGTTCCACCACTGCACTGAACGGCGTCGATCTGCAGATTTCACTGGGCCAGTCCCTTGCCATCATGGGCCCCTCGGGTTCCGGAAAATCCACGCTGCTGCACGCCTTGGCCGGTATTGAACTTCCCGACGCCGGCAGCATCATGCTGAACATCCCGGGCCGAGCACCGGTGGATATCCAAGGGCTCAAGGATAAGGCGCGCACCAGGCTGCGCCGTGAATCCTTCGGCTTCGTCTTCCAATCCGGACTGCTGATTCCCGAGCTCACTGCCGAAGAGAACGTGGCCATGGCCTTGATGATCAACGGGGTGCCACGCAACACCGCCATTTCCAGTGCCGGGGCCGCCTTGGCAGAACTGGGTCTGGCAGGAATGGAGCAACGCCGCATCGGCCAGCTCTCCGGCGGGCAGCAGCAACGAGTAGCCATTGCCCGCGCGCAGGTCACCGGGGCGATGGTGGTCTTTGCCGATGAACCTACCGGCGCGCTGGATTCAACCACGGGCTTCGAAGTGCTGGAGATCTTGCTGCAGTGCACGGTCGGTGCCGGAAAATCCCTGGTGATGGTGACCCATGATCCCAATGTCGCCGCGCGCTGCGACCGTGTAGTGCAACTGCAGGACGGCCAGCTGATCAGCGACAGCCTGCACCCATCGGCCACCGTGGATGGCGGTGCCCAGAAGTGAATATCCTGCACCTGTCATGGATGCTTGGCCGGCCGGCGAAGTCCCGGCTGGCGCCACTGGTCCTGACCGCCAGCGCCTACGCCATGGTCAGTGCGATCCTGCTGATCGTGCTGGGAGGCGCCTACTCCTTTACCAGTTTCGAATCCGCGGCCCAAGGCATGTACCTGCCATTGGCAGCGTTCGCCGTAGTGCTGCTGGTGGTCCCATTGCTGGTGCTGGGATCGGCCGCTGCCCGGCTCTCCGCGCGGTCAAATGACCGCGCCCTGTCGTCCTTGCGCTTGCTCGGCGCGACCGGGGCGCAGATCGGCCTCGTGGCCGTGCTGCAAGCCGCCGGCACGGCGTTGGCCGGCGCACTCGCCGGAATCGTACTCTACCTCCTGGCCGCACCATTGGCTTCGCTGATTCCGTTCCAAGGTGCGCCGATCGGTTCGGCCATCTATTTGCCGCTGTGGGTGCTGGCGATAGCAGTAGTCGCTGTCGTGCTCCTCTCGGCAGGCAGTGCAGCTGCCGGCTTGCGCAAATTGGTGATCACCCCGTTGGCGGTGGCAACCCGCAGCACGGTGCCCACCCCCAGCTGGCTGCGCGCGGTGATCACGCTTGCCGGCATTCTGGTGCTGTACATGGTGTTCTCCAACATGGGCCAATTCGTGCAGTCCATCGCCGCGATCATCGCAGTGGTGGTTGGCGGTTTCGGCTTCGGCTTGCTGGTGATGAACCTGGTCGGTCCGTATCTGGTGGCGAAGGTGGGCAAGGCCAAGCTGCGCAAGGCCAGAACTCCGCAAGAGCTGCTGGCAGCCCGCATGATCCTGGAAAGCCCTGCCGAATCCTGGCGCCAGGTATCCGGGGTTGCCATGGCTTCGTTCGTCGCTGTGGTGGGCGGCAGCGGGGCCGCCTTGATGGAGCTGACCGGAAGCGAACTCGATCAGGGCACCTGGCTGGAGCATGTGCCCGCCGATGTCACCACCGGCGTGCTGGTGACCTTGGCGATCAGCTTCATCTGCGTGGCCGCTTCGGCGGCGATCTCCCAAAGCGCCAGTACCCTGGATCGCGCTGAGCTGTATCGCGGGCTGAACCGGTTGGGCATGCCCTACGAAACGATGAACGCCGCGCGCACCAAGTCGATCATGATCCCGGCGCTGGCTGCCTCGATCGGTTTCGCCATCGCCTCCACGGTGCTCGTGCTGCCCCTGGCCGGGGCCGCCATCCTGCTCAAGCCGCTGACGGTCATCACGGTAATTGTCTCCGTGTTACTCGGCTTGCTGCTGGTGCGGGGAGCAATTTTGGTGGCTGATCCGCGGAAGCTGCTAGCAACTAGAGAATAAAGTCTCTGGTCAGCCCACCGAAAAAACCGCCCGATTTGGTTAGGGTCACTTCAGGGTCGGTGATTAGGGACGTTTCGTGTTGCGTAATGCGCAGAGAAACGCGTATCGTGGCATACGGCCCGGATAGGCTTGCCTAACCTAGCTAAACAAAACGTTGACAGAACCTCGCATAGTCTGGAATCACCGACCCATGAAAAATTCACGTCGCGCCGGAATTTTCGCCGCTTCAACTGCCATCCTCGCCTTGGGCCTGACCGCCTGCGGCGCGTCGAGCAACTCAGCGGATCCGTCGGCTGACACTTCAGCCAAGGCCGCAGAAGACTTCACTCCGGTCACCATCGAGAACATCTATGGTGAAACCACGATCGAAAAAGTCCCGGAACGCATTGCGACCATCTCGTGGGTCAACGCAGATACCCTGCTGGCTCTGGATACCGTGCCGGTCGGCATGGACACCGACACCTACGGCATGAACGAGAACAACTCCACCGCATGGAAGGACGCCGCTCTGGAAGAGCAGGGCGCTTCCATCGGCTCCGAGAAGGCGCCCGTGCAGTACAAGGTGGGCGATGACATCGACTACACCGGCATCGCCGCCAGCAAGCCCCAGGTCATCTTCGCTCCATACTCGGGGTTGAAGAAGGAGCAGTACGAGAAGCTGCAGGAAATCGCTCCGGTCGTTGGCCCCATCGAGCCTAACTACCTGACCAGCTGGGAACAGGTCACCGAAGTTGCCGGCCAGATGCTGGGCAAGGAAGAAGAAGCCGACGCCCTGATCGAAGAGATCGAAGGCAAGCTGGCCAAGGTCGGCGAAGACAACCCAGCGCTGAAGGACACCACCTTCATCGCAGCTGACCTCTCGGCGCCGGATACCGCCTACGTCTACTCCGAAGGCGACACCCGCCCGCGCTTCCTGAGCGCACTGGGCATGACCCAGGCCGAGTACGTGCAGAAGAACGCCGCCAAGGACACCTTCTTCTTCACTGTTTCCCCGGAAAAGGTCAACGAGTGGGATTCGGACATCGTCTTCGCCTCGGCTGTTGCGGACAACACCATGGAAGACGTCGTCAAGGGCCAGCCGCTCTACGGCCAGATCCCTGCCGCGAAGAACGATGCCGTGGCACTGCCAGGCACCGATGAAGCAACACTGGCGATCTCCGCGGCTTCGCCGCTGTCCATCGAATGGGCACTGGATAACGTAGTTCCCGGCATCGTGAAGGCTGCCGACAACGCAGCTGCCGCGAAGTAGATCCGGCTAGGGATTCACTGACAGATAGTGCAATTGGGCTTCCAGGGAATGGGTAGCTGCGCCCACCAAGCGCGCATCGAGGTCGGGGTAGACATGCTCCAGCAATTCAGCTGGCTGCGTGTGGACCCCGGCCTTGCCGAGTTTCTGCAAAGCCGCACGCACCTTGTCCAGCCGCGCATGCCGATGCTTGATGTACATCTGCAGCAGCGGATGCGAGGAATCATGCTGCTCGCCGTGCGCCGGATGCAAAGCCATATCGGGCAGCGCGAGCAGCCGCTGCAGGGAATCCAGGTAGTCGGCCAATGTGCCGTCCGGGTGTTCCAAGATGGTGGTGCCCCGGCCCAGCACCGTATCCCCGGTGAACAAGTGGGCAGCCCCGCCCTGGCGGATGAAGCACACCGAGTCCGAGGTGTGGCCAGGGGTGAAGACCACCTGGATGCTGGCACCGGCGGCGCTGATCGTTTCGCCATCGGTGAAGACCGGGGCATCCCGGCAGTACTGCTCCAGCGTGGCACGCACCGGCGCACCGGTCATCCCGTAGAGCGCATCGATGCCTCCCGTGTGATCGGCATGCCGATGGGTAATGAGCACCAGCTGGATGTCGAAGGCCGCCAAGGCCTGCAGATGGTCCTCGAGCTCAGGGCCCGGATCAATCAGGACGACCGGAGTTCCAGGAAGAAGTTCGTCCACAGCAGGGTCGAACAGCAGATAGGAATTAGTCCCGTCCAACGTCATTTCAGAAGGGTTCTGCGCGCGAAGCAGGCCGATGCCTGGAGCGATAATAGTGGGCAAGGGAAGAAGAGCCATAGCAATGAGTGTAGGAACCAATGACCGCGACTGAAAGTATTACGCGCCAAGCACCGGGGGCCAAGTCGCCAAAAGCCGGCCGGAAGCTCGGCGCCTTGCTGCTCCTTGCCCTGTTGCTCGGGCTGGCGCTATTCGCTTCGCTGCTGCTGGGCGCGCGAAACGTCTCGATGGGCACCGTGATCGATGCCATCTGGAATTTCGACCCGTCCAATGGCGACCAGGGCGTGGTCGCGTCCCGCTTCGCCCGCACCATCGGAGCCATCGTGGTTGGCGCTGCCCTGGGTTTGGCTGGCGCCGGATTGCAGGGGCTGACCCGCAACCCGCTGGCCGATACCGGGATCCTGGGCTTGAATGCCGGATCCTCCATGGCCGTGGTGCTGGCGATCGCGTTCCTTGGCGTCAGCTCCCTGGCTGGAATCATGGTGGCCGCCTTCCTCGGCGCTGCTGGGGTGATGGCCCTGGTTTATCTCGTGGCCAACGTGGGCCGTGAAGGCGCCACGCCCATTAAGCTTGCGCTGGGCGGTGCCGCCATGGCTGTGGGCGTGGGCGCGATTACCAATGCGATCCTGATGATTTCCGATGCCACCATGGACCGTTTCCGCATGTGGCAGATCGGCACGTTATCCAGCAACGGCATCGACACCTTCCTCGGGGCCATTCCCGTGGTGGCCGCCGGCGCACTGATCGTGCTGTCCACCGCCAAGGTATCCAATGCCGTGTCCATGGGCGATGACACCGCGATCGCCTTGGGCTTCAACTTGAACCGCGCCCGGCTGATCGGCTCCATCGGGGTGGTCATTCTCGCTGGCACCGCCACCGCCGTGGCCGGGCCCATCGCCTTCGTCGGCCTGATGATCCCGCATGCCGTGCGCTTGCTGGTCGGTTCCGACTACCGCTGGCTGATGCCAGCGAGCCTGATCGCCGGGCCGATCCTGCTCTTGCTGGCTGATACGGTGGGACGAATCATTGCCCCGCCCAGCGAGATCCAAGTAGGCGTCATGTGCGCCATGCTGGGTGGACCGATCTTCATCATCATGATGCGCAGCGGCATGAAGTCGGTGAGCCTGTGAGCACGAGCGAAATGGCAGCAGCGAACATGACCCAGCCCCGCAGCACCACGGAAACGGCCGGACCGGCGACGGCCCCGGCCTCGAAAGCCGCACCGGCGCTGGCAGCCCGCCGCAGATCCCGGGTGCGCCGCACCGCCTTGTGGATGGCCCTGGCCCTGGTGCTCGCCGTGGCGGCCTACCTGTTCTGGGGGCGGGACCGCCTTCCAGCTGCCGAAGTCTTCCAGGTGCTCAGCGGTGAAAAGGTGCCGGGCACCAGCTTCATCATCATGTCCGACCGCCTGCCGCGCATCGCGGTGGGTGCCCTGGCCGGTGCCGGCTTGGGCATTTCCGGTGCCTTGTTCCAGCGCTGGCTGGGCAACCCGCTGGCCAGTCCCGACGTGATCGGCGTGGGCTACGGCGCATCGGCGGCCGCGGTTTTCGCGATGATCACCCTTGGCTATACCGACTGGAAGCTCAACGCCTTCGCACTGGCCGGCGGGCTGCTGGTCGCTGCATTGATCTACTGGCTCTCGGCCTCGGGCAAGCGGACCGGTCCCCGGCTGATCCTGGCGGGCCTGGCCATCGGCGCGATGCTCCAGGCGCTGATCCAGTACCTGCTGACCCAGGCGCAGGTGAATACGGCCAGCGATGTGATGCACTGGCTGACGGGTTCACTGGCCTCGAGCAACTGGGAAAATGCGCTGCTGCTTTTGGCGTCCCTTGGCGCCATCGGCATCCTGTTGCTGCCCCTGGTGCTTCGCCAACTGAAAATGCTGGAGCTGGGCGAGGACACCGCGGCGGCCCTGGGGCTGCACGTGGGCTGGGCCCGGGCGATCTTGGTCTTTGTTGCGGTGGCCATGGGCGCCTTGCCGATTGCGGTCACCGGGCCGATGGCGTTCGTTGCCTTCCTGGCCGGCCCGATTACTGCCGCGCTGACCCGCGGCCCGATCAACATCCTGCTTTCCGGCCTGACCGGGGCAACGCTGGTGACTGTTGCCAATTTCTTTGCCGCGAACCTGTTCGCGGATCTTTCGCTGCCGGTGGGCGTTATCACCGGCGCATTCGGTGCACCCTTCCTGATTTGGATTCTGGTGCGCGCAAACTCAACTGGAAGCGGGGCATAACCCATGGCCACTTTGCAGGCAAGCGATCTGACCCTGGCCTATGACAAGGTCACCATCGTCGACGAGCTGTCGCTGGATATCCCTGCCGGGCAGGTGAGCATCGTCGTCGGGGCCAACGGTTGCGGCAAGTCCACCCTGCTGCGCGCACTGTCGCGGTTGCTCAAACCAGCCGGGGGCCAGGTGCTCCTGGACGGCGCGGACATCCACTCCAAGCCGGCCAAGGAAGTCGCCAAGACCCTGGGCTTGCTGCCGCAATCGCCCACCGCTCCGGACGGCATCACCGCCCGCGAGCTGATCAGCCGCGGCCGCTACCCGCACCAGGGCCTGTTCAAGCGCTTCTCTGCCGAGGACGAGGCAGCGGTTAATCGCGCCATGGAGCTGACCGGCACCACCGAGCTGGCCGACCGCTCGGTGGACGAGCTCTCCGGCGGTCAGCGCCAGCGCGTCTGGATCGCCATGGCCCTGGCGCAGGAGACCGACCTGCTGCTGCTCGACGAGCCGACCACCTTCCTGGACGTGGCGCACCAGCTCGAAGTCCTGGATGTGGTCAGCGAGCTGAATCGCAGCCGCGGGATCACCGTCGTGATCGTGCTGCACGATTTGAACCTGGCCGCCCGCTACGCCGACTACCTGGTGGCGCTGCGCCACGGCAAGATCTACGCTGCCGGCCATCCCAACGATGTGGTCACCGAAAAGACCGTCAAGGATGTTTTCGGCATGCCCAGCCGCGTGATCCCCGACCCGGTGGGCGGCACTCCGCTGGTGCTTCCCATTGGCCGCCACCGGGTGCTGCGCACCGAGCAGGTGCTCGCTTCCCAGGGCATTTTCCGTACCGAAGCTTCTGCGAAGAAAACTGCGGTGAAGCAGGCGGCAAATGTGAAGCAAGCTGCCCAAGCAGCCGCCGCGCTTGATCCGCAATCGGAGCGCCCGGCCCATGAGCATGTGCCGACGTTGGCCTTTGATACCACTGTGGTCAATAGCCAGCAGCTCGCGCCATCCTTCCGCCGGGTGACCGTCAGCGGCGAGGACCTGGAGTACTTCGGCACCAACAGCCACCCGCTGGATATGCGCATCAAGCTCTTGCTGCCACCGGCCGGCGGTACTGCGTTGACCGACGAGATCGCCTCGATGCGACCCGGGGCGATGACCAGTCCTGCCGAGCAGCAGGGCTGGTACAAGCGCTGGTTGTCGATTGATCCCGATACCCGCGGCCACATGCGCACCTATACCGTGCGGGCCTTCCGCGAAGCCGGGCACCGGGACAATATCGGGGCCACAGCCGAGCTGGATATCGACTTCGTGATGCACGGGCACATGGTTGACGGCCAGCTCCAGGGCGGGCCGGCTACGGAGTTCGGCGACCGGGCCAAGGTGGGCGACCAGCTGTTGCTGCTGGGCCCGAACAAGACCCTGAACGACTCCAGCTACGGCGGCATCGAGTTCCGCCGCGGCGAGGCAACCCGCGTGGTGCTTGCCGGTGACGAAACCGCCGCCCCGGCGATTTGCGCCATCCTCGAAGCCTTGCCCTCCAACGTCACCGGCCATGCGCTGATCGAGGTCCCGGAGACCACGGATATCCTCGGTGCCTCCACCCGCTCCGGCGTCTCGGTGCAGTGGCTGACCCGTGGCAGCCATGAGCATGGTGAATTGCTGCAGTCGGCATTGCGCCAGGTAGTCGCGATTCCAGCAGCCGGCGTGGTCCATACCAACGCCGAGCCGGAAGATATCGATGTTGATGCGGACATCCTGTGGGAGACGGGCCAGGAAAATTCCGCACCGTTCTACGCCTGGATTGCCGGTGAAGCCGGCACGGTCAAGGAAATGCGCCGTTATCTGGTGCGCGATGCCGGCGTGGACCGCAAGCAGGTAGCCTTCATGGGCTACTGGCGCCGCGGGAAGACCGAGAACTAGCCAGCAGCGGCAACCAGCGCCCGAGGCCCCGGCACGCATATGCCGGGGCCTCGGGTTCTATCCGCTAGCTGGCGGCTAGTTCTCTTTCGCCGGGTTCTTGCAAGCGCCGCGCACCGGCCTCGGGTTCTCGCGGTCCAGGATTGCCAGCAGCCGGGTGAGCTCGGCGCGGTCCTCGTCGCCGAGCTTGTCGAAATAGCCGTCCATGCTCGAACGGCGCAGTTCGGCGAGCTCGCCGAGCTGGGCACGGCCCGTGGCACTGAGCGCAATCAACGTGGCGCGGCGATCGGCCGGATCGGGGGTGCGCACGACAAGCTCCTTGGCTTCCAGCTGGTCGACTACCTCGGTGGTCGAGCGCGCGGCGATGTGCAGCTGTTCTGCGAGCTGCGAGTTGCGCAGCCCGATCCTATCGGCCCGGGACAGCAAGGTCAGCACCCTCGATTGGTGCGGAGTGATGCCCAGGGGAGTCAAGCTGTCCCTCCACCTGCCGCGAAGCATGCGTGAAGCGTGGAGGAAAAGATCTGCCAAGTCAGGCTTGGGCTCTTCGTTCTGCATATGCTCAAGGATAGTGTGTTTCTCGGAACAATTTCAAGATGCAACCACATAGTGAGGTTCCCTCTGTTATTCTGGACTTGAGAAATCCAAAGGTAGAGGGGGAGCCCATGAGCGCAATGGGAATGCCGGGGCCGCATCCGGGCGGTGGCGGGCAAGGACGGTCCGGCAACGCCGCCCGGGACAAGCAGCGGCTCGCCGAGCATCCGGTGTCCCTGGCGCGCATCGCCGCGCTCTTCCGGCCCCATCTGGGGTCGGTGATTGCGGTCATGGCGCTGATCGTGGCAGCGTCGGTCATCGGCCTGGCCCAGCCGTTCATCATCCGCGAACTCATTGATGACGCGATTCCCAACAGCAATATCCGATTACTGCTCTTGGGTGCCGGGGGACTGGTGCTGATCTCCCTGGCTACCGCGATTCTGGAAGTCGTCCAGACCTGGCGGGCAACCCTGATGGGCCAACGCGTCATGCATGGCCTGCGGACCGGGCTGTTCACGCACCTGCAGAAGCAATCCCTGGGATTTTTCACCAACTCGCGCTCAGGGGACGTGCAGTCGCGCCTGGTCAATGACGTGGGGCAGATGCAATCGGTGATTACCAATTCGGCCACGAGCATTGCCTCGAACCTGACCACCGTTGTTGCCACCGCCTGCGCGATGGTGGCGATCTCGTGGAAACTGAGCCTGATCTCATTGGTCGTGCTGCCGCCAGCGGTGCTGCTCGCCAAGCAAACCGCGAAACTGCGCCGCGCCGTGACAGGAAAGCGCCAGCGCGAGATGTCGAATCTGGCTTCGCTGATCGACGAGCGCCTGAGCATCTCGGGGGTCCGCCTGGCCAAGATCATGGGCACTGGAGCCGCTGATGCGGCGGCCTTCGGAGAGTCCAGCCACAAGCTCATCGACCTGGAAATGAAAAGCGCTTTGGCCGGGCGTTGGCGCATGGCCACGATGAGCATCATTTTCGCGGCCATCCCCGCGGTGCTGTACATCGTGGCGGGGCTGCCCGCCACCGGGCAGGGAATGAGCATCGGCACCTTGGTGGCTTTTACCGGGCTGCAGGCCGGAATCTTCCGTCCGGTCATGGGCATGATGCAGATTTCGGTCCAGTGGGTCTCGGCCTTGGCCTTGTTCAGCCGCGTCTTCGAATACCTGGATGCGGACCAGGCGCTGCCGGTACCCCAGCGGCCGCGGGCGGTCGAACCCGGGAAGCTGCGTGGCGAAGTGCAATTGCGCAATGTCAGCTTCCGCTACCCCGAGGCGGACCGCGCCACCCTGGAACAGCTGGATTTGACTCTGGAGGCGGGAACCATGACCGCGGTCGTCGGTTCCACCGGTTCGGGAAAGTCCACCCTGGGGTCCTTGCTGCCCCGGCTGCTTGACCCCACCGAGGGCCAGGTATTGCTCGACGGCATTGACCTGAAGGAATTCGATCCTGAAGGCATCGCCCAGGCGGTCTCCGTCGTTGCCCAGGAAAGCTACCTGCTGCATGCTTCGATTCGGGAGAACCTCCTGTGGGCAGCGCCCCAAGCCACCGAGGAAGAGCTCTGGCAGGCGCTGGAAGCCGCGCAGATTGCACGGTTGGTCCGCAGCCTGCCACAGGGCCTGGAAACCCAGGTGGGGCAGCGCGGCCACCGTTTCTCCGGCGGCGAGCAGCAGCGGCTGGCTATTGCCCGCACCATGCTGCGCAAGCCCAAGGTCCTGGTGCTCGATGAGGCGACCAGTGCCCTGGACACGGTCACCGAGGCTTTGGTGCAGCGGGCGCTGGACGAGCTCGCACTGGGGCGAACCACCTTGCTGATCGCGCACCGGTTGAGCACCGTGATGCGAGCGGACCGCATCGTCGTGCTAGAAGCTGGCCGGATTGCTGAAGCGGGAACTTTTGACGAGCTGGTCCAGCTTGGCGGGCAATTCGCCCAGCTGGTAGCCAAGAGCGAACTGGCCGAACGAGCCAGCTAGCACTGGCCATCTTTCAGGCCCTGCTTTTCCAGCGAGGCCAGGATCTTCGGCAGCGCCGATTCCAATGCCGTGCGTTCGGAGGGGCTCAGGGAATCGAAGATGGTTTCACGCACGAAGCTCACGTGGGTTGGCGCGGCTTCCTCAATGGTCTTGCGCCCCTGGGCGGTGAGCGTAATCTGGTGCCCGCGGCGGTCGGTCTCATCTGAGCAGCGGCTGACCAGGCCCTTGGCTTCCATGCGGCGCAGCAGGTGGGAGAGGCGCGAACGGTCCCAGCGCAATGCGGTCGCCACGTCGGCCGGGCGTAGACTTGGTTCGGTTGTTTCCGAAAGGACAGCCAGCACCGAGTATTCACCGGAGAGCATGTTCGAATCGCGCAGCAGCTGGCGATCCATGCCGCTGGGGAACTGCCAGAGGAACTCGCGTATGGTGCGCCAGAGGTCCTGCTCGCTGTCGGTGAGCCAGCGGGTCTCTTCGCTCTTCATTCTCTTTCCTAACCATGTTGTCCCCAGAGGGGACATTCAAAATATTGTTGACGCATCAATCATCTCCTGTATAGTGGAATTTAGCAAGAGAAGATGACGTGTCAACTAAATTGTTGGCCGGAGAACTCCAAGGAGAGCAAGTTGTCGAAGATCGCTATCGTTACCGGTTCCACCCGTCCAGGACGTGTCAACCAGGGCGTCGCCCAATGGGTGCTGGCCAGGGCACAGGAGTTCGGCGGTGCCGACTACGAGCTGGTGGACATCGTTGATTTCAACCTGCCGATGCTCGACGAGCCGTTCCCGGCCGCCTACCAGAACTACCAGAACGGGCACACCAAGGCCTTCGCCGCCAAGATGAGCGAATTCGATGGATACATTTTCATTGTTGGCGAGTACAACCACTCCGTCCAGCCTGCATTGGCCAACGCACTGAGCTACCTGAATGCAGAGCTGAACAACAAGGCCGCCGGCATGGTCGGATATGGCTCCGCCATGGGCTCGCGTGCCGTGGAGCACCTGCGCGGGATCCTCTCGGAACTGCAGATCGCCCACGTGCAGAAGACCGGCATGTTCTCGCTATTCTCCGACTTCGAGAACTTCTCGGCTTTCGCTCCGACTGAACGGTCGGCCAACAGCGTGCAGCCCATGCTTGAACAGGTGCTCGCCTGGAGCAAGGCGATGCGCACCGTACGCGAAGACGCCTCGGTCAACGCCTAGACCGGGTCGAAATCGGCGGGGAGTGGAAAAGTGCATTGCGTCATTTCCATACCTGCCCAACTGCCATAGTCTCGAGGTGAATGGTTTATGCACGGGACTTCAAAATTCTTTGGAAGGAATGCGATGAGCGAGGAATATTCGACCAAGGGCGCCTACGTCACCGGCGGAGAATTCACCCGGGACACCAACTACATCCAGGACCGCATCGTCGCTGATGCCAGCGCCGAGCACTATGGCGAGGGAAACAGCCACAGCAAGATCGGGCATCCCAACGCGGGGCTTTCGGACGGGTCCCGGCTTTGGCCGGTGGAAGCTGGCCGCTACCATCTGGTCGCAGCCCGCGCGTGCCCCTGGGCCAACCGCACCCTGATCGTTCGCCGCCTGCTGGGCTTGGAAGACGCGCTGTCCGTCGGACTGCCCGGCCCAACCCACGACGCACGCAGCTGGACCTTTGACCTGGACCCCGGGGGCAAGGACCCTGTCCTGGGTACCGAGCGGGTCCAGGAGAACTACTTCAAGCGCTTTGCCGACTATCCACGCGGCATCACCGTGCCGGCAATCGTCGATATCCCCACCGGTGCGGTTGTCACCAATGACTACCCGCAGATCACCTGGGACATGTCCACGCAGTGGAAGGAGTTCCACCGGGAAGGCGCCCCGGACCTCATTGCGCAGGACCAGCTCGATGAGATGCTTCCGCTGATCAAGCGGATTTTCACCGAGGTCAACAACGGCGTCTACCGTGCCGGGTTCGCGGGGGACCAGCAGGCCTACAACGATGCCTACGACCGGTTATTCGCCACCTTGGACTATCTCGAAGACCGGCTGGGCACCCGACGCTTCCTGATGGGTGATTACATCACCGAGGCCGATGTCCGGCTGTTCACCACGCTGGTTCGATTCGACCCGGTCTACCATGGCCACTTCAAGGCCAACCGCAACAAGCTCATCGACATGCCGAACCTCTGGGGCTATGCGCGGGACTTGTTCCAGACCCCGGGTTTCGGCGACACCATCGACTTCGAGCAGATCAAGGCGCACTACTACGTGGTGCATGAGGACATCAACCCGACCAGGATCATCCCGAAGGGGCCGGAGTTGGCCAACTGGCTCGAAGCGCCGGGCCGAGATGAGCTGGCCGAGAGCGGTCCGTTCCTGAACGGTACGGCACCGGGCGAAGTCCGGGCTGACGAGCGGGTCCAAGCCGGGCACAACCCGTTGTACCCCGCCTAGGAGCGCTGGCGATCCGCCGCGGATCGGCTCAGGAGCCCGCTATTTCGAGGGGTCCTGGGCCGATCTGCCCTATTCGAAATCTAAGCCTTGCCCCTCGCAAGCTTCCTGGAAAGCGGCCAAGTCAATAATCCGGGGATCCCCCGATTCATCGGCGGCCACCGCAGCGCTGATCTGTTCGGTGGAAGCCTTCGCCCCATGATCAGCGGCTTTCTGCATATTCGTTGCGCCGATGCCCTCGGGGTCAACCAGGCCCCCGCCAAAATGCACGCAGGCGGTATGGCCCTGGGGATCGAGCTGGCGCAGCTCGTCGACCGAGGGGCCAGCGCATGCGGACAGGACCAGAACCAGAGTGGCCAGTACAGGCAGGATTTTCTTCACATCCCAATCCTAGGCATGGACCTGGCTGGATGCTGTGATCCATTGTGCAAGTATTCCCTGGCGACATGGCCCAATGCATGGAACCGAGTGCGGGCGTCAACGTGGCAGGATTAAAGCATGACGATCATTGCAGCTGCGGATGGATCAGCCCTAGGAAACCCCGGACCGGCAGGTTGGGCCTGGTACGTGGACCAGGACAACTGGGCCGCTGGCGGTTGGGACCACGGAACCAACAACATGGGGGAGCTCCAAGCGGTGCTCGAACTCTTCCGGGCCACCGAGCACCTGCCAGAAGAAGAACTCAGGATCCTGTGCGATTCGCAGTATGCGATCAACTGCATCAGCAAGTGGATGCCGGGTTGGAAGAAGAAGGGCTGGAAAAAGGCCGACGGCAAACCGGTCTTGAACCAGGACATCCTCAAGGAACTTGACCGGGCCATTGCCGGGCGCAAGTACACCTTCGAGTGGGTCAAGGGCCATGCCGGTCATGAGCTGAATGAAGCTGCTGACGGCCATGCGCGCGCGGCTGCCACCGCGCATCAGCAAGGCTCTGCGGTCGAGGCCGGGCCGGGCTACACCGCCGTCGGCGGCCCAGCGGCTTCCCATGCTCCAGCGGCGGAAGACGCAGTGCTGGCACCCGGCGGGCCACCCGCCGCCGCACCGGAACATGGCGTGGACATCGCGGCTACCGTCTTCGAACTGGAACAAGGTTTCCTCGACCCGCAGATCCGCACCAGCTTCGCGGAACTCAACGACTTCCTGCATCCGGGCTACCAGGAAGTGACGCGCCATGGCGGCCTGCTGGATGTGGCCACGGTCCGGACCATGTTGGAATCCGGGGCGAGCCTGCCCAGCACCGGTGCGGTGCAGGTCCTTGCGGCCCGGGAAGTGGATGCGCAAATGGTGCTGCTCGCTTACCGCATGAAGCCTGCAGAGGGCCCGGTGCTCGTCGTATCTTCCTGGTGGCAGCGCACCGAAGGCGGCCTGAAGCTTCGTTTCCGCCAGGAAACGGTCGAGCAGACCGCATAGAAAACACGCGTTAAAGCAGTGATGCCCGCCAAATGGCGGGCATCACTGCTTTAACGGTTTGGGATCAGTACTGTCCCGGGCGGGTTTCGATGACGCCCTTCTTGTAGTTGATCCGGTTGACCAACCAGGTCACGGCCCACAGCAGCACGCCGATGACCAGCAGCAGGCCGGCAATCTCGTACTGGACCCAGTCCTCGCGCGAACGAGCCCATGGGCCGGCAAGGAACAGGCAGAAGAACACGCCGAGGATCGGGATGATCGTTGGAGCGCGGAACGCATCGGGTTCCGGCTTGTCGCGGCGCAGCACCAGCAGGGCTACGTTGACTACGGCGAACACGCACAACAGCAGCAGCGCGGTCGTGCCGCCCAGCGAGCCGACAATGCTGCTTCCGTTGCTCAGGTTCACGTAGACCACCAAGGCGATGGCCAGCACGGTGCTGAACAGGATCGCAGCCCATGGCGAGCGTCGGGTCGAATGCACCTTGCCCAGGAACTGCGGCAGCACGCCTTGGCGGGCCATGCCGTAGAGCAGGCGGCTAGCCATCAGCATGTTCATCAGCGCGGTGTTGACCACGGCGAAGACGGTCAAGAACGGGAAGATCGCGTCAACTGGCAGGTTCGGCAGGCCGATGCGCACAACATCCAGCAGGATGCCGGCATCCGGGTTCTTCGGGTTCAGCAGATCGCCGGTCGGGATCACCATGATCACCGTGACGGCCACCAGCATGTAGATCAAGGCGCAGATGCCCAGGCCGATGAGCATGATCTTCGGGAAGGTCTTCTTGGGATTCTTGGTTTCCTCAACCAGGTTCACCGAATCCTCGAAGCCCACCATCGCGAAGAACGCAATGGCAGTACCCATGGTCACGGCGGCGAAGACGCTGCGGTCGGTGGGGGTCTCGAAGACCACCAGGCGGGAAATGTCACCCTGGCCCGAGGCGATCACCGCGAAGCCGATGCCGATGATCGCGGCCATGATGGCCAGCGAAACTATGGTCAGCACGAGGTTGAACTTCACGCTCTCGCCCACGCCGCGGAAGTTGATCACTGCGAGGATCACGATGATCGCAATAGCTGCCCACATGCCCGCTTCCGGGGTGTTGGGAACACCCTCGACAAACTGGCCAATGCCAATGAGCAGGTTGCGCCCCACCAAGGTGGCCGAGGTGGCGGCGCTGGTGATGCCCGAGCAAGCCACGGTGAACGCCACCAGGAAGGTGACGAAGTGGATGCCGAATGCCTTGTGGATGTACAAGGCGGCACCGGCCGCGCGCGGATATTTGGTCACCAGTTCGAGGTAGCTGAAGGCGGTGAGGGTCGCGATCGTGAAAGCGATCAGGAACGGCAGCCAAGCGGCTCCGCCCACCTGGCCGGCAACTTTGCCGGTGATGGCGAAAATTCCGGCGCCGATGATATCGCCCATGATGAGGAATAGCAGCAGCTTCGGGCCAATCACCCTGCGGAGTTCTGTTTCTTTGCCGTCGGTAACGGCCGTGTCACTGTTCACAGTCATGCGATCGAGATCATCTCCTTCAATTTTGTAGGCAAACATTACAACTTTAGGGTCAGCGCATGAAGTGGGCAAACCGGCTTCAAGGCTGGCTCACAGACCTCGGAGTCCAGCGGTAGTGAAATGTCGATTAGTGGCTAAAACAAGCTAATGCTGTGAGCTGACGTACCTATATGCTAGGTGTCGGGTCAGCGTGTGGAGCCACCGGGTCATGGGATCGAAGCGGTTAGGGTTAGTTGATGAGAGACAAGCACTTTAAAGGATTTAGATGCAATCGGTGATCACTGAATATTTCGCGCCCCTGGCGGAAGCACTAGAGGCGCGAGCCGCTGAGGAAGAAGGCTATTCGGCGCAGCTGGCCCTGTACCACCGCGGCGAATTGGTGCTCAGCCACAGCGTCGGCGAGCACCTCTCTGGTGACGCGCTGACCTGTGTCTTCTCCTGCACCAAGGGCCTAGGCGCGCTGGTCGTGGCACTGCTCGTGCAAGATGGGCTGATTGATCCGAACGCGCCAATGGCCACCTACTGGCCGGAATTCGGGGACAACGGGAAATCCCAGCTCACCGTCGGCGAGGTGCTCAGCCACCAAGCGGGAGTGCTCGGTGTGCCCGGGGGCGTGCCCAGCGAGATCCTCTTGAACTCCGCCGAATACGCCAAGGTGCTCGCTTCCATGCCAAGCGTCTGGCCGCTGGGCCAGAACATTGTCGGCTACCACGCGATCACCATGGGCGTGCTCATGGAAGAACTGGTACGCCGGGTCACCGGCAAGGAACTGAAAGAAGTCTTCGAGGAGCGCATCCGCAAGCCGCTGGGAGCCGAAGCCTACATCGGCCAGGACCCCGCGCTGGAATCGCGCTACCGCGATGTATTGCCGGGCGCTGACGCCGCACCGGAATTCTTCGATCCGTTCTCCCCGGCGGGGCTTTCGGTGAACTCGGCCTCCGGTTTCGCGCTGGAAAACGGCCCGGTCTACAACTGGCACGAACTGGCCAACGCGCCTCAGGTGCGCGAACTGGGCCCCGCATCCATGGGCGCGGTCGCCAATGCCCAAGGGCTGGCCGCAATCTATGCCGCTTCATTCGGTGCAGTGCCGGCACTGGGCACCACCCGCGGATTCCTCACCGCCGACACCTGGCCCCAGGTTTCCACCGAACTGGTCTACGGCCATGACCGGACCAATGGACTGCTGCAGGCCTTCGCCCTGGGGTTCATGAAGGCCACCGCGCGCAACAACTACGGATCGATTTTCGCCTACGGCCATGACGGTGCGAACTCCTCGCTGGCCTTTGCTGATCCAGCCCACCAGCTGGGCTTCGGATTCATCCCCTCGCGCAATGAAGGCGCCAAGGAGATCTCCACCGGAGTCAAGCTCAGCCAGCTGGCCCGCCAGCTGATCATGCAGAAGAACATGTCGGCCCAGGCTGCCGGCAGCAACGCGTAGTAAACCCATCGGGAATGGAACGAAGCAGGAGCGAAGTGAAGAAGTTTGTGGCACTAGGTGACTCGTTCACCGAAGGCGTTGGCGATGTGGATCCGACCCGGCCCAACCAGGTCCGCGGCTGGGCGGACCGGGTTTCGGAAGTGCTCTGCGCCGAAGGCGAATGGGAATACGCCAACCTGGCGGTGCGCGGCAAGAAGATCGGGCAGGTGATCAACCAGCAGCTGGACCAGGCGCTCGCACTGGCCCCGGACCTGGTCACCATCTATGCCGGCGGCAATGACATCCTGCGCCCGAAGGCGGACCTGGATGCGCTGATGCGCGGCTATGAAGGCATGGTGCGCCGCTTTGCCGAAGCCGGAAGCGCGGTCGTGCTGTTCACCGGTTTCGACACCGTGGAATCACCGTTGTTCTCCAAGACCCGTCCGCGCACGGCCATTTACAACGAGAAGGTTCGCGAAATCGCGGACGAGTACGGCGCGGTGATCGCCGATTACTGGCGGTGGCGCGAATTCTCCGATCTGCGCTACTGGGCGGTGGATCGGCTGCACATGAACGAGCTGGGCCACACGCTGATGGCCTCGAAGGTCCTTGACGTGCTCGGCACCCATCGGATCACCGAGGGAAACTGGTCCTCCAGGATCCAGCAGCCGTCCCTGCCGGAACTGGCCGTGAACTCGCGCGGCGAAAAGCTGAAGCAGGAATTGGGCTGGGCCAGGGAGCATTTGGCTCCGTGGGTCAAGCGCCGGATCACCGGCACCTCGTCGGGTGATTCCCTGTCAGCGAAATATCCTGATTACATCCGTTTAACTGCCGACGCCAACTGAACGCATTTATGACTTTTCCGGACCCCGCTCCTGTTTGACCTTGGGGGCGGGGCAGGTAACATGGTGGTGTGCTGCAGGTCTCCGGCCGGCAGCGCGCGCCATAGACGGATGGCGGGAGAGTCCCGTTCACACCATGGACGGGCGCCGTAGGAGCAATTCCTCCCCAGGAAACTCTCAGGCACCCGTACCGCCATCATGAGGCAACTCTGGAAAGAAACCGGCCCGTTCCGGTTCACCGAAGGTGCAAGTGCCCGGCTTGGTTTGCTGGATGCGTAAAACTCTCAGGTTATGCAACAGGGATGGGGAGGTAAAAAGACCTTCCTTTGGCATGCGCCAAGACAGATCCCATGGAGATACCAGCACCATGACCATCACGCAGACTTCGGCACGAGCGAATACTGAATTCGTTTCACGCCATATCGGCCCACGTCCTTCCGACGTCACCACCATGCTTCAGACCCTGGGCTACGACAGCCTGGAAGAACTGATCGACACCGCCGTTCCGGCAGACATCCGCCAGGACTCCGCACTGGATATCCCAGACGCCCTGAGCGAAACCGAAGCCCTAGCCCACCTGCGTGCGCTTGCCTCGAAGAACGTCATGAAGACCCAGATGATCGGCCAGGGCTTCTACGACACCATCACCCCAGCTGTGATCCGCCGCAACATCGTGGAAAACCCAGCCTGGTACACCGCTTACACCCCGTACCAGCCGGAAATCTCCCAGGGCCGCCTCGAAGCCCTGCTGAACTTCCAGACCATGGTCATGGACCTGACCGGCCTGCCCATCGCCAACGCGTCGCTGCTGGACGAATCCTCCGCTGCCGCCGAAGCCGTGCTGATGATGCGCCGCGCCAACAAGAAGAAGTCCAAGGGCAAGACCGTGCTGGACTCCAACATCTTCCCGCAGACCCTCAAAGTCGTGCAGGGCCGCGCTGACGCACTGGGCTTCGAAGTCGAGGTTGCCGACCTTTCCGCAGGCTTGCCAGAGGGCGAGATCTCCGGCATTGTCCTGCAGCAGCCTGGCAACGACGGCTCGATCGCGGACCACGCTTCGATCATCGCCGCCGCCAAGGAAGCCGGCGCCATGGTTACCGTGATTGCCGACCTGCTGGCCCTGACCATGATCACCCCTCCGGGCGAGCAGGGTGCCGATATCGCCGTGGGCAACACCCAGCGATTCGGCGTGCCGCTGTTCTTCGGCGGACCGCACGCTGCCTACATGGCCGTGGCCGATGGCCTGACCCGCTCCATGCCAGGACGCCTGGTGGGCGTTTCGGCCGACGACGCCGGAGTCCCTGCCTACCGCTTGGCCCTGCAGACCCGCGAGCAGCACATCCGCCGCGAAAAGGCCACATCCAACATCTGCACCGCACAGGCCCTGCTGGCCATCTGCGCTTCGATGTACGCCGTCTACCACGGCCCAGCCGGCCTGAAGCAGATCGCCTCGCGCGCCAACAACCACGCCCGGGTCATCGCCAGCTCGCTGGTTTCCGGCGGCTACACCCTGGCTTCGGACTCCTTCTTCGACACCGTTGTGGTGAACGTCGAGAACGCCGATGCCATCATTGCCAAGGCCATCGAAGCAGGCATCAACCTGCGCAAGGTGGGCGAGACCCAGGTGGGCATCTCCACCGACGAGGCCACCACCTCGGGCGTAGTCAAGACCCTGCTTGAGGTCTTCGGCGCAGAGCTCTCGGCTCCGGAAGGCTTCGAGATCCCGGCAGGGCAGGTGCGCACCAGCGACTTCATGACCCACCCGATCTTCAACACCATCTCCTCCGAAACCCAGATGATGCGCTACCTGCGCCGGCTCTCGGACCGCGACCTGGCCCTGGACCGCACCATGATCCCGCTGGGTTCGTGCACCATGAAGCTGAACTCGGCCGCCGAAATGGAATCCATCACCTGGCCGGAATTCGCCTCGATCCACCCCTACGCGCCTGCAGCGCAGACCGAGGGCTGGCGCGAGCTGATCACCGACCTGGAAGGGCGCCTGACCGCAATCACCGGCTACGCTGGCGTTTCGATCCAGCCCAACGCCGGCTCGCAGGGCGAATACGCGGGCCTGCTGGCCATCTCGGACTACCACCGTTCGCGCGGCGAAGGCCAGCGCGATCTGTGCCTGATTCCGGCTTCGGCCCACGGCACCAATGCCGCGTCGGCAGTGCTGGCCGGGATGCGCGTGGTGGTCGTGAAGACCGCAGCCGATGGCACCATCGACGCGAATGACCTGGATGCCAAGATCGAGGCCAACAAGGACGTCCTTGCAGCCATCATGATCACCTACCCATCCACCCACGGCGTCTACGACGCGGACGTGCGCGAGGTCTGCGACAAGGTCCACGCCGCCGGCGGCCAGGTGTACATCGATGGCGCGAACATGAACGCCATGGTTGGCTTGGCCCAGCCAGGCAAGTTCGGCGGCGACGTGTCGCACCTGAACCTGCACAAGACCTTCTGCATCCCGCACGGCGGTGGCGGTCCAGGCGTAGGCCCAATCGGCGTTGGCGAGCACCTGCTGCCATTCCTGCCAGGCGATGCTTCGGGCACCTACTCCGAGCGTGACGGCGTGCCGGTGGTGGCGACCGCTTTCGGCTCGGCCGGCGTCCTGCCGATCTCCTGGGCCTACATCGCGATGATGGGCGGGGACGGCTTGACCGAAGCCACCAAGCACGCGATCCTGAACGCGAACTACATTGCCAAGCGCCTGAACGAGCACTTCCCGGTACTGTTCACCGGCAACAAGGACCTGGTTGCCCACGAGTGCATCCTGGACCTGCGCGAACTGACCGCCAAGACCGGGGTCACCGCCGAGGACGTGGCCAAGCGCCTGATCGACTTCGGTTTCCACGCGCCGACCCTGTCCTTCCCTGTGGCAGGCACCCTGATGGTGGAGCCCACCGAATCCGAGGACCTGGCCGAGATCGAGCGCTTCATTGAAGCGATGATCACCATCCGCCAGGAAATGGACGAGGTCCTCTCCGGTGCCTACAGCATCGAGGAGTCCCCATTGCGCAACGCTCCGCACACGGTCTCCGCTGTGGTCAACAGCAAGTGGGACCGCAAGTACTCGGTCGAGCAGGCGGCCTTCCCGGTCCCGGCGCTGAAGTTCGACAAGTACTTCCCAACCGTGGGCCGCATCGACGGCGCCGGTGGCGACCGCAACCTGATCTGCTCCTGCCCGGCTCCCGAAGCCTTCGAAGACTAAGGAAGAGTTAGAGATGACTGAGACTACCCAAGCACTCAAGCACACCGCGCTGCACGCGCAGCACGAAGCTCTCGGCGCCAACTTCACCGACTTCGGCGGCTGGGACATGCCGTTGAAGTACGGATCGGAACTGGCAGAGCACAAGGCCGTGCGCTCCACCGCTGGCCTGTTCGACCTGTCCCACATGGGCGAGGTCTACCTCTCCGGCCCGGAAGCCGGCAACGCGCTGAACACCGCCCTGGCAGGGAACCTGAGCATCATGAAGGTCGGCAAGGCGAAGTACTCGCTGATACTTGACGCCGAGGGCAAGATCATCGATGACCTGATCGTCTACCGCCTGGAAGAGGAGAAGTTCCTCGTCGTGCCCAACGCCGGCAACGCCCCGGTGGTTGCCGCCGAGCTGGCTGCCCGCGCCGCCGGCTTCGACGTCGTCGTGGACGACGCTTCGGGCCGCCAGTCGCTGATCGCCGTCCAGGGACCGAACGCCGAGGCGATTGTGCGCAAGCTGGCCGCCGACGAGGCAACCGCCCAGGCTGTCACCGAGCTGAAGTACTACGCTGCGGTGAAGGTGGTGCTCGGCGGCATCGACGTGCTGCTGGCCCGCACCGGCTACACCGGCGAAGACGGCTTCGAGCTGATCATCGAAAACGAGGATGCGGCAGCACTCTGGGAAAAGAGTGTTGAAGCCGGCAAGGACCACGAGCTGGTTCCTTGCGGCTTGGCTGCCCGCGACTCGCTGCGCCTTGAAGCCGGCATGCCTCTGTACGGCAACGAGCTGTCCCTGGAACGCACCCCGTTCGATGCCGGATTCGGTCCGGTGGTCTCCTTCAAGAAGGAAGAGGACTTCGTGGGCCGCGAAGCCCTGGAAGCGTTGCGCGGTGCGACCCCGCCACGCAAGCTCGTCGGCCTCAAGGGCCTGGGCAAGCGCGCCGGCCGCGGCGGCTACGCCATCGTGAAGGACGGCGCAACCATCGGTGAAATCACCTCCGGCCAGCCTTCGCCAACCCTGGGCTACCCGGTTGCACTGGGTTATGTCGACGCCGAATTCGGTGCAGTGGGAACCGAGCTGGAGGTAGACCTGCGTGGTAAGACTTTGCCTTTTGTCGTAGTCGAACTGCCGTTCTACACCCGAGCCAAGTAACGTTAAACATCAGTAGGGCTAAGCAAATCGCCCGCTAATTCCCTTGGGAGAGGAAATACCGTGAGTAAAGTTCTTTCGTCATTGCGCTACTCGGCCGAACACGAGTGGATCGATGCATCGTCCCCAGCAAAGATCGGCATCACCCAGGTTGCCGCCGACGCCCTGGGCGACGTGGTCTACGTCGACCTGCCAGAGGTCGGCGACTCCGTTACCGCAGGCGAGACCTGTGGCGAAGTCGAGTCCACCAAGTCGGTTTCCGACCTGTACTCGCCAGTGACCGGCACCATCGTTGCCATCAACGACGAGGCAGTGGACAACCCAGGCATCCTGAACGAAGACCCATACGGTGCCGGCTGGCTGTTCACCGTTGAGGTCGCCGAAGAGGGTCCGCTGCTTTCGGCAGCTGACTACGCAAGCGCGAACGGTGGAAACGTCGAGTAATGAGCAACCAGACTTTTGAATCCGTTGCCGCTGCAACGTTGACCCAGTCGCTGGCTTCGCTGGACCCGGAGATCGCGCAGCGTATTGACGCTGAGCTGGCTCGCCAGCAGCGCGGCCTGGAAATGATCGCTTCTGAGAACCACACTGCGCAGGCAATCATGCAGGCGCAGGGTTCGGTACTGACCAACAAGTATGCCGAGGGCTACCCGGGCCGCCGCTACTACGGCGGTTGCGAGGAAGTTGATGTCATCGAGACGCTGGCGATCGAGCGGCTCAAGGACCTGTTCGGGGCGAAGTTCGCTAATGTGCAGCCTCACTCCGGTGCGCAGGCCAACGCGTCGGTGTACCACGCGCTGGTGCGTCCGGGCGATACCGTGCTGGGGCTGAACCTGAACCACGGTGGCCACCTGACCCACGGCATGAAGCTGAACTTCTCGGGCCGCTTGTTCAACATCGTTCCTTACGGTGTGGACGAGGAAACCTATGAAGTGGACATGGACGAGGTGGAGCGCCTTGCCATCGAGAACCAGCCGAAGATGATTGTTGCTGGCTGGTCGGCGTACCCGCGCCAGCTGGATTTCCAGCGTTTCCGCGAAATCGCGGACAAGGTCGGCGCGTACCTGTTCGTGGATATGGCGCACTTCGCTGGCCTGGTGGCTACCGGGTTGCATCCTTCGCCGGTCCCGCACGCTCACGTGGTGACTTCCACGACGCATAAGACGCTTGCTGGTCCTCGTGGCGGCATTATTCTCTCGAATGATGCGGAGATCGCGAAGAAGCTGAACTCGGCGGTGTTCCCTGGCCAGCAGGGTGGTCCGTTGGAGCACGTGATTGCTGGCAAGGCGGTGGCGTTCAAGATTGCTGCGTCGCCGGAGTTCAAGGAGCGCCAGGAGCGGACCTTGGCTGGTGCGCGTATTTTGGCTGAGCGCTTGACCCAGGAAGATGTTGTTGCCAAGGGCATCAGCGTTTTGACTGGTGGCACGGATGTTCACATGGTGCTCGTTGACTTGCGTAATAGCGAGTTGGATGGGCAGCAGGGTGAGGATCTTTTGGCTCAGGTGGAGATCACGGTGAACCGCAATTCGGTGCCGTTTGATCCTCGTCCGCCGATGGTGACTTCGGGGTTGCGTATTGGTACCCCGGCGTTGGCTACCCGTGGTTTCTCGGAGGCTGCGTTCGCTGAGGTTGCGGAGATCATTGCACAGACGTTGATTGCTGGTGCTGAGGGTAATGCGGCGGTGTTGCCGGAGCTGAAGGATCGTGTTCTGAAGCTTGCCGCGGCCCACCCGCTGTACCCGGAACTGGCTAAGGTTTCCGAGTAGCATCATCTGATTAGGATGTGGGCCCGGAAGGTGGAAATACTCGCTTTTCGGGCCCGCGGTCTTTCAACATCCAGAGGTCCAGGCGCTGCACGGTACGTGCGGTGGCCGCACGCCTCTGGAACCACACTCCACAGATCCGGGGCAGAAGCTCTCGGATTACCCAAGTTCTAAGGATGTGACCCGCTATGGCGGTTAGCGTATTCGATCTTTTCTCGGTTGGCATCGGACCGTCTTCCAGCCATACCGTGGGACCAATGCGTGCAGCACACGCATTCATTGCCCAAGTAATCCGAGAAGGCCAACTGGACGCACTGGAAAATATCCGTGTTGATGTCTACGGATCCCTGGCCGCTACCGGACGCGGCCACGGCACCTTCACTGCCATCATGCTGGGGCTTGAAGGCTTCGAACCTGAAACCGTGCTGCCATCACAGGTCGATGACCGCCTGGCGGACATGGAAGCCACTGGAATCCTCCACCTGGCCGAACAGCTTGATCAGCGCAAGGACCTGAACTACAAGGTCGAAGACATGATCCAGCATCCGCTCACCGTACTGCCACGCCACACCAACGGCGTGAAGTTCATTGCCCTCGACGCTGACGGCAACGAAATCGCCAACGAGACCTTCTTCTCCGTAGGCGGCGGCTTCATCGTGCGCGAAGGCGCCGAAGACCGCATCGAGAAGAACCTCGAAGAGAAGCTGAACAAGCAGCCCTATCCCTTCACCACGGCAGCCAAGCTGCTGGAACATGTGAAGGAAACCGGCCTGTCCATTGCCGACATCATGATGGCCAACGAAATGGCCTACCGGTCCCGCGACGAGATCCGCAACGGCCTGGTCCACATCTACGAAGTGATGGAAGACTGCAAGGATTCCGCGCTGGAACGCACCGGTGTGCTGCCCGGCGGCCTGAAGGTTCGCCGCCGTGCGCCCGAATGGCATGAACGCCTGCGCAAGGAAGACAAGGACCGGGATCCGGTCTACTGGCAGGAATGGATCAACCTCGTTGCGCTGGCCGTCAATGAGGAGAACGCCTCCGGCGGACGCGTGGTCACCGCTCCAACCAACGGCGCAGCGGGCATCATCCCGGCCGTGCTGTTCTACGCCACCCACTACGCACCGGGCGCAAAGTACTGGAATGAGGAGGAAAAGCACGACGCTGTCGTACGCTTCCTGCTCACCGCTGGTGCCGTCGGCGTGCTGTATAAGGAGCAGGCATCGATCTCCGGCGCCGAAGTCGGCTGCCAGGGCGAAGTCGGTTCGGCATCATCGATGGCTGCTGGCGGCCTGGCCGAAATTCTTGGCGGCACCCCAGCGCAGGTAGAGAACGCAGCGGAAATCGCCATGGAACACAACCTTGGCCTGACCTGCGACCCGATCGGCGGACTGGTCCAGATCCCTTGCATCGAACGCAACGCCATCGCTGCTTCCAAGGCAGTGAACGCGGCGAAGATGGCGCTGATGGGCGACGGCGAACATCACGTCACCTTGGATGAAGTCATTATCACCATGCGCGAAACCGGCAAGGACATGAGCGACAAGTACAAGGAAACTGCGATGGGCGGCCTGGCCGTCAACGTGGTGGAATGCTGATTTCCCAGTAACGCATGACCCAGTTCGGGAGGCCTGCACTGCAGGTCTCCCGAACTTTTTAAATGTGATCTTGGCCCCCAAGTCCGGCAATTCCCAGCCATAGCTGATAGAACTGGGACTAGGCCCAAAGCGCGCTAGCGCAAACCAGTTTCGAGGAGGTGAGTGTCGTGGAAGACAGTTCTAGTCGATCTATGCACACGAACTCACCCGGACGCTCGTAGCCGAATCAGCCGAATCTGGCAGCATCCTGCCATGGGATCCCAACGAGTTCGTGACTCTTGTACATGTCACCGGCGCCTGGTCCTGCACGCAAATACTGACTGATTTATCTCCCTGTATTCATGGGGTGATTGAGCGGTGAGAAGTTGCTGGCAGGCTTGTATTCACGCGCCAAATGAACCATTTGGACCAAAATCATGTTTTCTCCAGAAAAGGTAGACTTCTCTACTATTTCGCGAGCCTTGCGCTCCCATCTCAATCACGCAGAATTCCAGCTCGCGGCAGGGTTGCTGGGCGGTCTGCACATCGCCCAGACCATTGAGCACCTCGAAGCACTGGATGCCACGGAGGCTGCCCTGGCCTACCGGCTGCTGGACAAGCAGGCCGCGGTACTGGTTTTCCGGGAACTCGACGCCCCGGTGCAAGCCGACCTGGTGCGGGCGCTGCAGTCGCAGACCGTCATCGATGCCTTCGCCCAGCTCCCCGCCGCGGGACGGGTAGCGCTGTTCGATGAACTGCCAGCGATCGTGGCCACGAAACTGCTGTCAGGGCTGCCGAAGGCCAAGCGCCAGGAAACCGGAATCCTGCTGGGCTATCCGGAAGCAAGCGCCGGCAGGGCGATGTCCCCGGATTTCATCGCCACCCATCCGCAGCTGTCTGTGGCCGAAACCCTGGAACGCATCAGCGCACGCCTCGGGAACTGCGAGAACGCGCAGCTCATCCTGGTGATCGATGATGAACGCCGGCTGCTTGGCACCATCAAGCTCAGCGAGCTGCTCACCGAGCCGGCCGGGACAACGATCGGAGAACTGTGCACCCAGAGCCCGGTCGTCCAGGCCTGCGAGCCGGAGACGAGCGCGGCACGGGTGGTGGTGGATCGGAAGGCAGGGATGCTCCCGGTGCTTGATCGGGAAGATCGCCTGCTGGGAGTGCTGACCTTGCCCATGGCGATCGGGATCCTTGAGGATGCCGAAGAGCGCCGCTCCGCGTACGGCTCCGGAACGGATCCGCTCTTCCGCCCTTACTTGGGGACGCCATTGCGCCACCTGGTGAAGGCGCGCATCATCTGGCTGCTGGTCCTGGCTATCGGCGCCACCTTGACGGTCAAGGTGCTGTCCAGTTTCGAGCAGACACTGGAGTCGATGGTGGTGCTCAGCTTGTTCATCCCCTTGATCGTGGGCATTGGCGGGAACACCGGCAACCAGGCGGCGACCACTGTCACCCGTGCGCTGGCCATGGGGGATGTGCGGGGAAGCGACTTCTGGCGGGTGCTGATGCGCGAGGTGCGAATCGGAGCGGTCCTGGGACTGTGCCTGGGCGCCATAGCGCTGGTGGTGGCCGGGAGCATTTTCGAACTGCGTATCGGATTGGTGATAGGCATCAGCCTGGTGGCGCTGTGCAGCATTGCTGCCGCTGTCGGCGGGGTGATGCCGATCATCGGTAAATTCTTCAAGGTTGATCCTGCGGTATTTTCCAACCCCTTCATTTCAACCTTCGTGGATGCCGCCGGGCTGATCGTCTACCTGTCGGTGGCCGTGCTGATTCTTGGATAGCCTGCAGCTGCACTGGGGTGCGCGGAATAAATTCGCGCATCCCAGCGTCGTAACAGGTATGCCTCATAGCAAGCTCTTTACTGAATTTACTGTCCCGGCCAGAAGCGGAGAAGGCCTGAAGCTTCGCAACCGCGTCGTGCTTCCGCCGATGTGCCAGTATTCCGTGGAAAAACGCGACGGCGTTCCAACGACCTGGCACTTGGCTCACCTGGGTTCCATGGCCCATGGCGGATACTCCTTGGTGATCGCCGAAGCAACTGCGGTGGCAGCTGAAGGCAGGATCTCGGATCGCGATACCGGCCTGTGGAATGACGAGCAGGCCGAAGCCTGGAAACCGATTGCCCGATACATCCGCGCCCATGGGGCAGCCGCCGGCGTGCAGCTGGCGCACGCCGGAGCCAAGGCATCGACCTATGGCTGGCTCAAGGATCTTGAAGAAGCTGGAAAATCCGGCAGCATCAGCGCGGAAGATGGCGGCTGGGAAACCTTCACTTCCTCGCCCAGCGAGCTCTACGGGCTGAAGCCAGCTACCGCGATGAGCGTGGAACAGATCGAGGCATCGGTGCAGGACTGGGCTGATGCGGCCAAGCGTGCCGACGCGGCCGGATTCGACCTGATCCAGATCCATGCCGCGCATGGCTACCTGGTGCACCAATTCCTGTCGCCGCTGACCAATAAGCGCACCGACGAATACGGTGGCAGCTTCGAGAACCGCACTCGATACCTGCGTGAAGTCATCGAGGCAGTGGCTGCCGTGTGGCCGGAAAACAAGGCCCTGGGCATTCGCTTCTCCGGAGAAGACTGGGTGGACGATGGATGGAGCATTGCTGACACCGTTCGGATCGCCAAGGAACTCTACGGCTACGGTGTGCGCCACTTCGACCTCTCCAGTGCAGGAATTGGCAAGTTCAACGGACCGTCTGGTCCGGGCTACCAAGTGCCGTTGGCTCAGGCAGTGAAGGAAGCGCTGCCCCAGGATGCCTTCGTTACCGCGGTCGGCGTCATCACCGAGCCGATGCAGGCAGAGCAGATCGTCGTGACCGGGCAAGCGGACGGCGTCTGCGTTGGGCGCGCTGCACTGGGCGATCCGCAGTGGGCTAACCGTTCGGCGCAGGAATTGGGTGCACCGATGGCATTCCCCGCCCAATACTGGCGCGGCCGCTGGTAAACGCAAGTTGCCATGCTGATTTCATCCAAACAACGACATAGTTTCTGGTTACCTCTTCCAGCCACTGAATAGTGATGTTAGGTTAGTGCCACGGATCTAGTCGCACCGCGGCCAAGGGTCGCGTGCGGAAGGGAGTCAGCATGGCACTACGCGCGGATTCTAATGGAATCGACGCTTCGCTCTATCGGAGAAACGGCTCGTGGAGCACAGCTCTCGTGGATGCATCGTTGGGAACCACTGCTGCCCAGGAAGCAGCAGACCGGCTTCCGGACGAGGTAGCCAAGCTGCTCAAGAGCCAGCAGGCGCAGCCCAGCGATGTCCAAGCACTGATCGGCGCACTGGAGCCAGCCCAGGGACTGCGAGCACCAGTAGCACGGTTCGTAGCTGTTCATGACGGCGAAATCGTCCTGAACGAAGTCATCCCAGGCCTCAAGGTCCAAACTTCATCGGTTGATGTGGGTCCGTTCCCGAACTTCACGGCGCTGGCCCGCGCCCGTGGCGGATCGTTCTCCTACCTCGTAGCTGAAGTCAGCAAGGACGGAGGCGAGGTGCACCTCTACAATACGGCGTCACCTGAACGCCTGGGCAGCCGTGGCATCGTCGGGTTGCCCGAGGAAATCCACCATGCACGCAAGGTGCCCGGGGAATACGACCAGCCCAAGGCGCAGGCCGCCGCCGATGAGATGGCTCGTCGAAACGCTGACGAAGTTGCCGAGCTGATCAGTGAAATGTCCAACGAGAACTACGTCCGCCTGATCATTCTTTCGGGCGACATCAAGGCTCGTGAACTGGTGCTCGGGGCAGTACCCGTGGCGCTCAAAGACTATGTAGAAGTCATCGACTCGCATACGCGCACCGGGGGTGCGGACACCAAGCAAGTCGATGCCCAAATCACCAAGCTTGTTGAGGAAGTGAAAGCCAAGTCCCTGGCTGAATTGGAATCGAAGATCGCTGCGCAGTCCGGCAACGGCAAAGCGCAGCTTGCTGTCGGACTCGATGAAGTTGTCACTGCGCTCCAATCGGCGCAAGCCGAAATGGTGCTGGTTGGACAGTACCAAAGCGAGCATACCCTTCGCGCCTTGAGCGCCGAACCATGGATTGCCCATCAGGACGGAGATGACCATGCAGAGCTGGTCGTCGGGGAATGGCCGGCGCCAGAAGTGCTCCTGCGGGCCACCGCGCTGACCGATGCCAGCATTCGCTATGTACCGGATTCGGTGATTCCTGGCGGTGCAGGAATCGCAGCCTTGCTGCGCTGGGCCAAATCCTGAACAGTTCACTAAATGAAACGATCCGCACAGGAAATCCTGCGCGGATCGTTTTTTGCGTTCCAGCTATCTGGTGCCTAGCGATCTGACGAGCCGGCTGCCGGGGGAGCCGGTGGGGAAACATCTGAACCGTGATCGGAGTTCTGCTGCTGTCCAGGCTGATAGGCCGGAGGAGCCCAGTAGGCCTGGTTAGGGTGAACCGGTGGCTGGTTCATCTGCCAAGGCTGCAGCATCGGACGGCGCTCTGCTGCTGGAATCGGGCCTGCCGTACGCGCAATGCCTTGCCTGTCTGCCAGCTTCACCAGCACGAAGGTCAATAGGGCCATGAAGCACACCGAGAAGACCAGCGAGAGCGGGTTGGATTCCGTGGCGTTCAGATCAACTACGCCCATTGCACCGAGCAGGAACAAGAAGGTGTTGTTGATGATGTGCATCGCCATCGCTGCTTCAAGGCCACCGGTGCGCCAGGTCAGATAGCCTGCCGCGATAGCGAACGCCGCCACATCGAGAAGCCCCCAGACATCGTAGAGATGGCCGATGGTGAAGAAGGGAACTGGGAGCAGGATGGCGAACAGTGGATGCTTCAGCCAGCTGCCGATGACCTGCATGAACGCGCCACGGAAAACAAGCTCTTCAGCTGCGCACTGGAAGGGCGTCAAGAGGATCACCAGCAGGGCATAGAACAGCGGATCGGCCGGCAGGCTGCTCGCCGGCACGGGTTCGGACTCGTCAATGCCCAAGGCGCCCAACCCGAAACTCAGCCCGAAATACACTGCGAACAAGATGGCGCTGGCACCCAACGTCAGGCCGAACCAGCGCCAGCGCAATTTGCCGGCGACCGATATCAGCAAGCCGACAGGCTTGGGCCCGATGAGCAAGTAGGCGAGGTAGACCGCCGGGATCATGATGATCAGGGAGACCATGGTCATCGAGAAGTCCGTCGCCGTGGCCATGTTCAGGGTTGGATCCATGAGGAACTGATCGGGAGCCTCATCTGGATTCTCCGCAGCCCACGTCAGCGGGTTCATGATCAGTGCAATGAACATCGCCAGTATGGCGATGAGCAATGCCGCGCCGTAGAAGCCAATGCCGATGCCGGTGAACGCCAGCGGTCTCCACCAGCGGTAGTTCTCACTGCGTCTCATTAGGCGATGGAACGAATAGTTCATCTCACCCTCGGCGCCTTGCGGCAAGGGTGGCTGGTTCATTGGCAAGCTCATGGCTCAATTCTCCCGTTCCGCAGTGTTTGAAGGTATGAACCTTACGGAGGATTTATCGGGTCATCCTTTTGAATATCCAGGACCAGCTCTTCGCAACGCGGTCGGCATCCAAGGCAAACTCCAAGGGGCTAGCTCTTACACTTGGAAAGAACGATTCGCCTTCTTTGATTTGGAGCAGCACCACGTGGGCCATCATCACCATGACGAACCGATTTTGCAGGATCCCCGGCGCCGGCGGCGTGCCTCGATCATCTTGTGGGCGCTGCTTGCGCCTATCGGCGCCCTGGCCCTGGTCATGGTCATCTTGTTGTGGCCGCAAGGCAACTACGACAAGTTTGCCCTGAACGGAGCCATGGACACTACCGGTGGCGCAACGATGGAAGTGGGCACTGTCACGCGCAGCACAGTCCAGGACTGCCCGTCTTCCCAAGGGTTGGAAGAAGTTGGTGGCAAGGTTCTCGAATGCCAAGTCACCTACGTGATGCCCGAATCCGGTGGCGCGGAGATCCAATTGGAAATCCCACCGGAAATGCTGCAATCACGTGATGCGCGCGCGGGCGACAGCATTCGATACCTTGATCTCTCCGCGGTGGACACCACCAGCGGCAGCCCGTACGTATTCGTTGACTTCGTGCGCACTTTGCCCATGGCACTGCTGGCCATCGCCTATGGCGTGGTCGTGGTGCTGGTCGCCGGATGGCGCGGCACGCGGGCGATGATCGGCTTGGTCGGTGGCATCGCCTTCATGATCATCTTCATGGTTCCGGCCTTGCTTGAAGGCGGCAATCCGGTCCTGGTGGGACTCACCGGTTCTACCGCCATCATGTTTGTCGCGTTGTATTTCGCCCATGGGCTGAACGCGAAAACATCCACAGCGCTGCTGGGAACGCTCTTTGGCCTAGCGGTGACCGCGGCGATGGTGCTTTGGTTGACCGATGCGGCCGCTTTGACTGGAGCCAACGATGAATCGGCAATCACCCTATCGACGGTGGCCCCGCAAATTTCCCTGCCCGGCTTGCTGATCTGCGGCGTGCTGGTTGGCGGCATGGGTGTGCTCAATGACGTGACAATTACGCAGTCGGCAACCGTCTGGGAACTGGCAGAGAGCACGCCCAAGGCCTCGGCCAGGGAACTGTTCTTCCGCGGCATGCGCATCGGCCGGGACCATATCGCTTCGACCGTATACACCATCGCCTTCGCCTACGCCGGTGCGGCCCTGCCGGTGCTGGCCATTGCGGCGCTGAGCAACCAGAGCTTCGGGGTCACCCTCGGCTCCGGCGCCATGGCTGAAGAGGTCATCCGAATCCTGATTGGTTCCATCGGATTGGTATTGGCGATCCCGGTAACCACCGCCATTGCAGTGATGGTGGTGAAAGCTACCGGCACCGGCGGTGCCCACGGCAAGCGGGCTTTGCAGAGTGTAAGCTCCGACTCCTAGGTGCGAACCATTCTCATATGTAATGTAGAATAGTTCTCAATAGCGATCCGATTTAGATGGAGACCACCATGAAGAACTACCGCTCGCTGCTCGCAGCTGCCGTCGCCCTGCCCGCTGCCGGACTGATCCTTGCCGGATGCGGTAGCGCCACAGGAAGCGAATCGAACGAAGCGGAATCTGCAGAGATCAGCGTAGTGGCCACGACGAACGTCTACGGACAGATCGCCCGTGCCATTGGCGGAGATAGCGTGGAGGTCAGCGAGATCATCACTTCGGCCGCACAGGATCCGCACTCCTATGAGCCAACCGCACGCGACAAGCTTGCGATCTCCAGCGCGGACCTGGTCCTTGCCAATGGCGGCGGATATGACCAATTCATGGACTCTCTCGTTTCTTCGCTACCGGAAGGCAAGTCTGGAGAGATCACGCTCATTCACGCTGTGGACTCCTCGCCGGTAGCTGCGGAATCCGAAGAGGCCGGGCATGAGGGCGAAAGCGCCGAGGAGCATGCGCAGCACGCTGATGAGGGCGGCCATGAGGGCCACGACCACGCGGGCTACAACGAGCACATCTGGTACGACCTGGATTCCATGGGTGAACTTGCTGATGCACTGGCCGAGTCCTTCGCCAAGGTCGATACCGCCAACGCGGATCAGTACAAGCAGAACGCAGCAGCCTTCAACGAAGGGATCGGGAAACTCGAAGCCCAGCTCGAAACCGCCAAGCTGGATGGCAAGAGCTTCATGATGACCGAGCCGGTTCCATTCCACTTGCTGGAAGCAGCCGGCATGGAGAACACCACTCCTGAAGGGCTGAGCGAAGCCATCGAAGAGGGCGAGGGCATTGCGCCGATGACCATGAAGAAGGCTGAAGACAAGCTCGTTGCTGGCGACGCTGACATGCTTGCCTACAACGTGCAGACCGAAGGCAGCGAAACCAAGGCGCTGAAGAAGAACGCTGAGCGGGGACAGGTACCTGTAGTCGACTTTGCAGAAACCATTCAGGATGATTCCAGCTACCTCGAATGGATGGAATCCAACATTTCCGACTTGGCTTCCGCAATCAACGGCTAAACCTACGTAAACTAAATGCATGGCATTGTTCTCTTCCCAGATAACGCAAGCGACAGGTAAAGCACGCTCCCTCATTGCGGAGCGGTCTGTTCGAGCGGAGATCGCTCACTCGGACCGGGGAATCGAGCAAGCCGACCATGTGCTTTTCTTCGCCGAGGGGCCCGGGCAGTTCTACCAGCTCGGAGTCTGGCTGGGTACCTTCGAGCGCCTGGCTGCCCAGGGGCTCAACGTCGGCGTGGTGCTCATGGACGCACTAAGCGCACGACACGCGCTGGCAGAATCGAACCTGCCGATATTGTTCTCGCGTTCCATGGAGCAGATCGAGAATAAGCTGCGCGAGTGGAATACCAAATCCATCAACTACGTGAACAACGCCCAGCGGAACTTCACAATGCTGCGCTTCAACGGACCGGCGCATATCCACCTGAACCACGGTGAGAGCGAAAAGGCCTCCATGGTCTCCAACCAGCTCAAAGCCTACGATTTCGCCTGCGTGGCTGGTGCTGCCGCGGTAGAGCGCATCACCGAGAACATCTCTCGTTTCGACCCATCGCATCTGGTGCAGATCGGACGCCCGCAGCTCGATGACCTGGAATTGCCCGGCCCTTCGGAGAAGATCCGGGTTCTCTACGCACCGACTTGGGAGGGCGACTCGCAAGCCATGGCGTACTCCTCGGTGGCTACTTTGGGCGAGAGAATTCTGGCCCAGCTGAGCAACGATGAGCGTTTCGAAGTGCGTTTCCGTCCTCATCCGAAGACCGGTGATGTGTCCGCAGAGGCAAAAAAGGCCGTGGTCAGCCTGAAAAGCAACTACGCTGCCACCGTGGATGCGCTCAGCGACGCGGCGCAGTCCTTGGTCTGGGCGGATGTGGCCATCTGCGACACCTCGGCGATGGCCTATGACGCGGTAGCGCTCAACATCCCGCTGTTGCTGGCCGGAGACCCCCAAAGCAAGCTCCATTCAGGGTTGCCATTGGACCAGCGGCTGGGCAACGCCAACGGGCTGGCGCAGCGGGTTGCGGATCTTGCCGCGTCCTCGGTTGCCGGGGCGCAAAAACAGCTGGCCCAGTACTTCTTTGCCACCACAGAACCCGGGGTGGCTACGAAGAAACTGAGCCAGCTGCTTTCGAGCCTCTAGCCTTCTGGGCCTAGCGCTGCTTGAAGACCGTATCCTGCCATTCGCGATGGGCCGCGGGATCATGGGAGATCATCACATGCTTGACATTGGTGTACTCATCGAAGGAATACTGGCTCATGTCCTTGCCCATCCCCGAAGCCTTGTAGCCTCCATGCGGCATGTCGGAAACGATCAGGATATGCTCGTTGATCCACACGCAACCGGCCTGGATTTCGGCGCTGGCACGCATCGCGCGGTCAACGTTCTTGGTCCATGCGCTCGCCGCCAGGCCATACGGGGTGTCATTGGCCAATTCGATGGCCTCGTCATCGGTATCGAACGCCAACGCCACCAGGACCGGGCCGAAGACTTCCTGCTGCACGATCTCTGAATCCTGGGCAGCTCCCACCACCAGGGTAGGGCGGTAGAACCAGCCATCGCCCGGAAGCTGCTTGCCTCCGGCAAGCACCGTTGCTCCGGCATCCTTGGCACGCTCAACCATCGAGGAAACCTTCTGCAGGTGGGCCTCGCTGATCATCGAACCCATGTCGGTATCGGGATCGGTTGGATCTCCCACCACCATGGCCTCCATCAGTTCGGCCACCTTGCTGGTGAACTTCTCGAAGACCGAGGAATGCACGTACGCGCGCGTGGCGGCGGTGCAATCCTGTCCGGAATTGATCGTCGAGCCGGCCACCGCACCATGTGCGGCAGCTTCGATATCGGCATCATCGAAGACCACCATCGGCGCCTTGCCGCCGAGTTCAAGATGAACCCGGGTACCGGTCTCGGCCGCCATGGACATGATCTTCAGGCCCACGGCGGTAGAACCGGTGAACGAAGTCATCTTCACCAGCTTGTGGCGCACTAGGGGCGAACCAACGCTGGGCCCGTCGCCAACGACAATATTGATCACGCCGTCCGGCAAACCGGCATCCTTGGCGGCCTGGGCAAAGAGCACCGAGGTGCCCGGGGTCAGCTCGCTGGGCTTGAGCACAATCGTATTGCCGGCGGCAATCGCTGGCAGGACCTTCCACGCAGCCATCTGCAGCGGGTAGTTCCACGGGCTGATCGAACCGATCACGCCGATAGCTTCACGGCGAACCATCGAGGTGGTGTTGCCCGCATAGTCCCCGGCGGCCAATCCCTGCAAATTGCGTGCAGCGCCAGCAAAGAAATTCACGTTGTCGATGGAACCGGGCACATCGAATTGGGTCGACATGCGGATGCTCTTGCCGGTCTGAGCGGTTTCCAGGACGGCGATTTCATCGGCATGCTTTTCCAGTTCGCGAGCGAATGCCAGCAGGTGGTCGGCCCGTTCGCCCGGGGTCAGCCTGGACCAGGCCTTGAAGGCGCCGGCGGCCGCCTGCACCGCCTGGTCAACCTGCTCGCCGGTCGCGGTATCCACGTCCAGCAGCTTCTTTCCGGTGGCTGGATTCGCGCGCTCCAGCACCGGGCCGTGCCCGCGGACCTGCTGGCCATTGATGAACTGGTGTCCAAGGGAACTATCGTAGTAGGCCATGTGAATTCTCCTAGGGGGATTCAGAGGGTGAAATAGATCTTGCGCAGGGTTTCGGTGACGATCCAACGGGTTCTCATGCCCGCATGAAGCCGGACAACGCTGCCTGGAACCAGCACCAGTTCTTGGGCGCCGAAACCGTCGGCTTCCAGAATCTGCACCGTCGCGCACCCGGCAAGCACCACGAAGTACTCGTCCGCTTCAATATCCTGCATGGCGCCGCGGGACATCTCCCAGACGCCGATTCCTGCATCCCCGAGGGTGCCCAGCTCGCGGTAGCCTGCGGTTGCGGATGCCTGACCGGCGACCACCTGCTCGTCGCCGATGGCAACATGCTTGACCTCAAGGGCATCGGCTTGGACGATGCCGGCTTGAAGTATTCTTCCAGGCATCAGGAATCGAACCCCATTCCGATCTTATCCATCAGCTTCAAGAAGGCCGAGCGCTCGCCTCGATTGCGATCGGCCTTGACCAGCTGGCTTGTCATCAGGTTCACGCCCACCCATGCGGCAGGTTCCGGCGGGAATGGGATCGGCTTGGTACGCACCAGTTCCAATTCGGTCAGCTCGGTCTTCTGGCCCGAGAGCAGATCCAGCATGACCCTTGCACCGAAACGGGTCGCGCCGACACCGAGGCCGGTGAAGCCTGCACAGTAGGCCACCTTGCCGCCGTAGGCCAGATCGAAGAAGGAGAAGAAGCGGGAGCAGGTATCAATGGCGCCACCCCATGCATGGGAGAACTTCACCTGTGAGAGGTCCGGGAAGCTGCCGAAGAAATGCGCGGCGAGCTTCTCGAAGGTCTGCTGGTTGGTGTCGTAGCTGGAGCGGACCTTGCCCCCGAAGTGGTAGACCGCGTCGTAGCCGCCGTAGAGAATGCGGAAGTTCCCTTCGGCGTCGGTGGTTGGGCGGGCATAGTGGAACCGGTTGTTCAGGTCGGCCAAGCCCACCATGCCATCCCAGCCGATGGCCGCGCGCTGCTGCGCAGTGAGCGGTTCAGTCATCAGCGCGTAGTCGTATACCGGCACAATGCGGGAGCGGTGGCGCTTGAGCAGAGACGGGAAAACATTGGTTGCCAGGGCCACGTGCTTGGCGGTGATCTGCCCGTCGGCGGTCAGCACCTGCACCTGCGTGCCGGCATTGTTCATCTCCACGGCGTGGGTATGCTCGTAGAATTCGACGCCTAATTCGCTGCAGACGCGGGAAAGCTCCCAGACCAGCTTGGCGGGGTGGACCAGCGCGGTTGAATCATGGTCACGGGCGCCGGCCAGGAAGTCTGGCGAATTGACCAGTTGCCTTACCGCGCCGGCATCGAGGTAGTCGACACCCGGTGCCTCAGCTTCCTCGGCCACCCACGCAATCTGATGCTGTTCGGTGGCCACGCTGAGCGCGCCCTCGCGGACGAAGTCCACGTCCATCGCATAGCGGCGCACCGTCGCTTCGAACTCGTCGAGGTTCTTCCTGCCCAATTCCGCAAGCAGCGCATTTTCCTTGGGCAGATGGTTTTCTCCGTTGGCCTCGCCGTGGACCAGGGAGGCTTCGCAGAAGCCGCCATTGCGCCCGGAAGCAGCCCAGCCCAAGCGCTGGCCCTCGATCAGTACAACTTTTCGGCCGGGGTTCTGTTCCTTGGCTTGGAGCGCGGTCCACAATCCGGTGTAGCCGCCGCCGATAATCAGCAAGTCGGCGGTGAGTGAGCCATGCAGCGCCGGGTGGGGTGCGGGGCGGTGCTCATGATCCAGCCAGTAGCTGGTGCGCTTGGCGCCGGCCAATGCTCGGGAGATCAGGGTGGGGGAGACTTCGGCTTCATGCCTGTCAAAAGTCAGGTCATTGGTGCTGTTCATTAGTTCTTTCCTCGAAGGTAGCGGGTTCGGCAGGCGCTATCGAGGCAGGGGAACGACCAGTGGTCCGTGCGGCTTTGCCGTCTGCTGGGCACCGGGGATGCCAGTTGAGTGCCAATCGGCGGCCAAGGCTATCCCTCTTCTCGGAAAGATGAATACAAATTGAATGTGATTCATTACTCATCTAAGCCTGCGCCGCTCGGGGTTGTCAAGGTCCCGAAGCCAAGCCGAAACCCGGCCTTCGAAACAGCAAAGCACTGCTTCGAAGACCGGGCCTGGTCATGCGGGAACCGCGACCGGTTTACCGCTAGTGAATTGATGCGCCCGTCCCGGGAAATGGCGGCTGAGCCAAGCCGCGCCGAACATCAGGAGGAATTCGGCGGCCGCAACTGCCAGCATCACAGGTGCATGCTGGGCGCCGTGCGCAGCGTGGGACGCGTGATGGCCGCCAAACCACGGCATGCCGATCACCATCGCCACATGGGCGGTGCCCATGAGCGCGCTCATCACCAGCAGGCGCAGGGGAGAACCGCCGCGCAGCACGCACCAGGAGCATTTGATGCACCACAAGGTCATGGCAAGCAATGCCAGGTTCCACCACAGGGAGTGCGGCATCAGAACCAGAACCAGCAGGTGGGTTGCGGCCAGGCCCAGCGACGCGGCTCCCAGGGCAATGTGTCCGGCCGGCACCTTGGCCGCATGGCTAGTCGCCGCTGCCACAGCAACCGTCTGATTCCTTGGTGGCGCAGCAGCCGTGCTGGACCGGGGCTGGAACATCAAGGACAGGGGAGCGGTCGAAGAAGCCCTCGGGGCGGATGGTGAAGCCAACGGTGTCCACAGGCATCATCGGCCAGTCCTCGGTCCGCGGGAAGTGGGTCAACGCGAAGGTGTGCCACAGGCTGATCTGCTCGCCGTCGATGTTCTTGTCGTCCTTGATCCACGAGCCAATGCCGTCAACGCCCGGGTTCTGGTTCACGAAGTCACCGGTTGGATAGCGGTGGCCGTCCTCCCGCTTGGTCACCCACAGGGCCTTGGAGGCGAATTCTGCGCGACGATGGATGGAGGATCCTTCGGCGGCCAGCAGGGTCGGCAGTCCCTGGGACATCAGCTTGTAGCCCACCGGCTTGCCGAGGTAGTTCTTCGAATCCGGGTTGGTCACCACCCAAGTGCGGCCGGCGGTCGGATTGCTATCGCGTACCGCCTGCTTCTCGGTAGCCAGCACCGTGTGGCTGCGGGTGAAGGCGTTGCCCCGGGGGTTCTCCTTGCTGATGGGCAGGCGCACGGCTTCTTCTTCGATGACGCGGCTGGGTCCGCCGTCCAGGGCGAAGTCCAGCCGGGCGCCGAAGATGTGCTGGTGGAAGGGCGCGCCCAGGCCAGGCGCCATTTCCGAGGAGTAGCGCTCGTCGAGCATGGCCGAGGTGAACACGATGCCGGTGGCCTTGGCCTCGAATTCGATGGTGCCGTCCAGGTACAGGTACCAGTAGAAGCCGTAGTCGTAGTTGCCCACGGTCGTGAAGAAGCTGATCACCAGGCGGCGGTTGCGGCGCGTGTACTTCACGCCTGACCAGTCATCGGCGTGCTTGGAGAGGATCGAGGCGTCTTCCTCGTGCATGCAGATGCCGTTGGTGATCTTCTGCGCGTTGCCATCGGCGTCGATGACCACAGGGGAGATGTAGTGGATTTCGCCCAGGCAGTCGCAGCCCAGCTCCAGCGAGTTGGCCAGGCGCCCGATCAGGTACTCGCCGGTGTCGAAGTAGTTCTGCCAGCTGCGCACCGGGGAAGGGTCCCCGTAGGGGACTACCATTTCCGCGATGGACGCACGATCCAGGATGCGGCGTTCGGTGCCCCGATCGTTGAAGGCGATCTTGTAGAGCACCAGCCCTTCGCGCATGTCGAAACCGATATCCAGCGACCATTTCTCCCACTCGACGTGGTTGCCTGCGCTGACCGTGAAGCTGGCGCCCTCAGGCTGGGTGATCTCGATGGGCTTCTGGGTGGTGCGCACCGGGCCAGTGAGTTCCGGATCCGTGTAGTTGCCGTGGGTTTCGGGCACCGGGATGACTTCCAGGTCCAGCAGCTGGTCGATCTTTCCGGCGATGGTGTCAATGTAAACCACCAGTCCATCAACGGGATGGGCCCAGGCGGAGTCTTCGGCGAAATCCTGGCGGAAGGCCAGGCCGCGCAGGATGCGGCGCCCGGCTTCTTGCGGGTACTCGTCCTCATAGACTCCTGCGGAGAGCGGGGCAACGCGCACCTGTTCTGGCGTCAGGTTGCGCTTGGCCAGAGCGGCCGCCCACTGCGGATCGGCAACCAGGATGGCCTCCACCATTTCGAATTCCTCCAGCAGCACGGGCATCTGCCCCACCTTGGCCGGATCCAGGTCGATGCGGGAGTGCACGGCCTGCCCGACCAAGTCCAGGACGACGTCCTTGGGTGAGTTGGCCAGCTTGTCCATGAGCATGACGCGGACAAAACGTCCGGGGCGGTCAGCGCGTGGATCCTCCAGGCCCATGTAGGCGATGCGGGTGTTCTCGGTGAAAAGCTGGTGGCTGACCAGCAATTCCTTGGCGGTGGCAATCTCTGCTTCGCTGAGCAGGGTGAAATCCGTGGTGGTGGTGATTGGCATGGGATTGGCTCCTTCGGCACTGAAGTGTGATCTGCGACATTTATTATTCTCTAGTTGTAGAGAATACGGACGGGGTCAATGTGACGCAAGCCCTTGCCTGAAATAAATTGTTTTTCGCTAATCTTGAACCATGCCGAAAATCGTGGACCATGATCAGCGTCGCCGGGAGATTGTCGAAGTCACTTGGCGATTCATTGCCCGCGAAGGCATCGAGAAGCTGAATCTGCGTGACTTGGCGGCCGCAGCCGGCTATTCGAATGGCGCCTTCAAGCCCTACTTCCCGACGCGCGATTCGCTGCTGGTTGCCACGTTCCGCTACGTGGCCGAGGCTACCGACCGGCGCATCGCCCGCATGTGCCAGGGGCAAGCCGGGCTGGGTGCGCTGGAGGCGTTCTCGCGCGAAGTGCTCCCGCTTGATGAGCTGCGGCGCAATGAAGCCCGCATTGCTGTGCACTTCTGGCATCTGGCCCTCGGGGACCGTGCGCTGGCTGCGGTCAATGCGCAAACCATGGACCGGTGGCGCGAGCTCATCGACCAGTGGCTTGGGCAGCTGCTGGGTCCGGAGCATCCCGCGGCGCGTGTTGCCCGCGACTCGATGATCAATTTCCTGATGGGCGCTCAGGCCAGCAGCGTGCTCGATGAAGCTGTCAACACTGCCGAGTCGCTCGAAGCGCAGCTGCAATACCGCCTGGATGCGTTGCGCCGCCTGCACCCCCAGAGCTAGGCGGATATTCTCCGCGCGAAGAAAATAGTGACTTTTCGCTTCGCTCGGCGTACTCTCATTCGTGATGCCCGACACAGTTGATGGGCTTCAATGGGGAGGCAAGCATGTACCAACTTCAGCACGTCGATTCGTTCACCGCGTGGTCGCGGCTCATTTCCGACGCCTTCGTCAGGCTGCAAAGCGAGCAGATTTCCAGCGGCCACTTCACCGCCACGCTGGGTGCCAATATGCTCGGCGATATCGGTTTGATGCGCATACATGCCAAACCCCACGCAGTGCAACGAACCGAGAACCTGACTTCCAGCGGCGACGGGGATTTCTACAAGGTCTCCTACCAGCTCGATGGCTACGGGCTGCTGATCCAAGACGGTCGCGAGACCCTGCTGGCGCCAGGGGACCTGGCGATCTATGACACGCAGCGCCCCTACACCCTGGCCTTTGAAAAGCCGGCGTCGGTGCTCGTCGCATTGGTTCCCCATGGTCTGTTCCGCCTGTCCCAGCAGCAGGTCGGCCAGCTCACCGCCGTCGCCCTGAGGCAAACCCACCCGCTATCGGGAACCGTCGCCCCGCTGCTGCGCCATCTTGGCGCCAATCTGTCCCAATGGGATGAATTCGGCGGCTACCAGCTGGCGCGCAATACCGTGGACCTGCTGGCAACTGCCCTGGGCGGGGCGCTGGGCGCCGAGTGCCATGGCGATGCCAAGGAGCGGCAGCGCGAATTGGCCACCAGCTACATCGGCGCGCACCTGGATGATCCCGACCTGGGACCTGCACGCATCGCTGCCGCCCACTTCATGTCCGTGCGCAGCCTGCACGCGCTTTTCGAGAACCAGCCGCTCAGTGTTGCCGCCCTGATCCGCCATCTGCGGATGCGCGAGGCCGCGCGCCTGCTGCGCGACCCGCTGCTGGCCGAACTGCCCGTCCAAGCCATCGGGTCCCGGGTCGGGATTGCCGATGCGGCCGGATTCAGCCGCATGTTCTCCAAGGAATTCGGTTCCACCCCGGGCAAATACCGCTGCGCCGGCTGAGGCGCAGGACACTCTTGTGCACGCGGAGCCAATGGTCCTGCACTCAATGCCAAGGACAAGCCCGAGCACTTGGGCGATGCTGATATCCAAGCACTCGGCAAATGGGGGATCGAATGGGACTCGAACAACGCACACTCACGGTGCCGGCTCTGGTCGTGATGATCATTGCCGCCAGCGCACCGCTCACCGCCGTGGCTGGCGGCGTGACTACCAACTACGCGGTGACCGGCATGGAATCCGTGCCGCTGTCCTTCCTCATGGTCGGTGCCATCCTGCTGGTTTTCAGCATCGGCTACACCGCGATGAGCCGCTACATCCCGAACGCCGGCGCCTTCTACGCCTACATTGCCCAGGGGCTGGGGCGGGCATTGGGCGTGGGAGCGGCAATGGTCGCCCTGGTCAGCTACAACCTCATGCAGATCGGCATCTACGGCATGTTCGGATTCGCCGCGGCATCCTTTGCCAATGCGTCCTTCGGCACCGCCATCCCATGGTGGGCCATGGCCCTGGCCGCCTGGGCAGTTGTCGGCTTCCTGGGCATGAACCGGGTCGACTTCTCCGTCAAGATCCTGGGCATCGTCGTGGCCGCAGAATTCCTCGTCGTCATCATCTACAACATCATGGCCTTCGTGCTGGCTCCCGAAGCGCCGCAGCCGGCCGCATCCTTCAACATGGCCGACGCCATCGCACCGGGCATGGGCGCCGTCATGGCCTTCACCATCGCCGCTTTCATGGGCTTCGAATCCGGAACCATCTACAACGAAGAGGTCAAGGATCCAGCACGCACCGCCCGGCGTGCCACGATGATCGCGGTCGTCATCATCGCCTGCTTCTACGCGTTTTCGGCCTTCGCCGTAGCTGTCGGCGAAGGCGCCTCGAACGTCATCGGCGCTTCGGCAGAATTCGGCCCCGACCTGATTTTCGCGTTCTTCGGCGCCAACGCGCCAGCCTGGTTCGTCGATCTGGCCAACATCCTGTTCATCACCAGCCTGTTCGCCGCGCTGCTGGCCTTCCACAACGTCATTGCCCGCTACTTCTACTCCATGGGCCGCGGCGGGGCGCTGCCGAAGTTCCTTGCCGCAACTTCGCGCACCACCCACGCCCCCGTTGCAGGTTCGCTGGCGCAGTCCACCCTCGGACTGGCGGTTATCGCCGTCTTCGCGGTGATCTCGCATGGCAAGGATCCGATGTATGTCGTGTTCACGATGTTCACCTGGATGACCAACTCGGCGGCCTACGGGCTGGTGCTGCTCATGGCACTGACCTCTTTTGCCGTCATCGGATACTTCAAGGCGAACCGCAGCGGAGAATCCCTGATAACCCGGGTGATCGCTCCGCTGGTCTCGGGCATCGCCCTGGTCTATGTCTTCGCCCAAATCGTCATCAACTTCGAAATCTTGCTTGGCATGGCAGAACCGGGAATGCTCGGTTATGTGCTGCAAGGCATCGTGATCCTGCCTGGCCTCATCGCATGGGTGCTGGCACTGGTCATCCGCTCGTCCAAACGGCGTGCACCGATGGCCGAAAAACTTCCCGTCACCTAACAACTCATTACCAAGGAGCTCAAAGATGGCTTACGCAAACGCCCAAGAACTGCTGGATGCGATCCAGCCAGCAACCGGTGGCACCGAAATCCTGGACCCGGCAACCGGTGAACTGGTTGGCCGTGTTGCCGAGCAGAGTGCCGCCGATCTCGACGCGGCCGTTGCCGCCGCAAAGTCCGCCCAGCCGGCCTGGGATGCCTTGGGCCACGACGAGCGCAAGCGCGTGCTTAATGCGGCCGCGGACAATATCGAAGCCAACGCGGAAGCGCTCGCCGAGCTGCTCTCCCGTGAGCAGGGCAAGCCGCTGAACGGGCCGAATGCGCGCTTCGAGGTCGGGGGAGCAGCCGCCTGGCTGCGCGCCGCCACCGCTTATGAAATCGAACCGGAAGTGGTCGTGGACGACGGCGAAACCTATGCCGCCAAGCACTTCCGCGCACTGGGCGTAGTGGGCGCCATCGGCCCGTGGAACTGGCCAATGATGATCTCCATCTGGCAGCTGGCCCCGAGCTTGCGCATGGGCAACACGGTGGTGATGAAGCCCAGCGAATACACCCCGCTCTCGGTCCTGGCCCTGGTCCACGTGCTCAACGAAGTGCTGCCAGCAGACGTGCTGAAGATCGTGGCTGGCGGACGCGAGGTCGGCGAGAGGCTCTCGGGCCATCCGGATATCGCCAAGATCATGTTCACCGGCTCCACCCGCACCGGCAAGGCCATCATCCGCTCCTCGGCCGATACCGTGAAGCGCCTGACCATGGAACTGGGCGGCAACGACGCCGGCATCGTGCTCGGAGACGCCGATCCGCAGGCCATCGCCGAAGACCTGTTCTGGGGTGCCTTCATCAACACCGGCCAGACCTGTGCCGCGCTCAAGCGCCTGTACGTGCCCGAATCGATCTACGACGCGGTGTGCGATGCACTGGCCGGCGTCGCCGCGCAGATGCCCATGGGTGTCGGCCTCGACGAGAACAACGTGCTCGGCCCGCTGCAGAACAAGGCCCAGTACGACATTGTCGCTTCCCTGGTCAAGGATGCCGTGGATTCCGGTGCCAAGGTGCTGCTCGGTGCCAACCCCGATGAAAACGCGGCCGGCTACTTCTACCCGACCACGCTCATTGCCGACATCGACCCGGGCAACCCGCTGGTGGTCGAGGAGCAATTCGGCCCGGCCCTGCCGATCATCAAGGTCAAGGACACGGCCGAAGCGATCAAGCACGCCAATGCCCTGGAAGTCGGGCTCGGAGCCTCGGTATGGAGCAGCAACCGGGAGAAGGCACTGGAAGTCGCGGCGCAGATCCAGGCAGGCACCGTGTGGATCAACACGCACGGCACCATCGACCCGCGCATTCCATTTGGCGGCGCCAAGCAGTCCGGTTACGGCCTGGAATTCGGTATTGACGGCTTGAAGTCCCTGGCCCAGCCGCAGATCATCAAGGGCTGACGGAGACTGCGTTCTCCAGCATTCCCCGGCGGTGCCCGGTGCCTATCCAGGCATCGGGCACCGCCTATTTGCGTGCGAAGGCTAGTTGATGATCTCGGCAGTGGGGTCATCGGCGATCCTTGCGATGCGTACACGCCAGCTTTGCAAGGCTTCGGGCGACAGCCGGGTCCAATCGTGGACTTCACGGATCACCCGTACGGGGTGCGCACTGCGGTAGGAGCGTGTGGGGTTGCCCGGGAATTTCTTGTCGGTGACATTCGGGTCATTTTCATACGCCCCGGTCGGTTCCACTTCATAGACATGGGCGGTCCCCTCCAGGGCCGCAATTTCGGCGGCCAACCCCGCGCCATCGGCAAATGCGGTGAAGTAGATGTGGTTCATGATGATTTCCGGACGATAATTCGACGGGAATCCGGCAGTCAAGACTTCTCCTGGCTGCAGTTCGGCTTTCGTGCCGTGGAAGAACGGGCCGTCATCAAGTTCGTTGTTCATAGGCCAAGACGCTAGTCGCCATTGCCGGTTCATGAAAGGATCCGCCGCGTATCGCCACGTATATTGGGAAGTGAACCGACGACAGTATTTGGAGAGCAACGCGTGCCTATTTTGAACAAGGACATGACCCTATGCATTTCGTTATCTGGTCGACCATCTAATATCGGCACCCGGTTCCATAATTACCTGTATGAAGAACTCGGGCTGAACTTCATCTACAAGGCCTTCTCGACCGAAAACCTCGCTGGTGCCATCGCTGGGGTCCGGGCCTTGGGCATTCGTGGCTGTTCGGTATCCATGCCGTTCAAGGAAGGCGTGATGAACATGGTCGATGAGATTGAGCCTTCGGCCAAGGCAATCGACTCGGTGAACACCATCGTGAATACCAACGGGCGACTGGTTGCTTCAAATACCGACTTCGAGGCGATCGCGACGCTCATCGAACGCCACCAGCTGGATCCTGAAAGTTCCGTGCTTGTCCGAGGCTCCGGAGGAATGGCCAAGGCCGTCGTGGCCGCCTTCCGCGAAGCCGGATTCAACGACCTGACGGTGCTGGCACGTAACGAAGTTTCCGGCCAAGCCTTAGCTGACAAATACGGTTACCGATTTACCAGTGCTGACCCGGCTCCAGGACACGAGATTCTTGTGAACGTAACGCCGCTGGGCATGGACGGAGCCCAGTCTGAGGAGCACGCATTTAGCACCCAGCAGATTGAAGCCGCACGAACCGTCTTCGACGTGGTGGCTTTCCCAAGTGAAACACCATTGATCCGCGCAACACGAACTGCTGGCAAGCAGGTGATTACCGGGGCAGAAGTCATCGCCCTGCAGGCCGCGGCGCAGTTTCAGAAGTACACCGGCCACGCACTAAGTGAAGAGCAGGTATTGCGTGCCTCAGAATTCTCCCGGGAATCCTGAAGCCCCGAATATCAGTACGCGCCCTAGTTGGCGGTATGCACCTGGCTTATGATGTTCTTTCCACGAAAAAATACCATCAGCAGGACGAAGAACGCGATCGGCAAGAGCACGATCAATCCCATGGATAGCAACTGGAAGAATTGCGTGTTCAATGCAATTCCATTCGTGATCGGTACACCGTTCTCGGGCATGTAGTCGGCGTACCTTGCAGGCCTGGATGTCGCCCACAAGATAAAGAACCGGAAGATGAATGCACCTGCCGCGGTGATGGCGAGCGAGGGAAGCAGAAGTGACTGGTTGTCGGCACTTGTGCGCCTTATTTGGCATATACGGGCGAAGACCGATATTAGTGCCGAAGCGCCTAGACCCAGCGTGATGATCTGCAATAACCACGAATGAGCCATGACGAAAGACAAAGCCATCATCGCAATGCTCAGCGCAGTCAGGATTCTGATCGTCGACAGGAAAGTTCTAGACATGAACCGAACCTACCTTGTTAAATGAAGAAAACCAGCCCCGGCAACTGAACACGGGTGATAGATATGCCAAGGGCCCGGCACTTTCGTGCCGGGCCCTCTTGCTGGTGAGCTGCTAACCGCGCAGCACGACCTCGACTTCTTCCATCTGCTGGCCGGCAGGGTACTGGCCGTTGAACAGCTTCGAACCTGCCTCGGTGAGCACCGCCGAGAAGCGGGTCTTGACCAAGCCGAAAGCGTTCGAAACGCTGGTTTCGGTGAGCTCGGCAATGGCAACGCGTTCGCCGGCTTCGTCGATCGTGAGGCTGATGTTCTCGTCATGGTTCACGATGCGCGGTTCAAAGAGATCCAGCTTCATCATGCCGCCGTGCCCGGAGAAGGACACACGCCCGTTGAACCAGATTTCGTTTTCCGGTACCCCTGCAGCGGGGGAGACGGGGAACGCCAACGCGTTGCCTGCCTGCCATACCCCGTTGGCAGCTTCAATGCGTCCGTCGGCGAGGGAAGAAATATAGCTCACGAACGAGGTTTTCAGACCCCATTCAAGATGCGGCTGGAACGGATCGCCTGCTGGCGCACCACTTCCGGTCATTGTCTTTTCCCTCCACAGGATATCGGCGTGAAAATATGCTGTGGCCAGTATTTCATACTGGAGTTGGATCATGGCGACAGTTCTCTGCCAGCTAATCCTGCGTCATCTTCGGTTCAACTAGTGGACGGTAGGCAGACTGCATTGAGATCTGGGCATCCACGTAGCTGGTGCCATCGGCAAAGGCGATATCTGCTGTTGCCCACGACCCGTTCCAGTACTTGATCTCCAACTCGGTCGGCGAATATTCCTTCTGGACGTTCGCCACGAGGTTGCTCATCGCGGTGTTGTAGCCGGTGATGCCCATGACCAGACAGATGGCCGTTGCCACCACAGCAATTCCGGCAGAAATGAACTCGGTGCGGATGGATGCGCGTCGCGCATAAGTCTGCTCCCCGTCACGCAGGCGGGTGAAGCCGTTGCGTCGGATCAGGGCGTGGATGATCAAGGGCAACCCGATCAGCAAGAAGATCACAGAAGCCGCCAGCGACACGAGAGGAAGGCTGAAGTCCACCGGTAGATACTCATCCATGTATTTACCCTACCCATGTCAGCGGATGACTTCTAGGGTTAAATCGCCTTGCCCGGGTTCAAGATGCCCTGTGGATCGAACACCGCGCGCACCCGTCGCTGCAGCGCAAGCGAGGTTTCCCCCAGCTCCTGGGCCAGCCAATCCTGCTTGAGCAAACCGATGCCGTGCTCGCCGGTGAGCGTGCCGCCCAGGAACTTGGCGAGGTGGAACATGTCTCCCAGCGCGGCCTTCGGCGCGCCGCTGGTGATGGATTGGCCTTCAGGCACCACGATGATCGGATGCAGGTTGCCATCGGCGGCATGGGCGATAGTGAAGATCGATACTCCGCGTTCATCCTCGATGCGCTGCAGGCCGGCGAAGGCTTCGGCTAAGCGATTGCGCGGCACGCCGATATCGCAGATCGAGGCGGTGCCCAGCAGCTCCATGCTCGGGATCGCCTGGCGACGGGCTTCGATCAGCGCCTGTGCTTGCTCCTGGTCCGTGGCGATCTCGATGTGCGCGGCCAGCGGGGCGATCGCATCCTGCAGCGCCTGCATTTCCAGCTGCGCGCCGTAGCCGTCGGTCTGCGCGAGCAGCAAAGCACCGCCGCGTGATCCATGGCCAGTTCCGAGCGCCGCATCCACTGCCTTCAGGGTCTTGCCGCACATCAGCTCCAGCACCGAGGGGGCCAGCCGTTCGGCGATCACCGCCGAGGCGGCCTTTGCCGCGGTATCCTCATCGGGGAAGTAGGCGACCAAGGTGGAGGTGTGCTTGGGCTTCGGGCGCAGGCGCAGCAGTGCTTCAACCACAATGCCCAAGGTGCCTTCCGAACCGATCATCAGCGCATTCATGTCATAGCCGGCCACGCCCTTGATGGTCCGCCGTCCGGTACGCAGCAGCTGCCCGTCGGGCAGCACCACCAGCAAGCTGAGCACCGACTCGCGGGTCACCCCGTACTTGGCGCACCACATGCCGCCGGCGTTGGTGGCGATATTGCCGCCGATCGAGCAGATCGCGGTACTGGCAGGATCCGGGGCGTAGAACAGCCCGTGCTCGCCGGCGGCCTGGTTCACCGCCGCATTGAGCACGCCGGGCTGCACCACCGCGGTGGCTTCCACCGGATCGATTTCCAGGATCTTGTCCATCCGGGACAAGTCGAGCACGATCTGCCCGGCCTCGGCGCTGGCCCCTGCCGCCAGCCCGGTGCCGGCCCCGCGCGGGACGATCGTGGCGCCATGCTTGTGGGCCAACTGCATCGCCAGCACCACATCATCGATGTCCTGCGCGAAGATCACCCCGTCGGCAAAGGTCGGGGGCACATAGCCGGAGCGGTCCACGCTGGCCTGCTTGCGGTCCTGCTCATCGAGCGAGGCCCGGGGATGGGCGCATAGCACTGGACTGGTCGCCACGGTAGTCATCTCGATCTCCTTTGAATGCAGATCTGGCAGGACAGCTGCGCTGTCCTGCCAGATCGGTGCTATTGAACGAACGTGTCGGCGACGGCCAAGGCCTGCTCGAGGCGATCCAGCGCCTGAATGAGCACCTCATCCTCGATGTTCATCGCCGGCACCACATGCAGCCGGTTGAAGTTCGCGAAGGGCAGCAGCCCTGCGGCCTTCGCGGCGGCAACCACCTGGTTCATCTCCGGGCTGCTGCCTCCATAGGCGGCCAGCGGCTCGCGGGTTTCCCGGTTCTTCACCAGCTCGATCGCCCAGAACACGCCGGTTCCGCGCACCTCGCCCACGCTCGGGTGCTCGGTCGCGAACTGCGCCAGGCGCGGCCCGATGATTTCCTCGCCCAAGCGCTGGGCGTTCTCCACCATGGCCTCGTCCTCCATCGCGGTGATGGTGGCTACCGCCGCCGCGCAGGCCAGCGGGTGGCCCGAATAGGTCAACCCGCCCGGGTAGACCCGCTCGCGGAAAGTCTCGAAGATCTCCGGGCTGATCGCCACCCCGCCCAGCGGCACGTAGCCGGAATTCACGCCCTTGGCGAAGGTCAGCAGGTCCGGCACCACCCCGGCATGGTCCACCGCGAACCATTGCCCGCTGCGCCCGAATCCGGCCATCACCTCATCGGCGATGTACACGATGCCGTGCTTCTTAGTCAGCTCGCGCACGCCCTGCAGGTACCCCGGGGGCGGCAGGTAGATGCCGGCGGTACCCGGAATGCTCTCCAGGATGATCGCGGCAATAGTGCCCGGGCCTTCGAGCAGGATTGTGTCCTCCAGGTGCTTCAGCGCCCGGGCCGTCTCCTCCTCGGGGGTGCTCGAATTGAAGTAGGAGCGGTACGGGTAGGCCGGGAAGAAGCGCACCACCCCATCGGTGGCGTGGTCCGAGGCGAAGCGCCGCGGATCCCCGGTGAGGTTCACCGCCAGGTGGGTGCCGCCGTGGTAGGAACGGTACGCGGAGAGCACCTTGTGCTTGCCGGTATGCAGCCGCGCCATGCGCACCGCATGCTCCACTGCATCGGCACCGCCGTTGGTGAAGAAGATCTTGTCCAGCTGCCCGGGGGTGTGCTTGGCGATCAGCCGGGCCGCCTCAGAGCGCGCATCATTCACATGCTGCGGGGCGATGGTGGCCAGCTTGCCGGCCTGCTCCTGGATCGCGGCGATCACCTTCGGGTGCTGGTGCCCGATGTTCGTGTTCACCAGCTGGCTGGAGAGGTCGATCAGCGCGTTGCCCTCGCCGTCCCATACCCAGGAGCCTTCGGCCTTCAGGATGGTCATCGGGGCGAACGGCCCCTGGGCCTGCCAGGAGTGGAAGACGTGCTTGCGGTCCAGCTCGTAGGCGTGCTGGCCAGCGGCGATATCCGCTGCGGAAACGCCCTGCGTCAGTGGCTGTGTCAGTGGTTCAGTCATGGGTATCAGTCATTCTGCGGGAAGCCGAGGTTGATGCCGCCATGGCTGGGATCCAGCCAGCGCTTGGTGATCACCTTGTTGCGGGTGAAGAACTTGAAGCCCTCCGGGCCGTAGGCGTGCTGGTCGCCGAACAGCGAGGCCTTCCAGCCGCCGAAGGAGTGGTAGCCCACCGGTACCGGGATCGGCACGTTGACCCCGACCATGCCCACCTGGATCTCGTCCTCGAAGCGGCGGGCCGCGCCGCCGTCGTTGGTGAAGATCGCGGTGCCATTGCCGTACGGCGAGGAGTTGATCAGCTCGATGCCCTCGTTGAAGCTCTCCACGCGCACCACCGAGAGCACCGGACCGAAGATTTCCTCGGTGTAGATGGACATGTCCGTGCCCACGCGGTCGAACATCGTCGGGTGCAGGAAGAAGCCCTCGCCATCGGCGTCCACGGTGCCGGTGCGGCCATCGAGCACCAGGTCCGCGCCGGCGGAGATGCCGGCCTCGATGTATCCGGCCACCTTCGCCTTGTGCTCGCCGGTAATCAGCGGGCCCATGTCGCAGCCGCGGGTGCCATCGCCCACGCGCAGCGTCTTGGCGCGTTCGGCGATCTTGGCCACCAGCTCATCGGCAATGGTGTCGATCGCGACGACTACGGAGATCGCCATGCAGCGCTCGCCGGCCGCGCCGAAGCCTGCGTTGACCGCCATGTCGGCGGCCAGGTCCAGGTCGGCATCCGGAAGCACCAGCATGTGGTTCTTCGCGCCGCCAAAGGCCTGCACCCGCTTGTTGTGCGCGGTGCCGGTGGAGTAGACGTACTGTGCGATCGGGGTGGAACCCACGAAGGACACGGAGTTCACGCGCGGATCGGTCAGCAGGGTGTCCACCGCCTCCTTGTCGCCGTGCACCACGTTCAGCACGCCCTCGGGCAGGCCGGCCTCGGTGAACAGCTCGGCCAGCCAGTTGGCGGCCGACGGGTCCTTCTCCGATGGCTTGAGCACCACCGCGTTGCCGGCGGCGATCGCTACCGGGAAGAACCACAGCGGCACCATGGCCGGGAAGTTGAAGGGGGAGATGATGGCCGAGACGCCGACCGGCTGGCGCATGGACTGCACGTCGATGCCGGTGGAGGCGTTCTGCGAGAACTCGCCCTTGAGCAGGTAGGGGGCGTTGCAGCACAGCTCGACGACTTCCAGGCCGCGGGCCACTTCGCCCAGCGCGTCGTCCAGCACCTTGCCGTGCTCGGCGGTGATGATCGCGGCCAGCTCGCCCTTGCGCTCGGCCAGCAGCTGGCGGAAGTTGAACATGATCGCGGTGCGGCGGGCCAGCGAGGTGTCGCGCCACTTCGGGAAAGCCTCGGCGGCTGCGGCGATCGCATGCTCGGTGGTCGCCTTGGAGGCCAGCGCAACCTGGCCGGTGACCTCGCCGGTGGCAGGGTTGTAGATCTTGCCGGTGCGGTCGTCGGCGGAGTAATTGGCGTTGTTGATCCAGTGCTGCAGGGTGCCGGTCAGCGTTGCGGTCATCGTATCGGCCTTTCGAAGTTGGGTGCCTGCCTTCATCATGGGTCATGGATGTGAGGGACGACACCATCACTGTGTCATGATTTAAGCACTAGTGCTGACGGAGTGTAAAAAATGCTGACGGTAGACGAGGTACTGCACCTGCCGGTGGTCCAAGCCGCCGACCCCCAGGTGCTCTGCGGAACAGGGATGGACGCGCCGCTTCGCTGGGTGCACGTGACCGAATCCACCGAGAACATCGACCTGCTGCTGGGCCGCGAGCTGATCCTCACGACCCTGCGCAACGTGAGCGACGTGCGCGCCTTCATCACCGCGCTGCGCGAGGCCGGGGCCGTCGGGGTCATCATCGAGGACCTTTCCGGCGCACCGCTGGACGTCGCCGACCTCGGCCTGCCGGTCATCGCCCTGCGCACCACCACCCGCTTCGTGTCCATCACCGAGGTCATCCACCAGAAACTCGTCGCCGAGCAGCTCGAGGCCGTCCAGTTCTCCCGCACGGTGCACGAAATCTACACCGGGCTCTCGCTGACCGAGGCCGACGAAGCGCAGATCGTGGACCGCACCGCGCAGCTGCTCTCGGCCCCCGTGGTCCTGGAAGATGTCCGCCACCACGTGCTCGCCCAGTCCGGCGCGCAACTGGAACACTGGATCACCCGTTCGCGCTTCGTCGGGTTTCTGGAGCACACTGGACGCGCCACCGGCACCGAGAACTGGCTGCAGACCCCGGTCGGCGCGGTCCGCAGCCGCTGGGGGCGGCTGATCGTCCCGGCCGTCCTGGAGGACGACGACCGCGCGGCCCTGGTGCTGGAACGGGCCGGCCAGGCGCTGACCATCGCCCGCCTGTCCGGGCGCGACCAGCGCGAGCTGCTCTACCAGGCGCGCACCTCCACGCTGCACGAACTGCAGGCCGGGCACAGCTACAGCGACAAGGACATCGCCATCCGCACCCAGGCCCTGGGCCTGGCCGCCGCCCCCTACTATGTCCCGGTGGTCATCTCCCTGGCCGGTTCCGGCACGCCGACCGAAACCCAGCTGGCCGACCGCGCCCTGCTCGAAGTGCTCGACCAGCTGGCCGACACCCTGCACCTGGGCATCCTGGCAGGCTCGCTCAAGCCCGGGTACCTGGGGCTGATTCTGCCGCTGCGCGCCCGCGAGCTGCTGGACTCCACCCTGCAGGGCTTCACTCGCCGGCTGGCCGAGCAGCTCACCGCGCCGGTGGCCATCGGCGTGGGGCCCGAAGGCACCCTGGCCACCAGCATCGCCGGGCTGGAGGAAGCCGCGCAGGTCGCGCAGATCGTCCCGCACCTGCCCACCCGCGCCCAGCCCTACTACCGCTTCGCCGACCTGCGCCTGCGCGGGGTGCTCTCGGCCAGGGGCAGCGACCCGAAGCTGCGCACCTTCGCGCTGGCCGAGCTCTCCGGCCTGCTCAACCCGCTCGACCTGGCCGCCCTTGACCTGCTCGATCTCTACCTGGCCCACGGCGGGAACAAAACCGCGCTGGCCAAGGCCGGCTACCTCTCGCGGCCCACCCTCTACTCCCGGCTGGCCAAGCTCGAAGCCAAGCTCGGGGTGCAGCTGGACTCCGCCGAATCCCGCGCCTCGCTGCAGGTGGCGCTGCTCTGGTACCGCATGCACGGCTGAGTTATCCACACTTGGCTCCCGGTGAGAAAACCCCGCAGGACGCCACAGGCATCATGGGGGCATGAGCACAGAGCAGGCACAGGCGCTAAAGGACCTGGCCGACGCGGAAGAACTCATCGCATCGGCCACCGCGGTCCTTGCCGGCGGGCCATTGAGCCCCGGCCACGCGGCCTGCTTTGCGCAGCTTGCTGTCAAGCTCGCCCGCCGCCAGAGCCGCACCCAGCTGCACGCCGCCCATGCGCTGCGCCGCACCGGTGCCCACAAGCTCGACCAGGAATCCTTCCAGGCCGTCACCGAGGCAGGCGAGCACCCGAGCCTCGCCGCATTCCAGGCGGCCGCCGGGCGCACCACCACTGCCCGCACGCATTTCAAGAACACGGCCGGGCTGCTGCACGGCTGGCTGGACATCCCGCGCAGCACGGTCCGCGACCGGCTGGCCCTGGTGGATTGCTTGCTGGGCGGTGTCGACGAGGCAGGGCAACCGCTGCCCGCCTGGTTGCCGGAACTGGCCGGGCAATTCGCCGACCCCGACGTGGATCCCCGGCTGGTGTCCTCGGCCGCGCTGAAACTGCATTCGGCCCGCAAGGACTTCGGCGAAGGCCAGGCCGGGCAGGCCAAGAAGGACCAGCTGCAAGCCGAATCGGCCGCCTTCATCCGCAGCGAACCCAAGGCCGCCCGCAGGCACATCAACGCACTGGTGGCGCAGGTGAAGTCCGGCCAGCGCCCGTTGCAAGCCCTGCTGGATGGGATCGGGATCTTCAAGAAGGGCATGCGCCAGGGCCTGGTCGAATACGTCCTGCGCGTCCTGCCCGCCCATGCGGCGATGATCGAAGCGTATTTCAACGCGCTGGACAACCCGGCCACCGTGGCCGGGAACCGCGAAGCCCTGGCGCACGCCGAGGCGCAGTTCACCGGTGCCCAGGGCAGCGGCTGGGATGACGAGGAATCGATGCCCGACTGGGCCAAAGACGGGGAACCTGCCGGATCGGCACCCGAGGGATCCGCCGAACCTGAAGAACCCGAAGAACCTGACAAACCTGACGAACCTGGAGAACCCGAGGAACCTGACGAACCCGAAGAACCTGAAGAGCCCGAGGAACCTGCCGGCCCGGCCGCCACCCAGTTCGAGGAGCTCAAGCCAGAACGACGCCGGCTCGTAGGATTCCTGGCCTTGCTGATGACCGACCGCAACCAGAGCGGTTCGCCAGGGAAACAACCCGGGTTGGCGGTACCGCAGGTGAGCATCATCCTGGATTACGAGAAGATGAGACGCGACGGCAAGGAATTCGCGGTCACTTCCACCGGGATCCAGCTATCCCCGGGCGAAACCAGAGCGGCATTGTGCACGGCCGGAATCTATCCGCTGGTGCTGAACGGCCAGAGCCTGCCCCTGGATCTGGGCCGCACCCAGCGGCTGTATAGCAAGGCGCAGGGCCGCGCCATCCGGGCGGCCTATCGAGGGTGCCTGTATCCGGGATGCAGCATGCCCGCCGAACGATGCGAACTGGATCATCTCGACGCGTGGGAAAAGGGCGGCAACACGGACATCGAGTCCGCGGCCTTGGGATGCATGATCCACCATATCGGCAGGCATTGCGGGTTGTTCCACGCGGTGAAGATCCCTGGATGCCGGCCGATGGCCCTGCTGTCCAAGGAACTCGACCCGCAGCAGAAACTCCGGGTGAACACCTACTGGATGACCCCGCAGGAAGCCCTGGCGGCCGATGCCCTCGCCGAGCGCATGACCGCGAAGTGGCGTGCCGGGGAACTGGACATCGAGATCGTGGAGCCCTAGGCATCCTCCGGGTAGGGCCACCGCACGTCTTTGCGAACTCCATCGGACCACTGGGCGATCCACTCTCCGGTGCCTTCGGAGACATCGCGGACCCCTGCCTCCAGCCACTGGAACTTCCCGTCCAGCAGGTCCGCGGCGATCCGTCCATCGGTACGGGTGGTGTTTTTCCAGAGCCTGTCGAAATGCTCCTCGCAGCGTTGCGCGGCCTGTTCGCAGAAGGCCAGGGCAAGATCCTGCGCCGAGTTGCGCTGGCCAGCCGGGGACTGCGGCAGCGCAGTGGTTTTGGCGATCACCGCGGACATGGCGAACAGCTCCGCGCCGATATCCACGATATGGCCCAGGAAGACCTGCTGCTTTTCCAGGCCGGCCTGCCAGCGCGCCATCCCGGCGAACGTCTGGCGTGCCAGCCGCCGCGAGGTCCGCTCCACATAGCGCAGGTGCTTGGCCAATGGGCCGTGCTCGGCATAGGAGTTCGGAAGCGAGCCTGCGCCCATCGCAAGCTTGGGCAGCCACCGGGCATAGAACCCCGAGGCATCCACCGCCGCTCGGGCCTTGTCCTGGATGCTCGACCCGGCACGCGCCAGGTCCCCGGCCGCCTGCAGGTGCGCATCCACGGCCTCGCGGGCAATCAGCAGGTGCATGATTTCGGTGGAGCCTTCGAAGATGCGATTGATCCGCAGGTCGCGCAGCATCTGTTCGACCGGCACCGCCCGCTCGCCGCGCGCTGCCTGCGACTGCGCGGTCTCGAATCCGCGCCCGCCGCGGATCTGCAGCAGCTCATCGGCGATCGTGCAGGCAGCCTCCGAAGCCCAGAGCTTGGCCAGGGCCGCCTCGATGCGAATATCCTTCATGCCGGCATCGGCCAGCCGGGCGGACACCTCGAACACCGCTTCCAGCGCATAGCTGCTGGCCGCGATGCAGGCGAGCTTGCCGGCGACGGCTTGGTGCTTGCCGACCGGGTGGCCCCACTGCACGCGGGCCGCGGACCATTCACGGGCGATCTTCGTGGACCATTTGCCGGCCCCGGCGCACATGGCCGGGATGGACAAGCGCCCGGTGTTCAGGGTGCTCAGCGCGATCTTCAGCCCCGAGCCTTCCTTGCCCAGGCGGTTGGCCGCCGGCACGCGCACCGAGCGGAACCGGGTCACCCCGTTCTCGATTCCGCGCAGGCCCATGAACTGGTTGCGGTTCTCGACGGTGATGCCCGCGGTATCGGCCTCGACGATGAAGGCGGTGATTCCGCCGCGACCTGCAGGCTCTTGGCCGAGGGCCTCATGCGGCTGCACCGCGGCCATCACCACGAGCAGCTCGGCGACCACCCCGTTGGTGGTCCACAGCTTCGCGCCATCCAGGATGTAGTGGCTGCCGTCGTGACTGAGCCGGGCTTCGGTGCCCAACCGTGCAGGGTCGGAACCGACATCGTTCTCGGTGAGCAGGAAGGCGCTGATGGCTCCTGCCGCGCAGCGCGGCAGGTACTCGCGTTTTTGCTCCTCGGTGCCGAAGGCCTTCACCGGTTCGGGGACGCCGATGGACTGGTGGGCCGAGAGCAGCGCGCCGATGGCCGGGGAAACCACGCCGACGCGCATCAGCGCCCGGCCGTAGTCCAGCAGGCTCAGCCCCAGTCCGCCGTATTCGACCGGGATCTTCATGCCGAAGGCGCCGATGCGGCGAAGCTGGGCAATATATTCGCCGGGGACGCGCGCCTGGGCTTCGATGCGCTCCGGGTCGATGCCATCGAGGACCGCTTCGAGCTGCGGCAGGAATTCCTGTCCGCGTTCTGGATGCAGGGCGCTGGGCAATGGTTCGATCAGGGAGAAGTCCACGGCCCCCATGTACAGGCCCTTGGCGAAGCTGGGCCGGTCGAACTGCTCGCGGGACTCCTCGGCGACTTGCCGGGATTTGTCGGCGTTGATTTGCATGGCGATCCCCTTTGGCTCGGCGATCGGCCGCGGCGCCATCGCCTGGTGGCACCAGCGTAGCTGCCAAACCCCGGGGTTGCTAGAGCGCGTGCAGGTGGCCGCGGGTCGCCTGGCCGGCGTCGTGCAGGTTCTCTCCTTCGAGCAGCACGAACGCCTGCCCGAAGGTCAGCTCATGGATCTGCGATGCGGTTTGCCCTAATTCGCGGGCGATCCGTGCGGTGCTGGCCCGATGGTCGCGCTGCAGGGAGGGGAAGACCAGGGAGAAGACCCGGGAGACCAGCTGCTGGTGCTCCTGGGCCGGTTCCAGCGCCAGCTCCTGGGACAACCACTGGTAGGCGCCTTCGCCCAGCAAGCCGCGGGCACGCGAATGCGCGAGGATCACCTGGGCCGGTGCACCGAACTGCTCTTCGAGTGCCAGCAGCTGCGGGATCTGCAGGGAATCGGAGACCCGAACCTGCAGGGACAGGGAGGGCAGGAGCAAGCGTGCCGCGAATTCGTCGGCTTCGCGTTCCGCGGCGGCCACCTGCTCGCGGTTCTCGCCCAGCGAGGAGTGCATCAGCAGATGCCCCAGCTCGTGGGCCATCGCCAGGCGCTGTGCATTGCGGCTGCCGGCGGCCAGGAAGATGAAGGCCTGCCCGTCTTCCCAGAAGCTGAAGGTCTTGACCGCTTCGAGCGAGGCCGGCAGGCTCAGCACCCGCACCCCGCGGGCTTCGAGCAGATGCAGCAGATCGGGCAACGCGCCGCATCCCAGATCCCATTCGGTGCGCAGATGCGCGGCGGCATCTTCCGGGGTGAAGCCGCACAGCTCGGGGATCCCGGTGTGCGGGAGCCGGAAGTTCCGCGTGATCAGGTTGTAGAGTTCCACGCCGTTGCGGCCCAGCGCGGCCGCGGCGACTTTCTGCGCGGTGCTGGTGCGGCGCGGGGAGCGGAAGAAGATCCGCTCGGTGTCGATGCCCTGGGCCGCGGGAAGCCGGAAGAACTGCGGCGCGCAGCCCAGCGCATCGGCCAGCGCAAGGGAAAGATCCTCGGGAGCATGGGCGAGTTCGCGCTCGCAAATACCCAGCGAGGCGGCCAAGGCGGACCGGCTCAGCGCTGCACGTTCGCGTGCCAACCTGATTCTGGTCGGTTCCAAAGTCATGAGGTTCCTGCAATCTTCCAAAAGGCGATCTTGATCGTCTAATGACCTCAGACTAGTGGCCTATGCCACAAAGCACCAATTGCGTGCAGCTTCGTGAAGTAACACGCTCTGACTTGCGAAAAGGCTCGCAGGCGATGCCTGCGAGCCTTCGTGGCGCTAGATCTTGCTGGCCGCTTCCTTCAGCACGGTGCGCAGGATGGATTCGATCTGGTCGAACTCCGGCTGCCCGATCGTGATGGGCGGAGCCAACTGGATGACCGGGTCGCCGCGATCGTCGGCGCGGCAATACAGTCCCGCCTCCCACAGGGCCGGGGAGAGGTACCCGCGCAGCAGGCGTTCGGACTCCGCGTCGCTGAAGGTCTCCTTGGTCGCCTTGTCCTTGACCAGCTCGATCCCGTAGAAGTAGCCGGCGCCGCGCACATCGCCAACGATGTCCAGATCGGTGAGCTTGGACAGCGTGGATTTGAACGCGTCGGCATTGTTCTTGACGTTCTCGTTCAATCCTTCCCGCTCGAAGATGTCCAGGTTCGCCATCGCCACCGCGGCTGCCACCGGATGCCCGCCAAAGGTGTAGCCGTGGTAGAAGGTGGTATCGCCCTTGGTGAAAGGCTCGAACAGCTTGTCGGAAACGACCATCACGCCCAGCGGGACATAGCCACTGGTCAGCGCCTTTGCCGAGGTGATGATGTCCGGGACGTAGCCGAAGTCGTTGCAGGCGAACATCGAGCCGATGCGGCCGAACGCGCAGATGGTTTCGTCGGAAACCAGCAGCACGTCGTATTCGTCGCAGATCTCGCGGACCCGGTCGAAGTACCCCGGTGGTGGCGGGAAGCAGCCGCCGGAGTTCTGCACCGGTTCCAGGAAGACCGCCGCCACGGTGTCGGCGCCTTCGAATTCGATGGCTTCGCGGATGCGCTCCGCGGCCCACAGCCCGAAGTCCTTCTCGTTGTCCGCGAACATCTGCGGTGCGCGGTAGAAGTTGGTGTTCGGCACGCGGAAGGTGCCGGGGACCAAAGGCTCGAACGGGGTCTTCATATCCGGCAGCGAGGTGATGGCCAAGGCTCCCTGAGGGGTGCCGTGGTAGGCCAGGGCGCGCGAAATGACCTTGGTTTTGCCCGGCTTGCCCTTCATCTTGAAATGCTGCTTGGCCAGCTTGAAGGCGGATTCGACCGCCTCGCCGCCGCCGGTGGTGAAGAAGACGCGGTTCAAGTCGCCTGGTGCATAGCTGGCCAGGCGCTCAGCCAGGTCGATCGCCGGTTCGTGGGCGTAGGACCACAGCGGCATGAAGGCCAGCTTCTCGGCCTGCTTGGCCATGGCTTCGGCCAATTCGGCGCGCCCGTGCCCCGCGTTGACCACGAACAGCCCGGCCAAGCCGTCGATGTATTCGCGCCCGGCATCGTCGTAGATCTTGTGCCCCTCGCCGCGCGAGATGATCGGAACGTGCGCGCCGTTGGAAATTCCGGAGTGCCGGGCCATGTGCATCCAAAGGTGATCGCGAGCGGCTTGCTGGCGATCGGTACCACGTGGTGTGTTCATCGTGTTCCCCAGTTGTATTCCTGTTTTTTGAGTGAAAGGTAGGTGTACGTATTGGTGCTGACCACGCCTTCGAGCCCGCGGATCGTTCCGATCACGCGCAGCAGGTCCTCATCGTTCGAGCAGATGACCTCCGCGAGTATGTCCGAGCTGCCGGCAGTGACCACGCAGTAGTCGACTTCCGGAAGTTCGGCGATCCGGTCGGCGGTGCCGCTGATGTCGCTGGCGGCGACGACGCCGATCATGGCCTGGCGGGTGAAGCCCAACTCCAGCGGGTTGGTGACTGCGACGATTTGCACGACGCGGCTCTCGACCAGCTTCTGCACGCGCTGGCGCACAGCCGCTTCGCTCAGGCCCACTGCCTTGCCGATGGCGGCATAGGAGCGCCGGCCATCTTCCTGCAGCTGCTCGATGATCTCCTTGGAAATTTCATCAATGGCCTGTGCCGTATGCGAGGGCAGCGTCATATCGACCTCCTAGGTCTAAGGGACTTTCCACAGACCCTACCGTCACTGATTCAGTTGCGAAAGGGGTATTTTTGAAAGTTTTCAGTTTTCGTAACGTAATTTTTACAAGGAAACTTGCGTTCGGGTCTTGTTGGACCTGTGCATTGCTGGCAGGATGAACGACAACACTTTCATGTGTGGCCGATCACATTCGTCGTTAGGATTCCAGCCATGTCGCACTCGCAACGCCGACTTCCGCAAGACCCCCAAGTCCGCGCACTGGTCCAGGCCATGAGCCAGCGCAGCTACTCCCGCCGCAGCGTGCTTTCCGCGGCCGGCGCATTGGGCCTGACCGGGCTGCTCGCAGCCTGCGGCACCGGAGGAAGCAGCACCAAAGCCGCACCGTCGATCGAGGACATTTCCGCAAATGACCCCACCGTGAACTGGGCCAACTGGACCCTGTACCTGGATTACGACGACGAGAAGAAGACCTACCCGACACTGGATGCGTTCACCAAGCAGACCGGCATCAAGGTGAACTACCGCGAGGATATCGACGGCAACGACACCTACTACGGCAAGGTGCAGGGCCAGCTCAAGGCAGGCCAGGACATCGGCCAGGACATCATCACGATGACCGACTGGATGGCCGGCCGCATGATCCGCCAGGGCTACGCCCAGGAGCTGGACCTGGCGAACATCCCCAACTCGGCCAACCTGCTGCCCAATCTGAAGGACGTGGACTTCGACCCGGGACGCAAGCACTCGCTGACCTGGCAGTCCGGCTACGCCGGCATCGCCTGGAATAAGAAGGCATTCCCCAAGGGCCTGAAATCCGTCGAGGACCTCTGGGATCCAAAGCTCAAGGGCCGTATCACCGTGCTCGATGAAATGCGCGACACCATCGGCCTGCTGATGCTGCACAACGGCGTGGACATCGCCGGCCAATGGGGCGAAAGCGAATTCGGCGCCGCCGCCGACGTGCTGCGCGAGAACATCGGAAATGGCCAGATCCGCCAGGTCAAGGGCAACTCCTACAAGGAGGACTTCGTCTCGGGCGATGCGATCGCCGGCATCGTCTGGTCCGGCGATATCGTGCAGATGAACTTCGAGAACGATGACCAGTGGGAGTTCGTGATCCCCGAGGCCGGCGGCACCCTGTGGAGCGACAACCTGATGGTCCCGGTGGCCTCGCCACGCAAGGCCAACTCCGAGAAGCTCATGGACTTCTACTACGACCCGGCCGTGGCCGCGCAGGTCGCAGCCTACGTGAACTTCATCTGCCCGGTGGTCGGCGCCCAGGAAGAAATGGAAAAGATCGACCCGGACCTGGTCGGCAACCCGCTGATCTTCCCGACCGATGAGGATCTGGCCAAGGCGCATGTCTTCCGCTCGCTGGAAGCGGATGAAGAGACCGCGTTGAACTCTGAATTCCAGAGTGCAATCGGCGCCTAGAAAGCGGGGAACACCATGACTCGCCAACGAGCCATCAACTGCCAGCGCCTGTCCAAAGGCCGCGGTCCGGGCCCGGCCCGCGCCAGGGACGTCGTCAACCGGGCAACCTCCGCACGTGCTGTACCGGCAGCAGAAACCGATTTCCACAACCAGTTCCAGGAAGTGATAGGGGCATGACAACCTTGGCAACGCGTACCGAAACCACTGCCACCGGCGCGGATCTGCACCTCTCGGGCATCACCAAGCGCTTTTCCAGCTTCGTGGCGGTCAAGGACCTGGATTTGGTGGTCCCTTCGGGCACCTTCTTCGCCCTGCTCGGACCCTCCGGTTGCGGCAAGTCGACCACCCTGCGCATGATCGCGGGCCTTGAGGCCCCCAGCGAGGGCAGCATCTCGATCGGCGGCCAGGACGTCACCGCGCTGGCCAGCCACCAGCGTCCGGTGAACACCGTGTTCCAGTCCTATGCGCTGTTCCCGCACATGAGCGTGCTGGAAAACGTGGCCTTCGGGCTCAAGCGCAAGAAGGACAAGCAGGCGATGGAGAAAGCCAGGGCCGGGCTGGACCTGGTGGAGCTCGGGCACCTTGCCAATCGCAAGCCGATCCAGCTCTCCGGCGGGCAGCAGCAGCGCGTGGCCCTGGCCCGGGCGCTGGTCAATCGCCCGCAGGTGCTGCTGCTCGATGAGCCCCTCGGGGCACTGGATATGAAGCTGCGCCGCCAAATGCAGCTGGAGCTGAAGAACATCCAGACCGAAGTCGGCCTGACCTTCATCCACGTCACCCACGACCAGGAAGAGGCCATGACCATGGCCGACGTGGTCGCGGTGATGAACGGCGGACGGATCGAGCAGATGGGCCCGCCGCGCGAACTCTACGAACTGCCCAAGACCGCGTTCGTCGCGAACTTCCTGGGCAAGTCGAACCTGATGCGCGGCACGGTCAGCGGCAATGACGCCGGCATGCTCAGCGTCATGGTCAACGGCCAAACCATCTTGCTGCCGGCCGACCGCGCCGTGCAGGCTTCAGGGGAGGTGGTCGTCGGGGTGCGCCCGGAGAAGATCACGATCTCGCGCGAGGGCTATGCGGGGGAGAACCGCTTGTCCGGCACCGTGGTCGACGTGTCCTTCACCGGCACCACCACCGAGTACCTGGTCGAGGTGGACGGGATCGGCACGCTCGGGACCTTCACGCAGAATCGCGGCCAGCAGCCGGCTGCCGAAGGCGACACCGTGTACCTGTCCTGGGAGGCGCAGCATTCCTTCGGCCTGGCCGGTGCCGAGCACGAGGATGCCGGAGTTGACCAGCCATGACGGTCATGACCAAGAAGGGCATCGTCGACCTGCGCAGCCCCGAGGAGATCCGGGCGGAGCGGCGCAAGGGCCGCACCGGCGTCTACCTGATCGCCCCGGGCATGCTGGTGCTCGCCCTGTTCTTCGCGCTTCCGGTGGTTGTCCTGCTGGCAATGAGCCTGTACGTGAAGCCCGAGGGCGGGGAAATCGGCGAATTCGTGCCGGGTTTCGAAATCGGCAACTACGCCACGGTGCTCGCCGCCTACTGGCCCGAGCTGCTGCGCTCCTTCGGGTTCGCGCTGATCGCCACCGTCCTGGCCTTGCTCATCGGCTTCCCGATGGCCTACTTGGTGGCAGTCCGCTTGCGCGAGAAGACGCTGCTGCAGGGCATCTTGCTGGTGCTGCTGATCGCCCCGTTCTTCTCCAGCTTCATTCTGCGCACCCAGGCCTGGAAGCAGATACTGGCCGACGAGGGGTTCATCGCCCAAACGCTGAAATTCCTGGCGATCCTGCCAGCCGACGGGCACCTGACCGCCACGCCGTTCGCGGTCGTCGCGGGCCTGACCTATAACTTCCTGCCGTTCATGGTGCTGCCGATCTACGCTAACCTGGGCCGGCTGGACACACGCCTGCTCGAGGCCTCGGGGGATCTCTATGCCAGCCCGATGACCTCCTTCTTCAAGGTGACGCTGCCGATGAGCGCCCCGGGCGTCTTCGCCGGCACCCTGCTGACATTCATCCCGGCCGCCGGCGACTACGTGAACGCGGCCCTGCTGGGCAATAACCGCAATACTACGATGATCGGCCAGATCATCGATTCCAGATTCTTCAAGGTCATCGATTACCCGGGCGCCTCGGCGTTGAGCTTCGTGCTGATGGTCTCGATCCTGGTCCTGGTCACGATCTATATCCGCCGCTTCGGGACCAAGGAGCTGATGTAGCATGAAGCAGAAAATCGGACGCTGGTTCATCCCTGCTGTCGGCGGGCTGGCTTTCATCTACCTCCTGGTCCCGATCGCGTACATCTTCGTGTTCTCCTTCAACGATGCCGGCCGCACCAACCTGGACTGGCGCGGCTTCACCCTGGAGAACTGGCAGAACCCCTGCGGCGCTCCGGCGGTCTGCGAATCGCTGGTGCACTCGCTGCAGGTCGGCACGGTGGCCACGATTGCCGCTACCGCCTTGGGCACGCTGATCGCCATCGGCCTGGTCCGCTACAAGTTCCGGTTCCGCAAGCTCACCGATGTGCTGATCATTTTGCCGTTGGCTACGCCGGAGGTCGTGCTCGGTGCTTCGCTGCTGGCACAGTTCCTGAACCTCGGTTGGGAACTGGGCTACGCCACCATCGTGATCGCCCACATCGTGTTCTGCATGTCCTTCGTGATCGTCACCGTCAGGGCTCGTGTCTCCTCGCTGGATACGCGATTGGAAGAAGCGGCCGCCGATCTCTACGCCTCGCCGCGTGCGGCCTTCTGGAAGGTGACGTTCCCGCTGCTGCTGCCAGGCATTGTGGCCGCCGCGCTGTTGTCCTTCGCGATGAGTTTCGATGATTTCATCATCACGAATTTCAACTCCGGCACCTTCCAGACCTTCCCGAAGTTCATCTATGTGGCAGCTACCCGCGGCATCCCGGCCCAGGCGAATGTCATTGGTTCGGCGATGTTCATCCTTGCCCTGCTCGTGGTGGTCATCGGACAGGTGATCAGCTACCGGAAGAAGAAACAGCTGGAGAATTCCTAGGTTCCAAAGGCCCGCGCTCTTCAGCGCGGGCCTTTGGCTTGCCAGCTGGTCAAAAAGCAGGGATCGTCACTAGCATGAGCGTTACCCAGCTCGCTCCTTGCGCCCTCTGGGACCTGCACGTTTTTGGACTGGCGCTAGGCCTCCGGCCGCTTGCTGCTCTTGCGGTGATTTGCAGGACCATTGCCTGCAGGATGCAGCCGGGCCCAAAGGCCATTAGGGTGGCTGGCGGAACGAAATATTGGCAGAGAGCCGAAATGCGGGCATCTGACATATAGTAAATACTTAGCTTTACAATATATGGTCTACAGGTTGATACCTTGCTGGCCTGTAGGTGCAGGTCTATGAACGATTGGAAACTTCATGAGCGATAAGCCAGTTTGGCTCTCCGGGCCTGAACGCGACGCCTGGCTTGGACTGCATGCTGTCATGACTTTGCTTCCGGCGGCCTTGGATTCCGATCTGCAGGGCCTGGAAGGCATCACGCTTTTCGACTACCACATGCTCGCCATGCTCTCCGAGGCCAAGGACCATCAGCTGACCATGACGACGCTGGCTTCGCACACCAGTGCTTCGCTTTCGCGACTGTCGCATGTGGTCAAGAAGCTGGAGAAGCGCGGCTGGGTTACCCGCGAGCAGTCCGCAGAGGATGCCCGTGTGAAAATCGCCTCATTAACTCAGGTCGGATGGGAAGCCGTGCAGCAGATGGCGCCTCACCACGTTGCCTCGGTGCGCGGACTTCTCTTCGATACCCTTGATGACAAGGACGTTAACGATCTCACGCGGATCGCACGCAAAATTACAACTTCGCTTGATGCGGATCATTGGATCCTGAATTCGGAAAACCTCGATTTGGAACACTGAGGAATTCTCGATAAGCTAATCAGGCGTTAATCGCGTGTGTTGTTATGCCGTCTAACAGCAGAACAACTGCGCGTTGCCCGTAATACCGAATATCGTGGCCGACTGAGTACGGGGAAATTGCTCGACCGGTTGCGAAGTTCACCGACTTACATACTTTAAGGCTCTTCGGTTGGTTCTCACCCAGCCTGGTTACCTTCCTAGTGTGCAGTATTAACGGTGTTTCACTGGTTGGCGGGACTCATAACGCAGAAGCGGTGTCGATATTTTGGTATGGGCACTGTGCGCGAGTACCGCCGAATTTTACTACTAACTAACTGAGGAGTGATCATGGCAGCTGTTTGCCAGGTAACCGGTACTACTCCGGCCTTCGGACATAGCATCTCCCACTCGCACCGTCGCAACAAGCGTCGTTTCGATCCGAACATCCAGAAGAAGACCTACTACGTGCCTTCACTGCGCCGTAAGGTGACCCTGACCCTGTCGGTCAAGGGCATCAAGGTCATCGATGCTCGCGGTATCGACGCTGTAATTGCTGACCTGATTGCGAAGGGTGTGAAGCTCTAAAAATGGCAAAGAAGGATAAGGACGTACGTCCGATCATCAAGCTGAAGTCCACCGCTGGAACCGGTTTCACTTACGTAACCCGTAAGAACCGTCGTAACAACCCTGACCGCATGGTCATGAAGAAGTACGACCCAGTCGTCCGTAAGCACGTTGAATTCCGAGAGGAGCGCTAAGACATGGCCAAGAAGTCCAAGATCGCAAAGAACGAACAGCGCAAGGTCATTGTCGAGCGTTACGCTGCAAAGCGTCTCGAATTGAAGAAGACCCTGGTTGATCCAAACGCAACCGACGAAGCTCGCGAAGCTGCACGCGTAGGCCTGCAGAAGCTTCCACGCGATGCTTCCCCGATTCGCGTTCGCAACCGCGACGCAATCGACGGTCGCCCACGCGGCACCTTCCAGAAGTTCGGTATCTCCCGTGTTCGCTTCCGCGACATGGCGCACCGTGGTGAGCTTCCGGGCATCACCAAGTCTTCCTGGTAAGACCTGCAAGTCTTTTGACTTAGCAAGCCGCCTTCCCTTTCGGGAAGGCGGCTTCGCCTTTTAACGTCGCCACCACCGGCGTTTCACCGGTGCCTTCTCTGCCACCGGTGCAGGTTCTGCCGCCCGGCGTTCCTGCCAACCAAGCACCTCTGCGGTGGAATCGCGCAAAGCGGTGATCACCGGCGGGCCGCCAAGCAGCTGCCGCCGCGCCTCGATAATGCGGGCATTGAAATCCTCGATATGCTCACGCACGGCCCGCTCGGAGGGCAAGCGGTCCAAGGTCTGCTCCATCTGCTCATCTTCCACGCGCAAAGTCAGCGCTGGTGGGCCCAGCCCGGTAAGCTGCTCTCGGCGCATCATGGACTTCAGCCACCAGTCGGGATCGTCATTGCTGGTGATATGGACGATCTTCTGGCCCGAGAGGGCAAGATTGTCGAAGTCCCCGCGGGCGAAAGCCTCATCGAGCACGGAGTTGGCCACTTCCCATGCCTCGTCCTCGGCATGCAGCTGCAGCGGCGTCTTCTGCTTCTCGACGGGTGCCATCCCGGTGGCCTGCGCATACTCGTCCACCGGCAACGGCTCGCTGTCCTGCTTCATCTTGTACCGGGCCGCATTAAGTGCGGCATCCTCGCTGTGCTCCATCTTCCAATGATCCCACCGTGTGCCTGAGCCCGGCAACGGCACTGGGACTTTCCGAAGCAATTGATGGGGGAGCTGGGAAGATAAAATCATTCCCTTCGGGTTCGGGCGCTTCGCCAAGGATCCAGTGCCCAGCAAGCGGCTGCGAGGTGGCTGGAGATCGCTATAAGCGGCCATGTCCCACCCGCAATCGAGCATTATCCCTGTAGTAGCGTGTATTCCATGAAGCCAGCGACGCGCTATCCGAGACCCGCAACTGACATCTACGCGAACCGGCAGCGGTGGGCGCCGCTGGGCCAAGGCAAGACCGTTGTGGTGACCGGCGCGAATAGCGGCCTTGGCTTCTTCGCGAGCCTCGGCTTGGCGCGAGCCGGTGCGCAAGTCATCCTGGCCTGCCGCAACCAGAGCCGTGCGGAGCATGCCATGGAGCAGATCCGGCTGCGCGTACCGGCGGCTAGCGTGGAATTCATGCAGTTCGACTCCTCGCGCATGGAATCCGCAATGGGACTGGCAGCTGAACTGCGCAATCGGCCATTGGATGCGCTGATCGCCAATGCCGGGGTCATCCGGGCGCCGCAGAGCCGCGTCGAGGGCCTGCTGGGCCATGAGCTGACCATGAGCACGAATTTCATCGGGCATGCGCGGCTAGTCGGCGAGCTGGCCGAACGCTTCGCCCAGCCGCTGCGGTTCATCGGGCTGGGATCGATGTCCACCCGGATGCTAGCTACCGATCCGCAAAACCTGGCCTTGACCCGCGACTACCATCCATACCGTGCCTATGCGCAGTCCAAGGCGGCAGTGCAAGCCTTCACCTTGGCCCTGGACCACCGGCTGCGCCAGCTGGACCTGCCTGCTCGCGCGCTGGCCATCCACCCGGGGTATTCGCTTTCCGGGCTGACCTCGCAGGTGCCCAACATCAACGAACCGGACTTTGCCAAGCGGCTGATTGGCCAATTGCAGTCCAGTTTCGCGCAGGGCAAACATGAAGGTGCGGTGGGATTGGTCGAAGCGGCATTGGCGCCGGAACTCGAAGACGCGCCCCGAGGCAGCTACTTGGGGCCGAAATACCTCACGAAGGGTCCAACGGCACTGGCCAGCCCGGCGAAAGCGACCCGCGGCAAGGAGCTGCAAAGCAAAGCCTGGGAACTTTTCGTGGAGGCAAACGAAGGCCTCGATCCGTTCGCGCTGTAGGTCCCGGGTGAACTTTCACACCCTTGATTTGGCGAAAATTCAGCAGAATCCGCAAGATGATGCACTTTTTGTCGCTTTCAGCTGGTAAGTTCAACTCTTGATAAGTCCGTGCGACCGTGCGGCGTTCGGGGCCCGGAAGAGGGCTTTGGATCACTAGTCCAGGAGGACCATACATTGGCTATGAACCGTAGCGAACTTGTTGCTGCTGTTGCAGCGAAGACCGAAAACTCCCAGGTTGCCGTTAATGGTGTTCTGGATGCAGTCTTCGAGGTTTTCGTCGACCAGATTTCCAAGGGTGAGAAGGTGTCGATCCCAGGTTGGTTGGCTGTAGAGCGCACCGATCGTGCAGCTCGCACCGGCCGCAACCCACAGACCGGTGAAGCAATCCAGATTCCTGCTGGCCACTCGGTCAAGCTGACCGCTGGGTCGAAGCTGAAGGCTGCTGTAGCCAAGAAGTAAGCTTCCGCTAGAGCTTTGCGCAAGGCCCGCTATCCGTTCCCGGATTGGCGGGCCTTGCGGCGTTAAGGAACGTTGCAAAAGCCTTCATTGAACCCAAAAATGCTGCCGTTGAGCCAAGAAATCTGCAATTAGTTGAAAAAATCCCGGTTTTCCGCCTGTTTTCCGCAGTTCTGGGGCAAAACGTTTGATATGTTCTCACTGGTAAGACCGTGCGACCGTGCGGCGTTCGGGGCCCGGAAGAGGGCTTTGGATCACTAGTCCAGGAGGACCATACATTGGCTATGAACCGTAGCGAACTTGTTGCTGCTGTTGCAGCGAAGACCGAAAACTCCCAGGTTGCCGTTAATGGTGTTCTGGATGCAGTCTTCGAGGTTTTCGTCGACCAGATTTCCAAGGGTGAGAAGGTGTCGATCCCAGGTTGGTTGGCTGTAGAGCGCACCGATCGTGCAGCTCGCACCGGCCGCAACCCACAGACCGGTGAAGCAATCCAGATTCCTGCTGGCCACTCGGTCAAGCTGACCGCTGGGTCGAAGCTGAAGGCTGCTGTAGCCAAGAAGTAAGCTTCCGCTAGAGCTTTGCGCAAGGCCCGACCCGCTCCGGAGAAATCCAGGAGGCAGGGTCGGGCCTTCTGCTTTATCGGAACACCGTTTGAGGCGCTCTTCTACTTCGCGTAGAATCAGCTTCGATCGTAGAACTCCGCGAAGAATGGCTGCCCATCGTGTCACAGAAACCCGCAACCCGCGTTATCCGCGGCTGGTTGGCGGCAAGCGTGTGCACCTGGACAGCCTTTGCCGCGCACGCCCACAGTGCGCCTACAGCGCTATCGGTGGTGGCCATGGTGCTCATTACCTGCGTCTCTGCGGCAATCGGCGTCGTGCTGGTGGGCCGGAAGTTCTCCTTGTGGGCGACCAGCCTGGTCGTGCTGCTCAGCCAGGGGCTCTACCACCTGAGCTTGTCGGTGATGAGCCACCAGGGCGGCGATCTTTCCGGACTGGAACACGCGCACCATGCGGGGCGCAATCCAGCGCTGGCGCAGGACATCACCGCGCAGTACGCCAACGTGCATACCGAATCGATGCTCTACGCCCACGTGCTGGCCGCGATCGCCAGCGTTCTGGTGCTCTACGGCGGTGAACGCCTGCTCAAGGCCTTGGCCGGCTGGCTCACCCTTTCAACGGCCCGGCGGATCCTCTCGCGCATTCGCGTGCAGGTACCTGCTGCCCGGCCGCTTCGTGCCTACTTCCCCTTGCGTTTCCAACTCAAGCTGGCGCAATTGGGAAGACTGCCGGAGCGCCGCGGTCCGCCCTGCTTCATTCTTGCTGCCTGAGTAAAGAATCGAAGCGCCCCGCAAGGGGCTTGGAAGGAACATCATGAGCGTAGTAACCAAGAACATCACCCGGCTGGTCGCAGTACTGGCATTCTCCTTGCTGGCTTTCGCCGGCTCGATCGGTGCCGCCAACGCGCACGACCAGTTGATCGGCTCCACCCCGGAGGCCGGGGCCACCATCCAGGAAGTGCCCGAGGACATCACCCTCGAATTCTCCGGCGTGCTCCAGAGCCTATCCGGCGTGGACTCCACGGTGGTCTCGCTGACCCTCGATGGGGAAAAGATCGACACCGAGGCCAAGACCAAGGGCACCAAGGTCACCGTCACCCCGGCCAAGGAGCTGGGCAACGGCGAGTACCAGCTGGCCTACCGCGTGGTCTCGTCTGACGGCCACCCGATCGAGAACAAGATCGGCTTCAGCGTCGACGCGCCACAGGCCGCCCCCACCCTGGTCAGCTCGAGCGCGCCAGCGGCGCCTAGCGACTCCGCAGGGTCCGCCGACCTTGATCCAGGCGCTAACCCGGTCCAGGACCTGGGCAGCTCGATGAGCCCGGTGGTCTGGGTCATCATCGGCGTGGTCATCCTTGGCGGCGCGCTGGGCGTGCTGGCCAAGTTCATGCGCCAGTCCAAGTAGCCCCCACCCTTCCGGTGCGCCCGAGGCCACCGCTGCCTTTGGCGCGCCTGCACACCGAACCCGAAAGCTTGAGAACATGAATTTCCGCAAAACCACTGCACTGGCCCTGGGCCTTGGACTGCTGCTCACCGGCTGCGCGCAGAGCGCCGACGGGCAGCAGCCCGCACCGGCCGCCGAACAGGAAACCGCCGGGCAAGCCGAAGCGCTGGCCACCAGCGAAACCTGGGCCAAGGCCGCCGAGTCGGGCATGAGCGCGGCCTTCGGCATCCTGCACAATCATTCTGGCACCCCGATTGCGCTGCGCAAGATCAGCAATGCCCAGGGCGATCAGATCCAGATCCACGAAATGCGCGGCACCGGCGACGGGATGACGATGGCGCAGCTCGAAGGGGATCTGGTGATCGAACCCGGCAAGGACGCGGTGCTGGCACCGGGCGGCCACCACCTGATGTTCATGGACCTGCAGGAACCGCTGGTGGCGGCCCAGACGGCGAGGCTGAAGCTGGAATTCGCCGACGGGTCGAGCACCCAGGTGGACTTTCCGATCCGCAACTTCGACGGGGCCAACGAAAGCTACGACGAGCATGCCGGGGATGCGCATGCCGGGCACTAGCGTCGACCGCCGGCTGCTGCTGGGTACCACCGCGGCCGCCGCGCTGGGCGGAATGCTCACCGGGTTCGGCACCGGAAAGCTGAGCGCTCCAGCCCCAGCGGCCACCGCCAACCCGCAGGGGTACCGCCCGTTCTACGGGAAGTACCAGTCGGGGATCCTCGACGGCCAGCAGGCCCACGCGGTCTTCGCCGGGTGGGATCTGCACTGGCGCGAGGGCTCCAAGAAGGAGCAGCTGCGCGCGGTGCTGCAGATGATCACCGATGATGCGGCCCGGCTGGCCAGCGGCCGCGGAGTGCTGGCCGACACCGAACCGGAAATGGCGCAGCCCGGAGGCGAGCTGACGCTGACCGTGGGGCTGGGCCAGAGCCTGCTGGATGTGGCCGGGCGCGGGCAGATCGGCACGCTGCCGCGCTTCGCCGGGGACCAGCTCGATGAGCAGTACGGGCAGTGCGATCTGCTGATCCAGTTCTGCGCGCAGGAGCAGACCGTGCTGCACCATGCGGTGCGGGCGGTGTCCAAGAACCTGCGCGGGCTGGGCGCCAGGCGCTTCGCCCAGACCGGGTTCATCAACCCCGGCGGGCGCGGGTTCCGCAACCTGTTCGGCCAGCTCGACGGGATCAACAACCCCGGCGGAGAACTGCGCGAGAGCGCGGTGTTCGGCCAGCCGGGCTGGATCGAGAACGGGACCACCCTGGCGCTGCGCAGGTTCGAGATGGACCTGGCTGGCTGGGACGAGGTGGACGGCGCCGGACGGGACCATGCCCTGGGCCGCCGGCAGTCCGACGGCGCGCCGCTGTCGGGCACCAGCGTGGATGACCCGGTGGACCTGGCCGCGGCCAATGAGCTGGGGCTGCCGGCGATCGCGGCCAACGCCCACGTGGCGTTGGCCAAGCCGGCCAGCGCGGACGAGACCATGCACCGGCGGGGCTACAACTTCGACGGGGCGGCTTCCGGGTTGCTGTTCGCCAGCTACCAGCGCGACCCGGCCACCAGCTTCATCCCGGTGCAGCACCGGCTGGCGGCCGCAGATGCGCTGAACACCTGGCTGAAGCCGGTGGGATCGGGCCTGTACGCGATCCTTCCCGGGGTGCGCGAAGGCGGCTACCTGGGGGAGGCGTTGCTGGGCCAGGTGTGAGATGCGCCCAAAGCGGGCTGCCGCGCGGTGACCGGCCGGGCGAAAAATGAGATGATGAGAAGGTTATGGATACAGCACAGCGCACGGTTTCAGTCACCCGCTTCATCCTGCCCGGAATCCTCGCTGCGGCGGTGGCCTTCCTGGCGGCGGTGTTGTTCACCGGGATCGCCCGGCCGGCGGATTTGGCCGATCCCGGGGCTTTCGTGCGCTGGTCGCTGCCCATCTCCCGGGCCATCCACCATGCCTCGATGTCGCTGAGCATCGCCGCACTGGTTTTCGGTGCGGCGATCATCCCGCGGTCCGCCAAGGTGACCGGCGATGCCGAAGGCCAGGCCCATCCGGCGTTCGCCCGCACGATGAATATCGCCGCCGGGGCCGCGGTGGTGTGGACCCTGTCCGCGGCCACCGTCATGCTGCTGACCTTCTGGGATTTGGCCGGCATCCCGATGAGCCTGGATCCGCAGTATTCGGCCGCGATCCTGGACTACATCCTGTCGATCACCAGCGGGCGGGCCTGGGCCTGGATGGTGGTGATCGCCGCGATCACCAGTTCGCTGGCCCTTGCCGCGCGCTCCAGGACCACGGTGGGGCTCAGCGCATTCTTCTCGCTGTTCGGCATCCTGCCGCTGGCCTTCATCGGCCACGCGGCCGGGGGAGACGACCACTTCGCCGCGGTGAACTCCATCGGCCTGCACCTGCTGGCCGTGGTGCTCTGGTTTGGCGGCATCATGGTGCTGGCCCTGCTCGCTCCGACGCTGGCCGGCGAAGCGCCGGGACGCAAACGCGGGCAGGTGCTGGCCGGGGTGGTGCTCAAGCGCTATTCCGCGCTGGCCACCTTCGCGGTGTTCCTGATGATCGGCTCGGGCCTGGCTTCGGCGGTGATCCGCATTACCGGCTGGGACCAGTGGCTGACCCCGTACGGCATCCTGGTGATCGTGAAGATCCTGATCACCCTGGGGCTGGGCGCACTGGGCCTGTGGCACCGGCGCATGGTGATCCCGCGGCTGCTGGAGGGCAAGTTCACGGCGCTGCGCGCGGCCTGGCAGGTCGTGGCCGGCGAGGTCATCCTGATGGCTGCGGTGATGTCGGTGGCCACCGTGCTGGCGCGCACCGCTCCGCCGACTTCCGATGAGCCTCCGGTGCAAGCGACCCCGGCCCGCCTGCTCACCGGCTACGACCTGCCGCCGGCCCCGGATACCGCCGCGTGGTTCACCACCTGGCGCATGGACTGGATCTGGGTGGCCGTGTGCCTCTTCGGCCTGGCCGTGTACCTGTGGGCCTTCATCAAGCTGGCCCGCCGCGGCGACAAGCCCAGCGTGCTGCGCCTGGCCAGCTGGATCGTGGGCCTTTTCGCGCTGTTCTACGTGACCAGCGGCGCGGTGGCCGTGTACGGCAAGATCCAGTTCTCCACCCACATGGTCGATCACATGTCGCTGACCATGATCGTGCCGATTTTCCTGGTCCTGGGCACCCCGGTCACGCTGCTGCTCAAGGTGCTGGGATCGCGCGTCGACGGCACCCGCGGCCCGCGCGAATGGATCCTCTACCTGGTGCACTCGCGCTACTCGAAGGTCATCACCCACCCGATTTTTGCCGCGGTGAACTTCGCCGGCTCGATCGTCGTCTTCTACTTCACTCCGTTGCTGGAACCGGCCATGCGCTACCACGCGGGCCACGAGCTGATGAACCTGCACTTCCTGCTCACCGGATACCTGTTCGCGCTGTCGCTGGTGGACGCCGACCCGGTCCCCAAGCGCTACCCGTACCCGATGCGCCTGGTGGTGCTGCTGGCCACCGTCGCCTTCCACGCCTTCTTCGGGGTGGCGCTGATGAGCACCGAAACCCTGCTGGCCCCGGATTACTTCGGGAACATGGGCCGCACCTGGGGCGGCACCGCACTGGAGGACCAGGTGGTGGGTGCCGGGGCGATGTGGGCGATCGGCGAAGTGCCGACCCTGGTCCTGGCCATTTTCGTGGTCATCTCGTGGCTGCGCCAGGACAAGAAGGACACCAAGCGCTACGACCGCCAGGCCGAGCGCGACAACGACGCCGAGCTGGCTGCCTACAACGAAATGTTCGCCCGCTTCAAGCAAGCCGACCGAAGGGACCCACGTGCCTAGCACCCAGAAAATCCTCGCCGCCTCCCTGGCGGTGTGCGCGCTGCTGGCCGCAAGCGCCTGCTCCGCGCAATCCGAAATGCCGCAGGACGAAACGCACAAGATCGCCGTGCAGGGCACCGCGACGCCCAGCGCATCGCAAGAGCCGCAAGAGCCTGCCCAGCCGGAAGAAATGACCACCGCGCAGGTGGCCACCACGGCCGGCGCAGTGATGGCCGCCGAGCTCGGCTTCCCCTCCAGTGCCAAGATCCAGGGCGAGGACCTCGAATCCCTGGCCACGCCGCCCACCGATACGCTCAAGGACCTGGTGGTCCTGCCGTCCCAATGCTCGGCTCCGATCGAGGACTTGAACTGGTCGCCGGTGCAGCTGGGCACCGAGGCGGCGCGCACCGACTTCACCAACGAGAACCAGTCGATCACCGGGTCGGTGGAGGTGGCCAAGCTCGGCGACGGGGCGGCGAAGGTGGCGGCGCACAATGCGAACGTGGCCACCATCCTGGAGGAATGCAAGAGCGTGAAGCTCAACGGGCTGGACTACCGCGAGACCCTGGCGTTCTCCGATCCGGGCGTGCAGGATGCGGATTCGGCCCTGTACTACAGCCGTGATGGGCAGTATGCGCAGGATTCGCTGGTGCTGATCAAGAGCACCGGGGAGTATGCGGTGATGGTCTCCTTCCTCTCGGCGACCTCGCTGCAGGATGCCGCCTTCAACCAGGTGGCCACCGGCATCATGGACACCGTGCTCGCGCAGCTGCCCTAGCTCGCCGCCCCGGCAGGGAATAGAAGGCGTGGGCCTGCGGTTACACCAGCAGACCGTGAGCGAGTTTCACACTTTTCTCAATGTTGCTTAACACCGTTAGCCCCAGCGGGCCGCGGTGGCAGATAATTGAGGTTCGAATTGCCGCAGCCGCGGCGACAGCGAAAGGATCACCATGAGCACTTCCGAATCCGTCCGCGCCAATTACAAGGTGCGCGCCAGCGAACTGCTGGGCCGCAACTGGCTGAATACCGGCGGCAAGCAACTGGATCTGGACGCATTGCGCGGCAAGATCGTGCTCCTGGACTTCTGGACCTTCTGCTGCATCAACTGCCTGCACGTGCTCGACGAGCTGCGCCCGCTGGAGGAGCAGTACAAGGACGTGCTGGTCACCGTCGGCGTGCACTCCCCGAAGTTCGAGCACGAAGCGGATCCGGATGCGCTGGCCGCCGCCGTGGAGCGCTATGAAATCCACCACCCGGTGCTCGACGACCCGGATTTGGTCACCTGGCAGGCCTACGGCGCCCGCGCCTGGCCTACCCTGGTGGTATTGGATCCCGAAGGCTACATCGTCGCGCATCTGTCCGGCGAGGGCCACGCCCAGGGCCTGGGCTCGCTGGTCGAGGAACTGGTAGCCGAGCACGAAGCCAAGGGAACGCTGCACCGCGGCAACGGGCCGTACGTGGCACCGGCAGCCCGCGAAGGCGACCTGCGCTTCCCGGGCAAGGCCATCGCCCTGGCCAACGGCAATTTCCTGGTGGGCGATTCGGGCCACCACCGCCTGGTCGAACTGGCCGGCGACCTGTCCACCGTGGTGCGCACCATCGGCGCCGGGGTCAAGGGCTATGCTGACGGGGACGCTGCCACCGCGCAGTTCAACGAACTGCAGGGGCTGGCCGCCTTGCCGGCGGAACTGGCCGCCGAAGTCGGCTACGACGTGATCGTGGCCGACACCGTCAACCACCGCCTGCGCTCGGTGAACCTGGCCACCGGCGCCGTGGGCACCCTGGCCGGCAACGGCGTGCAGCGCCTGCTGGATTCGGAGAACGCCCGCCAAGAAGTCCAGCCCACCGAGCTGGGCACCGATGCGCTGAATATTTCGCTCTCGTCCCCATGGGATGTGCTCTACCACCCATCGGGGCAGGTCATCGTCGCGATGGCCGGAACCCACCAGATCTTCGCCTTCGATCCGCGCACCGGCGCCGTGTCGGTCTTCGCCGGCACCGGGCTGGAAGGCCTAACCGATGGCGCGCCGGATGAGGCCTGGTTCGCCCAGTCCTCGGGCCTAGCGCTGGATGGCGAGAACGTGTGGATCGCCGACTCGGAAACCAGCGCCCTGCGCTGGATCGAGGTCGAGGACGGCAAGGCGAGCTCCGTGCATACCGCGGTGGGCACCGGCCTGTTCGACTTCGGCTTCCGCGACGGCCAGGCGCAGCAGGCGCGCCTGCAGCACCCGCTGGGCGTGGCCGTGCTGCCGGACCACTCGATTGCGATTGCCGACTCCTACAACGGCGCGGTGCGCCGCTTCGATCCGGCCACCAAGACCGTGTCCACCCTGGCCAAGGGCCTGAAGGAACCGGCCGACGTGCTGGTGGACACCACCGTGGACGGCGATCCGGTGCTGCTGGTCGTGGAGACCAACTCCCACCAGCTGGTGCGCATCCCGATCCCTGCCGAAGCACTGGTGGTCGACCAGGGCGCCAGCCAGACCCAGCGCCCCAAGACCCGGGTGCAGGCCGGCAAGCACGGGATCCTGGTCCGCTTCGCCGCACCCAAGGGGCAGAAGCTCGATGACCGCTGGGGCGATCCGACCCAGCTGAAGATCTCGGCCAGCCCGGAGGAACTGATCCTCGACGGCGCCGGCACCTCGGTGGGCCTGTCCCGCACCCTGGAACTGAACCCGGAGGTGGCCGAGGGCGTGCTGCACATTACCGCCCGCGCGGCGGCCTGCGATGGCGAACCGGGCGGCGAGATTCCCGATCACGCGGCCTGCCACCTGTACCAGCAGGACTGGGGCATCCCGGTGGTGCTGGACGCAGAGGGCGAGGACGAACTGCTCCTTGACCTGCGTGGCGTGAACTAGCCCCGGCCCGAAGCATGCATCAGGCGCACCAGCGATGGTGCGCCTTTTGCGTGCCCGGCGGCGAACGCCCGGGCAGCGCCACAGCAAGAATCTGAGGAAACCTCAGCATTTTCCTGCCCGGGTGGCTAGACTGGAGGGCGGGAGGAGCCGGAGGGATCTGGCGGTAGCTATGGCGTCGAAAATGTTCCGTGCACTGGAAGTACCAAATTACCGGTTGTGGGTGATCGGTGCGCTGGTCTCCAATATCGGAACCTGGATGCAGCGCGTGGCCCAGGACTGGCTGGTGCTCACCGAGCTCACCGACCACGATGCAGTGGCCACCGGCATCACCACCGGCCTGCAGTTCCTGCCCGTGCTGCTGCTGGGCCCCTACGCCGGACTGATCGCCGACCGCTTCGACAAGCGCCGGTTGCTGATCCTCACGCAGAGCTTCATGGGAGTCTGCGCCCTGGTCCTGGGCCTGCTGGTGGTTACCGGCACGGCGCAGCTGTGGCATGTCTACGTGCTGGCCACGATGCTGGGCATCGGCGCCTCCTTCGACGCCCCGGCACGCCAGGCGTTCGTCTCCGAGGTGGTTCCCGGCACCCACCTGGCCAACGCGGTGGCGTTGAACAGTGCCAACTTCAACCTGGCCCGGCTGGCCGGACCCGGCGTGGCCGGTGCGGTCATCGCGCTGGTGGGCACCGGACCGGCGTTCCTGCTCAACGGCGCCTCATTCCTCGCGGTGATTTTCTCGCTGGTGTTCATGCGCAAGGACGCGCTGAACCCCTCCAAGCCGGTCGCGCGCGCCAAGGGGCAGGTGCGCGAGGGCTTGGCCTACGTGAAGAACCGCAAGGACCTGGTGCTGATCTTCTTCCTGGCTGGCGTAATCGGCACCTTCGGGCTGAACTTCCAGATGACCAACGCGCTGATGGCCACCGAGGTCTACGGGGTAGGAGCAGGGGAGTACGGGATCCTGGGCTCGATCATGGCCGTGGGCACCTTTGGCGGGGCGCTGTTCGCTGCCCGGCGTTCGGCTCCGCGCTGGCGCTTCCTGATCGGCGGCGGCGTGTTCTTCGGCATCGCCGGGATTGCCAGTGCGTGGATGCCCAACTACATCGCGTTCGCGCTGGTGCTGATCCCGGTGGGACTGGGGTCGCTGACCTTCTTGAACAGCTGCAACACCATGGTGCAGACCTCGGTGCCCCCGGAGTACCGGGCGCGCGTGCTGGCGCTGTACCTGATGGTGGTGATGGGCGGTACGCCCATCGGCTCGCCGCTGATCGGCTGGTTCGCTGAACTGTTCGGGATCCAGATCGCCGTGACCATTGGCGCCGGGTTGTCGCTGGCCGCCAGCTTGGCAGCGCTGGTGGTCTGGCAGAAGTTCAAGACCAACGCGGTGCCGCTGCGCAGCCAGTTCCGCGAACTGCTCGGACGCTAGCCGGCCACCTGTTCGCCGCCGGCCACCGGAACCACGGAAACTTCGGTGGTGCTGGTGGTCAGCTGCGCGGTGAAGGAGTAGTCATCCTTGACGGTCTTCTTGGCCTTGGCGCCGGTGCGCAGATCCTGCTCGGTCAGGGTCAAGGTGGCGGTGGCCTTCAGCGGGGACAGCACCCAGGCACCGTTGTAGTAGTTCACTTCAATGGTGGGGTACTTCGCGATGGACCAGTCGATGGTTGCCGGGTCCACGCGCGCCGAGGTGCTGTAGGCGAACGGGCATCCGGCAGGCATCAGCACCTGCTCGCTGGCGCACTCGTTGAGGTAGTTCTTCACCTTGGCATTGATGGCAGCGATGAATTCCTTGGTCGGTTCGGTCTTCAGCGCGATCTCCACCGGCTCCTTGGCAGGCTTGGTGACCACCATCCCGCGGGTGTCGGCCGCAAAGTTCTTGGTGCTGAAGCTCGCGTCGAGGATCGAGGGGTAGAACACCGGAAGGGTGCTCACGCCAGCCGATAACGGGATCTTCTGCTCGTTGACCGTGACCTCGTTGACGGTGTTGGCCTTGATCTTCACGCTGGGCAGCGTGCTTGGCTCGAAGGCCCACTTGTCGAACAGCAGCCAGGATTTGCCGGCATGGCGCAGCGTGTAGGTCGATTCCTTGTCCACGCCGTGGGCCTTGTAATGCGCGGTGACGGTGCGCAATTGCTCATCGCCCTCTACCGCCTGGGCCTTGTCGGTGGTGAAATCCGTAATTCCGGCCTGGGTGCGCTTGAGCACGTCCCCGTCCAGGGCAACAGCATCGCCCTGCGGGACCTGGGCCTGCATCAGGCCCAGGGCTTCGGCGCCTTCGCCCCTGGCCAGATGCTGCTGCAGTGCCTGCACCTGGTGCTGGGGGGAGAAGAGCGTACGGTTGGCGGCGATCGTTCCGGCAATGACCAGAACGACGACAGCCGCTGCAGCCAATGCCCAGCGAAGAGCCAGGCGGGCAGCGGAGATCGGCGTGGAATTACGAGTGTTCATCAGTAGCTAGGCTATCTGGTTTCCGGGCCCAGACCGAAAACGGCGTGCTGGAAGAGCCAGGTATTACTAACGGCGGCGCTTGCGGTTGCCGAAGAAGCCGCGGATCAGCTCGCGGCCAAGCACCTTGGCGGCCCCCATGGCCATGTCCATCATCGGGTTCCCTTCTTGGCGCGGTTGGCTCTGGCGTGGGGCGCTTTCCCGTCGTGGCTCCTTCGCCGGCTCGGGAGCAGTCGCTGGCGCCGGCGCCGCGGCCCGGGTTTTGGCCTCGAGCATTTCGCGGGCAGAATCACGATCCACTGCGGCGCTGTACTGCGCAGCCAGCGTCGAAGTGCCACGGACCTGGGCCATCACCTCAGGTGAGGCCGGGCCGATGTTGGACCCCGGCGAGGACATCTTGGTCCACGCTACCGGGGTCGGTGCACCTTGCTCGCCCAGCACGGTGACCACAGCCTCGCCGACACCGGCCTGGGTCAGCGCCTCCTGCAGGTCCAGCTCACCGGTTGGGAAGGTCTTGATGATCTGCTTGAGCGCGCCCTGGTCCTTGGCGGTGAACACGCGCACCGCATGCTGGATGCGGTTACCCAGCTGGCCGAGCACCTCATCGGGCAGGTCGGTCGGGGACTGGGTGATGAAGAACAGGCCCACGCCCTTGGAGCGGATCAGGCGCACGGTGTTGATGATCGCATCGGTGAACGCCTTGGTAGCATCCTTGAAGAGCAGGTGGGCCTCGTCGAGGAAGAACACCAGCTTGGGCTTCTCCAGGTCCCCGGCTTCTGGCAGGTCCTCGAACATGTCGGCCAGGAGCCACATGAGGAACGTGGAGAAAAGCATTGGCTGGGAGCTGACCGAGGGCAGTTCCAGGATGTTGATGACGCCCGCGCCGTCGCGCACCTGCAAGAAGTCCGCGGTATCGAACTCCGGCTGCCCGAAGAACTGGTCCAGTCCCTGGGTCTGCATGATCGTGATGCCGCGCAGGATCACCGATGCGGTGGATGAGGAGACGCCGCCCAGGGCGGCCAGCGCCGGGGCGCCGTCGTCGCTGAGCAGGAAGCTGATGACAGCTTTCAGGTCGCTGAGGTCATCCAGCGGCAGCTTATTGGAATCGGCGTAATGGAAGATCAGCTGCAGGCATTCTTCCTGGGTTTCGTTCAGTTCCAGGACACGGGCCAGCAAAATCGGGCCGAAGGCGTCCACGCTGGCGCGTACCGGGACGCCCTGCCCATTGCCACCCAGGCTGAGGAACTCGACCGGGTTGGTGCGCGCAACGAATTCGTGGCCGAGCTCGGCCAGTCGGGCACTGAGCTTCTCCGACGGTTCGGCAGGCTGCGCCAGGCCGCTCAGATCGCCTTTGACATCGGCGAGGAAAACCGGAACCCCGGCCACGGAGAGCTGTTCTGCCATGGTCTGCAAGGTGACGGTCTTGCCGGTGCCGGTGGCACCAGCGATCAGGCCGTGGCGGTTGAGCATTTTCAACGGCAGGCGGACCTGCGCGGTTGGCTCGGCTTTGCCGCCGATCAGTGCAGCCCCGAGCTCCAAGCAATCGGATTCGAAGTTGTAGCCTTCAACGAGGCTGGTCAGCAAAGTATTCGTTTCCTGGGTCATGGCTTCACTCTATTGCTTTTAGAACGGGTGCAACAGACGCTGGACGAAAGTTTGGGTGCGGGGGTTGGCAGGCGTGCCGAGCACCTGGGCCGCCGGACCGGTCTCCACGACCACCCCGCCATCCATGAACACCACGGTGTCGGCCACATCCCGGGCGAAGGCCAGCTCGTGGGTCACCAGCACCATGGACCAGCCCTCCTGGGCCAATTCCTTGATGACCGTGAGCACCTCGCCGACCAGCTCCGGATCCAGTGCGCTGGTGGGTTCGTCGAAGAGCAGCAGATCCGGCTGCTGCATCAGCGCGCGGACAATGCCCACGCGCTGCTGCTGGCCGCCGGACAGGGAGTTCGGGTAGGCGTCGGCCTTGGCTTCAAGGCCCACGCGGGCCAGCAGCTTCTTCGCCTGCGCCAGGACCTGGTCCTTGGGACGCTTTTGCACCTCGATCGGCCCGATGCTCACGTTCTGCAGCACCGTCAGATGGGGGAACAGGTGATGTCCCTGGAACACCATCGCCGAACGCTTGCGCAGGATCTGTGCGGCCTTGGGTTTCATCCCGGCGCTGAAGGAAACTTCCGGCCCGCCGGCGAATCCGACGGTGCCGGCATCGGCGATTTCCAGGCCGTTCAGGCAACGCAGGGCGGTGGTCTTGCCAGAGCCCGACGGGCCAATCAGTGCCAGCACTTCACCGGAATGCACGGTGAAGTCGATGCCTTCGAGCACCTGGTTCTCGCCGAAGGCCTTATGCAGGGCGGTGACGGAGAGCAGGGCGGAATTACTTGGCGACATACTTTTCAAGCCTTCCTTCAACAGAGTTTTGCAGGGCCGAAAGTACCAGGCAGATGACCCAGTAGATGGCTGCGGCCTCGCAATAGAGCAGCAGGAACTCGTAGGTGGAGGCCGTGATTTCCTGGGCCTTGCGGAACATTTCGGTGACCAGGATGGTGGAGGCCAGCGAGGTGTCCTTGACCAGGGAAATGAAGGAGTTCGACAGCGGCGGCACAGCCACCCGGGTGGCCTGCGGCAAGATCAGCCGGTACAGGGTGCGCGTGCGCGACATGCCCAGGGTGTAGCCGGCTTCCCATTGGCCCTGGGGGACCGAGAGGATCGCGGCACGAATGATTTCAGCGGCGTAACCGCCGATGTTCAGGCTGAAGGCGATGATGGCACTAGGCCACGGGTCGATGGTCAGGCCCACCGAAGGCATGCCGTAGAAGATGACGAACAGCTGCACCAGCAGCGGCGTGCCGCGAATGATGGAGATGTAGATCCGGGCAATCGAGGAGATGACCCGGTTCTTGCTGATCCGCATCAGCGCCATCAGCAAGGCGATGACCAGGCCCAAGGCCATGCTGATCAGGGCCAGCGGAATGGTTGCCGTGATCGCCCCGAGGGCTAACGGCCCGAGCGAGTCGAGGAATAACTGCCATTTCGAATCCATGGGCTACCTTTTGCGCAAATGAGACTGGCTCCACGCGTTCTTACGTGTGGAGCCAGTCTACTTATAGTGTTTGCTACTTGCTGACGTCTTCGCCGAAGTACTTCTCGGAGATCTTTGCCAGTTCCCCCTCGGCGCGCAGCTCCTCGAGCGCGGTGTCAATGGCCTGGGCCAGTTCAGTGGAATCCTTGCGCAGGGCTACAGCGGATTCGCTCTTCTCCTCGGATTCGGCAGCGATCTTGATGCTGTCATCCGGGTTGGTCTTCTGCGCATCCAGGAACGTCAGCTTGTCGTTCACGGTGGCATCGACACGGCCCTGCTTGAGCAGGGTGATCGACTGGGCCCAGCCTTCCACCGGCTCGACGTTCGCGCCGGCGGCCTTGGCGGTCTCGTAGAAGTTGCTGGTCAGCGACTGCGCGGTGGTCTTGCCTTCCAACGTCTCGAAGGAGGTGATCTCGCTGTTATCGCTCTTGGTCACCACCACGCCGGTGGAGACGGTGTAAGGCTCGGTGAACAGGTACTTCTCTTCGCGTTCCGGGTTGATCGAGACCTGGTTGGCGATGGCATCAAAACGCCCGGCATCCAGTCCGGCGAAGATCGCGTCCCACTGGGTTTCCTGGAACTTGACCTCGACGCCCATCTTCTCGCCGACGGCTTCGATGACCTCGACGTCGTAGCCGGTCAGCTCGTTGCCCTCGTGGTAGGAGAACGGGCGGTAGGTGCCTTCGGTGCCCACGGTCAGCACGCCCGAATCCTGGACCTTCTTCAAGGTGGCTCCGGTGTCCGCCGAGGACTTGGCGCCACCGGATTCGCTTGCGGAGGTCGATGGGCCTGCCGAGCCGCAGGCGCTCAGTGACAGGGCGATAATTGCGGCAGTAGCCAGCAGTGGTGCAGTGCGCTTCATGGTGACCTCGCTAGGGGAGTGGATAAAAGCTGTTGTCCTACTGAACACTCTAGTGATGATCGCTTATTCCTGCAGGTGGAAGTTACGCTAAATTCCGAGGACGATCGCCAGCAGCATCATCAGCGGGATCGCGCAGATGGTGGTGACCAGGACCGTGTCCTTCGCGATTACCACCCCGTGGTCATAGCGCATGGCCGTCACGAAAATGTTCTGCGCAGTTGGCAGGCCGGCCATGATGACCGACGCCACCAGCAGCTCGCCACGCAGATTGAATACCCAGTAGGCCAGTGCCCAGGCCAGGAACGGGTGGAGCAGCAGCTTGGCTCCGGCGGCGATCAGCACATCGGCGCGGCGGCCCGACTTCTTTTCCAGCGGCTTGGAACCCACCAAGGAGATGCCGAAAGCCATAAGCATGGCGGGAATCGAGGCGCCGGCAATCAGGTCGATCGGTTCGAGCACGATGGAGGGCAATTCGATGCCGGTCAGCGCGACGGCCAAGCCGAGCAGCGACCCGATGATCATCGGGTTCTTCGCGGTGGCCAGCAGCAAAGCGATCGGGGTGGTGCGGTGCCGCGAGGTGGTGGCATCCAGCATCGCCAGATTGATCGGCTGGTAGAGGGCCAGCTGGAAGAGGATGATCGGGGCCGCGTAGGACATGTCGCCGAGCACGTACAACGCGATGGGCAGGCCCAAGTTGGCGGAGTTCACCGTGGAGGCGGACATTGCCGCGATGATGTTTTCCGAGGCCGGGCGCTTGAGCATCCGGGCCGTTGCCAGGTAGTAGAGCACCGCGGTCAGCGCCGCGGACAGGGCGGCAACCCAGAGCAGCGGCCCGAGCACGGAAACCGGATCGGACTCGGCCAGGGTGGTGAACAGCAGGGCGGGGCTGGCCACGAAGAAGGTGACCCGGCTGAGCACGTGGCGGCCTTGCTCGCCCAGCACCCCGGTGCGGCCCACCAAGTAGCCGACGAGAATGACAACCCAAATGATGGAGAAGCCTTCGAGGACTCCGGTCATCGTGCTCCTTCGCTGGCTATCAGCAGACCAACAACGCCGGAGCACCATTGGTGCCCCGGCGTTCGCTTGAGCGGGCGACGGGAATCGAACCCGCGTATCGAGCTTGGGAAGCTAGCGCTCTACCATTGAGCTACGCCCGCAGTGCACCGAGCGGCCTATTGACGGCCCGGGCATCAAAAGCATATCCCACGAATCCCGCGCACCGGAAAACGGCACGGAAAATCGTGGCCAAAGTTACGCAATGCCTATTCGGAGGGCTTCTCGTTGAGCAGCTGCTCGCGCAGGATCGCCACCCCATCGGCCGGGACCTCGAAGCTGAGCTCGTCGCCGGGGTTCACCACGAAGCCGGTATTGTCCAATGCGCGCACCACGGTGGCGCCCTGGACCTTCACGCCGTAGGGCGCCATGTCGATGTACGAGGAGGGGATGCGCTCCAAGGTGGTGAAGACCGCAACCACGGCCTCGCCGGAAGGGTTGGTCAGCATCATCGGCTGGGCATTCTTGTTCTCGCCGGTGACCTCGTCACGGGAGAGGAAATACACCTCGGCGCTCATGAAAGCGCCGATGACCGAGCCGGACAGCTCAGGTTTATTGAGCCCGGCCTGCAGCATCATTTCGAAATGCGTCTTGGGCTGTGCCCGCTGCTTGTCCATTGGCGTTTCGATGATCGCATCCGGGACCTGGTCTGGTTCTTGGCCTTCAGCGGCGGCGGAGGTGTTCTCGTTGCTCATGTACTACAGCATGTCGCGATAAACCCCCAGGTGCAAACGCCGAATGCGGTTAATTCGGGGTAAAGGCCTAAAATGGCAGATGAGCACACACGATTGAATCAAGGACTGAGCATGCCTGAATTCCGTTACGAGGATCTTCTGCCAATTGGCGAAGATACCACCCCGTACCGCAAGATTTCCTCCGAAGGTGTCGAAGTTGTCGCCGGCCCGGATGGAAAGAACTTCCTGAAGGTCGCGCCGCAGGCACTGGAGCAGCTGGCCGAGACCGCGCTGCACGACATCTCGCACTACCTTCGCCCGGCCCACCTGCAGCAGCTGCGCAATATCCTCGACGACGAGGATGCCAGCCCGAACGACAAGTTCGTCGCCCTGGACCTGCTGAAGAACGCCAACATCGCCGCCGGCGGCATCCTGCCGATGTGCCAGGACACCGGTACCGCGATCGTCATGGGCAAGCGCGGCCAGCGCGTGCTGACCGAAGAGCAGGACGAGATCTCGCTCTCGCGCGGCATCTACAACGCCTACACCCGCCTGAACCTGCGCTACTCGCAGCTGGCTCCGATCACCACCTGGGAAGAGAAGGCCACCGGCAACAACCTCCCGGCGCAGATCGACCTCTACGCGAACACCAAGGACGGCGCTGACACCAGCTACAAGTTCCTGTTCATGGCCAAGGGCGGCGGATCGGCCAACAAGTCCTTCCTGTACCAGGAGACCAAGGCGATCCTCAACGAGAACTCGATGCTGAAGTTCCTCGATGAGAAGCTGCGCTCGCTGGGCACCGCCGCGTGCCCTCCGTACCACCTGTCCATCGTCATCGGCGGCACCTCGGCCGAGATGGCGTTGAAGACCGCGAAGTACGGTTCGGCCAAGTACCTGGATTCGCTGCCGACCGAAGGCGCGATGACCGGCCGCGGCTTCCGCGACACCGAGCTGGAAGACAAGGTCCTTGAGCTGACCCGCCACTTCGGCATTGGCGCGCAGTTCGGCGGCAAGTACTTCTGCCACGATGTGCGCGTGGTGCGCCTGCCTCGCCACGGCGCCTCGCTGCCGGTGGCCATCGCAGTATCCTGCTCGGCTGACCGCCAGATGCTGGCCAAGGTTACCGAAGAGGGACTGTTCGTCGAGCAGCTGGAAACCGATCCAGCCCGCTTCATGCCGGCGGAGGACCACCCGGCCCTGGCCGCGCACGACGACGAGACCGATGGCGTCACCGGCACCGGTGGCTCTTCGGTGGTCAAGATCGACCTGAACAAGCCGATGAGCGAAATCCTGGCCGAACTGACCAAGTTCCCGGTCAAGACCCGCTTGTCGCTGTCCGGTCCATTGGTTGTGGCCCGCGATATCGCACACGCCAAGGTCAAGGAACGCTTGGACGCTGGCGAGGAAATGCCGCAGTACCTTAAGGACCACCCGGTCTACTACGCAGGTCCTGCCAAGACCCCTGAAGGCATGCCTTCGGGTTCCTTCGGCCCGACCACCGCAGGCCGCATGGACTCCTACGTGGACCAGTTCCAGGCTGCCGGCGGCTCGATGGTCATGCTGGCCAAGGGCAACCGCTCCAAGCAGGTCACCGACGCATGCAACACCCACGGCGGCTTCTACCTTGGTTCCATCGGCGGCCCGGCGGCACGCCTGGCCCAGGATTGCATCAAGAAGGTCGAGGTGCTCGAATACGAGGAACTGGGCATGGAAGCGATCTGGAAGATCGAGGTCGAGGACTTCCCGGCCTTCATCGTTGTCGATGACAAGGGCGAGGACTTCTTCGCCGAGACCTTGAAGCCGACCTTCACCGGCATTCCGGTGCGCGCGAAGTAATTCTCCAGCGCTCTGGGCAGGAACCACCTGCCATGAACTGCTCCCCAAAATTTGGACTGTAGAAGCCAGCAACTTTTGGGGAGCATTTTCACGCCACCTGGCGCCACGCAACCTGGAAAGCCGTTCCCGGGATTGCTCGCGGTGCGGAGGGCAGATTCCAGGATGCTCCCGCAAAAGGGAAGCCCCTTGCGCGAAGCGCAGAGGGGCAGGGTGCTGACGAGGCTACTTCGTGTGAACTTGCTGCTTCGCGTCCCGGGCACTAGTTAATATTGGACGCTAGTACTGGATGCCCCGCTGCACCCTGATTCGGGCACCGCCCAACGCCCAGCGGATTCGGGCAGAGCCGCGAAATGGCGACTCGCAGCAACAATGTTCGTGGTTCCGGCGGTTCTAGTGGAGCTGGCAGCGGCCTGTTCCAGACCGGACTACTGCGTGAAGCCGAAGCCCCAGTCGCGGTACGGCGGAAGGAAACGCAGGACCATCAAGTCCTCGTCCACGACCACATCTTCGCCCACCTTCTTGGATTTTTCCTGCGGCTCTTCGTCTTTGGCTTTCGCGGGTTCTTTCTCGATAGCTGCCTTTGCTTCGCTTTGCTCGGCCTCCGCTATCGAGGCAGCCAGCATCTGGTGGTACTCTTCGAAAGTTTCCGCTCCGGAAGCAAGCATCGCTTCGGCATGCTCGACGCCGACATAGCGCACATGCCACGGCTCGTACTTGTAGCCGGTGATCTCTTCCTTGCCCTGGGGGTAGCGGATGATCAGGCCGTATTCCGCCGCGTGCTCGGCAATCCACAGGCCAGCCGGGGTCTGGCCGAATTCGGCTTTCAATTCGGCGCGGCTATCGGTGTAGCCCAGGTCTGCCGCCAAACCAAGCTGGTGCTCGCTGGTTCCGGGGCGCGCAGAAATCCGTTCGGCATAAGCGGTGCCGTACTTGGCTTGGTACTGGTTGAACAAGACCGCCTGGCGCTGGTACGAACGGTATGCGCTCAGCAGCTTGATCGAATGGCCGGCAGCGCGCGCATCAGCAATGAACGCTTCAACGGCCTCTGCCGCCTCAGGACGCAGGGTCATCGAGCTGCCGGCAACACCAACGAGCTTGCCGGGAACGTAGTCCTCCGGCGAAAGCTTCGTGGTGGGGTTGATCAAGGCCAAGGGGCTCGATGCCTTCGACAGCTGCGAGCTCTGGACAGCAGGCAGATCCTCGGCCGGCGCAGCGAGTGCGGCGGTGCCGGAGAGCAGCAATGCCGATGCGAGTACGGTGCCAGTCAGCGCGGAGGCTAGGCGCATGTTGAATAAACCCTTGAGTTGCGGAGCGATGATGGGAAATCCCACCTTAACGATAGCTGGAAACGCTGGGTAATTGGTGGGAAATCTGCGACCAGCTGGTGAACAGGATGCGGCCAGTGATCTCGACTCACTGTACATAATTGGCCTAATAGTTCGGCTGCCGGGGAAAGTCAGGATAAATTTATACGCGTGTTGTATTCAGATGGTGACATTCGTCGAGAAATAGCGTCCGGTGAGATTGGGCTAGAGCCCTTTGACCCGCAGATGGTCCAGCCCGCATCCGTGGATGTTCGACTTGACCGGTTCTTCCGGCTTTTCGATAACCACAAGTATGCGCACATCGATCCTTCGGTGGAGCAAGATGAACTGACGCGCCTGGTCGAGGTCGACCCCGATGAGCCATTCATCCTGCACCCGGGCGAATTCGTGCTCGGCTCGACCTACGAAGTGGTGACCTTGGGCCACGGCGTGGCCGCGCGGCTGGAAGGCAAGAGCTCCTTGGGCCGCCTTGGCCTGCTGACCCACTCCACCGCAGGGTTCATCGATCCAGGGTTCTCCGGCCACGTGACCTTGGAACTGTCCAACATGGCTACTTTGCCCATTAAGCTGTGGCCGGGATCGAAGATCGGCCAGCTGTGCTTCTTCAAGCTGACGTCGGACACCGAGCATCCATACGGTTCGGGACCCTACGGCAACCGCTACCAGGGCCAGCGTGGCCCCACGGCTTCGCGCAGCCACCTGAACTTCCACCGGACCATCATCGAGAACTAAGCGGCAGTACCGCTCAGGATCCCGCAAACGGCGCTGGCCCCCAACACTTGTTGGGGGCCAGCGCCGTTTGCGGCTGGAAGCTACGCGGTGACCTTCTTGGGCGACCGGATTGGCAGGAGCAGGAGCAGGCCGAGCGCCAAGACCACCAGGATGCCCAGGATGCCGTAACGCTGGGCTTGGCCGGATGCCACCAGCGGGGTAGCGATGGCGATGGCCCCGGCAAACAGCGCCGGTGCCAGGAAGGACACGGCGCGACCGGTGGTCGCGTACAACCCGAAGAGCTCTCCTTCGCGTCCTTCGGGAATCAAGCGCGAGAGGTAGGAGCGGGAAGCTGCCTGTGCCGGTCCGACGAACAAGCACAGCAGCAGGCCGAAGATCCAGAAGCCCGCGGCTTCGGGGGAGAAGAAGACTCCGGCGCCGGCAACCAGCAGGCCAATCAGCGAACCGACAATGACCGCTTTCGGGCCCGCCACGTCATCGATGCGGCCGCCAAGCACCGCGCCCAGGGCCGCAACGACGTTGCCGACGATCGCGAAGATGATCACTTCGGTCAGTTCGAAACCGAAGGTGCCCGCGGCAATGACGCCGCCGAAGGTGAAGATGGCGGCCAGCCCGTCGCGGAAGACGGCTGAGGAGCAGAGGAAGAAGAGCAGGTTGCGGTCGCTGCACCACAGTTCCCTGATGTTGTTGAACAGCACCTTGTAGGTAAGCATCAGCGGGATTTTCTTCGAGGTGCTCGGTGGCGCTTCGGGAATCACGAAGAACAGCGGCAGCGCGAAGAGCAAGCACCAAACGGCAGAGAACACTGCCACCCAGCGCAAGTTCAACGATTCTTCGGTGCTGGCACCTGGCCAGTCCACGATTGGCTGCACGAACAGGAAGAGCACCAGGGCGAGGGCGAGGATTCCGCCGACATAGCCCATGCCCCAGCCGAAACCAGAGACCTTGCCGACCGTTGCCCTGGTGGAAATCTGGTTCAGCACCGCGTTGTAGTTCACGCCGGCGAATTCGCCGAAGACCGACATGGCCGCGACCAGGATCGCGCCGAACCAGAGGTAGGAAGGGTCGGGGTAGACGAAGAAGCAGGTCGCGCAGATGGCGACGAGAACCAGCGTGTTGACCACGATCCACAGCTTGCGCCGCCCGGCAACATCGGCGCGAAGCCCGGTGACGGGCACCAGCAGGGCGATGGCCAGTCCGCCGGTGGCCAGTGCCTGCGAGAGGACCAGCGACGCATGGTCGGTGTCGCCGAATAGCTCGCTGGTGAGATAGACGGTGAACACGAAAGTGATCATGACAGCGTTGATCGCGGCTTGTCCCCAATCCCAGCTGGCCCACGCCCAGGTGTACTTATTAAGCCACTTTTCACGAATCGCCGACGGTTCGACCTGATTGATTCCCATGCTGGCATCGTACCTGCAACAGGTAATCAGGCGATGAATAGGAACGACCTTTTGGAGAATAGCGGCTAGCTTGGAAAATCAGCTGGTCGCGGAAAACGCAGGGAATATTCCTTAAAGGGCACATTCGTGCGATTGCAGGCAGGTCACGGCTGATAAAATTACAGATGCAGGCGCTTTTCGAAGTGCTCTGGATACTCTGCCCACCACCAGCCGACAGAGGAAAAGCGTGCTAATAATTCTCACTGCGCTGTTTGCCACCGCTGTTTTATGCCCATTAATATTCCGGGCCTTGAAACGAAACGGTTTTTACGTTGTGGCGGCCGTGCCCGCAGTGGGATTCATCTGGTTGCTGACCCGCATGCCGGCGGTGCTTTCTGCCGATAATTCCCTGGCCAATGGTGCGCCAAATGCGCCGCCATCGGTTCAAATGGAATGGATTCCCGGGCTGAATATCGCCCTGAATTTCCGCATGGATTCTTTGGCCGCGACAATCTTGCTGCTGATCCTCGGCGTGGGCGCGCTGGTGCTGTTCTATTGCGCCCGCTATTTCAAGAATGATGATCCGCAGATCGGCAGCTTCGCGGCGAAGATGGTCGCTTTCGCCGGAGCCATGACCGGCTTGGTCACGGCCGATGACATCATCATCATGTTCATCTTCTGGGAAATCACCAGCGTGCTTTCCTACCTGCTCATCGGTTTCAGCCAGGCCCTGATCACCGCGCGCCGTTCAGCCATGAACGCCCTGATCATCACGACCCTTGGCGGACTGGTGATGCTCGCCGGCATCTTGATGCTCGGCGCGGCGGCCGGCAGCTACCAGCTCTCGGAGATCATGGCATCGGCCGATGAACTGGTGGCCTTGGGGGCCTTCACCGATGTTGCGGTGGCGCTGATTATTGTCGGGGCGATCTCCAAATCGGCCCTGGTGCCTTTCCACTTCTGGCTGCCCGGTGCGATGGCCGCTCCGACTCCGGTGTCCGCGTACCTGCACGCGGCAGCCATGGTCAAGGCCGGCGTCTACCTGATCGCCCGCCTGGCCCCGGGCTTCGCCGAGACCACCCTGTGGGTCCCCATGACCGTAGGCATCGGTATTCTCACCATGCTCATCGGCGGCTACCGGGCGCTCAAGCAATACGACCTGAAGCTGATCCTGGCCTTCGGCACGGTCTCGCAGCTGGGCTTCATCATCGCGGTCTTCGGCTTCGGCACCCCCGAAGCGGCTTTTGCCGCACTGGCCATGACGCTGGCCCACGGACTGTTCAAGGCGACGCTGTTCCTGAGCGTGGGCATCATCGACCACAACACCGGTACCCGCGATATCCGCAAGCTCAGCGGCTTGCGCCGTGCCATGCCGATCCTGGCCACGACCACCGGCATCGCCGCGGCGTCCATGGCCGGCGTGCCGCTGCTGTTCGGCTTCGTTGCCAAGGAAGCGGTCTACGAATCGGCCCTGCACCTGGAAACCGGGTGGGGAATGGCCGCGCTCATCGGCATCCTGATGGGTGCGGCGCTGACCATGGCCTACTCGCTGCGCTTCTTCCTCGGGGCTTTCGGCGTGAAGAAAAAGAAGCTGCCTGCATTGCAGTGCAAGGCCCCGACACTGATCTTCCTGGCGCCCTTGCTGGTTCTTTCGGCGGCGACGCTGTTCCTGGGCCTGTACCCGCAGCTGGTGGAGCCGCTGGCCATCCACTGGTCGGCCGCGCAGGGCGGACCGGGCAAAATGCACCTGCTGCCATTTGCCGGCTTCAACGCGGCACTGGGACTGAGCGCCATATCGGTGGGCCTGGGCCTGTGCTTCTTCTGGCTGCGTCACCGCACCGACACCGGCGCACCGCTGCGCCGCATGGTCACCTCGGCCGAGGAAATCTACCGCATGTCGGTGAACGTGCTGGACAAGGTGGCCATCTGGATCACCGGTCGCACCCAGCGTGGTTCGCTCTCCTTCTACCTGGGCGTCATCCTGGTCGTGGTGCTGGTGATCCCGCTGGCCATCGCGCTGACCGTCTACACCCCGTGGCCAACGAACTGGATCATCGCCGACCACCCGGCCCAGCTGCTGATCGGTGCGGTGATCATCGCCGGTGCCGTGGTCTCCATTACCGCGCCGAAGCGTTTCATGGCGGTGCTGATGGTTTCGGTGACCGGCTACGGCATGGTCGCGATCTTCGCCCTGCAAGGTGCCCCGGACCTGGCGCTGACCCAGCTGCTGGTGGAAACCATCGTGCTGGTTTCCTTCGTGCTCGCCTTGCGCGCCCTGCCCAAGCGACTGTGGGTGGGCCTGACCCGGATCAAGTGGGGCCGGGCCATCCTGTCGATCGCCTTGGCCGTGATGGTCGTCTACATTGCCATCGCGATGATGGCCGCCCGCAACGAGGCCCGCATTTCCCTGGCTTGGCCGGATCTGGCCTACTACGAGGGCTACGGCAAGAACATCGTCAACGTGGCCCTGGTGGACCTGCGCGTGTGGGATACCTTCGGCGAGATCACCGTGCTGGCAGCGGCTGCCACCGGTGTGGCTTCGCTGATCTTCGCCGGGCGCAGCTTCGGCAACCGGGTGCGGGCCCACCAGGTGGCACCGGGCAGCATCGACGCGGGTTCCGAAGCCATGGGCAGCAAGGACTCCAAGGAAACCGAGCTGCGCATTGCCCGCCGCTTTGCCTCCAGCTCCAACCAGGACTGGTTGATGGCTGGCAGCACCCTGGTCGCCGAGCGCCGCTCGATCATCTTTGAAGTGGTCACCCGGCTGATTTTCCACACGGTGCTGATCATGTCGGTGTACACGCTGCTGACCGGGCACAATACCCCGGGCGGCGGCTTCGCTGGCGGGCTGATCGCCGGCTTGGCGCTGACCATCCGCTACCTGGCCGGCGGCCGCGTGGAACTTTCCGAGTCGATGCGCATCGCTCCGGGCATGCTGATCGGCGGCGGCATAGCGCTGGCCGGATTGGCGGGCATCGTGCCGCTGCTGCTGGGTGATGGCATCTTCACCACCTATGCCCTGGAATTCTGGTTCTTCGGCGAGCACAAGTTCGTTTCCTCAACGATTTTCGACATTGGAGTGTATCTGGTGGTCCTTGGCCTCGTGCAGGACGTGCTGCGTTCTTTGGGCAGTGAGATTGATTCGCTCTCCGAGGGCCGCAGCCCGGTGGAGCGCCACGACGAGATCCAGGCCTCCCGGACTGGAGTTGGCCGATGAGCGTGAACATCACTTTCCTCGTAGTCACCGGCGTGCTGCTGGCGGCCGGCTTCTACCTGGTGCTCGAACGCACCCTGACCCGGGTGCTGCTGGGCATCATGCTGCTGGGCAACGGCATCAACCTGCTGATCCTCACCAGCGGCGGGCGCAAGGGCGCGGCGCCGTTGTTCAAGCCGGATGCGGCGGCCGACTCGTACTCGGACCCGCTGCCGCAGGCCCTGATCCTCACCGCCATTGTGATCACCTTCGCGGTGACCGCCTTCCTGCTGGCGATGATCTACCGGTCCTGGACCCTGACCAGCGCTGATGAGCTCACAGATGACACCGAAGATATCAAGGTGTCCCAGAAGACCGCCTACGACGAGGAAGAAGACTCGCCAGTGGCCGAGGATACGACCGAATTCGTCGATGAAGAAGGACGCCCAGTGCGCGAGGGGGAAGAGTGAATTTCCTGGATCTAGCCCCTTTGGCCGTGGTGCTGCCGATCTTCGGCGCCGGGGCAGCCTTCCTGGCCCGCCGCCAGGTCCGCCTGCAGCGCCTGATCACCATCGGCATCCTGTGCCTGACCCTGGTGCTCGAAGCGGGAATGCTCGCCGCCGTATGGGGCGGGGAAAGCTATGCCATCCATATTGGCGGCTGGGAGTCGCCCTTCGGCATCGCCCTGATGGTCGACGGGTTCAGCGCCTTCATGCTGCTGGTCTCCACCGTCGTCTCGCTGGCCGTGCTGCTCTTCGCCACCAGCCAGGGCCTGGCCGACGGGGACGAGCCCGGACCGGTGTCAATATTCCACCCGGCGTACCTGATCCTGCTGGCCGGAGTGTCCAACGCCTTCCTGGCCGCTGACCTTTTCAACCTGTACGTCGGATTCGAAATCCTGCTCACCGCCAGCTACGTGCTGCTGACCTTGGGCGGTACCGCCGAGCGCATCCGCGCCGGTACCACCTATGTGGTGGTTTCCGTGGTTTCCTCGGTGATCTTCCTGATGGCCATCGCGATGACCTATGCGGCCACCGGCACGGTGAACATGGCTGACCTGGCGGTGAAGCTGCCCGAACTGGGCCAGGGCCCGCAGCTGATCTTGCATGTGCTGCTGCTGATCGCTTTCGGCATCAAGGCCGCGGTCTTCCCGCTGTCCCTGTGGCTGCCGGACTCCTACCCGACCGCACCGGCCCCGGTGACCGCGGTGTTCGCCGGGTTGCTGACCAAGGTGGGCGTCTACGCGATCGTCCGCACCGAAACCCTGCTCTTCCCGGGCGGCTCGGTCAACGCCGGACTGCTGGTGGTGGCCGCGCTGACCATGGTCATCGGTATCCTCGGTGCACTGGCGCAGACGGACTTCAAGCGCATGCTTTCCTTCACGCTCACCAGCCACATCGGCTACCTGATCTTCGGCGTGGCCGTGGGCGGGCCGCTGGCCATCGCCGCGACCATCTACTACGTGGGCCACCACATCATCGTGCAGACTTCGCTGTTCATGGTAGCGGGACTGATCGAACGCCGTGCCGGCAGCTCGAATGTCACCCGGCTCGGCTCGCTGGCCAAGCTTTCCCCGGCATTGGCCCTGCTCTTCTTCATCCCGGCCATCAATCTGGGCGGCATCCCGCCGTTCTCCGGATTCCTGGGCAAATTCGGGCTATTGCATGCGGCCGCGCAGGATGCCGATCCGCTGACCTGGGTCGTGATCGGCGCCGGATTGCTGACCAGCCTGCTGACCTTGATGGCGATCATCCGCGTGTGGGCCCGTGTGTTCTGGCGCCGTGCCGCTGATGCCGAGGTGCCCAACCAGGACCTGGTGGCCGAAGCGACGCAGGTCGCCGACGAGACGTTGGCCGGCGGCGCGCAGAACCCCCGCTTGGGGTTGAAACTGGCCAAGCAGCTGGAAGCCGACTCCTTGCCGTGGGGCATGCGCTACGCCACCGGTTCGCTGGTGCTTGCGGGCATCGCCCTGACCGTCTTTGCCGGGCCGATCTTCGAATTCTGCGAGCGGGTGGCTGCGGAACTGATCGCCCGCGAACCGTATATCAGCTCGATCTTGCCATTCTGATTGGAGGGATGATGCCGAACAAGAACTTTGAACCGCGTGACCAGCGCATTGACGATGCGCTGGATACCTCCGGCGTGCGCCACCGCGCGACACTCAAGCAGGAATGGCCGCTGCTTCTGCTGCTGCTCTTCGTCTGGGGTGCTCTCTGGCAGGACTTCTCCCTGGGGAACATGGTCTTCGGCGTGATCATCGCGCTGCTGATCGTGAACCTGTTCCCGCTGCCGCCGGTGGTCCTTTCGGGCCGGATCAATGCCTGGTACTGCCTGAAGCTGTTCATCTGGTTCCTCGGACAGGTCTTCGCGGCCAGCGTCCACGTGGCCTGGCTGGCGCTGGTCCGCGGGAAGCGCACCCGCAGCGCGGTCATTGCGGTCCCGCTGCGCACCGACTCGGACCTGATCGTGATGACCGTGGGCCACGTGCTCACGCTGATCCCGGGCTCCTTCGTGATCGACGTGGACCGCAGCTCGTCGACGCTGTACCTGCACTACATCGACATCGAGTCGCCTGCGGACGTGGAGAAGGCGCGTTCCGGCATCCGGGACATCGAACGCCGGCTGATCATGGCTATCGGCAGCCGAGACGAGTACGAAGCGATCAAGAGCGAATGCGGACCGAACTTTGATGCGAGGAAGGGGTAACATGCTGGATATCGTCATTTGGATCTGCGGCATCATGCTCGGGCTCGGTGCTGTCGCCTGCCTGGTCCGTGTTGCCAAGGGACCGTCAATCCTTGACCGGGTGCTGGCCCTGGACGTGATGCTGCTGATCATCTCCGCCGCGCTGTGCCTGGAAATGGTGCTGCACAAGCACACCGACTACTTGCTGTTCGTCGTGGCCGCCTGCATGCTCGGGTTCATCGGTTCGGTGACCGTCTCGCGCTTCGTTTCGGATCAGAGGAACGCCTAATGGAAATCTTCCTTGATGTCCTCGTTGCCGTCCTGCTGATCCTTGGCTGCCTGATGTCATTGATCGCAGGCATCGGCTTGCTGACCTTCCCGGACATGCTCACCCGCATGCATGCAGCGACCAAACCGCAGGTACTCGGCTTCCTGCTGATTTTCGCTGGACTGGCCATTTACCTGCGCAGCTGGGCTGTGGTCCCGGTACTCGTGCTGGCCTGGGGAATGCAGCTATTGACCGCACCGGTTTCGGCCCACATGATTGGCCGTTCCGGCTACCGGACCAAGCACGCTGCCAAGGAAACCCTGTTCTCCGATGAGCTGAGCCACGTGGTCAACAAGGTCAACGGAACACCGCCGACCGGAACCACCCCGGTTTCCAAGACCGGATCGCCAGACGAACAAGATTGAGAAAAAGCGGGAGCCGCCCCTCTGGGCGGCTCCCGCTTTTGGCTCAACGCCGAAGCTTACTTGGTGAACTTGGCAACAACCTTGTTGGCGCTGCGATCAGCCACGGTCTGCAGGATTGCTGCGACCAGGGCCGAAACGACTGCGAAGCCCAAGGCACGGCGGAAAGAAGCTTCCGCTGCTTCCTCAGTGCCCTTGCGTGGTGCTTTGCTGCCGGTTGCCTTCAACCAAAGGAAATCAACCAGCTTGCCGCCGAGCATGCCAGCGCCAACGGTGATACCGGTAGTGGCAAGTTTCTGCACTTTATCCATTTTTTCCTCGCGATCAAGCTCTTGACATATCGTTCCTCTGCCCAGCATACCTGCGGTATGGTGGGGGAGCAGTAATTATTCCGACAGGGGAGCGTCAGACTTTTAAAAAAAGTCGCAAGACGCTGAGAGTGCGATAGATCGCAGACCCTCGAACCTGCCCCGGCTAGTACCGGCGAAGGAAGTCGAGCATCTCGGATGCGGATAGGCGCGGCAGTATGCCCTCATTCCGTCCATCTCCCCTCCTTTCCACAGGAGGACCAGCAATGAACGAAACAGTTTCGAAGCAGCGTACCGGCTGGCGTGTAGTTGATATCGTCGTCGCCTCGGTGATCGCCGTCGCTTCAGGGGTCATTTTCTGGGCGTGGAGTGCCGGCTATGGCCTGTTCTCACTCGCCTTTGCGGCTTTCCCGCCAGCCACCGCGCTGCTCACCGGCATGTGGCTCTTCCCGGCGGTGCTCGGCGCACTGATCATCCGCAAGCCAGGCGCCGCAATCTACTGCGAGCTGCTGGCCGCCGTAGTTGAAGCGCTGCTGGGCTCGCACTACGGCTTGACCGTACTGATCTCCGGCCTGGTCCAGGGCCTGGGTGCAGAGCTGGTCTTCGCAGCATTCCGCTACCGCAAGTGGAACCTGGGCGTGGCGCTGCTGGCCGGCTTGTTCGCCGGCTTGTTCGCCGGCATTTCCGAGGCCTACATCCTGGCCTACTACGTTGAGTACACCGCCGGAATGAAGATCTTCCACGTGATCGCCACCGGCATTTCCGGCGTAGTCGTCGCAGGGCTGCTGTCCTGGTTGGCCACGCGCGGACTGGCGAAGACCGGTGCATTGAGCGCCCTGCCGAGCCGGCGTGCGCACCTGGAAAGCGCAAAATGAGTTCCTTTGCCAATTCCGGCGCAGCCTCGCTGACCCAGCGCGGTGCCGCCATCACCGCAACGGGGTTCGGCTGGCAGCACTCCGAGAGGAAGAATCCTGCCATCTCGGGACTGGACCTTGCGATCCACGCCGGTGAGAAGGTGCTGCTGGTCGGTCCATCGGGCGCCGGCAAGTCAACCTTGCTGCACGCGATGGCCGGGTTGCTGGAAGCGGATGAGGACGATCAGGTCGCTGGCCGGCTGCTCATAGATGGCAGCGATGCCTTCATCCGGAGCCACCCGGTGGGCTTGATGCAGCAAGACCCGGAAACCCAGGTAGTGCAAAGCAGGGTCGCCGATGATGTGGCCTTTGGCGCGGAGAACCTCGGAATGGATCCCGAACTGATCCGCCAGCGGATCCCCGAAGTGCTGGACGCTGTGGGTCTGGGTGCGCTGTCCTTCGAGCACCGCACCCAGCAACTTTCCGGCGGACAGAAACAGCGGTTGGCCTTGGCCGGCATTCTGGCCATGGAACCCAGGGTCATGCTGCTCGATGAACCGACTGCCAATGTGGACCCGCAGAGCATTGAGCTCTTGCGCGATGCGGTGCTGAACGCCGCCCGGCTTTCCGGTGCCACGCTGGTCGTCGTGGAACACCGGATTGAAGCCTGGGCGCAGCATGTGGACCGGGTTATCGTGCTGCAGCCCGGTGGGGGAGTCGCGCACGATCTGGACCCGCAGCAGCTGTACACCGATGAAACGGTGCGCGAGGAGCTGGCTGCTGCCGGGGTGTGGATTCCAGGCTACTTCCCGCAGGTGGCCCGGGCAACGAACGGTGCCGGTGCCATGCTGCTGGAAGCGCAGCAGCTGGTATCCGCCCGCACCGCCACGGCACCGCGCACCCAAGCGGTGGACGTGAATGTGCAAGCGGGCACCGCGACGGTGATTCGCGGCGAGAATGGCGCTGGAAAGTCGACGCTGGCCTTGACCTTGGGCGGATTGCTCGTCCCGGCCGACGGCGGGTTGACGGCCACCGCGCAACTGGCCGACGGTCTGGTCAACTCCCCGTTTGCCTGGAAGGCCGGTGCAATGATTGGGCGGATCGGTTCGGTGTTCCAGGAACCCGAACACCAATTCGTGACCCAGAGCGTTCGGGAAGAGCTGGCTTTCGCTCCCAGCCGCGCGCAGGCCAGCAGCGCCGATGCGCCGAAGTACGAGCCGGCCCAGGTCCAAGCGCGCGTGGACGCGTTGCTGGAACGCTTGGGCCTGGCGCATTTGGCAGACGCGAACCCGTTCACTCTCTCCGGGGGCGAGAAGCGGCGCTTGTCCGTGGCCACTGTTCTGGCCGCATCCCCCCAGGTGCTGATCCTCGACGAACCGACCTTCGGGCAGGATGCGAATACGTGGAGGGAACTGGCCGGGCTGCTGGTTGAGGAATTGCAGCAGGGCACCGCGATCATTGCTGTGACCCACGACGATCACTTTGCCTCGGTGCTCAAAGCAAGGGACCTGGTGGTCACTGCCGGCACCCCGGAAGCTGGTACCCCGCGACAGGGGCCGGTGCTTGATGCGCCGGTAGGGCATAGCTGGTTGGCGAAGATCAATCCGCTGGCCAAGCTCGGTGCGGTGGCTGCGGCAACACTGCCGTTGATCACCACCTTGGATTGGGTTTCGGCGCTGGTCGTGATCGTGGCGACCGTGGTGTTCTTCCCCCTGGCAGGGCTGAGCCCGCTGAAATTCCTCAAGCGCGCGGGGCCACTGCTGATTGCCGGAATCCTTGCGGCGTGGGGCATCGCCTTGGTGGGCCAGGATAGCGGCATGGTCTACGCCCAATTCGGCGCCTTCAGCATCACCGAGGGATCGGTGGCCGGGGGCATTGCCACCGGACTGCGCGCTTTCGCGCTGGCCATCCCGTGCATCTTGCTGCTGGCCACCACGAATCCAAGCGATTTGGGCGGGGCGCTGTCTCAGCAGCTGAAGGTACCCCACCGGTTTGTGCTCGGGGCCTTGGCCGGCATGCGATTGCTCGGGTTGATGGTGGAAGAATTCACCACGCTCACGCTGGCCCGGCGCGCTCGCGGTGTCGGGAACTTCGGCACCGTGGGCCAACGCATCAAGGCAACCCTGGGTCAGGTGCTGGCCTTGCTGGTGCAAGCGATTCGCCGCGCCGGACGGTTGGCCACCACGATGGAGGCCAAGGGGTTCGGCACGGCCAAGCGCACATGGATTCGCACGGCCACCTTCACCTGGCGTGATGGCATGGTGCTGGCCACGGGGATCCTGTTTGGCACGGCCGCAATGGCTGCGGCCGTGCTGGCAGGGACCTACAACTTGGTGTGGTCCTAGCGGATTGCTTCGCTCAGGGCGCTGAGCTCTTCATGGAGCTCAGCGTCCAGGCGCAACGGCTTGGCATCGATGGTGCGCACCGGGGTCAGCAGGCGGATGGAGGAAACCAGCCACACGCCATCGGCCTGATACAGGTCTTCCGGGCGCAACGGGCCGTAGCCCAGCTCCCAGCCATCCTGGGCCGCAGCGTCGAAAATGGCGCTTTGCGTGGTGCCTGGCAGGATGCCGGTTTCAAGCATCGGGGTCAGCAGCCGCTTGGTCTCGCCATCGCGCTGGGCTACCAGCACGGTCGAGGTCGGAGCTTCCAGGATGATCCCGTCGGCGGAGGTGAAAATGACATCATGGGCGCCGTGCTTGTGCGCGTAGCGCAGGGCGGCCATATTGATCGAATAGGAAAGGGTCTTGGCGCCCATCATGAGCCATGGCGCACGTTCGGCCAGCTTCGAGTCGTAGCCGCGATCCAGCATCAGGACATCCACACCGGTTTCACGCTGTTCCCTGCCCAAAGCCGGGGCAGGGGTCACGGTGACCCAGCAAATGGCAGGATCATTGTCGTGCTCGCCGCGCGCGGCGACCAGCTTGACCACCGCTTCTTCAGCGCCGCCGGTGGCATCGAAATCGGCCACAGCGGTATCTACCGCGGCAAACCAGCTGCGCGCATCGGGAATGGCCAAGTCGGCAACTTCAGCCGAGGTCGCCAAGCGTGCCAGGTGCGCTTCGAATTTGCGTACGGCCTGGTTGGTGTAGAGCATCGATTCAAAGATGCCATCACCTCGCGTGACTCCCTGTGCTGTGACCAGAAGTTGCGGTGCAGTGATGTCTGCAAGACGACCAGCCGGATAGGCCGGATCCAAGAATACAAGTGAGCTCATAAAGACAGATTATCGAACCCCAGCGTCTTCTGCGCGATTTCTGCAGGCGGAGATTCAGACAAGTCCGGCAATGTTCGATAAGCTAAGCGAAGGATTTTGGCCTGTACATCGCAGATCAGAGGCCGATAATGCCGAATTCGCGGGGTGTAGCCAAGGGGGTGCCCGAGTGTGGCCAAGTAATGAAGTCTTCTTGCAGATTGGCGGCGTTCTCTGGAGCGTGCTGGTCGCAATAGAGCTAGCGGTTCGCTACTTCATGATCGGCATCGTTCCGGGCAACCGGCGCCCCACCACCGCCATGGCATGGCTATTGGCTATCTTCTTCCTGCCCGTTGTGGGACTTGTCGCATACTGGCTTTTCGCCAATCCGCACCTGTCGCGCCGCCGCTTGGAAAAGCAGCGGCGTGCGCACGATGAAATCATGAAGGCCACGAGCCACATGCAGCTGCCTGAAGAATTCCATTCCCAGGAGGAATGGGTCGAATCGGCAGTCATGCTCAACCGCAATCTTGGTGCCATGCCGCTGGAAGGCGGCAACCAGGTAGAGGTCATCTCCGATTACCGGGCTTCGCTCGATGCCATGCGCAAGGAAATCGATAACGCCACCCGCTATGTGCACATCCAGTTCTACATCATGGGCGATGACCCGGATTATGTTGGACCGGTACTCGATGCGCTGGAAGCGGCCGCGGAGCGCGGCGTGCACGTCCGGTTGCTCTTCGACCACCTGGGAACCTTGCGCGTCAAGGGCTACAAGGATTTCAAGAAGCGGCTGAAGAAATCCGGTATCAACTGGCGCCCGATGCTGCCCATCGACCTGATCGGCCGTCGTTGGCGCCGCCCGGATCTGCGCAACCACCGCAAGATCCTCGTTGTTGATGGCGAGGTGGCCTTCACCGGAAGCCAGAACCTGATTGAACCCGGCTACAAGCGCGAGTCCTCGCATAAGGTGGGCCGCGAATGGGTTGAAATGATGCTCCGGGTCGAAGGTCCGCTGGTGCGCAGCCTCGACGTCACTTTCGCTACCGACTGGTGGCAGGAGGACGACGACCAGGAAGTGCTGATGGATATGGCTGAGGCCCGCCACCCGCTGGCCTATGAGGAACGTCCCGGTTCCACCCTGGCGCAGCTGCTGCCCAGCGGCCCCGGATACGGTACCGAGAACAACCTCAGGCTGTTCAATACGCTGATCTATTCGGCCTCCGAACGCCTGGAAATCACCAGCCCGTACTTCGTTCCTGACGATTCGCTGCTCTATGCCATCACCACTGCCGCCCAGCGCGGAGTAGAAGTGGAATTGTATGTTTGCGAAGAGGGCGACCAGTTCCTGGTGCACCACGCGCAGCAGTCCTACTACCAGCAGCTGCTGGAAGCCGGCGTGCGCATTCACCGCTACCCGGCACCGATGGTGCTGCATACCAAGTGCTTCACCGTGGATAACGACGTGGCCGTGGTGGGATCCTCGAATATGGACATGCGCTCATTCAGCCTGAACATGGAAATTTCCGTGATGCTGCTGGGCAAGGAAATGGTCGATGCGGTTAACCAGGTGCAGAACCACTACCGCGGGATTTCCTCGGAAATCACCCTCTCGCAGTGGCGCCGCCGTCCTCGCATGCAACGCTGGATCGACAACGTGGCTCGCTTGACGGCCACCTTGCAATAATTCAGTTGGCTTAAGTGTCTTGCGGGAAACTGGCGCCCAGTGCTTGAAGGACGCCGCGGGATTTGGTGATGACCTCGTCCCACTCTTCAGCGGGCACCGAATCAGCGGTGATTGCCCCGCCAAGGCCCAAGCTCAACCGCCATGACTGGTCAGCTAGCCGGTCGCATACCAGGGTTCGGATCACCACGGAGAAATCGGCGGCACCATCAGCACCCAGATACCCCACGGCCCCGGAGTACAGGCCGCGGGCACGGTGCTCTTCGAGCTCATCCAAGATGCTCATCGTGGACAGCTTCGGTGCACCGGTCATGGAGCCCGGCGGGAAAGCTTCGCGCAGGGCTTCGGCGGCCAGCTGCGGGGAGGATAGCGTGGCGTCGATGGTGGAGACCATCTGGTGCACGGTCGCGTAGGTTTCCACCGCGCACAGCCGGGCGACCTTCACCGACCCGGGAATGGCATGGTGCGACAGGTCGTTGCGCAACAGATCAACGATCATGATGTTCTCGGCCCGGTCCTTGGGATGGGTAGCCAGATCATGCTTCAACGCGAGATCTGATTCTTCATTTTCGCCACGCGGCCGGGTGCCCTTGATCGGCTCGGCCCGCAACTGCCCGTCCTTGGACAGCGCGAGGAACCGTTCCGGTGAAATGCTGGCGATTTGCAGATCAGTGAAACGCAGGTAGTGGGCAAACGGTGCAGGGCTGGAGCGGCGCATCCGGCAGTAGGCCTCGAACGGATCGAACAGTTCGGCATGGGCCGTCAGTTCGGTCGTCAGGCAAACTTCGTAGGTGTTGCCTTCATAGATCTCGCGTTGGGCCTGGCGTATCTTCTGCTTGTAACCGGCTTCGGTATCCGCGCAGCTGAACTGCGGGATAGGCAACGGGTGGTGGGCGCGCAGTTCTGGAGGATTGCCCAACAGGATGCTCAGCGCTGCTGCCGGTTCGCTAATGCTGTGCAGATGCATCTGGCCTTCTTGATGGTCAATGACCACCACGGTATCCGGCGCAAAGAACTGGGCATCGGGGCGCACCCGCCCGGGTTCAACGACTGCCTGCAGATCCGCGGCGCCGAGCTCGCGCTTGAGCTCATAACCGAGGTACCCCACCCATGCCGGCAGCGGGTAGCCCGCTTTAGCGGTGGTTCCGGCAGGCCAGAGGCCTGCCAGCGCGCGGAAGAAATCCTCGCCCAGCCGTACTTGCGCTCCGGGCAAGCTGACGGTGGTGCCGTGGCTGGTGGCGCTCAGTACCGGGGGCTGTTCTGCCGCCGAAAGCGCGATCAACGAATAGCGGTTGCGTCCCAACGGGTCGCTAAGCTTATGGCTTGTTGATTCCAGTAGTGCGGCATGCGGACGGGACCGGGCCAGTTCCTCGAAGAGTGACGCCGTATCGGCTGGCGCCTCGTAGCTCTGGCGGAAGGTTGGGGCAGTGGGGGACTGGTTGGAGCGGAGGCAAAGCTGGCGCATCATGGCCGGCAGGTAGCGGCAGGAACGCGCCCAGATCTCGATGGGGTCGTGGTCGCCAGCGGCATCAATGATCAGGGTTGCTGCGGCGTGCGGCTGATGGGCCAGCAGATACCGTTCCTCTTGTTCGGCCCACATCTGCCAGTACGGACGGTAGGCCTGTCCATCGCGTGCCAGCGCCCGGTCGCGGCGGAAGCTTTCGGGTGCTTCCAGCCAGATCCCGATATCGAGGAATTCTTGGGCGTCGGAATGGATCGCTCCTACTCCTTCGATGATCACTACCTCGGCCGGAGTGAAGTTCTTGGATGCGCCAAGGGCACCCGCGGCCCAATCCCAGGTGGGGTAGGTGATCGTGTTGCCTGCTGCGAGCTGAGGCAGGATCCGGTGGTAGAGATCGAAGGACCGGTGCAGCCCGTCCCAACCGTGGTAGAGCTCTTCAAGGCGCAAAATAGCTACGGAGGCGGTGGCTTCCAGGTATTTCGCTAGGTCTGTTGCAAAGGTGCTTTTGCCGGATCCGGAACGCCCGTCAATGGCAATCAGCGTTGGTCTAGCGGTTTCCACGAGAGGCGATGTTACTCCGCACGTAATCTACAAGGGCAGGCAGGGAAGCAGAAATGAGTTTCCAGGTCTCGCGGAAGTCTCCGGCATCACCGTACCAGGGGTCGTAGATGCCCTGCTGGTCGTGCGGGGAGCTCGCGGTTCCCGGATCAAAGGAACGGAACATCCGCAGTTGCGGACGTTCGCTCGGATCGATTTCGGCCAATTCGGGAACGAGTTCCTCGAAGTGGTCGGTGTCCATCGCCAGTACGAGATCCATCTTGGCGATTTCGTCCGAGTCGATCTGGGCGGCAATGTGCTCAGATGCATCAAGGCCATGGCTGCGCAGAGTACTGGCAGCACGCTCATCGATGCGCTTGCCGACTTCACCGTCGGTGATGGCTCGCGATATGACCTCGACCTGCGAGACCTCGGCATCCTTGAGCGCATTCTTGAGCATGTACTCGGCCATAGGCGAACGGCAAATATTTCCCGTGCACACGATCATTATCCGGAACATGGCATCAGTCTATGGGCACAAGGCGATTCGATCGATAGCTACGCGCCCGTTTCCCGGCAACAAATCGGCAACGATTCGGAAATTGGCCCGGGAATCGGTTCACGGCTAGGAGTTCTACGGCAAGAGCGGGGCGAAAATGCTAGTGCATGAGCAGCAGGAGCGCGGCGACCAGGATGAACAGTACGCCGAAGAGGATGTTCAGCAGTTTGACGCCGCGGTAGGTCGCGGTGAAGCGCTGGAAGGTGCGGGCCGTGCCGGCAAAGAAGAAGAACATCACCGCGATGTCCACCACGATGACCGTGCCGATGAAGATGGCGTATTGGGCCAGGAGCGGCTGATCGGTGCGGATGAACTGCGGGGTGAAAGCCAAGAAGAAGACGATGGCCTTCGGATTGAGCAGGTTGACCAGGATGCCCCGGTTGAGCATGGACCAGCGGGTCAGACGGTGCCCGGTGCTGGTTCCATCGGAGGCGACCTCCGGCTTGGAAAGCAGCATGCGGATACCGAGATACACCAGATAGGCAGCGCCTGCGTAGCGGATGATGGCGAACAGCAACGGCGAGCTGGCCACGAGCAAACCGACTCCTGCGGCAACGATCACCACGTGGATCAGCAAGGCGATCTGCTGCCCGAGCACGCCCCAAATGGAAGCGCGCCAGCCTTGGCGCATTGAATTGCTCATCGTGTTGATGGCTCCGGCGCCGGGGGTGAAGCTGATGACGATGCAGGCGCTGAGAAGGGATATCCAGAGTGAAAGGGTCACTGCTTAAGGCTAGTGTCCGTCGCGCTCTTGGCTGGTTTCGTTGTCCGCTGTGTTACGACCTCTTCGCGCGCGCTGTCCACGCCGGCGACGGCTTCTGCCATGAAGCGGGCTATGACCTGCAGCTGCTGCTCGTCGTAGTGGCTGATCACTTCCCGCATTTTGGCACCTAGCGGCATGAACATTTCCATGCCCTTGCCGCGGGCTTTGGGTGTCATGGCGATGCGGATGACACGGCGATCCCGGTCCGAGCGCTGGCGCTCGATCATTCCCAGTTTTTCCAGGCGGTCGAGCATGGCGGTGGTAGCCGGGGAACTCAGTTGCAGGTCGCGGCTCAGGTCGCGCGGGGAAGGCAGAAGGCTGCGCTGCTCGTATTTCATGATGATCGACAGCGCATTCATGTCCGTGCGGTGCGTTGCGTAAAGTGCTCCGGTGGACTCAACGTAGCGGTCCGAGGCTTGGCCGAATTCCTGCAGGAGCATGACCAAATTGTGCTGTTCTCTTGCGCTCATAGGCGCAATCCTAGTCGGAAAAGCATTTAATAGCCTGGGAAGTATTTCTACCATGGAAGTAAGTCTTGTAGTATGGCATTCGGATCGCCCTTTGATCCACCGCCAGCAATCACGAGTGAGGACGGATCAGTGGCGCATGTAGCGAAAACCGACCAGCCATCGGGCAAGAAGCGATTGGACAAGAAGGGTATCGGCATCAGGGCAGGAATCTACGCCCTGCTGATCATCCTCTGGCTGGGTGTAGCAGGAATCGGCGGCCCGACCTTCGGCAAGCTTTCCGAGGTCCAGACCAACGACCAGACCTCGTTCCTCCCGGCCACCGCCGAAGCAACCGAAGCCCTGGAATGGCAGAATAAATTCCGCTCCACCGAAGCAATCCCCGCGGTGGTCCTGCTCACCAGCGATGGCGAGGTCAGCAAGGAAACTGCTGGAGGGATCGGCGAGGCGCTGAAGGACTTCACGCATCTGGACGGGCAGATCACCGGGCCCTTCCTTTCCGAAGACGGCAAGGCCGCTGAATTCATCGTTCCGGTCTCCGGCGAGGTGGAGGCCGATACCGGAGTCGAAGAGCTGCGTTCGCTCCTGGCCGCCGAGAAGCCCGAAGGTACCACCGCCTATGTCACTGGGCCGGCAGGCTTCAGCGCCGACCTGGTCGAGGCCTTCGGCGGCATCGACGGCGTGCTGCTGGGCGTGGCCCTGGTAGCTGTGCTGGTGATCCTGCTGCTGGTCTACCGTTCGATCCTGCTTCCCTTCACGGTGCTGCTCACCTCGGTCGTCGCGCTGTGCGCGGCAATTGTCGCGGTGTACTTCATGGCATCCGAAGGCTGGATCCGGCTCGACGGCCAGGCCCAGGGCATCTTGTCCATCCTGGTCATCGGTGCGGCTACCGACTACTCGCTGCTGTTCGTGGCCAGGCACAAGGAAGCGCTCATGGCCGGCCAGGACAAGTGGCAGGCCGTGGCTTCCGCATGGAAAGGCTCGCTGGAACCGATTGTCGCTTCGGGCGGCACCGTGACGGTGGGCCTGCTGTGCCTGCTGTTCTCCGATCTGAACTCCAATAAGGCACTGGGACCCATTGGCGCCTCGGGCATCATCTTCTCGATCATTGCCGCGTTGACGTTCCTGCCGGCGGTGCTCGGCTTGCTGGGACGGGCCGCTTACTGGCCCTTCCCGCCCAAGCCGGCGGCCGTGGACGCCCAAGGCCAGGAGAAGGAAGGCTTGTGGGGCCGCATCGCGCGGTTCGTTGCCAGCCATCCGCGCCCGATCTGGATCATCACCGCTCTGGTGCTCGCCGTGGGAGCGCTGGGCATGACCCAGCTCAAGGCCCATGGCGTGCCACAGAGCGAGCTGGTCGTAGGCGGTTCGGAGTCGCGTGACGGGCAGATCGCCCTGGGCGAGCACTTCCCTGGCGGCTCGGGATCCCCGGCCACGGTGATTGTCGATGAAGCCGAAGCGCAGACGGCCCTGGAAAAGGCCCTTGATGTCACCGGCGTGGATTCGGCCTACTTGCAGGCTGAAGACGGCGGACCGGCCATGGCCGCCCGCGGGGCCGAGCCAATGAGCGTCGAAGGCCGCAACCTGATGTCGGTGACGCTGGCCGATGCGGCCGACTCGGATGCCGCCAAGCAGACCGTGGTCGAACTGCGCGAGCAGCTGCATGCGGTCGACGCCGACGCGCTGGTCGGCGGCACCACTGCGACCCAGCTCGATACCAACGAGACGGCCATCGCGGATCTGTTCAAGATCATTCCGATTACCCTCCTGGCCATTTTGCTGATCTTGATGCTGCTGCTGCGTTCCATTCTGGCTCCGGTGCTGCTGATCCTGACCACCGTGCTGTCCTACGGCACGGCGATGGGTGTCAGTGCGCTGGTCTTCAACAATGTCTTCGGCTACGTGGGTGCCGATCCATCCGTACCGCTGTTCGGCTTCGTCTTCCTGGTGGCGCTGGGCGTTGACTACAACATCTTCTTGATGACCCGTGTGCGCGAGGAATCCTTGAAGCGCGGAACCCGTGAGGGCATGCGGGTGGGCTTGAAGGTCACCGGCGGCGTGATTACCTCCGCCGGCGTGGTGCTTGCCGCTACCTTCGCCGCACTGGGTGTGGTGCCAATCATGTTCCTGGGCCAGTTGGGCTTCATCGTGGCCTTCGGGGTGCTCTTGGATACCTTCGTCGTGCGAAGCCTGCTGGTGCCGGCGCTGGTCGAAGAAATCGGACCTAAGGTCTGGTGGCCCTCGAAATTGGCGAAGAAGGAATTCGAGCTGAACTAGGCAGCGCGGTGGACTGTCCCGGGAGCCCTAGTGGTGAACGTCTCCCGGGGCGGCAGTGCAAAGCGGGGCCGCTCACAGACGGGCCCCGCTTTTGCACTGTAGTATGGATACTTGTGCGTCACCGGAAAATTCTGTGGCGCATGCGTCGACAGTTTAGATTTCCCTCCTGTGGATCGCCCGGAAAACCTCCGCCGGTCCACTTTTGGCAGCAGGCCTTCCTTGGCCTTGCATGTTGCGGACTTCCTCCTGGCTCGGCGAAACCCAACGCCTGAAACAGGCGTGCGAATCAGAGAGAAAGTTTGAATATGTCCGTAACTTTTAGCGCCCTCGGCGTGCCCGAATACCTGTCGAAGGTCCTTGCTGCCAGCGGAATCGAAGCCGCTTTCCCGATCCAGGAAGCCACCTTGCCGTCGACCTTGGCCGGCGGCGACGTCCTGGGCCGCGGCCAGACCGGCTCCGGCAAGACTTTGGCCTTCTCGCTGCCCCTGGTAGCTCGGCTGGCAGATCGCCCACAGCGCCGCAAGGCCCGTTTCCCACGAGCGCTGATCATGGCTCCAACCCGTGAACTGGCGACCCAGATTGCCAAGACCGTTGACCCCCTGGCAAAGGCCGCAGGCCTGCGTACCACCGTGATCTACGGTGGCGTGGCCCAGAGCCGCCAGGAAAAGGCCATGAATGAGGGCGTGGACATTGTCATCGCCTGCCCGGGCCGCCTGGATGACCTGATCAAGCAGAAGGTCGTGGACCTGTCCCAGCTGGAAATCTCCGTGCTGGATGAAGCCGACCACATGGCCGACATGGGCTTCCTGCCTGTAGTTCGCCGCATCATGGACCGCATGCCAACCGGCATCCAGCACATGCTGTTCTCCGCTACCTTGGACAACGGTGTGGACAAGGTGGTCAAGTGCTACCTGAGCAACCCGACCATTCACTCGGTGGATGCACCCAAGGCCGCTGTGAACACCATGGAGCACCACGTCTTCGTCATCGGCAACGATGATAAGAAGGACCTGATCCGCGTTCTGGCCCAGGGCACTGCCCGTCGCATCATGTTCATGCGCACCAAGCACCACGCCAAGAAGATGGCGCTCACCCTGTCCAAGGCTGGCGTTCCGGCGGTAGACCTGCACGGTAACCTCTCGCAGAATGCCCGTGACCGCAACCTTGCTGCTTTTGCTTCAGGCGAGGCGAAGGTTCTTGTCGCCACCGACGTAGCCGCTCGTGGCGTGCACGTTGATGGTGTGGAGCTGGTTGTCCACGTAGATCCACCAGCAGAGCACAAGGCCTACACCCACCGCTCCGGCCGTACCGCACGTGCGGGTTCGGATGGAACTGTAGTGACCATCTGCACCCCTGATCAGCAGGGCGACGTTTCGACTTTGCTGAAGCAGGCCGGACTGAAGGTGCCTTTCGAAAAGGTCAACCTGAATTCTCCGGTTGTGGCCAAGGTCGTCGGCGAAGTTGCCGAGCCGGTTGCCTACGTTGCTCCGGCTCAGCAGAAGCGCAATCCTGCCAAGAGCAAGCCTGCCGGTGAAGGTGCCGGCCGCGGTGGCCGCGGCCAGCGCCCGGCGCGTGGCGCCAGGCCAGCTGCCGAAGCCCAGGGCCGTGGCGGCGAACGCCGCCGTACGGAACGTGACGGCGCTAGCCAGGGCGAGCGTCCAGCGCGCAGCGCCCGCGGTGCGAACTCTGACCGTCCAGCCCGCGGCGCACGAGGTGCCAACGCTGAACGCCCGTCGAGCCCTTCGCGCTCACCGCGAACCGACGGCCGGAATGCCGCTGGCGGTGCAACCGGTGGCCGTTCGCGTGGCCCGCGTCGCGCATCGAGCCCAGCTGGTCGTGGCAACTAGGCGCTGGCACTAATCCTTGCGGAGTACTCCCTCACATCCATCCCAATGGATGCGGGGGAGTTTTGCGTTATACCCGGGAAATTGCGCGTCAAAAGTTTAGCTCCGCTGATTGATCCCTCCTCGACTAGGCGATACATAGGATTGAAGCAACGAGTCGCCGATTAACCTTCACCGCTTCAGGAGCACCAGCCATGATTGAATCCCTGCAGAACTTCGCCGCGTCCTTCCCAGAACCGCTACAGTTCTTGGCTGTTGCTTTGCTAGCTGCCATTCCGCTGATCGAGTCCTACTTTGGTTCGGCCATTGGCGTGGTTATCGGTGTTCCGGTGGTTGCTGCCATCGCCACCGCCGTGATCGGCAACGTGATTTCCATGCTGTTGTTCGTCAACAGCGCCCACGCCGTGCGCAACAAGGTTCGCAAGGGCAAGGACTCGGAGAAGAAGGAACGCAAGTTCGAGAAGCTGCGCCGAGCTTTCGATAAATACGGCATTGCCGGGGTGAGCCTTCTGGGGCAGACCATCCTGCCTTCGCAGGTGACCTCGGCTGCCTTGGTCTCCTTCGGCGCCAATAAGCAGAAGGTGATCATCTGGCAGATCATCTCGATTATCTTGTGGGGCACCGCGTTTGGCGTTCTGGCTGCCCGGGGAATTAGCCTGATGGGCTAACCGGAAATCGCTGAAAGCGAACAAGCCGTCCTCGAACCAACGAGGACGGCTTGCTTTCCAGTGGCTATGGAATGCCAAGGGATTACTTGCGGCGTCCAAAAGCAAAATAGGCGATGGGGCCAAGGAAATTGATCATGCTGGCCGCTGCCCATGCCGGCTTTGGACCCTTGACTTGTTCGGCAGGGCGCTTGTACAAATCCCGCAGTGCCGCAACCATCAAGGTCAGCTCGGCAATTGCCGCAGAGGCGACCGCGATCTTTCCGCCCGGTGGCAGATCCTGGAACTTGCGCTTCGTTTCCATGAGGTGGCTCCTAGCTGCCGCTTTTCCCGCCCGCTGGAAGCGTTGAAAGCGGATGAATGAAAAATTTTTTCAGGATGGGAATTATTCTCTCACCACGGCAGTTGAAATGAGCAGAACGCAAAGTTGAGTCACCTTCGCTCAAGTTGATTTGACAGTCGAAAGCGGCTGAGTAAACTTGAGTGCAGAACGCTCAATGAGGATAAATGTCCTCAGCGTTAGTACTTTCAACCAAGGCAAAGGAGAGCCATTATGTCGCGTGCCGTAGGTATCGACCTAGGAACCACCAACTCCGTAGTTTCCGTGCTCGAAGGTGGTGAGCCAACCGTTATCGCAAACGCGGAAGGCAACCGCACTACCCCGTCGATCGTTGCTTTCTCGAAGAGCGGCGAAGTCCTGGTTGGCGATATCGCCAAGCGCCAGGCCGTCAACAACATCGACCGCACCATCGCATCGGTCAAGCGTCACATGGGTACCGACTGGACCATTGACGTTGACGAGAAGAAGTACACTGCTCAGGAAATCTCGGCTCGTACCCTGATGAAGCTGAAGAACGACGCTGAGTCGTACCTGGGCGAGAAGGTCACCGACGCGGTGATCACCGTTCCTGCATACTTCAACGACGCAGAGCGCCAGGCCACCAAGGAAGCTGGCGAGATCGCCGGCCTGAACGTCCTGCGCATCGTCAACGAGCCAACCGCAGCTGCGCTGGCTTACGGCCTGGAAAAGGGCCAGGAAGACGAGCTCATCCTGGTCTTCGACCTCGGTGGCGGCACCTTCGACGTTTCCCTGCTGGAAGTCGGCAAGGACGACGACGGCTTCTCGACCATCCAGGTCCGCTCCACCGCAGGCGACAACCGCCTGGGCGGCGACGACTGGGATCAGCGCATCGTGGATTGGCTGCTGGCCCAGGCCAAGGCCAAGGGCGCGGACCTGTCCAAGGACAAGATTGCGCTGCAGCGCCTGAAGGAATCTGCTGAGCAGGCCAAGAAGGAACTGTCCTCGGCTACCAGCACCAACATCTCGCTGCAGTACCTCTCGGTGACCCCGGAAGGCCCAGTGCACCTGGACGAGCACCTCTCGCGTGCCAAGTTCCAGGACCTGACCAAGGACCTGCTGGAGCGCACCCGCAAGCCATTCAACGACGTCATCGCCGAGGCAGGCGTCAAGGTTTCGGACATCGCCCACGTGATCCTGGTTGGCGGTTCTACCCGCATGCCAGCCGTTGCTGAACTGGTCAAGGACCTGGCCGGCAAGGAAGCGAACAAGGGCGTGAACCCAGATGAGGTTGTCGCCGTGGGCGCAGCGCTGCAGGCAGGCGTGCTGAAGGGCGAGCGCAAGGACGTTCTGCTCATCGACGTCACCCCACTGTCCCTGGGTATTGAGACCAAGGGCGGCGTGATGACCAAGCTGATCGAGCGCAACACCGCGATCCCGACCAAGCGTTCGGAGACCTTCACCACCGCCGAGGACAACCAGCCTTCGGTATCCATCCAGGTCTTCCAGGGCGAGCGCGAGTTCACCCGCGACAACAAGGCGCTGGGCACCTTCGAGCTGACCGGTATCGCACCGGCTCCTCGTGGCATTCCGCAGGTTGAGGTCACCTTCGACATCGACGCCAACGGCATCGTGCACGTATCCGCCAAGGACAAGGGCACCGGCACCGAGCAGTCGATGACCATCACCGGTGGTTCCTCGCTGTCCAAGGAAGACATCGAGCGCATGGTCCAGGAAGCTGAAGCACACGCCGAAGAGGACAAGGCACGCCGCGAGGCCGCTGAGACCCGTAACGCCGCTGAGCAGGCTGCCTACTCCGTAGACAAGCTGATCAAGGACAACGAAGACAAGCTGCCTGAAGAGGTCAAGACCGAGGTCCAGGCTGACGTCGACGCCCTGAAGGCTGCCCTGGAGAAGCAGGACAACGACGACGAGGTCAAGGCCGCGTTCGAGAAGCTGCAGGCATCGCAGACCAAGCTGGGCGAGGCAATCTACGCCAACGCGCAGGCCGAGGGCGCCCAGGCTCCTGAGGGCGAGCAGGCACCGAACGCTGATGAAGACATCGTCGACGCCGAGGTCATCGACGAAGACGAAGCCGACAAGAAGTAAGGAGTTTAGGAATATGTCCGAGGCAAAGGACCAGAACGAGAACTCCGGCCAGGAGCCGGAGAACCAGCCAGAGGCCGCCAACGAGCAGCCAACCGCTGACGCCCTGGGTCAGGCCGAGGCGATCCTGAACGAAGCTGCTGCTGGCGCTGAAGCCGATTCGGCGCAGCCGGAAGAGGCCGGTGCGGTGGAAACCGAACTGCGCAACGACCTGCTGCGCCTGCAGGCCGAATACGTCAACTACCGCAAGCGCGTGGAACGCGACCGGGCCGTAGCGCGTGAAAACGCCGTGCAGTCCGTGCTCAACACCCTGCTTCCGGTGCTTGACGACATCGATGCGGCACGAGCCCACGGCGACCTCGCCGACGGCCCGTTCGCATCGATCGCCAACAAGCTGGATGGAATTCTGGCTCAGCATGGCCTGGAGCGCATCAACGAGGCCGGCGTGGAGTTCGACCCGAACATCCACGAAGCCCTGCTTCGCCAGGCTGTTGACGAGATTCCAGCCGACCACGTGGGACAGGTGCTGCGCACCGGTTACCGCAAGGGAACCATCATCCTGCGTGCAGCTCAGGTGCTGGTAGCAACCGGCGAATAGCCACGAATAGCACAATCGATACTGCCCACTGCCGAGTCTTCGACAGTGGGCAGTGTCGAATTGGCACTGAAAGGATGGGGCCCTGATGGCAAGTCAGGACTGGATCGAAAAAGACTTTTACGCCATTCTGGGCGTCTCCAAGGACGCCAGCGAGGCGGACATCAAGAAGGCGTACCGCAAGCTTGCGCGCAAGTACCACCCGGATACCAACCAGGGTGATGCGGCCGCTGAAAAGAAATTCAAGGACATCTCCGAAGCCAACTCGGTGCTTTCGGACAAGGAAGAGCGCGAGCAGTACGACGCGATCCGCGCCATGGGCGGCGGAGCGCGATTCTCTGCTGGTGGCGGACCGGGCGGCCCCGGCGGGCAAGCCGGCTTCGAGGACATCTTCTCCAACCTCTTCGGAGGCGGCGGAGCGGGCCCACGTGGCCGCGGCGGGCAGCCGGACTTCTCCGACCTCTTCGGTGGTGGCGGCGGTTTCGGTGGCGGCGGCTTCGGCCAGAGCGCACCACCGCGCAAGGGTGCTGACCGCACGGCGAGCACCACGATTTCCTTCTCCGGATCTATTAAGGGCACCACCATTGGCCTGCGCGAGCAGAATGGCGAGGTCATTGACGTGCGCATACCGGCGGGCATCAAGGATGGCCAGTCGGTGCGCGTGCGCGGCAAGGGCCAGCCTGGTGCTGCCGGCAACGGCGACCTGCTGGTCAAGGTCAAGGTCAGCGAGCACCCGTTCTTCAAGCGCGAAGAGAACAACATCCGCATCCACGTGCCGGTGACCTTCGCTGAAGCGGTGCTTGGAGCAAAGATCCACGTACCGACCCTGGACGGGGATTCCGTTGCGGTGAAGGTTCCCGCTGGATCCAACTCCGGGCGCACCTTGCGTCTGAAGGGCCGCGGCGTGAAGACCTCCAAGGCCACCGGCGATCTGCTGATCGTCCTGGATGTCGCGATTCCGCAGAACCTCTCGGATGCTGCAAAGAAGGCCGTGGAGGACTTCGCATCAGCCACCGAGGGCGAGGATCCACGAGTGGATTTGGCTGCCAAAGCCAAGCTCTGAACCCAATAGGCTGTCTTCCCTGCCCCGTCATCGAATTGGCTGGGCAGGGAAGATAGACTCGAAGGCAATAGGGACCGAATCCAAGGTCCTTGCAGAAAGGTGGTAGAAGCAACGTGAACGGGGAGTACCTGCGACCTGTCTTCGTCATTTCCGTCGCCGCGCAACTTGCAGACATGCATCCGCAGACGCTGCGCCAATATGACCGCATTGGTTTGGTTTCGCCCAGCCGCCAGAGCGGAAAGCAACGCCGCTACTCGCAGCGCGACGTATCACTGTTGCGCCAGGTGCAGGCCTTGAGCAAGGAAGGCGTCTCGCTCGAGGGCATCAAGCGCATCCTGGACCTGCAAGATCAAGTCGCCTATCTGCAAACCGAAGTCAATGGGCTTCGCCAAGAACTTTCCGCCGTACGCCAGGGCCAATCTCGCATCTTCGCTGCGGGCACCGCTGGAGGCGACATCGTTTCGTTGGCTAGGGGCATGCGCCCTGAACGCCGTGAACCGACCGTGACGCTGTTTACCGCGCGCCGCGCTATCGGACGCTAGATCCGTCCGTGCCGGGCCAAGCGCGCTTCCAATTGGGTGCGCACGGCAGGCCATTCGTGCGGGAGTATTGAGAACACCACCGTATCGCGCAGGGTGCCGCTCTTTGGATCATATTTGTGATTGCGCAGCACGCCATCCTGCTTGGCGCCGAGCCGTGCAATCGCGGCGCGTGAAGCGGCATTGTGCCAGTGCGTGCAGAAAGCCACTGAATAGCAATCCAGTTCCTCGAAAGCCCGGCGCAGCAGCATGAACTTGGCAGCTGGATTGATCCCGGTGCCTTGGGCTGGCATGGCCAGGAACGTTGAGCCGATTTCCACGCGGTGATTTGCCGCGTCGATATTCAAGTAAGTCGTGGCCCCCACCGCTTTGCCGGTGGACAGGTCGATGATCGCAAAGGGAGCCATCTCGCCAGTTTCCTGCAATGCCAAGCGGCGCTGGATATCCAAGCGCATGGATTCGGCCGATGGAGTGGTGGCAAACCACGCTTCATCCAACTGGCCGTTGGCTGCGAGCTGGATCAGATCCGGGGCGTGGTCCATTGACAATTGTTCTAGCCGCACCCCGGCATAGTCCATTCTCGGAGCTTGGGCGTAGTGCAGACTTTGCGCAGAAGAAGAGGCCATGGAATCCATCCTATGGATTCCATGGCCTCTTCAATGCTTTATTTCGGCGACTAGCCGATGCGGGTGTATGCCAGATCGAAGACCAGACGACCAGCCTTGAGCGCCTTGCCTTCGAAGCTGGTCAGGATCCGGCGCTCGAAACGCGGGGCCCAGCCACCCTGGGCATCGGTGAATTCTGGCTCGGGGTCGAAGCCTTCCATGCCCTCGCGGCGCACCTTGGTCAGGTTGCTCTCAGTGCCGGACAGATTGCCATGATGCTGGTTCTCGAAGTCCGGATGGGCTTCGAGGACTTCGCGCATTTGCTCGGCGTAGTTGGACCAGTCGGTGGCCAAGCGCAGGGTGCCTCCCGGCTTGAGCACGCGGGAGACCTTGTCCAGGAACGAGGCCTTGATCAGGCGACGCTTATGGTGGCGCGGCTTGTGCCATGGATCTGAGAAGAAGATCCAGATCTCATCGGCGCTGTTCTCGTCCAGCATGACATCCAGAACCTCTGGTGCATTGGCCTGCACTGCGCGGACGTTGGCGATGCCGAAAGACTCGACCTTCAGCATCAGCTGGGCCAGGCCCGGACGGTAGACCTCAACGGCGAGGTAGTTGCGCTCGGGATCATCCTTGGCGGCGTTGGCGATGCATTCGCCCAGGCCGGTGCCGATCTCCACGATCAGCGGTGCGGTGCGTCCGAAAGCCTCGGCAGGATCGAGCTGGAAGTCATCGGCAACCGAAGTGTCGGCGATCTTGCGGGGCGGCTCAATGACGTACTGATCGGCATTGCGCTCCCAGGCGCTGGCACGGCGGCCCTGCAGGCGGTTGCCGCGGCGCACGAAGGATACCGGCTCGGCACGGAAAAGGTCTGGGTTCCTAGGGGCAGTGCCGTGGGCTGGGCGCTGCTGCTCGCTCGATTCGCTCATGATGATTAATCCTAGCCGAGCTAGCTGCTTCGATGCTTGCCGAACGGTAGGGGATTGGACACCCCTAGAAGAAAATCGGGGGGATCCCCGATGGAGTAAAACAGGCAAAAGACAGAGAATATAACCATGACTGATTTAGTGCGCGGTATTCTCAACATTATTTGGCTGCTTTTCGGCGGCCTGTGGCTGGCCTTGGGCTACGTGTTGGCAGGCATCATCTGCTGCGTGCTGATCGTGACCATTCCATTCGGCATCGCCTCGTTCCGCATTGCCGGCTATGCGCTGTGGCCGTTTGGCCGCACCGTGGTCGACAACGGCCCGGTAGGCGCGTTCTCCACCCTGGGCAACATCATCTGGATCATTTTTGCTGGTATCTGGATTGCCGTGGGGCACGTGGTAACCGCGATCCCGATGTTCATTTCGATTATCGGCATCCCGCTGGGTATCGCAAACTTGAAGATGATCCCGGTTTCCTTGATGCCTCTGGGCAAGGTCATTGTGCCTTCGGACTATTTCATCGGCGGTGTTCGCCGCTAGGCAGCACCAAGACAGCGAATGGCTGCCAACCCTTGATGGGGTTGGCAGCCATTTGCTTTATGTACGAACCTGATCAGCTCTTGAGGTACTCATCGTGCTGGCGGTGCGCTTCGGCGACCTCGACACGGATCTTGTCCACGTCCTTGGCCTTGTCGCGGTACTTCTTTTCCATGGTTTTCACATACGCTTCTTCCTCCACCAAGGCGCGGTAGATGCGTTCGCGTTCGACCGCGTCCGAGGTGTAGCTCAGGTCGTTGTAGCTGTTGGCATGGCGGCGCAGGTTGCCGATGGCAGTCTGGGCCTTGCCTGCCTTGCTGAACAGCGAAGCGAGAATTGTCAGCACCAGGACGCCGATAATGACGCTCAGCGACAGGCCGGTGCTGATTTCAATGACCATCACGTGTTCGCCATCGTTGATGAATGGCAAGTTGTTCTCGTGCAGTGCATGCAGGATCAGCTTCACGCCGATGAATGCCAGGATTGCTGCCAACCCGTAGGACAGGTAGATCAAGCGGTCCAGCAATCCGTCGAGCAGGAAGTAGAGCTGGCGCAGTCCCATGAGCGAGAAGGCGGTAGCCGTGAACACGATGTAGACGTTCTGGGTGAGTCCGAAGATCGCAGGGATGGAATCCAGAGCGAAGAGAATATCGGTACCGCCGATGGCCACCATGACCAGCAGCATCGGAGTCAGGACCTTCTTGCCATCGATCTTGGTGAACAGCTTGTCGCCGTCATAGTTGTCGGTAGTGTGGAATAGCTTCTTGGCGATCCGGATGATGAAGTTGTTGGCCTCATCGGATTCGTCATCCTTCTTCAGCAGGTTGCCCGCGGTCAACAGCAGGATCAGGCCGAACAGGTAGAAGACCCAAGCGAACTGGTTGATCAGCGCCGCGCCGACAAAGATGAAGGCGGTACGTGCGATCAGCGAGAAGACGATGCCGAAGAGCAGGACTTTCTGCTGGTCTTCGCGGGGTACGCGGAAGCTGGCGATGATAATCAGGAAGACGAACAGGTTGTCGACCGACAGGGCCTTCTCGGTAATGTAGCCGGCAAAGTACTCGGCACCCATGTCGATGCCGCCGAAGACCAGCACCAGAACACCGAAAACGAGGGCCAAGCCAACATAGATGCTGGACCAGATGGCCGCTTCACGCAGCGATGGAACGTGGGCCTTGCGGATGTGGAAGAAATAGTCGAAGGCCAGAAGGGCGAGAATCACGACAATCGTGATTCCCCAAATCATAGGGGAAACTCCCATAGGGATTCCTGCTTTCGTAAGTAGCGCGCGAACGCATCTGAGTAAGTCTCTTCACCGACCCCGGGGCTGGCCGCAAAACCCGGCAGGACCATGAAGTCCTGCGTATTGACGGATTCAACGATTATGAATACTCCCTTACGTTCTACCAGCTTATCCTGATGCGATGCTTCTGGAAAAATCTTGGTCCGTGGATGTCATGATGATCTGTAATGTACTTTGTCTTTGTGCAGTTGGGTAGGCATCAATAGCAATTCGAAGAATGCAGTTCGCTTGGAGCAACGTGGGCCAGGGGCAGGAACTAGGCGCTGCTAGAGCGACTTGCGCATCTTGATGCTGGTGGTTTCATATCCAAGCGATTCATAGAGGCCGCGAGCGCTCTGGTTGAAACCGAACACATTCAGCCCCAGGGTACGTGCGCCGTGGGCACGGGCGTATTCTTCGGCCAAATTCATGGCCTGGCGTCCGAACCCCTTGCCGCGGTGCCCGGGGTCGACAACTATGTCCCAAACCCACCATGAAGCCGGATCACCTGAGGTGTCGTGGCCGATCCAGACATAGCCCACATCGCCGAAAATGCCATGCTCCAGGGTGAATACCGCATTGGTGCAACTTGGCAATCCGGTGGGAAAGGCCCGGCCCATGGTCCGGTCTGCATCTTCCTGCGCCTTGCGCTGGGAACTGCCAGCGGCAACAAGGTCCGATACGTACTCGGCGGTACTTCGTGCCATCCACGAATGGAATTCTTCAGCGGGAAGCGGGTGGAGTTCTAATGGCATGCCCGGAGTCTACCGGTTGAGGGCGGCACGCTATTTCCGCGCGGCCAGGATTTGTTCACGCAGGATATCTGCGTGTCCGCAATGCTGCGCCAGTTCACGCAGCATATGCAGCTGGATCCAGCGCAGCGGCAGCGGTCCACGCCGGTTGCTTGAGAAGACGTCATCCCCTGTTTTGCCTTCGACTGCTTGATGCGACAGTTCGATGGCTTGGGCATATTCGTGCCGAATCGAATCGATGGTGTCGGAAGCCTCCAAGTCGAATGATTTGCTGGGCGAAGAGGCAATGCCCAGCTCTGTACGGCTCCGGCCGGTGGCTGCTTCACCGAACCAGACCCGTTCCACGAAGATCGCATGTTTCACCAGCCCGAGCAGCGTGGTCTTGGATTCAACCAACTTCAATCTGGCTTCGGCTTCACTCAGTCCGCCGGTGCAGGAAAGCAGCATCTGCCGGTGCTGATCGATGAAAACTTGGATCAGATCATCGTGGGTCAGTGAAAAAATGTCTTTGGAATCCGGGTTGGCCATGCCTTATTTTAGGTCGGCAAATCATCAGTGACAAGGGGTTTTGCTTCTGGGCAAGTGAAATAGAAAATCTTTCGAAAATCTTGCTCTAGCTGGAATACGAAGAGTGCGGGTAGAGTTGAGTTAAGTACACTCAAGTTTATGGGTTCACCCAATTAGAGAAAGGATGCGCGTGGACACCAAACTCACCACTAAGAGCCAAGAAGCTCTCTCGGCTTCCGGGATGAACGCTTCAACCGCAGGCAATCCGCAGATTGAACCTGCGCACCTGCTGAAGGCCTTGCTGGACCAGCGCGACTCCGTCGCAGTCGCCCTCCTGAAGACCGCCGGATTGGATGTCGACGCGCTTTCGGTCAAGGCAAGCGCTGTCATCAACGCATTGCCTTCCAGCTCCGGCAGTTCAGTGGCCCAGGCCCAGTACTCCCGACAGCTGCTGCAGGTTGTGAGCAACGCCCAAGCGGCTGCCGCAGAAATGGGGGACACCTACGTCTCCACGGAGCACCTGCTTATCGCCTTGGCATCAGACCAGACCAAAGCCGGCGACGCGCTGCGCGAATTCGGGGCCACCCGCGAACTGCTGGTGGGCACCTTGCCCACCATCCGCGGCGACCGCAAGGTCGATAATCCGGATCCGGAGGCCACCTTCCAGTCCCTGGAGAAGTTCGGCACCGACATGACCGCCCTGGCGCGCTCGGGCAAGCTGGATCCAGTCATCGGCCGCGACCGCGAGATCCGCCGCGTGGTCCAGGTGCTCTCCCGCCGAACCAAGAACAACCCCGTGCTGATCGGCGAGCCAGGCGTTGGCAAAACCGCTGTCGTTGAGGGGCTTGCCCAGCGCATGATCGCGGGCGACGTGCCGGAATCCCTGCGTGGCAAGACCCTGATCTCGCTGGATTTGGGCGCCATGGTCGCCGGCGCCAAGTACCGTGGCGAATTCGAAGAGCGGCTGAAGTCGGTGTTGGAAGAGATCAAGGCTTCGGACGGCCAGATAGTCACCTTCATTGACGAGATCCACACCGTGGTCGGCGCCGGAGCCTCCGAAGGCGCCATGGACGCGGGGAACATGCTCAAGCCAATGCTCGCCCGCGGCGAGTTGCGCTTGATTGGTGCTACTACCTTGGACGAGTACCGCGAGAACATCGAGAAGGATCCCGCCCTGGAACGCCGCTTCGCACAGGTGTATGTCGGCGAGCCCAGCGTGGATGACACCATTGCCATCCTGCGTGGGTTGAAGGAGCGCTACGAGGCGCACCACAAGGTTTCCATTGCGGACTCCGCCTTGGTGGCAGCATCCACGCTGTCCAGCAGGTACATCTCCGGCCGCCAGCTGCCAGACAAGGCCATCGACCTGGTTGATGAGGCCGCTAGCCGCCTGCGCATGGAGATCGACTCGGCTCCGGAGGAAATCGATGAGCTGCGCCGCGAGGTGGACCGGCTGACCATGGAGGAGCTGGCGCTGTCCGATGAAACGGATCCAGCCTCGGTGGAACGCCTGGATGCGCTACGCAAGGACATGGCCGACAAGAAGGAACAGCTGGACGCGCTGAACTCCCAGTGGGAAGCGGAGAAGGCCGGGTTGAACCGCGTCGGCGACCTGAAGGTCAAGCTCGACGAATTGCGCAGCCAGGCCGACAAGGCCCAGCGCGAGGGCGACCTGGAGCAGGCCTCTCGCCTACTCTACGGGGAGATCCCAACGCTGCAGCAGGAACTGGATGCGGCGGCTGCTGCCGAAGCCGATAAGGCCGATACGCACACCATGGTTGCCGAGGAAGTCACCGCGGATGACATTGCAGAAGTCATCTCGGCGTGGACCGGTATTCCGGCCGGGCGCATGCTGCAGGGTGAAAGCCAGAAGTTGCTGGATATGGAAGAAATCATCGGGCAGCGCCTGATGGGGCAGAAGCAGGCTATTGCCGCTGTCTCTGATGCCGTTCGCCGTACCCGCGCCGGGATTGCCGACCCGAACCGGCCTACCGGATCCTTCCTGTTCCTGGGTCCTACCGGTGTCGGCAAGACGGAGCTGGCCAAGTCCCTGGCTGACTTCCTCTTCGATGATCCACGGGCGATGGTGCGGATCGACATGTCCGAATACTCGGAGAAGCATGCGGTTTCGCGCCTGGTCGGTGCCCCTCCGGGCTACGTAGGGTATGAAGAGGGCGGGCAGCTGACCGAAGCTGTGCGTCGCCGCCCGTACTCGGTGATTCTGCTGGACGAGGTGGAAAAGGCGCATCCGGAAGTATTCGATATCCTGCTGCAGGTGCTCGATGACGGGCGGCTGACCGATGGCCAAGGCCGCACCGTGGACTTCAGGAATACCATTCTGATCCTCACCTCGAATCTGGGTTCCCAGTTCCTGGTGGACCAGAGCATGGAAGACGAGGCCAAGAAGTCAGCGGTGATGAGCGTGGTCAATGCATCGTTCAAGCCGGAGTTCTTGAACCGTCTCGATGAGGTCATCCTCTTCGATCCATTGAGCATCGAAGAGCTGGGCAGCATCGTCAAGCTGCAGATCGACCTGCTCGCACAGCGCTTGGCCGACCGCCGCTTGAACCTGGAGGTGGATCAGGCCGCCAGCGATTGGCTGGCCCTGACCGGTTACGATCCTGCCTACGGCGCTCGTCCGCTGCGCCGCCTGGTGCAGCGCGAGATCGGAGACCGGCTGGCCAAGGAGATCCTGGCTGGAACGGTGCAGGACGGGGATACCGTAGAGGTCACCCTGGACGAAGTTGGCGACAAGCTCAAAGTTGCCAAGAAGGCCTAGGAGCCTGTCAATGGCGAGGGCACGAACGGATGGAATTCCGTTCATGCCCTCGCCATTTTTCCTGAACGCAGACTTAGCTGTCGGTGGTCTCCTGTGCCTTGGACGGCTCCTCTTCGGAGTTCTCCGATTCTCCATCCGTAGCGCCCTCGGGCAGCAACGAGTTGCGGACGTCGCCCTCGGACAGGCTCAGGAAGCATGAAACGGTGCGGTCGCCCTGGCCCCAGGTGCTCTCAGAGGGACGCGAGAAGTGATAGGTCCATGTGGAGTCCAGCCCTGCACGAGGATCCAGTGACACCGATTTGCACAGGTCTTCGGATTGGGTGAGCAGCACGTTGGCTCCCGGGTACTCCTCGCCGGTGACCTGGAAGATGCCGATCAGCTGGGCGTTGTGGGAGGAATCACAGGTCACGACCGTCTGCGGATCCAATGGCGAATTGAATCCGCGCAGGCAGTCGCCTTGCTCCAACTGGGTTGGAGGCATCTCGGTGGCAACAATGCCGTCGAGGCCTGGATTCTCGTTGCGCTCCACGTTGTTCGCAGTTGGCGAAGCAGGGGGATCCACTAGTCTCAACACCACGAAAACCACTGCCGCGGCCAGTGCGAGAACGGCGACAATCATCAAGGCCCATTGGGCACTTTGACGCTTGGGCTTCTCCGGTTCTGGCTGCAATGGCGGTAAAGCCGCCTGCGGCTCGGGCAGATTGTTTTCCACCACCTGTTGAGCTCCTTCGTGGTTGGGTCGGGCGATCGCTCGCCGGCTCAATACATAGTCGTTGGACTAATCGACAGTCTAGCGGTTTCGGAGGGTGTTGCATTCAGCGCTCGCCGGTGAATCGTGTTAACCTTTAATTACGAAAGAACTGATCACATATTCGGGGGCCTTCATCTTTTCAAGGTGGACCACCTCCCGACTCTACTGAAAAGAGGGGGTCACGCCATGGGGCGCGGCCGTCAAAAGGCTAAAGCACAGCGTCAGGCGCGAGATATCAAGTACTACTCGCCGTCCACTGACCTTTCGGCACTTGAACGCGAGTTGGGCGTTCAGTCCGATCATCATGCTCAGAACACTGAGCGTAATGATTCATCGTATGACGAAGAATATTCGGAATACGACGAGCTGACTAAGAAGTACTCGGGAGATGACGAAGACGAGTAGCCTCGTCTTCTGATGCCGGGAGTCCTTGGCTCAGAGTGCCACACCTTAAGCATTGAGTGGTACAGCTCTTCAGTACATTTTGCGACAAGCCGCAGCGACTAAGCTAAATTAGCTTTTAGTCGTTGCGGCCTTTGTCGTGCCCAGTAATTGTTAGGTGGAACGTGAGCACTCCAGAAGAGCTATCCATCCAGATGGCGCATCATTCGGCCATCCGGTCGATGCAGCGCATTGTCGAGCAGCAGGCACCTGAATCCCCGGAAGCTGAAGCGCGTGCCGGGGTGCGCCACATGCTTTCCGCTGGCGGGGTCCTGGTGGTCACCGGAGCCGGTGTTTCTACCGATTCCGGAATCCCCGACTACCGGGGACCCAACGGTTCATTGCAGCGCCACCGGCCGATGACCTATCAAGAATTCCGATTCCGTCCTGAAGCCCGGCAGCGCTATTGGGCCCGTGGCTACGTCGGCTGGCGCCATATGGACAAAGCCGAGCCTAACCACATTCACCAGCGCTTGGTGCAGTGGGAAGAGCACGGGAAAATCAGTGGAATCATTACGCAGAACGTTGACGGGCTGCACCAGCAGGCCGGATCCAAACGGGTCATTCCGGTCCATGGCGACTTGTCGATCGTCCGCTGCCTGGACTGCGGATACAGCGAGAACCGCAATGACTTTGATTTGCGCCTGCAGGCGGCCAACAAGGGCTATTTGGAGGCCGTGGAAATCGACCCCAGCGCGGTGAACCCCGATGGGGATGTGGAGCTGCCCCAGTATCTGGTTGACCGGTTCAACATGGTGGCCTGCTTGAGCTGCGGCTCGCTGGCCCTGAAGCCTGATGTGGTGTATTTCGGCGAGAACGTTCCGGTTGAACGCAAGGAACGCATTGCGGCACTGGAAGCGGAATCCACATCGCTCTTGGTGCTGGGCTCCTCCCTTGCAGTGATGAGCGGGTACAAGATCCTGTTGAACTTCGTCAAGCGGGATTTGCCGGTGGCGCTGATTACCAACGGCCACGTCCGCGGTGAACAAAAAGCAACCTGGCGCTGGCGTGTGCCTTTGGAGCACGCCCTGAAGCAACTGGACTAGCAGGCCGGTATTTCGTCCCGCGAGGGACACCAATGAAGCGTGCCAAATGCTGCTCTGGGCACTCAGCACGGCAGGAAGCTCGCACTGGTGCAGCACCACCGGCAGCATTGCCTGGCGCCTGGAAGCCGGGCAAGAGGGCTCCGCTCAACCCTGCATCCCCATTCGCATGGCGATGGCGTTTAAGAACCGATGCGCCGCAATGGGATCAGTGCGGCGCATCGGCAAGGAAGCGGATCCTGCGAGTACTACTTGGCGTAGTTGCCGGTCAGCAGCACTGCGCCGCCGTCAACGCCCTTGGCTCCCTGGACGTAGTCCAGTCCGGCATCGGCTGCCGCTGGATCGATATTCTCGACGCCGCCCATGACCCAAGCTCCCATGCCAGCCTTGTTCAGCAGCTCTACGGCACGATCAGCTACAGCTGGATCAACAACAGCAACCATGCCCACACCCAGGTTCAGGGTGCGCTCAAGGTCAGGCTGCGGCACGTTGCCCAGCTGGGCGATGGTGGAGAAGACTGCTGGCAGGGACCAGGTCGAGCGGTCCACACGGGCCATCAGGCCCTGGGGCAGCACGCGAGCCAGGTTGGCAGCCAGGCCGCCACCGGTGACGTGGCTGAAGCCATGCACGCCGAAGTTCTCGCCGTCGTTCAGTTCGCCCACCAGATCCAGGCACGCGGTGGTGTAGATGCGGGTCGGAACCAGCAGTTCCTCGCCCAGGGTCTTGCCGAACTCTGCAACTTCGCGTTCCAGCTCCCACTTGGCGTGGGCGATGACGCGGCGCACCAGCGAGTAGCCGTTGGAGTGGATGCCCGAGGACGCCATGCCGATGACGACGTCGCCGGCCCGCACGCGCTCCGGGCCCAGCAGCTGGTCAGCTTCGATGACACCGGTAGCAGCACCGGCAACATCGTATTCGTCCTCGGCCAGCAGGCCCGGGTGCTCCGCGGTTTCGCCGCCAACCAGCGCGGTGCCGGCCAGCTTGCAGCCTTCCGCGATGCCGCGCACGATATCCGCGATGCGCTCCGGGACGACCTTGCCGGTGGCGATGTAGTCGGTCATGAACAGCGGCTTGGCGCCCACCACGACAATATCGTCGACCACCATGCCGACCAGGTCCTGGCCGATGGTGTCGTGGATGTCCAGCTTCTGGGCGATGGCAACCTTGGTGCCTACCCCGTCGGTGGAGGTAGCCAGGTACGGCTTCTTGTAACCGGTCAGGAACGATACATCGAAGAGCCCGGCGAAGCCGCCGACCCCTCCGACAACGCCCGCGGTGTGGGTTGCCTTGATCGCGCCCTTCATCAACTCAACGGCACGGTCACCGGCCTCAACGTCAACGCCGGCACCGGCATAGGTGATGGAAGTTGGCTGCTGATCATTGCCGCTCATGGCAGTCGGTTCCTTTTCTGTTCTGGGCGCCGCATTTCCGGCGCCCTTTGCAACGAGATGGTTGGGATCGTGGAGGGGATTAGCTGTTGGTTTCGAACTCGGCATCAGGACCTGGCTCGCAGCCGCCCTGGTTGCTGCGCTCCAGCAGGTTCTTGCCGCGGCGCTCCTCGTTCGGCAAGGCGATCGGGTACTCGCCGGTGAAGCACGCGGTGCACAGGCGCTCGCGCGGCTGGCGGGTCGCTTCGATCATGCCGTCTTCGGAAATGTAGGCCAAGGAGTCCGCGCCGATGGAGGTCGCGATCTCAGCCACGGCAGCGCCGTTGGCGATCAGCTCGGCACGCGAGGCGAAGTCGATGCCGTAGAAGCAAGGCCACTTGACCGGAGGCGAGGAGATCTTCACATGCACCTCGGCGGCACCGGCCTCGCGCAGCATGCGCACCACCGCGCGCTGGGTGTTGCCGCGGACGATCGAATCATCCACCACCACGACGCGCTTGCCGCGCAGCACGGTTTCCAGCGCATTGAGCTTGAGCTTGATGCCCAGCTGGCGCAGGGTCTGCGATGGCTGGATGAAGGTACGGCCCACGTAGGCGTTCTTCACGAAGCCGTGGGTGAATGGAATGCCCGATTCCTCGGCGTAGCCGATGGCGGCCGGGGTGCCGGACTCCGGAACCGGGATCACGATGTCCGCGTCCGCGCTGTTCTCGCGGGCCAGCTGGCGGCCCATTTCCACGCGGGATTCGTAGACCGAGCGGCCGGCAATGGCAGCATCGGGACGAGCCAGGTAGACGTACTCGAAGACGCAGCCCTTGGGGGTGGCTTCGGCGAAGCGGGTGGAACGCACGCCGTTCTCGTCGATGGCGATCATTTCGCCGGGTTCGATTTCGCGGATGAACGAGGCGCCAACGGTAGCCAGTGCAGGCTGCTCCGAAGCAACAACCCAGCCTCGGTCCAGCCGGCCCAGGACCAGGGGGCGAACACCATGCGGGTCGCGGGCTGCGTAGAGGGTGTCCTCGTTCATGAAGACGAAGCAGAAGGCGCCTTCGATCTTCGGCAGCAGCTCCAGCGCGGTTTCTTCCAGCGACTGGCCTTCGGAACCGGCCAGCAAGGCGGTGACCAAGGCGGTGTCGGTGGTGTTGCCCTGGGCGAGTTCGCCGCGGACCTTGCCGCCTTCGGCCCGCTGCTTGGCGGAGACCATATCGGCCAGATCAGCGGAGTTGGTCAGGTTGCCGTTGTGGGCCAGGGCGACGGTACCGGCCTGGGTCGGGCCCAAGGTCGGCTGCGCATTGGCCCAGTGGCTGGCACCGGTGGTCGAGTAGCGGCAGTGGCCGATAGCCAGCTGGCCGGCCATGGAGTTCAGCGTATTCTCGTCGAACACCTGGGAGACCAGGCCCATGTCCTTGTAGACGTTGATACGCGCACCGTCGCTCGTGGCAATACCAGCGGATTCCTGTCCGCGGTGCTGCAGGGCGTACAGGCCGTAATAGGTGAGTTTTGCGACCTCTTCGCCAGGAGCCCAAACGCCAAAAACGCCGCATTCATCCTGCGGCCCCTTTTCGTTTGGAAGCAGGTCGTGATTTAAGAATCCATCGCCACGCGCCATGTTGGTTATTCTCTCATGTTCCAGTTGGTCGACACCGACCAAAAATGTGGTGGGTGGCGGCCAGGTGCGCGGCCGCCTGCTCTTCTAATTCAGGAGAAAAGCTGCCTAGCCTTGTAGTCCGCTGGAGTCAGTGTCCTCGGCCAGAGGAACTGCCAGATGCTTGGTGGTTTTGCGTGAGGTCACGCGATCAACAATCACATACGCCAATGCGCCGATGCCTACGCCCAGGCCTGCACCGAATATGGCGAAGAATCCGGACGCCGAGGTGCGGGTGTAATCCTGCGATGGTTCGCCAAGCAGTCCAATGATGAGACCGGCTAGCGCGCCAAGGACCGCGAAAGTCAAAATGAACGGCCAGAACTTGGGCGACGAGTGAATATGCACTTCAACACTCTGATCGGCAGAAGACGGGGTAGCGGGGTGTTGCTCCATACCTTTAAGGGTACTCAATAAGTGGTAGGTGCGCTGACAAGTCTGCCCTAAGTCCCGAAGCATGCAATTGCCCAGTCTGCAAGGCCTCGGCCCAGCCGATACGCCCAGTAGCAAGGGAAAGCCAGAGTTCAGCAGGCATTTCGACCACGTTCGGGGGTGTTCCGCGGGTGTGCCGGGGACCTGCTATGCACTGAGTCACACCGAAGGGCGGAACGCGTACCTCGACCGAGTTGCCCTCGGCGCGGGAGGCCAGCTCCTCCAGCGAAAAGCGCACCGCGGTGGCGAGCACCGGGCGGGCTATTTTTCCTTGTCCCTGCGTGGTTCCGGACCATTCGCGCAGGGCCGCTCGGCCAGCGGTTTCATCAACGCGCCGTTTGATTGCCATGGGTCAATTCCACTTTCTCTCAATGACGGAGAAACGTCATATTTGCGTGCGCTGGGCATCTACTGTGGATCTGGAAAACCAAGAAATCCAGCCATGCCAACTCTAGTTCAGCCAACGCAGCGCTGGTTGGATGCCGGCATGATGCTGTGCCGAAGACTTCCAGGGGGTGCTTTGGGCTTGCTGCTGCCGAATTCGCCCCGCGGCCCGGTGCCAGGCGGGCGGCTTGATGGACGGGGCCTGCGGCTAATGCCTGTGCGTCATAGACGCGGTTGACCCGCTGGATCTCCGGTAAACTCGACCGGGTGAAGGTACTGGTTATTGGCCCAGGCGGCCGTGAGCATGCAATTGTCCGTGCACTGAGTGCAGACCCCTACGTCAACGAAGTTCATTGCGCCCCCGGCAACGCCGGTATCGCACAGGACGTCACTACCCACGCGATCGATGCGCAGGACCCTGCCGCAGTCGTCGCGCTCGCCCAGGAATTGGGCAGCGATCTGGTGGTCGTCGGCCCCGAAGCGCCGCTGGCTTCCGGTGTTTCCGATGCGCTGATCGCAGCGCAGATCCCGGTCTTCGGCCCGACCCAGGCTGCCGCGCAGCTCGAAGCGTCCAAGGCTTTTGCCAAGAACGTCATGGCTGCCGCTGAGGTTCCCACCGCCATGGCCCATGTGGCCACCAACCGCGAGGAAGCCGCCAGTGCGCTGGATGACTTCGGTGCGCCGTACGTGGTCAAGGACGATGGCTTGGCCGCCGGCAAGGGCGTCGTGGTCACCGGCGATCGCGACGAAGCGCTGGAGCACGCAGAAGCCTGCTTTGCCGCCGGCGGAACCGTAGTGATCGAAGAATTCCTCGATGGCCCAGAAGTTTCCCTGTTTGTCATCTGCGATGGCAAGCATGCTGTTCCGCTGGCCCCGGCACAGGACTTCAAGCGCATCTTCGATAACGACGAAGGCCCGAACACCGGTGGCATGGGTGCCTACTCGCCGCTGGAATGGCTGGCTGAGAGCTTCGTCGACGAGGTCATGGACCGCGTCGCCTACCCGACCCTGCGCGAAATGGAAAAGCGCGGCACCCCGTTCACCGGCGTGCTGTACTGCGGCTTGGCGATCACCAAGCGCGGCATCCGCGTCATCGAGTTCAATGCCCGCTTCGGCGACCCGGAAACCCAGGCTGTCCTTGCCCGGCTGAAGACTCCGCTGGGCGGTGTGCTGCTGGCTGCCGCCAAGGGCCGGCTCGATGATGCCGAGCAGCTGACCTGGTCCGCGCAGACCGCAGTTGATGTGGTCATCGCCGCCGAGAACTACCCGGACACCCCGGTCAAGGGAGCGGTGATCTCCGGGCTGGAGGCAGCCAACGGAATTGACGGCGTGCACGTGATGCATGCCGGAACTTCCGCGGATGCTGAAGGAAACATCATTGTTTCCGGTGGCCGCGTACTGGCCGTGGTGGGCCTGGGCGATGACCTCGCCGCGGCCCGCGCCGCAGCGTACGCCGGGGTTGCCGAGATCAGCTGGGACGGTGCCCAGTCACGCACCGACATTGCGTTGAAGGCCGAACGCGGCGAAATCGCCATCGCCAACGAAAGCAAGTAGAGGACTACAGAACTCATGGCAGGATTCCAGACCGAAGTGCTCGACCTAGAAGGTTGGGACCATTACTACTCGGGCAAGGTACGCGACCTGTACGTGCCTGCGGGCGCCAGCTTCGAAGGCACCGACCGTGTCCTCGTGGTGGCCTCCGACCGCATCAGCGCCTACGACTTCGTGCTGGCCAGCGAAATCCCGGACAAGGGCAAGGTGCTGACCCAGCTCAGTCTCTGGTGGTTCGAGCAGCTGGGCGACTTCGCCAACCATGTCATCTCCACCGATGTTCCAGCCGAGGTGGCCGGACGCGCGATGGTGTGCAAGAAGCTGGAGATGTACCCGATCGAGTGCATCGCCCGCGGATACCTGACCGGATCGGGCCTGGCCGAGTACAAGGTCTCGCAAACCGTGTGCGAGCTGCCACTGCCGGCAGGACTGGTGGATGGCTCGCGCCTGGAACCGGCGCTGTTCACACCATCGGCCAAGGCCGAGGTGGGGGAGCACGACGAGAACATCTCCTTCGAGCAGACCGTGGAACGCGTTGGCGCCGAAGTGTCCGAGGCGCTGCGCGAGAAGACCGTGGCCCTGTACGAGCAGGCCGAGCAGATCGCCCGCGCGCGCGGCATCATCCTGGCCGATACCAAGGTGGAGTTCGGAGCTGATCCGGCCACCGGCGAGATCACCCTGGGCGATGAGGTGCTGACCCCGGATTCCTCGCGTTTCTGGGATGCCGAATCCTACAAGCCGGGCCAGGCGCAGGCCAGCTTCGACAAGCAGTTCGTCCGCGACTGGCTGACCTCCGCCGAATCGGGTTGGGACAAGAACTCGGGCGAAGAACCGCCTCAGCTGCCAGCCGGAATCATCGAGAAGACCCGTGCCCGCTACATCGAGGCCTATGAACGGCTCACCGGCCAGGTCTTCAGCGCCTAGGCGCAGGCGAAGAAGAACCACGCACGGCAAAGCCCTCCGCTGATCGAAGTGATCTGCGGAGGGCTTTACGCTGTCCTGGGCGGGATCAGACCAGCGAGTCCTTCCAGGCCTTGTGCAGGGCCGCGAAGCGTCCTTCATCGGCAATCAGCTGCGCTGGGGTGCCGTCCTCGGTGATCTTGCCATCATGGACCACCAGCACGCGGTCCGCGATCTGCACGGTGGACAGGCGGTGCGCGATGATCAGCGCGGTGCGGTTGCCCAGCAGGGTTTGCAGTCCGCGCTGCACGGCCCGTTCCGAAGGGATATCCAGGGAGCTGGTAGCCTCATCAAGGATCAGCACCGCAGGATCGGCCAGGAAGGCGCGGGCAAAGGAAATCAGCTGGCGCTGGCCGGCTGAGACCCGTCCGCCTCGCTTGTTCACGTCGGTGCCGTAGCCCTCAGGCAGATCCATGATGAACTCGTGGGCGCCGACCGCGCGGGCGGCGGACTCGATATCCTCCGGGGAGGCGCCCGGCCGGCCCAGCGCGATGTTCTCGGCCACCGATCCGGAGAAGAGGAACGCCTCCTGGGTGACCATCACCACGTGCTGGCGCAGTTCCTGGTTCGACAGCTCGTTTATCGGCACCGAATCCAGTTCCAAGGTGCCCGAACGCAGGTCGTAGAAGCGGGCAATGAGCTTGGCCAGCGTGGACTTGCCGGCACCGGTCTGGCCTACCACGGCCACCGTTTGGCCCGCCGGGATCCGCAGGTTGAATTCCTCCATGATCACCGGGCCCTCGCCGTAGCCGAAGACCGCGTCCTTGAAGACCAGCTCGCCGGCCACCTTGCGGATGGTGCGCGGGGCCGCAGGCTCGCGGACCGTCGGTTCTTCCTCCAGCAGCCCCGAAACCTTCTCCAGGGCGGCGGTGGCCGACTGCAGCGAGGAATAGAACATGGCGATCTGCTCGACTGGCTGGAACAGGCGCTTGGAGGCCAGCAGGATGGCCACCATCGCACCGACCTGCATGGTGCCGTCGATGATGCGGAATCCGCCGTAGGCGAGCAATGCCGCCACCGTCAGGTTGCCGATCAAGACCAGTCCCGGCTGCAGGACGCCGAAGAGGTTGAAGGAACGCACCGAGTTCACCCGGTACTGCTCCGCGAGATCCGAGTAGTTCGCGTCGTTGGCTTCCTCGCGGCGGAAGGCCTTGACCGCGCGGATGCCGGTCATGGTTTCCACGAAGGTGGAGATGACCTTGGCCGAGACCACGCGGGATTCGCGGTAGAGCAGTTCGGAGCGGCGCTGGTACCAGAAGAAGAGGATCGCTACCGGGAGGGCGGCCACGCAGACCACCAGGCCGCTGCGCCAGTCGAGGAAGAAAATCGAGACCAGGGTGAAGACTACGAACACGCAGGAGGAGGCCAGTTCCGAGACGCCTTGATCGAGCAGCTCGCGCAGCGTTTCCAGATCGGAGGTCTGCCGGGAAATGATCCGCCCGGAGGTGTAATTCTCGTGGAATTCGAGGCTCAGCCGCTGGGTATGGCGGAAGACCTGCTGGCGCAGATCCAGGAGCATCGCCTGGGAGATCTTCGCCGCACTGGTGATGTACCAGGAGAGCAGCACGCCGCTGAGCACGGCGCACACGATGTATCCGGCCCCGGTCATCCCCAGGGCACCCCAGTTGCCTTCGCGCACCTGCGGCAGGGTCCAGTCGATCGAGAAGGCGATCAGCACCGGAAGCAGCACGCGTGCCGCGTTGGAGAACAGCACCAGCACCACGGTGAGGACGAACAGCTTCTTCTGCGGCACGGCCAGCGAGGCCAGCAGCCGGAAGGAACGTTGCCGCACGACCTTGCGTTCGGCGGCAGAGAGCTTGATGGCGTCTTCATTGGCGACGCCCAGTGGCTTGCTCATCGGGAGACCTCCACGGTGGCTGGCTGGTCTTCGTCATCCAGGCTGGCGATGACGAATCGGTAATGCTCATTGGTGCTCAGCAGGTGGGCGTGGCTTCCCACCGCGTCGATGCGGCCATCGCGCAGCAGCGCCACGCGGTCGGCGAGCATCACGGTCGAGGGCCGGTGGGCCACGATCAGCGTGGTGGTTCCGGCCAGGACTTCGCGCAGCCTCTCGGTGACCAGTTCCTCGGTACGCACATCCAGGGCGGACAGCGGATCGTCGAGGACCAGGACGCTCGGGCGCGCCGCGATGGCGCGGGCCAAGGCGATGCGCTGGCGCTGGCCGCCCGATAGCGACAGGCCTTCCTCGCCGATCAAGGTGTCTACCCCTTCGGGCAACGCGTAGGCGAACTGCGCCTGGGCGACGTCCAGGGCTTCGGCGAGCAGGGCTTCGCGCTGCTGCTCATCCAGGTTTTCCGGGGCGCCGAGCAGCACGTTGCCGCGGATGGAGGTGGAGAACAAGGTGGTGTCCTCGAAAGCCACGGCGATCTCGGTTCGCAGTTCCTGGAGGTCCCAGTCCTTGACGTCCTGTCCATGGATGAGCACCTCGCCGGCGGTCGCCTCATGCAGGCGCGGAACCAGATTCAGCAAGGTGGACTTGCCCGAACCGGTGATGCCGACCAGGGCCATGGTTTCCCCGGGACAGATCTCCAGGTTGATGTCGGCCAGGATCGGCCGGTGGCTGCCGGCGGTATCCGGGTAGGCGAAGCGCACATGCTCCAGCTTCACGCTGCCATCGCGTTCTGCAGGGACCCGGGGCTGCGCGGGGGAAGCGATGTCATTGATTGAATCCATGACCTCGAAGTGGCGGTCCAGCGCAGTTTTGGTGCTCAGCGTCATGCCCAGCAGCATTCCCATGCCCTCGACGGGGCCGGCGATGACCGCGGCGATGGCGAAGTAGGCCACCAGCGAGCCGACGCTCAGCGTGCCGTTGGCGACCTGGGCAATGCCGATGAGCAGGCCGATGCCCAGAATGGTTTCAGGCACCGCAACCACGGTGAGCAGGAAGCTGGCCAGGGTCTTGGCCTTGGTTATTTCGGTTTCCTGCAGGGACTTGGCCTGGGCGCTGAAGCCCGCGTAGACATGCGGTCCGCGGCCGAAGGCCTTGATGACGCGGATGCCGTGCACTGATTCTTCCACCGCGGTGGCCAGGTCGCCAGCCTGGTCCTGGCTGCGGCGGCTGGCAGCCCGGTAGTCGTTGCGGAAACGGTAGGCCTTGATGGCAATCGGGATGGATCCCAGCAGGTAGAGCAATCCCAGGATCCATGAATGGGTGAACATCAGCACTAGCCCGGTGATGACGGTGACAGTTTCAACGACCAGCATCATCGCGCCGAATGCGAGCCAGCGGCGCAACAAGGAGAGATCCGACATGGAGCGGGAGAGCAGCTGCCCCGAGCCCCAGCGTTCGTGGAACGCCACGGGCAGGCGCTGCAGGTGCTTGTAGAAGCGGATGCGCATCTGCGCTTCAAGGCCGGCTGCGGGATTCAGCACGAATTGGCGGCGCAGGAAGATCAGCAGGGCTTCGACAAAGCCCAATGCGGCAACGATGCCAACAGAGAGCCACACCTCCGAAGCTGCTCCATCACGATGCAGGACGACATTCACCAGCCAGGCGAGCACCTGGGGGATGGCCAGCGCGACAATGCCGGCGCCGAGCGCGCAGAGGAAACCGCAAAAGAGCCGGGGGAAGATCGGCTTGACGAAAGGAGCAAGCCGTTTCAGTGTTGCGGAGAGCGGGACCGGATCTTTCGAACCGGCTTGTTGAGCTTGAGCCACGGTACCCCGCATTCATCCAGAAGTTTGACAGAGCTACAGACTACCGGCAGTAGTTGGGATAATTCAATCAATAGGCAACTATTGGAAAGAAGTGCTTCATATTGGAGGCAAATAATCCCCGGTCGAGCACCAAGAAGGTGCTTGACCGGGGATTACCCGAAGAAATTTCGTGGCTTAGTCGCGGGCAGCCAGGGTAACCATGACGGCTTCCGGCGGGCAGGCGAAGCGAATCGGAGCGAAGCGCGAGGTGCCCACGCCAGCGGAAACATTCAACGGAACGGTGTTGCCGTTGTATTCCCAATCGCTCAGGCCGCGGGCGCGCCACGTAGGCAGATCGCAGTTGGAGACCAACGCGCCATAGCCCGGGATGCACACCTGGCCGCCGTGGGTGTGGCCAGCGAAAATGACGTCAGCCTTCGCCTCGGTGAATTGGTCAAGAACCCGCTGGTAGGGCGCGTGGGTGAGCGCAATGCGCACGTGGGGCGCCTGGCTGCTTGAGGAGGAACCACGCGGCCAGCCAGCGAAGTGGTCCCGGTCGATGTGCGGATCATCCACGCCGGTAAGATCCAGGCGCAGGCCATTGAGCACCGTGGAATGCGCACGGTTGGACATGTTGATCCAGCCGGCTCCGCCGAAGGCCCGGTGCATTTCTTCGAACGGCAACTGGTCGCGCGGGGCAGGGTTGGGAGTTCCGGTGGAAGGAGCCAAATACCTGAACGGGTTCTTCAGCTTTGGAGCGTAGTAGCAATTGGACCCGGGAACGAAGGCGCCAGGGAAAGCCATCAGCGGTTCCAGCGCCTTGATCAAAGCCGGCACGGCCTTGCGGTGGCTGAGGTTATCCCCGGTGTTGATGACAAAGTCGGGCTTCAGATCAGCCAGACCGCGCAGCCACTGGGTTTTGGCTTCCTGCCCTGGAACCATGTGGATGTCCGAAAGGTGCAGGACCTTGATGTCGCCGTATCCGCGGGGCAGGACCTTAAGCGATTCGTGGCGCAGCCCGAACTTCTGGGCCTCCAGCATGCCATAGCCCACCAGAGCTCCGCCGATAGCCAGAGCGCCGGTGGCGGCAAGGGCCGCAGTACCGCTGGCATGACGTAATGCCGAAGCGAAATTATTCTGTTCAACCATGACTTCTGTGCCATCGTCCTTTCAAGCCCGGAGGCAACTTCTGGTGGAGTTCTCCTATGCCAATCTAAACCGAAAGGCCGCGTCCAACCAAAGTTGAACGCGGCCTTTCGAATATTCAGCTAGTCATCGGACTTCTTGCCGTTGCCGTTTCCGTTGCCCTTGTTATCGGAGTCGGGCTTCGGCGAGGATTCTTCCTTAGGCTTGGAATCTTCCTTCGACTCTTCCTTGTCATTGTCCTTCTCATCCGAGTCGGACTTGGAATCGTCTTCTTCCTTCGGCTTTGGCGGAGGCGGCTGGCGACGGGCCGAACCGAAGTTGTTCCGCTCGTATTCGTGCACGGCCTCCTCCATGAAGTCCACCCACAGCGGGGCGGCGAAGGTCGAGGAATCGACCATCCAAGGGGCCTTCTTGTCGTTGACCATCGCGCCGTGCATCTGGTTCTTCTCTTCGCCGGCCTTGCCCTTGAGTCGGCCGACCCAGGTGGCGGTCGAAATTCCGGTGGTGTAGCCGACGAACCAGGTCGAGGACGCGTAGTTGTTGGTACCGGTCTTGCCAGCGATTGGGCCGTCGACGCGGCCCTTGGAGACGCGGTTGGTGGCGATCTTCTTCAGGGTGCCGTTCAGATCGGCAACGTAGGTCGGGTCGATCTCCTGGGAGCAGGATTCCTTCTTGACCTTGTACTCGTTGCCGTCCTTGTCGGTCACGCTGTTGATGGCACGTGGTTCGCAGTACTCGCCCTTGTTGGCGAAAGCCGCAAAAGCGGCAGCCTGGGACAGCGGGGTGATTTCTGCCGAGCCGATGATGAACGAAGGGTTGGAAGGCGAGATCGGGGCAGGGCCGCCCTTGGCGCCCTGATCCAGTACGCCAAGCTTCTTGGTGTAATCGGCGATGGTGCACAGGTCGGTCTTGTAGGCCTCCTGCACGGTCGCGGTATTGATCGACCAGTACAGGCCGGTATCCACGGTCATCGAGCGGTAGAAGCCAGGCGATGCATTCTTCGGTTCCCAATTAGAACCAACAGTTGTCGTTCCTCCGGGAAGGCAAGATGCCCGCCACTTGGAGCCGGGTACGAAAACCTGCTTCTTGGCATTGATCTTGTCGTACATGCGGTTGCCTTCGGACAGCCAGCCCAAGGTGGTGTACGGCTTCATGGTAGAACCACCCTGGAACCCGCCAGCGCCACCCAGGGAACGCTCGACAGCGAAGTTGTAATAGGTGTTCTCGCCCGAGTTCTTGACTTCCGGACCGTAGGTGGTGTTCTGCGCCATGGTCAGGATCTTGCCGGTGCCCGGCTCGACCGAAACGATCGAGGAGTAAATGTCGGTATTGGACTTGGCCTTTGGATCGATAGCCTTCGCTGCGTCCTTGGCGGCCTTCTTGTTCAGCTTGCTGTTCAGGGTGGTCTTGACGGTCAAGCCGCCACGGTACAGCAGGCCTTCGCGATCTTCCTTGGTCTTGCCATAGGTGTCATCGGAAAGGATCAGATTGGTGACGTAGTCGCAGAAGTACGCATTTTCCTTGGCCGCGGTGCAACCGGAAGGGGACGTGCGCGGATCCAGTTCCAGGTCCGACTTCACCGCCTTGTCGTATTCCTTCTTGGTGATTGCACCGGTGCGGTACATGTTGCCCAGCACCTTGTTGCGGCGGTCGATGGATCGCTCAGGGTTGTTGATCGGGTTGTAGACGTTTGGCAGCTGGACCATGCCGGCAAGCATGGCCGACTGCTGCACGTTCAAGTCCTTGGCATCGGTTGAGTAGAAGTGCTGAGCGGCAGCCTGCACGCCGTACTCGCGACCCGAGAAGAGCACCAGGTTCAGGTAGCCCTCCAGGATCTGGTCCTTGGACATTTCCTTCTCGATGGCCACCGCGTACTTCAGCTCGCGGATCTTATCCGAGTAGCCCTTCTGGCCGGAAACAGTGGATTCGTCCGAACCGGTGAGCACCTGGTTATTCACTAGCAGGTTGTTCACGTACTGCTGGGTCAGGGTGGAAGCACCAGAGCGGCTCGAAGAGGTGAGGTTGCCAACTACTGCACGGGCGATGCCCTTGGGGTCGATGCCCTTGTGCTCGTAGAAACGCTCATCTTCCACCGAGATGATCGCCTTGCGCATGTTCGGCGAGATGTCATCTAGCTTCACAGGCTGGCGATTTTGCTGGTAGAAGTTCGCAATGGCCTTGCCATCAGCGTCAAGGATCGTGGAAGGCTCCGGGATGGGGAGCTTTTCAAACGAGCTCGGGAGCGCGCTGACGATGTTGTTACCGGTGGTCAAACCGGTTTTTGCGATAGCTGCAATGGGCACGAGCATGCCTGCTGCGAGCACACCACACAGGGCGCTGATTCCGAAGAATGCAACGACTTTTCCCAGGGTGGTAGCGGTATCAAAAAAAGGGGACTTCTTGGCTGCCATACCCACTAGTTTACAAGGACGCGCTAACGTATCGAGTATGACTAAATGGGAATACGCCACTTTGCCGCTTTTGATTCACGCTACGAAGCAGATTTTGGACCAGTGGGGTGACGATGGCTGGGAGCTGGTAACCGTGGTTCCAGGCCCCAACGGCTCATCTCCAGTGGCTTACATGAAGCGTCCGAAAGCGTAACTAGCAACATCATTTATTGAAGGAGAAATCCCATGCAAGAAGCTACTTCCTCGCGTGTCGAGGCCCGTCTGGCCGAGCTCGGTCATGCCTTGCCAGCTGTGGCAAAGCCGGTAGCCGCCTACCTGCCAGCCGTTACCACCGGCAACTATGTCTACACCTCCGGCCAGCTTCCGCTGATTAAGGGTGAACTCACAGCCCTTGGAAAGGTTGGCGCCGAGGTTTCAGCCGAGGAAGCGAAGGCCCAGGCACAGACCGCTGCGCTTAACGCGCTGGCCGCCATCAAGGCCGAAATTGGTGATCTAGATCGCATTAAGCGCATCGTGAAGGTTGTCGGTTTCGTGTCGTCGGCACCGGACTTCACCGGACAGCCAGGCGTCATCAACGGGGCATCGGAGTTCTTCGGCGAGGTACTCGGCGATGCAGGTTTGCACGCACGCTCGGCCGTCGGCGTTGCCGTTCTGCCGCTGGATGCACCTGTCGAGGTCGAGGTCATCGCCGAATTTGAGTAATTCAAGCCAGATTCCTGCTGCGCGGTCCCGACGGGCATTCCCGGCGGGGCCGCGCAGCGGTATGGTGCGCCGGCTCTTTGATTTGCCACCGCATCAAATTGCCACCGCCGAAAACTGGTTCTCTTTCGGTTCGCGCACGCCGCGCACCCCGCGGCGCGCCTCCTCCATCTGCCTTGTGAGGGATTCTTCCCACGGCGTGGAGACCTATCTGACTTATCGCCCCGGGGGCTCCCCACTGGGCAACGTGGCCTTTCCCGGCGGCAGCCACGAGGCGAGCGACCGTGCCACCTACCAATGGTTCGGTCCAAGCCTGTCCCAATGGTCCAAGCGCATGGACATGCTGGACCAGCAGTTGGCGCAGGCATACATCGTTTGCGCCATTCGCGAGCTCTTCGAAGAGACCGGAATCCTGCTGGCCGGCACCGATGAGCAATCCGTGGTCGAAATGACCGATGCGGAAGACTGGATGACCGCCCGCGAAGCAATCGCCGGACAGGACCTGGCCTTCGACGAATTCCTGCGCCGCCGCGGACTGGGCTTGCGCACAGACCTTTTGCGTCCGGTATCCCACTGGCTCAACCCGAACTTTGCCCTGCGCCGCTTCGACACCTGGTACTTCACTGCCACCGTGCCCAACCGCCAGGAGGCTGCCTTGCTGCGCGGCAAAGGCAAATGGGGGCGCTGGTGTGCCGCCGGGGAAATATTGGCCAAACGCAGCACCAGCGAGCTGGGGGACAGCGTTGGCCAACCCAACACGGTGAACCTCGCGCTCTCGGAGATCAGCTACCCGGCGGTGGAAATGATCCTGGAAGCCATGGCGGAGGCCAATGGAGTGGTCGCCTACCTTTCGCGGGCCCGTTCGTTGAATCTCAAGCATCCGGACCTGCTGGTGCGCGATGGCATTTACTATCTGGAAGTCCTTGGCTCCATGAGCGCTGAATCCTCCCGCCCATGGCAGACTACTGCCGGGCACTGAGAGCAGAACTTAAACAAAGCAGGCCGGGAATCCTTGAAGGATTCTCGGCCTGTTTGCATCACTGCGGTTTAGCGCGAGCGCTGGCGCAGACGTTGGATGTCCAGGATCACGACGGCGCGTGCTTCCAGGCGCAGCCAGCCGCGCTGTACGAACTCGGCCAGAGCCTTGTTCACGGTTTCGCGGGAAGCACCAACGAGCTGAGCCAGCTCTTCCTGAGTCAGTTCGTGGGCAACCAGGATGCCGTCGGTAGCTGGGCGACCGAAGCGGTCAGCCAGATCCAACAGAGCCTTGGCAACACGGCCAGGAACGTCAGAGAAGACCAGATCGGCCAGGGACTCATTGGTACGACGCAGACGTGCAGCCAGAGCCTGCAGCAGCTGGATCGAGACCTCAGGGGAGTTCAAGATAGCCTTGCGCATGTTCTCGTGGCTCAGGCCCGCCAGGCGGGTCTCGGACACGGCGGTTGCAGTTGCGTTGCGTGGGTGTGGATCGAACAATGCCATCTCGCCAAACAGTTCGCCTGGGCCAAGAACAGCAATCAGGTTCTCGCGACCATCCGAAGAGGTGCGACCCAGCTTGATCTTGCCCGAAACGATGAAGTACAGACGGTCACCCTGATCGCCTTCACGGAACACCGATGCGCCGCGGGAGAGATCAACCTCGGTCAATTCTTCGGTTAGCGCGGCGAATACTTCATCACCAAGCGACGCAAACAGTGGCGCGCGACGCAGTACCTCGATATCCATTAAATCTCCTGTCAACAGTAGTAGGCGCTTACTTCATTGTGCCGTATTCGGTAACAATGTGACAGTTTCCACACGTGGTTTAACCAAGAAAATGTTGAAAATCACGCACATTCGACTAAAACTCGCGAATCTGCTCGCAGAAATCCATCAGCTTCTAAGGGTACCTTGGGTCTATACGAACTTTATGAATGAACTGGGGTCTTGGTGCTCGGAATTTTCAGCTGGCTCGACGTAGTCATCTGCGCTGTTTTGCTGACGTTTTTCGTTGTTGGAGTTCGTCGAGGTTTTCTGCTGACCATTGGCGACATGCTCGGCCTGATTGTCGGCGGCGTCGCCGCATTCTTCGCCATCCCGCTGGTTTCCACCTTCGCCACGAACCCCTGGTGGCGGGTCGGCCTGATGATAGCTACCGCAGCCGTGCTGATCATTCTCGGGCAAGCTCTGGGACGGGTGATTGCAACCCGCATCCGCCACTGGATGAATGTCGATTTCCTGCGTGCCGCGGACCGCATTGCCGGTGGCGTGCTGTCGGTGTTCATTACCGCCACAATCATCGGTGGCTTGGCCTTTTCCACTTCAAGCATGGGTATTCCAAGGCTTTCGCTGGAGATCAGCAAGTCCAAGATGATCGACTCGATTCGTGGCCTGACACCCGAGTTTGTCGATGCCGCGATTTCCACCGCACGCTCCAAGGTGATCGCCGAAACCCTCCCCGCATTCCTGGAGCCTTTCGCGCCCCCGGTCCAGGCGCCGGCCAACACCGAATGGGCAGCTAACGACCTGCAGCTGGCCGCTGCTCAATCGGCCGCCAAGATCTCCGGTACCGCGGTGCAATGCGGTGTGAACCTGACCGGCTCAGGCTTCGTTGTCGACCACGAGCTGGTCATGACCAACGCGCACGTGGTCGCCGGATTGAGCGCGGCAACCGTGGAGGTCGGCGGTGACGAAGTTCACCGCGGAAAGGTTGTTTATTTCGATCCCAAGGCCGACATCGCGCTGCTTTACGTCGAAGGGCTGGGGGCAGAGCCTATCGACCTCGCCGCTGATGACCTGATGCGCGGCGACTCGGCAACCTTTATCGGGCACCCAGCGGGCGGCCCGCAGCAGATCCGCGGAGCCTTGATCGCTTCCCGTGCCTTCGTCTCCATTGCCAATATCTATGGCGCGGACCCATCTCGAATCTCTGTCTACCAGCTCACCGCGGAAGTAGCCCAGGGCAATTCCGGCGGACCGCTGCTGGATGAATCCGGCGACGCGGTGGGCTTGATCTTCGCCAAGTCGCGCAGCGATGACGAGGTCGGCTTCGCCCTGAGCCTCGAAGAGATCGAGAACGCCATGGAGCTGGGCGGCGATCGGCGCACCAGCATCAAAACAGGCGACTGCGTCACCGGCTAGGGCTTGCGGCTATTTGCCCAGCAAATGCGCGAGCTGCTGAACCGCCAGCTTGTAGCCGTGCACGCCCGCACCGATGATGATCGAGCTGGCTACCGGCGAGATGAAGGAATGGTGGCGGAACGCTTCACGCTTGTGCACGTTCGAGATGTGCACCTCGATGGCTGGCAACTGCACGCCGCTGATGGCATCGGCAATAGCCACAGAGGTATGGGTGAATGCGCCGGGGTTCATGATGATGCCGGCTGCGGTAGTGCGGGCCTCGTGAATCGCGTCGATGAGCACACCCTCATGGTTGGACTGCAAGGCGCGCAATTCGAAGCCGAGGGCCGCAGCGGTTTCCCGGGCCAGCTGCTCAACATCGGCCAGGGTGTCGTGGCCATAGATTTCCGGCTCCCGGGTGCCCAGCAGATTCAGGTTGGGGCCGTTGAGCAGCAAGATGGTGTTCGATGCGTTCTCAGTCATGAACTCAAATCTATTACACAACCGGGAAATTCCCGCCCGAATCCTTTGGCCCCGTAATACAAGAAGCCGCCGTTCGTCCACACCAGCGGTGTGGACGAACGGCGGCTTGCTGCACTGGGGCGTGCTGAGGCTATTTGCCCATGGACTGCGCGATCTGGCTCATCACCGTTGAATCGGACAGCGTGGTGGCATCGCCGACCTCGCGGCCCTCGGCCACGTCCTTGAGCAGGCGGCGCATGATCTTGCCCGAGCGGGTCTTAGGCAGTTCCGGAACCACCAGCACATGCTTCGGCTTGGCGATCGGGCCGATGTCCTTGCCCACGTGGTTGCGCAGGGTCGCCACCACATCCTCGCCTTCCGCCGGCTCGGTTTGCAGGATCACGAAGGCCACCACGGCCTCGCCGGTGGTCTCGTCCTTCGCTCCCACCACGGCGGCCTCTGCCACGTACGGGTGGGCGACCAGCGAGGACTCGATCTCGGTGGTGGACAGGCGGTGCCCGGAGACGTTCATCACGTCATCCACGCGGCCCAGCAGCCAGATATCGCCATCGGCGTCCTTCTTCGCGCCGTCGCCAGCGAAGTACATGTTCTCGAACCGCGACCAGTAGGTGTCCTTGTAGCGTTCCATGTCGCCCCAGATGCCGCGCAGCATCGCTGGCCACGGCTCGCGGATGACCAGGAAGCCGCCCTCGCCGTCGGCCACGGATTCGCCGGCTTCATCCACCACGTCAATGGCGATGCCCGGCACGGCCACCTGGGCCGAACCCGGCTTGGTTGCGGTGACGCCCGGCAGCGGAGCGATCATGTGCGCGCCGGTTTCGGTCTGCCACCAGGTGTCCACGATCGGGGCCGGGTGTTCCTTGCGTTCGCCGTTCTTGCCGTTGTTGGCGCCGATGGCATCGCGGTACCACATCCATGCTTCCGGGTTGATCGGTTCGCCCACCGAACCCAGCACACGCAGGGAAGACAGGTCGTAGCTATCCGGGATCTCGCGGCCCCACTTCATGAAGGTGCGGATTGCTGTGGGCGCGGTGTACAGGATGGTGACGCCGTACTTTTCCACCAGTTCCCACCAGCGGCCCTGGTGCGGGGTATCCGGGGTGCCCTCGTAGATCACCTGGGTGGCGCCGTTGACCAGCGGCGCGTAGGTGACGTAGGAATGGCCGGTCACCCAGCCGATGTCCGCGGTGCACCAGTACACGTCGGTTTCCGGGTGCAAATCGAAGGTGTCGCGGTGGGTCACGGCGCCCTGGGCCAAGAAGCCGCCGGTGGTGTGCACAATGCCCTTGGGCTTGCCAGTGGTGCCCGAGGTATACAGCACGAACAACGGGTGCTCGGAGTCGTGGGCTACCGCAGTGTGCTCGGTGGCGGCGGTGCCGACGACGTCATCCCACCACTTGTCCAGTGCGCCGAATTCGGTGGGCTCGCCGTTGCGCTTGACTACCAGCACGTTTTCCACGGTGTGGCCCGGTGCTTCCAGCGCCGCATCCACTGCCGGCTTCAGCGAGGACGGCTTGCCGCGGCGCCAGGTGCCATCGGCGGTGACCACGAGCTTGGCGTCCGCATCATCGATGCGGCTGCGCAGCGCGTCGGCGGAGAAGCCGCCGAAGACCACCGAGTGGATGGCGCCGATGCGGGCGCAGGCCAGCATGGTGATGACGGCTTCCGGGATCATTGGCAGGTAGACGGCCACGCGGTCGCCCTTGGCCACGCCCAGGGATTCGAAAGCGTTGGCGGCCTTCTTGACCTCTTCGGTCAGCTGCGCGTAGGTGTAGGTGCGGGTATCGCCCGGCTCGCCTTCGAAGTAGATGGCGACGCGGTGGCCCAGTCCGTTTTCCACATGGCGGTCCAGCGCGTTGTAGGCCGCGTTGAGCTTGCCGCCGACGAACCACTTGGCCACCGGTGCCTGCGACCAGTCCAGGGTTTCAGTGAAATCGGTGTCCCAGGTCAGTACCTGGCGTGCCTGGTCCGCCCAATAGCCCAAGCGGTCTGCCTTGGCTGCGTCGTAGCGGGCCTGCGTTGCGATGGCCTGATCGCTGAAGTCCTTGCTCGGGGCAAAGGAACGGGTTTCGGTCGACAGGTTATCCAAGGTTTTCGAATCACTCACTGTGTTCGCGTCCTTCCGCGTAGTCACAAATATTTCCCTGTGATCAAAGTTACATCCTCCAGCAGGGCCGGTGTGCTTTGTGTCACCGGGAAAGGGGAAATGGGGTAATTTGTGCGCCGAGCGGTTAGCTGCACGCGATGAACAGCACGCCAAGATGGTGTCCAAGGGTGAAAACTTCACGCCCTCATGACACGATCTAAAGCGTGGCGAAGAAATTGGACAATGAAACCGAGCTGGGGCTGAAGCGCCGGGCACGCAAGATCAACCGGGAACTGGCGAAGGCCTACCCCTACGCGGTGCCCGAACTGGACTTCGAGAACCCCTTCGAACTGCTGGTAGCCACCGTGCTCTCCGCGCAGACCACCGACGTGCGGGTCAATGCCATCACTCCAGCGCTCTTCGCCCGTTTCCCGGACGCCCACGCAATGAGCCAAGCCGAACGGGGCGAGCTTGAGCAGCTGATCCGCCCCACCGGTTTCTTCCGCGCCAAGACGGACTCCCTGCTCGGGCTATCCGCCGCCTTGGTTGAACGCTTTGACGGAGAAGTGTCAGCCAAGCTCGAAGAGCTGGTGAAGCTTCCCGGGGTGGGACGCAAAACCGCCAACGTCGTGCTGGGAAATGCCTTCGGTGTTCCCGGAATCACCGTGGACACCCACTTCGGGCGCCTGGCCAACCGCTTTGGATGGACCGATGAAACCGATCCGGTCAAGGTCGAGCACGCGGTGGGGGAACTGTTCGAAAAACGCGACTGGACGATGCTCAGCCACCGCGTGGTATTCCATGGCCGCCGCGTCTGCCACTCGCGCAAACCTGCCTGCGGGGCCTGCGCCATCGCCAAGCTTTGCCCCTCGTTCGGCATCGGCGAGGAAATACCTGCCAAGGCCACAGCGTTGCTCAAGTATGAGCTCGCACCAGGGCGGGAAGAATTGCTGGCGAAAATGATCGCCGGCGCAACCCGCCGCGAGCTGAGGGCTGAAGGATACGGATTGGACGCATGAGCGCGCGCTTGGAATTGGAAAAAGTAATTGCCCGCCACACGGCACAGGTCGGGGCAACGCAGAAACTGCCCAGCGAATGGGTGATGAGCGATATCGAGCTCGGTGCTGCGCGCCGTGCCGCGGTGCTGATCCTGTTCGGTGCTGCCGGCGAGGCGGCCCTGGAACCGCATTCCCGGGCCGGCGATCTGGACGTGCTGTTCGTGCAGCGCGCCGCGACCCTGCGCAAGCACGCGGGCCAGATCGCTTTCCCCGGAGGCGGCATCGACCAGGAGGATTCGAGCGTTGCCGACGCCGCCTTGCGCGAGGCGTGGGAGGAAACTGGCGTGGACACCTCCGGGATCGAGGTCCTGGGCACCTTGGGGGAAACTGAATTGCCGGTTTCCAACTTCCTGGTCACCCCGGTGATTGGCTGGTGGCATACCGAATCCAAGGTTTATCCGGCTGACCCGGCCGAAAGCGCCGGCGTATTCCGCGCCCCGGTGGCGCACCTGCTGGAGCCAAGGAATCGCCTGACCGGCGTGGTGCAGCGCGGCAATCAGAAGTTCAAGTCCCCGGCCTTCGATTTTGAAGACCGGATCATCTGGGGCTTCACCGCGATCGTGCTGGACAGGCTGTTCAACGAGCTGGGTTGGACCCAGCCGTGGAACAACCGCCGTGAACTGCGCATGGCCTGAAACTGGCTACTTCGCATCCGCGTAGTTCCCGGAGATCGCAACACTGACCGGGAAGCGCGGCGAGGCCTTGCCGAACAGGGAACGCCCGGCGAGCATGGCCGCATGCCGGATGAGCTCCTGCAGTTGCCCAGCCAATTCGGTGGGGCATTCAAAGACAATTTCGTCATGGACAAAGAACACCTGGCGGCAGGTCCGGCTCCACCCGGCCTGATGGATCAGGTGCCGTGCGTGGCCCATCCACACCAAAGCCCACTCCGCGGCGGTCGCCTGTACGACAAAGTTCCTGGTGAACCGGCCGCGGGCTCTCGCCGCGCCGTCAGCAGCCCGCTGCGATGCTTCATCGTTGGTAGCTTTCTGCGCCTGCAGCCACTGCTCATCGGCTGGCGGGCAGCCGCGGCCGAGGAAACTGCGCACGCCTTCACCTTGCTCGCCGGCAAGAGCTGCCTGTTCGACAAAACGCATGGCGGTGGGAAAACTGCGGGTCAGGGCCGCCCCCACTGCACCTGAAGCACCGCCGCCACCGCCGTAGATGACCGAGAGCATGCCCAGCTTGGCATCATCTCGGGAAGCCACGAGCTGGGCATCGAGCAGCCACTGGTACAGGTCATCTTGCTGGCCTGCTTTTTGCAATTGCTGGTCATTGGAAATAGCTGCCAGGATTCGAGGTTCCAGTTGCCTCCCGTCGGCCACCACAAACGTCGAGCCGGGACGGGTGCGCACGACCTGCCGGATGGAATGCGGCAATTGGAGCGCCCCGCCACCAGAAGCGGCCCAGCGTCCTGAAGTCACCGTTCCCAGCACATAATGCGGATGGAAGCGGCCGCCTTTCACCCATTGATCCAACCACGCATCACCATGGGTGCTGGCAAGGCGCGAGAGTTTCTTGTATTCAAGAACCTCAGAAATCAATGGATGCTTGATCTGCTCCAGTTCCCAGGCCCGCACCGAGCTCACCGCGAAACCGGCCTTATGCAGGGCGCGCAACAGCTCTTGCGGCGAATCCGGGTTGAGCCCGGGACTGCCTAATGCCTTGGCCAATTGCTGGGCCTTGGCCGCTAGTTTTGGCGGCCGTCCATAGTCGGATACGCGTTCGCCCAATTGCTCGCGCAGCAGGGCGCGGTGTCCGGCTTCATCCCACGACAAACCGGCCGCTTCCATCTCGCAGGCAATCAACGCACCTACCGATTCGGCGTGGATCAATAATTCCAGACGCTGACGGGTGCTGGGATCCTGCGGCAACGCCTTGCGCTGGGCAACGTACATGGCTACGAGCTCGGAAAGGGATTCGCCGGAGGTCGGGGCGGCAAAGAGCGCATCCTGGTTGGCCCTTTCGTGAGCCTGAACTGGTCGTTCAAGATCGAAGTCTTCGAGCTTTTCAGCACTCAGCGGCGAGCGGTGCAAGATGCGTTGGGCCAAGGAGAGAATGCAAGCCTTGGCCAGATGAACACCGGCAGAAACAAGCGGCTGCATCCACGGGGTGGTGCGGAGCATGGCCCATCGGGGCGAATGCCGTGCTTCGATTTCGGCAACAAATCCGGCAAAATCATCCCGGGATACCGAGACGACCGGCTGCAGCGAGTTGCCAGAGTACTGGTCGCGAAGATCGATCAGGGCATAGCCATCAGGATCGGCAGCAAGGAAAGCGATGGCACTCATGGATCTATTGTGCCGTGCCAGCGGCCGATATCCCCAGTTGGTTGGCGAGCGGCACGCAAATGATTGGGCAGATGCCACGCTCGATGCATGAAATGGCTATCAGAGTCCTCATCGGCTAAACCGCTGAAGAACACCCAACGATTCGTGATGACTGAACTGGATTTCGCGCAGGCGCCTCCGAACAGCACCAGGAGGCCGGCAGCGGCTGACCGCACGGCGGAAGATGAACCGATCTGCACCATCGTGAGCAACGATGCACGGATTATTGAGCGATGCGCAGTGATCGCGGTCGGCGCGGCGGTGAGAATCAACAAATGCACCGACCCGCAGCTGCTGCCCGCCGATGGTTCTGGGCCGGTGCTGTGGGGCAGCGACATGGCAGCACTGGCCGAAAATACGAGCCGGCCGGTGGATGTCCTGGTCGGTCTGGAAGATGGCGAGGCCATCGTGTGGAGCTTGGCCAGCAGAATTCCCAAGGCAAGGGTGGCAGTTTTGCCCTCGGCCAGCCAATGGCTCGGCGAGTACCTGGGTCTATGGGCCATGAGGGCAGGGCATGGACACACACTGGCACTGCATTCCACAGCAGGCGGGCTGGGAACAACGACCCTGGCCCTGTTGCTGGCGCATGCCGGGACATTAAGCGGTCTTCGCAGCGCCATGATTGATCTGGATCCGCATTCCCAGGGCGCTTGGCCGCTGGTTTGCATCCAACCGCCAACGGGGATTGGATGGGAAGAACTGCGGCAATCCGGTGGCGCGCTTGCTGCTCATCAACTGGCTGAAACGCTGCCGAAGCTTCGCGATACCGCGATCTTGACCTGGTCCCAAACAAGCAGAACGCATGAGCTGGAGGACCAGCTGGTGATCCGCCTGCTGGCCGCCGCCCGGCAAGGATTCGATCTGGTCGTAGTGGATGCAGGACGCGCACCGCATCCGCAACGGCTTGCACTGAACCAATTCATAGACCGGAATATCGCCACTGCCAGTTCGCTGACCGTGCCAGCCACTGGGGAAGTGGTGCTGTGCGGGGAACAGAAACTACGCAGCACCCCTGCGGGTTTTCCTCAGATTCTTGGTGCCTTCCCCGATTTTCCCCGGATCGGCAAAGCGATCGAGCGCGGCCAATTATTCGACAGTTTCAAATCCCGGGCATTGCGCCAACACCTGTCCAACCTCTGCCTGATACCGCAAATGAAGGAGCAGCACCCATGAGCCCGGGACGGCATAGCCACAACGCCAACCCATCAACGGGCGGGCCTGTGCTGGATGCCAAAATCCTTGAATCCGTGCGTGAACGCGCATTGCTCACCGGCGGGCAGCTTGATGCGATTGCCTTGGCAGGAGCCGTTCACGACTCCGGCGCGGCTCTGGGTTCCCAAGGTGCCGCACAATCGCTGGAATCGCTGCAGAACGAAGTGGCAGGATTATCAATCCTCGAGCCTTTCGCACAGCGGCCCGAGGTGACCGATGTCCTGGTCGACGGGCAAGGGATGGTCTGGACGGATTCTCCGGCCGGCCTGCAGCCCACCGAATTCCGGTTTTCTTCCCCAGAGCAGGTTCGGACCCTGGCCGTCCATCTTGCAACCCTTGCGGGCCGACGGCTCGATTCAGCTAGCCCGTTCATGGACATGAGCTTGAAGAATTACCGCGTCCACGCTGTACTGCCTCCAATTGCCACAGCCGGACCGCTGATCTCGATTCGCGTCAAGCGCAGTGCCCAGCTCGAACTGGGCACCGTCCTGGAAGGATCGAACGGGTTCTGGCTACCGCTGCTTCAAGCCATCGTGGAACGCCAGATGAACTTCCTGATTACCGGAGGAACAGGCAGCGGCAAAACTACCCTCCTGCAAGCCATGCTTGCCGAAGCCAATCCGCGGCACCGTCTGGTCATCGTGGAAGACTCGCAAGAACTGCATGTACCGCACCCGCATGTTGTGTCCTTGCAAACCCGGTCGGCCAACGTCGAATCTGCCGGCCAGGTGCAGCTGAAGGATTTGGTTGTCCAAGCCCTGCGCATGCGCCCTGACCGCCTGGTCGTTGGCGAATGCCGTGGGGAGGAAATACGCGATTTTCTGGCAGCCATGAACACGGGGCATCAGGGAGCCGCAGGCACCATGCACGCCAACAACCCGCAGTCAGTTCCGGCCCGCTTGGCGGCGCTGGGTGCGCTCGCCGGATGGAGCGTGCAGGCGACTTCGTTGCAGGCCTCCAGCGCCTTGGATCTTGTCATTCACATGAACAGGGGGAGCCAAGGACAGCGCGGACCGGTGGCCCTTGGATGCCTGGACACCGGTAGCGATGGCCAGATGCACATGCGGCGCCTGATAGACCTGGACGCCGCCGAACCGCTGGCCGACTACGGGCACAGCTTCCTGGCGAACAGATTTGGCCCATCGCTCACGCGCACCATTGCCAAGGCGCTAGGCGATGAGCATGCCAAGGAGCAATGACCAATGCTGATCCTCATCTTTGGCGCGCTGGCCTTGTGGCTGTGGATCCCCGCGCACCCGGCAAGCAAAATCAAAGCGGGTTCCCTGCGCAGGCTCCGGGATCGCCGGGCGGAACGCCACACGGACGATGACCAGGTACTGAGCACCGATGCCCGCATCATTCGTGAACTCTCGGCGCTGCTCCGAAGCGGATTGGATTTCCATCCCGCAGTTGATGCGTTGCTGGAGGCCGAGGACGACAGTGGGAACATCATCCGAGCGCTCAAGGACCTCCAAGCAACGCATCGGCTAAGCAACAGCGCTCCCGGACCCGGTCTTCCGGCGGAGCAGGGACAAGGTCCAGCGGTGCGACGACTGCACTGGTGCCTGGAACTCTCCGAACGCAGCGGTGCCAGCCTTGCCGATGTGCTGGAACGGCTAGCCGAAGACCTCGAATGCGCCCTAGTAGCCCAGCAAGCATTCGAAGCGGCCATGGCAGGCCCGAAAGCAACCACTAAGTTGCTGACATGGCTTCCACTAGTCGGGTTTGGATTCGGTCTGCTTGTGGGCATTGATGTTCTGGGCACAATAGGCCGATCATGGGCGGCGCAACTCAGCGTGCTCATTGGAGCATTGCTGTGGATCGCCAACCGGATCTGGTGCCGGCGGCTCATGCAGGCAACCACTAGCCAGGCACTGTCATGATCGTTCTGATTCTGCTTCTAGGGGCGCTTTCCATCGCTTTGGCATTAGGACGGCCCAACTCGAAAAGTCGAGAAGGCAAGGCGCCGCAGTGCCTTGGGAAAAGACGGCAGGAAGATGAAAAACCTGTCGAGCTGATCCTGGATCTGAGCGCCAGCCTGTTGGACTCGGGGATGCCCATCACCGAGATCCTCGATCTGCTCGGTCACAGCATTGAACAGTGCGCGGTGCTGCGCAGCGTAGCGCGCTGCTTGGAAATGAACATGGCGTGGGACAAAGCCTGGGAAGCCGTTCCGCCCTGGCTCGACCCGCTGCGGAGAGCACTGCACTTTGCCCACATGACCGGAGCGCCGGCAGCCAATCTGCTACGAAATACCGCGATTCTGCAACGCCGTGAACATGCACAGAAAGTCGCGCGCCTCGGAGCACAATTCGGTACCAGGCTCGTACTGCCTCTAGGGGCCTGCGCACTGCCGGCTTTCATCGCCCTGGGCGTGGTTCCACTGATCATCGCGCTATTCCCCAGCTACCAGTAATCCCCGGCCGAAGGTTATGCCCAGCTCGTAGGAAACCCATGTTGCTGCCCGCGGCGCTCGCCGATGGTAGAAGCACAACATCCACGGTATCGACGCCGGGGATGACAGTCTAGAAAGGACAACACAATGAACCGACGGTTCCGGGAAATCAGGGATCTGCTGCGAGAAGAGCAGGGATCCACCACCGCCGAATTTGCTATGGTCACGCTGGCTGCCGTGGCTTTTGCCGGCTTGCTGATCAGCATCCTGTCGAGCGGCGACGTACGTGGCATGCTGATGGGCCTGATTACTAAAGCGCTGTCGCTGTAGGCCATGAGCTTCAGCGACGAATCGGGTAGCAGCACCGCCGAATTTGCGGTGCTGCTACCCGCGGTTGCCATGATGCTGTCCTTGGGTTTGTGCTTGGGTGTCGTCGGGATCCAGCAGATCCAAGTTCAGCAGGCAGCCGGGGCCATGGCCAGGGAATTGGCCCGCGGCGAGGACGATGCAACCGCTCGCGCCAGTGGCGTGAGGCTGGCAGGAAGCCAAGCCCGTTTCTCGCTCTCAACAGCCAACGGCTACTGGCAGGTTCACGTCAGCAAATCGGTGAGCCTTCCAATCGTTGGCAGCCTTCAAATCCATGGACAAGCCAGCGTGGCCGTCGAATGAAAAAGCGGCGGAGCCTTCGAAGCGAACAGGGTAGCGGAACGGTCATGGCAACAGCGCTCGTGGTTGTTGCACTGCTAATTGCCGGTGCCGTTTTAGCATGGGTTGCAGCAACCCGAGCCGCGATGCAGGCTGCCAGCGCCGCCGATCTGTCGGCGCTGGCTGCTGCGGATACGGCCCGCGGGTTGCGCCCCGGGGACCCCTGCACAGTTGCGGCGTTGTTGGCCGAATCCAACGGTGCACTGCTGGCAGCATGCACGGTGGAACCCGACGGCCAGTCGGTGCGCGTTACGACTAACGTTCCTGTCGGATTCCGTGCCATGGGCATAGAACTGTATCTGGCCGAAGCCCAGGCACGGGCGGGTGCACCGCCACTGGATGCACCGGGGCGGTGAGCATGGCGGAAGCGGTTAGCGGTGGTGCGCTGGCTCCACGTCGTCAAGCACGGCCGTCAACAGCAAGATCGCTCCAGCCTTGTCCAATGGATTATTGCGATTACCGCACTTGGGGGACTGCACGCAGCTTGGGCAGCCGTGCTGGCATTCGCAGGCCTCGATGGCATCCCGGGTGGCCCGGATCCAATCGGTGAAGCGCTCGAAACCACGCTCGGCGAATCCAGCACCGCCAGGCTGCGCGTCATAGACGAAAATTGTCGGATGGCCGGTATCCATGTGCAGCGCAGTGGATACTCCGCCGATATCCCAACGGTCGCTGGTAGCAACCAGCGGCAGCAACCCGATCATGGCATGCTCGGCAGCATGCAAGGCTCCGGGGAACTGATCTACCTCCAAACCAGCTCGAAGCAATCGCTGCTCGGTCAGGGTGAACCAAATGGACTTGGTATTCAGATCCCGGGCTTCAAGCTCCAACGGTTCTTCGGACAGCACTTCATTAGAAGCCACCGACTTCCGCTGGAAAGACACGACCTGGGTGGTCACAGTGACTTCACCGAAATGAATCGTCAGTTCTCGGTGGTTACGGCTGCGTTCCTCGGAATCAATGGCAACCGTGGTGAGATCACGCGCCGTGGTGTAGTAATCAGGATTCACCCGAGTCACGATCACCACGTGGTTCTGCTCATCAAGTTCTTCCACATGGTAGCTGGCACCCTGATGGACGTAGATGGCCCCGGGATGCGCCTGATAATGCGTTTGCGGGGAATCCATCGTGCCTAGCAGAGCGCCGGTTTCCGCATCGATGATGTCCACTGGTCCACCGCCATCGGCCCGAATGGAGAACATCCCTGCCGCATGTTGCGGATGCGTCCAGAACCATCCAGCCGGGCGCCGGCGCAAGTAGCCGCGTTGCACCAGCGAATCCAGAAGCTGTTCGGTCTGCGGACCGAAAATTTCCAACTCCTCCGGGCGCAGGGGAGATTCTTGCGCGGCGGCGCAGAGGTGGCCGCTAAGCACATACTTATTCTGCGGATCAAAGACTGTCGCTTCGACACCCAAATCGAAGATGGCTTCGGGATGATGTGCCAGGTAGGTGTCCAACGGATCTTCAGCTGCGACAAAGATCGCCAGCGCATCCTGGCCCGAACGTCCGGCACGGCCGATTTGCTGGAAGAACGATGCGCGGGTGCCTGGCCACCCAGCCACCACTACCGCGTCCAGCCCCGCAATATCGATGCCCAGTTCCAGCGCCGAAGTTGAGGTGACACCCAGCAGCTCGCCACTGCGCAATTGCTTTTCCACCTCACGGCGTTCATTAGGCAAGTAGCCCGAGCGGTACGCTGCAAGCCGGACGGATAGATCCGGTGCAAATTTTTCCAGATGCTTGCGGGTGAGCGTTGCGATTGTTTCAGCACCGCGGCGGGACTTGATGAAGACAATGGTTCGAATATGATCAGCCATCAGATCGGTGAGGATCGAAGCGCTCTCGGCTATGGCGGTACGCCGTACCGGTGCACCATTTTCACCGCGGTGATCACTCATCGGAGGTTCCCACAAGGCCATCACCAGTTCACCGCTGGCGGAGAAATCGTTGGCCACCGCTTGAGCTGGCGCCCCAATGAGACGCCCGAAGGATGCTTCGGGGTCTGAGCTCGTCGCGGACGCACCGATGAAGACCGGGCAGCTGCCGTAATAGGCGCAAATGCGACGCAACCGGCGCATCAGGTTGGCTACGTGTGCGCCAAAGACCCCACGGTAGGAATGGGCCTCGTCGATAATGATGTAGCGAAGGCGCTTGAAGAATCTGGACCAGGCCGGATGGTTGGGCAGGATGCCGCGGTGCAGCATATCTGGGTTGGTGAAGACGAAGTTGGCGTGCTGGCGTACCCAAGCACGGGTGGCCTGGTCGGTATCGCCATCGTAGGGAGCGGCTCGGACCCCGGGAACGCCTAGGGACTCCACAGCGGAAAGCTGGTCGGCTGCCAGTGCTTTGGTTGGGCAGATATAAAGCACCGATGCACCGGCATCAGCATCGTTGAATCCGCTGTCCTTCGCCTGGTACAACTGTTCCAGACTTGGCATCAGGTAGGCCATGGACTTGCCTGAGGCGGTACCGGTGGAAACTATGGTGTGGTGGCCCTCGTGGATGAGGTTGGCTGCTTGGGCCTGGTGCAGCCAAGGCTGCTGGATGCCCAGTCCCTGGAATATCCCAACTAGTTCAGCGCTGAGCCACGCTGGCCATTGGCTGGTGATCTCGTCTTTGGCAGCCCTGGTGCGGCGGTGCACCACAGCATCGGGATCATTGGTCCGGTCATAGGGATCTAAGAGAGAACGCACTGACTTCACGAGGACGCCTTCCGGACCGAGAACTGCTGGAGTTAAAGACTATCGCCGTGGGGGGGGGGGGGGGGGGGGCGCCCCCCCCCCCCCCAAAAAAAACCCCGGCAATGCGGATCAACGAAAAAAAAAAGAACCAAAAACCAACAACCCCCACACCAACCAAAAACGCAACAAACAACCACCC
>NZ_JBIVXE010000004.1:0-467514 GCF_044769125.1 Glutamicibacter sp. NPDC090743 | reverse complement strand
ATATTTTTTTTTTATTTTATATAAAAAAAAATTTTTTTCTCCCCTTTTTTCTCCCCCCCCGGGCTAATTCCTTGTGGGGGGGGGCGCCCCCCCAAAATGTCCCCCCCCCCCCACCGCCCATTAGTGTTATCAGAAGTGCATTCAGGAACTCTATCGATCAGTGGATAAGCTGGGCTTCATCACGGATCTGGAGGGACATGCCATCTTGGGCAGAAATTTAATTTTCAACTAAATATGCTCATTTTGTCTCTCGCTTGATGCAGAATGGCCTTAACGGTGCAAAGATTATTTGAGTGTATGGAGCATTCGATGTTGAACTTCACTGCCATTGATTTCGAAACTGCGAATTCCTTTCGAGGGTCACCATGTTCAGTGGGACTTGTACGCGTCCGCGATGGACGGACCGTGGAGGAACGTCATTGGTTAATTAAGCCACCAAAAGGTGCCGATCACTTCGACCCGTGGAATGTCTCAATCCACGGAATCACCTCTGACATGGTTCAAGACGCGCCTCGCTGGAACGAAGTTCTACCACGCATCGTAGACTTTGTTGGAGGCGATATTCTCGTCTCGCACAATGCTGCATTCGATACGGGCGTTATCCGTTATGCCTGTGCAGCTGACACCATTGAATGCCCGGAATTCAACTTCTTGTGCACACTGGTGACTGCCCGAAGGGCCTTGCAACTTCCTTCATATCGGCTTCCTTACGTCGTCGAAGCGCTGGGATTGTCGATGAAGAATCATCACGACGCGTTGGCTGATGCCAGAGCAGTGGTAAATATTATCGACAGGCTTTCAGAGCAGCATGCGGCCGCTGACCTTCAAGAATTAGCCGACACTGTTGGCGTCCGACTAGGGTACATGGCTCCCGGGATTTACCGGGGAGGGCAAGCTCGTGCCAAATCAACATCTAAGCCATTGACCGATGTCGAGATTAATACCGAAGCGGATCCGGACGGATATCTATACGGACGTGTCGTGGTCTTTACTGGGGGACTGAAATCGATGCCGCGTGAAGTAGCCAGGCAAGAATGCGCCCGTCTTGGTGCGATTCCCGAAGCAAACACAACAAAACGAACCAACGTTTTAGTCATCGGCGATATTGATCCGACAGTTCTCCGTCCTGGATCCGAACTGACAGGAAAAGCTCGCAAGGCGTTCGAACTTCAAGATAAAGGGCAATCGATAGAAGTCATGACAGAAGATGACTTCTTACGGTGTCTCGATGGAACTCAACTTGATGGTGTCGAAGTCCTGCTTCCTAATTCCTCAACGGGGTCGTAGAAATAAAATATCGTAGCGTTGCAATGAATGGATACCGTGGATCGCACAGGTAACGAGGCATCTGCGAATAGTTGTAGAGATGGCCCAGCGCATTACGCTCTGGGCCGCCTCTATACGTTCTACGCGCGATGGGCTAGCCGGCCAGCTCAACCTTTTGGGTTGGCTTCTGGGCGCCGACACTGCGGCGCAGCATGATGAACAGCAAGATCATGCCTGCGGTGATCGACATGTGGCCAAGGCCCGCGATGCCCGAGATCATCTTGGACGACTCAATGCCTAGTACGGTCATGATGCCGTGGGTGAGCTGCATGCCCGCGGTTAGGATCACGCCCGCGTTGTAGGTGCCCATGAACCACGCGAAGAGCTTGCGGTGCTGGCTCAGGCCGAAGGCCTTTTCCAGAAGGAGCACCAGCAGCAAGATGATGAAGCCCAGCACCAGCAGGTGGGTGTGGACTACGGAGAGCTGGGTCCACTGGCCTTCAGCGAAGCCGTTCATCTTGGTGAATTCACGGTAGAAAAGACCGGAAGCTACACCGAGGACCATGTAGGCGAAGGAGAAATTCACGAGCTTACGCATTGATTTTGTTTTCTTTCTGAACGGTTGGTTCTGCAGTTGCTTCTGCAGCGGAGGAAGTTGTGCCGAAGAGTGGATGCTTGCCTGAGCCCAGGACTGCGAACATCGCCGGGAGCAGCAGGGTGCGAACGACGAAGGTGTCCAGCAGGACGCCGAGTCCGACGATCAGGCCGAGCTGGCCTAGTACCGTGATCGGCAGTGTTGCCAGTGCCGCGAAGACACCTGCCAGCACGAGCCCGGCACTGGTGATCACCGAACCGGTGCGGCTTGCGGCCAGTACCACTGCGTCGCCCAGCGCCAGCACCTGCGAGTCTTGGCGAACTCGCTGGGTCAAGAAGATGGTGTAATCCACGCCCAAGGCGACCAAGAAGACGAAGGCCAGCAGCGGCACCTGGACATCCAGGGCGTTGGCCTCGAAGACCACCGAGGAAACCAGGGAACCCAAGCCGACGGCGGCGCCCGCGCTGAGCAAATTCACCAGACCCAAGGCAAGTGCGGTTCGCCAGGAACGGGTCAGCCAGCCGAGCATCACGAAGCAGATGACCATGATCAGCGGGGCAATCACGAACAGGTCGCGCAGGTGCATCTGGTGCGAATCAAGCTGTTCGGCGCTCTGCCCGCCAATGAGCACCTGCCCGGTACTGCCGGTTGCCGCAGCACCGCGCAGGTCCGCTACCAGGTCCTGTGCCATGGCCGAGCTGGGATCGACAGCCGAGATGACAGAGAACTGCTGCCATGGCGTGGTGCCGAGCTGGGAGGATTCGCCAACACGCTTGACGTTGTCGACTCCGGAGAATTCATCTCGCAGGACCTGGATATCGGTTCCCTGCGCCAACACGGTGATCGGCTGGGTTTCACCTGCGGGGAAGTGCGCGGCCAGGGTCTGCATGGCACTGGAAGACTCGGTGGCGGTGCGGAATTGCTGGGTCTGGTCCAGGCCGATACGGGTGCCGGTCAACGCTCCAGCCAGCACCATGAGCAAGACCGCCAATGCTGCCAGGTTCAGACCCGGACGGGTCATCACAGCACGAGCAGCACGTCCGAAGAAGTTTTCCTTCTTGCTTTCCTGTCCCGGACGGGGGACCAGCGGCCAGAACGCCTTGCGCCCGGCAAAGGCTAGGATCGGTGGCAGCGCAAAGAGCACGAAGAACGCAGCGATCAGCAAGCCAGCGGCGCAGACGATGCCCAGCCCGCGGGTATCTTCCATGACGGCCAGTCCCAAGGTCAGCAGGGCCTGCACTACGGTGAGGTTGGAGGTCAGGATCGCTTCGAAGCTGGCCGCCCACGCCTTGGACAGCGCCTGGCGGTGATTAGCATTCTTCTGCAGTTCATCGCGGTAGCGGGAGATCAGCAGCAAGGCGTAGTTGGTACCGGCGCCGAAGACCAGCACGCTGAGCACGCCGGAGTCGAAGTGCAGATTGAAGGCGTTGCCCAGCAGGTTCGCCACCAGGGAGGCGCTGCGATCGGCGAGGGCAACAACGACCAGCGGGATCAGCCAGAGTACCGGCGAACGGTAGGTGAGGATCAGCAAGACTGCCACGATGCCCACCGTGACGGCCAGCAGGGTGAAGTCCGCCCCGGCGAAGGCATTGGTGATATCTACTGCGAAGGCGGTAGAACCAGTGACCTGCACGGCCAGCCCCTGAATGGGATGGGCCTGGATCCAGTTGCGGACCTCATCCAGCTTCTGGCGGTCGGCCGTATCGGAGACCGTATCCCAGGTGAGCGGAACCATGGCTGCCTGCTGGTCTTCGCTGGCCATGGTGCGGCCGGCGGACACCTCCGCGTCGTGGGCTAGCGCCGCGGTCTGCTCATCAAGGGCAGCGGTGTCGGCATTGCTCAACGCATGGCCATCGGCGCGGTTGGCCACCAGCAAAGCCGAGCTCTGGGAATCGCTGGTGTTGGCATCCAGGATTTCGGCGACCTGTGCCGATTCGGAGCCTTCGACCAGGGAGCTGGCCGCACGGGTTGGGGCTTGGATGCTGCTCAGCGCACCAAAGAGAACGAGAACTATTGCAAAGATGCCAGCGGCCCAAATGCGGGCTCCGCGGCGGCTGGTCAGCGAATCGCCGATCCGGGGGATAACTGGAACTTTCATAGTTCCAGTTAACGAGATTTCGCAGGTCAGGCCATCGTGGAAAGGGGTGAATAAAACTTCAACCGAAAGGTTGAGATGCACCCCGCCGTGTCACCGGGATTCTGTTGATCAGCTACAGCAGTCCGTGGTCTTTGGCCTTGTTGATCGCGTCGGTACGCGTGGTTGCTTGGAGCTTGTCGAAAATGTGGACCAGGTGGGTTTTGACCGTCGCCTCCGAGACGAACAGGGCCTTGGCGATCTGCTTGTTGCCGGCACCGGTAGACAGTTGGGCCAATACGTCCTTTTCGCGCTTGGTGAGCTCGATTTTGGGACGGCGCATGCCCTCGACAACGCGCTGGGTCATCTCCGGGGCCAGGACCATGTGCCCGGCGGAGGCTTGGCGGATGGACTCGACGATGGTCTGGGCACTGACATCCTTGAGCAGGTAGCCGGCAGCTCCAGCTTCGATGCAAGCGAGCAGCTCTGAGTCCTTGTCGAAGGTGGTCAGGATCAGCACATAAGGCGGTTTGGCCAGTTGGCGGATCGCCGCGGTGGTTTGTGCACCGTTCATCCCGGCACCCAAGCGCAAGTCGCAGAGCACCACATCGACGGTGTTGGCCTTGACGAATTCCACCGCTTCCTCGCCGCTGGATGCTTCGCCAATGACAACGATGTCGTCGTAGTTCTCGAACAGCGCGCGCAGGCCGGTCCGCACGATGGGGTGGTCGTCGACCAGCAGGATCCGGATCATGAGTTGTCCTTTGCTAAGCGAAGCGGAAGGTGGGCGCACAGGGCGGTGCCTTCACCGGGTGAGCTCTCGACATCCAAACCGCCGCCGAGTTCGCGCAGGCGCTGGTTCATTGCGGTCAGGCCGAAGCCTCCGGTGTGCGTACTGGTTTGCACGCGACCAGTTTTGGGAACGAAGCCGATGCCGTCATCGACAATATCCAAACGTACCTCGTCGCCGCTGGACCCCAGGCTGAGCGCCACCGTGGAGGCCTGGGCATGGCGCAGCACGTTGGACAGGGCGGATTGGGTGGTGCGCAGCAGCGCGATCTGCACATTCGGATCCAAAGTGGGCAGCCCCGGTTCGATATCCAATCGGGTCTCCAACTTCGAATCGGCCTTGAAATTCTCCAAGACGCGGCCCAAGGCTCCGGCGAGCGCCTGGGAATCGAGTTCTGCCGGAGCCAGGGCGGCGATGATGCGACGCAAATCGGTCAGCGCTTGCCCGGAAAGCTCATCGATGCGACTCAGGGCCGCCGAGGCAGACTCTGGGTCTTTGGAGGCTTCTGCCGCCTTGGCATGCAATCCGATGGAGGAGAGCTGCTGGGCCACGGTGTCGTGGATTTCGCGGGCCAAGCGGGTGCGTTCGGTGGCGATGCCAGCCTCATGCTGGGAGCGGGCCAATTCTCCTTGCAGGTCTGCCATTTCCTGCTGGGCTCGCACCAGGGAATTCACCAAGGATGTGCGCACTTCGGCATCGCGTTCCATCTGCAGGTATCCGCGGGAGATGCCCCAGGCGAATAGCCCGCCAACCAAGGGGCCGGCAATGGCGGCAATGCTGAGCTCGGCATTGTGCAGGTAGGGAGCGAGCAAAGTAAAGGCGTAGACGACCACTGACCACAATATTGAGGGAAGAAATGGCAGCTGGTGGCCCAGAAGAAGCCAAAGGCTGAAGGCCAACCACATGAATTCAGCGGAAACGAAGAGGCTTGCAATCCAGATCCCTAGCAGCAGCGCCAACCACCACGCGGGCTTGGCGAAGACTCCTTTCTTGGCACGGGAAACGAAGCCGAGGCTGTACCAAGTGGCGAAGAGTACCGAGACGAGGATCGCGGGCAGGACATTTCCTTGCGCTGAAATCTGTCGCAGCAACGCGATGGCAAGCAGGATTGCCGTCACCAGGTGCTGCCCCCAGCGCAGCACCACTGGCGAGGCCAACGAGTGCTGCTGATTCTGGGTGTCCAACCACTGCGGCTCGGAAGTACTCATGAATGCCAGCCTACTAAAGGCTGCTGCCGGTTATTGATCGGCAAGTATTACCAGTTGAGCTGTCGCTCTGGTCATGGCCACGTATCTGCGCACGGCTCCGCTTAATCCGGTGCCGAAGGAGCGTGGCTGGCAGACGAGCACCAGATCGAATTCCAGGCCCTTGGCGTTCTCTGGCGAAAGAAAGCGGACCCTGCCAGAGTCGTGGAAGCCAGAGGCCCCGATAACTGCCGCCGTGCCCTCGGCATTTTCGCCTAGCCAATCATCGAGTATTAATTCCAGTTCGGTCAGGCGGGCATAACGCACCGGTGCACCATCCGTGCGCAATGATCGCGGCACGTTCGCCTCGGGCATCTGTGCCTGGATCTGTTCTGCGGCTGCTTCCATGATCTGTGCCGTGCTGCGGTAGTTGACCCGCAAGCGGGATACGGAGATGCCGCGAATGCCAATCCTGGCCAAACGCTGTTCCCATGTCGTGTTGAAGCCGTGAACGGCCTGGGCCCTATCGCCCACAATCGTCAGGCTCCCTGATGGGCAACGGCGTTGGATCATTGCCCATTGCGCATCGGTCAGGTCTTGGGCTTCATCGATGATGACATGCGAAAAGGGTCCGTCGTAATTGAGCGAGGCCAAATTGTTCTCCGGAGCTCCGGCGAGAAGCTGCTCCTGGAGATCGTGGTGGATGAGCTGGGATGCCAGATCCTCGCTGTCGTCAACCGAGTCCATCAGATCATCAACGACGTTTTTCCATCGAGTACGCTCGGCGTGCACTCTGAACTGTTCATCACGACGTTTCGCTTCGCTGTGCGGGTCGCCAATGAGAAAGCGCGCAAGGTCAATCAGCGGAATATCCGACGTGGTCCATCGGCCAGAAGCCGAACTTGCCAGTAGCTTTTCGATCTCTTCGTTGCCAAGGTCTCTGCCGCTGTAGCGGAGCAGTTCCGGGGTTGAATAGAGCGCCCGCAGCAGCTTGCATGGATCCAGGACAGGCCAGTGCTCATCTAGCAACCCATTCAGTGCTGGATTTCTCTCCCACTCCGAGCGCGGCAGTGGCTTCGTGTCTTCGCCTCTGAGGGCTTGGGGGAGCAATTGATCAATGAGGGCATCACGCAATTCGATGCGTGCTTCATTGTGCGGCGTTGCTTCGCCATTCATGGTGACCGCAGTGCGCCACAGCTGCGTTGTCAGAGTGGCTTGAGCTTCCCCAAAGTCGATTTGAACGTCAACGGAGGGAGGCTCTTCAAAGACCTGCACGGCCCTCTTGACTGCATCCAGCATTGCCAGACTGGATTTAATGCGGTTGACTCCGTGATCCGGTTCCGAGGGCAAATCATCGCCAATCGAAACTATGTTCGAAAGCGTTGAAATGAGCACCTCGTCCTCGCCGAGATTCGGAAGAATGTCAGCGACATAGGAGCTATAGGCCTCGTGCGGGCTTACCACCAAAACCTTGCCGCCCTGGCGTTGAAGCCGTGGGTCCGCATGCAGCAAATAGGCGGCTCGATGCAGGGCGACCACCGTCTTGCCGGTACCCGGCCCGCCATCAACCACCAGCGCGCCTTGCGAGCTTCTCCGGATGATCGCGTCCTGGTCCGACTGGATGGTTGCGAGCACGTCGTGCATTTTTGGTGAACGCTTGCTGCCAAGGGAAGCGAGAAATGAAGAGTGGTCATCCAGGCGGGCGTGGGAAGCCAGCTGGGAGGAATCAAACACTTCATCCCAATAGTCACAGATGCGTTGCCGGCGCCAACGGTAGCGGCGTCTCATGGCCAACCCATGGTCCTTCTCATGGGTGGCGGCGAAGAATGGTTCTGCTGCCGGGGCTCGCCAATCAAGCAGCAGCTGCTTGCCCTGGTCGTCGCTCAAGCCACTGCGGCCAATGTATAGGCGCTCGCCGGTCCCGGCTATTTCCATGAAGCCTAAGCAGGCGTAGGGACCCATGCGGTCCAGCTGGCGCAGCCGCTGTGCTAATTCGCTGAGTTCAACATCGCGTTCAAGGGATTGCTGCAGCACGCCGGCCTGGTCTTGTCCTCGTCGGGCAATGCGCTCCATGATTTCGGATCGAAGCTGCCCAACCCGTTTGGCAATTTCGCAGAGCCGTTGCTGGTCCTCGGCAGTCTCGGCCGAGTTCTCCGGTGCTGGACTGTGCTCGATGGCATCGTAATAGTTGGTGTTTGCGATTTTGGTAAGCACGCGGGCTCCCTGGTCTGGCTAGTTCTCGTGGGGAAGATATTGATTATGGATCCTATGCGGGGCCTTGCGGCAAGGCCCCCTGGGCGCGCTATCCTGAAAATGCAGGGAATGGCGTTTTCGGTTTTCCAGCTGCGTACTGTGAGCCTGCGCTCACTTGCATTTCGAAGGCTGCTGGGAATTTTCAGCTGGGGCATCACGCGGTAGGATATAAGGACTGCGACTTCGATCCGGCTATCACCGGTGAGTCTTCGGAAGAACCGCGAGCATCATGAACGCCAAGTAGAACCGAACGGGACCAGCCCGTCACAGCTGAAGATAAGCGATTCCCCATCATTGCGGCGGGGGATAAGCGGGGTGGTACCGCGGCATTCGTGCCGTCCTCGTAGGCAAGGATTTATCGACCCTACGCTTGAAGGACGGCCCATTCGATGAGCTTCTACCCGAAGGTCACTACAGACCCAACCGGTTCGACCCCGGCTTCACCGCGATTCCCAGATCTTGAGAAGCGCGTCCTCGAATACTGGAAGAACGACGACACTTTCCAGGCCTCCATTGACCAGCGCGAGGGCGAAGAATTCGTCTTCTACGATGGCCCTCCCTTCGCCAACGGCCTGCCGCACTACGGCCACCTGCTCACCGGCTACGTCAAGGACCTGGTAGCGCGCTACCAGACCCAGCGCGGCAAGCGCGTGGAGCGCCGCTTCGGCTGGGACACCCACGGCCTGCCAGCCGAGCTGGAAGCCATGAAGCAGCTGGGCATGACCGACAAGAAGCAGATCGAAGCCATGGGCATCGACAAGTTCAATGACGCCTGCCGCACCTCGGTGATGAAGTATGCCGATGAGTGGAAGCAGTACGTGAACCGCCAGGCTCGCTGGGTCGACTTCGAAAACGACTACAAGACCCTGAACGTCGAGTTCATGGAATCGGTCATCTGGGCCTTCAAGCAGCTTTCGGACAAGGACCTGACCTACAAGGGCTTCCGCGTGCTTCCATACTGCTGGAAGGACGAGACCCCGCTGTCCAACCACGAGCTGCGCATGGACGACGACGTCTACAAGAACCGCCAGGACCAGACCGTCACCGTGGGCTTCACCATCCTTGCCGGTGAAACCGAAGCCTCCAAGGCACTTGCCGGCGTGCAGGCCCTGGCGTGGACCACCACCCCGTGGACCCTGCCAACCAACGCCGCACTGGCCGTGCACCCGGCGATTGACTATGTCGTGGTTCCTGCAGGCGAAGCCGGCGTGAAGGCTTCGGCCGCCGCCGGGCCATTCCTGCTGGCCCGCGACCTGCTCGGCTCCTACGCCAAGGACCTGGGCTACAAGGATGCCAAGGAAGCCGCTGCGGCCATCACCGCCAGCTACACCGGTGAGCAGCTTGCCGGCGTGCGCTACCAGCCGCTGTGGGACACCTACACCGACACCGAGAAGTACGGCACCGAAAACGCATGGCAGATTCTCACCGCCGACTACGTCACTGTGGCCGACGGCACCGGCATCGTGCACCAGGCTCCGGCCTACGGCGAGGATGACCAGAAGGTCTGCGAAGAGCACGGCATCCCGGTGATCCTCTCGGTAGACGAGGGCGCCAAGTTCCTGCCGGTCTTCGGCAACGGTCCGCTGGCCGAGATCGCCGGCGTGCAGGTCTTCGACGCCAACAAGACCATCACCAATGTGCTCAAGGACGAGGCCAAGCTGGTCAAGCAGGCCTCCTACGAGCACTCCTACCCGCATTGCTGGCGCTGCCGCACCCCGCTGATCTACCGCGCGATCTCCTCGTGGTACGTCGAGGTCTCCAAGTTCAAGGACCGCATGGTCGAGCTGAACGAGCAGATCAACTGGATCCCGGGCAACGTCAAGCACGGCCAGTTCGGCAAGTGGCTGGAAAACGCCCGCGACTGGTCCATCTCGCGCAACCGCTACTGGGGTTCGCCGATCCCGGTGTGGGAATGCAGCGGTGCCGAATGCGAGCACCGCGAAGTCTTCGGCTCGCTGCAGGAAATGCAGGACTTCTTCGGCCGCATGCCGGTTAACCACGAAGGCCAGCCTGACCTGCACCGCCCATTCATCGACGAGCTGACCAAGGCCCATGAGGGCTGCGCCGAATCCGGCACCCTCAAGCGCGTGGAAGACGTGCTCGATGTCTGGTTCGACTCCGGCTCGATGCCGTACGCCCAGGTGCACTACCCGTTCAACAACCAGGAATGGTTCGATTCCGGCCACCACCCGGCGGACTTCATCGTGGAGTACATCGGACAGACCCGCGGCTGGTTCTACACCATGCACGTGCTCTCCACCGCGCTCTTCGACCGCCCGGCCTACACCAACGTGATCTCCCACGGCATCGTGCTGGGCTCGGACGGACAGAAGATGTCCAAGTCCTTGCGCAACTACCCGGATGTCACCGAGGTCCTGGACCGCGACGGCTCCGATGCCATGCGCTGGTTCCTGATGGCCTCGCCGATCCTGCGCGGCGGCAACCTGGTCGTGACCGAACAGGGCATCCGCGATGGCGTGCGCCAGGTGCTGCTGCCGCTGTGGAACGTCTGGCACTTCTTCAACCTCTACACCAACTCCGCCAACAACGGGGCCGGCTACGAGGCCAAGCGCTCGATGGACTCCACCGACCCGCTGGACCAGTACATGCTGGCTGCCACGGGCCAGCTGGTGCGCGAAGTCACCGAGGCACTGGATTCCTACGAGGTCTCCGATGCTACCGAGGCCGTACGCCAGTACATGGACACCCTGACCAACTGGTACGTGCGCCGTAGCCGCCAGCGTTTCTTCGATGAAGACACCCAGGCCTTCGACACCCTGTACACCGCGCTGGAAACCCTGGTGAAGGTCACCGCTTCGCTGCTGCCGCTGGCCAGCGAAGAGATCTTCCGCGGGCTGACTGGCAAGCGCTCGGTGCACCTGGAGGACTGGCCGGACGCCAGCGAATTCCCAACCGATGCCGCGTTGCTGGAAACTATGGAAACCACCCGCAAGATCTGTTCCGTGGGCTCCTCGCTGCGCAAGGCCAAGAACCTGCGCGTGCGCCTGCCGCTGGCCGAGCTGAAGGTCGTGCTCACCGGCGCTGCCCGCCTGGAAGGCACCTACGCGTCGATCATCAAGGACGAGCTGAACCTGAAGGCCGTCACCCTGATCGATGCCGAAGGCGTCGACGCCGCCAGCTACGGCATCAGCCAGCAGCTGGTAGTGAACGCCCGTGCGGCCGGTCCGCGCCTGGGCAAGAACGTGCAGCAGGCGATCAAGGGCGCCAAGTCCGGGGACTGGTCGGTCACCGACGGGGTGGTCACCGCGGGCGGACTGGAACTGGCCGAGGGCGAATACACCCTGGACACCGTGGTGGATGCAGCAGGCGAAATTGCCGCGGCAGTCATCGACGGCGGCTTCCTGGTGCTGGATACCGAGGTCACCGAGGCACTGGCTGCCGAAGGCACCGCACGCGACATGATCCGCTCCATCCAGTCCGCCCGCAAGGACGCGGACCTGCAGGTATCGGATCGCATCCACACCGTGGTCACCGCCAACACGGCCGCCATCGCGGCACTGGAAGCGAACCGCGAGCTGGTGGCAGCTGAAACCCTGACCGCGCAGCTGGAACTTGTCGCCGATGATTCGGTAGATGGCGAGCAGGTCACCGTGGCCAAGCTGGATTCTGGCAAAGTCGAGGCCAACTAGTGAGCGAATTGGACCGCGTCTACGCGCAACTTCTCTCCCGTGCGCCGGAAAACAAGATGGAACCGCGCATGGATCCGATGTTCCGCGCGATGGAGATCCTCGGCGAGCCGAACAAGGCTTGCCCGGTCATCCACATCACCGGCACCAACGGCAAGACCTCGACCGCACGCATGATCGAGTCGCTGCTGATGGCGCACGACTTGCGCACCGGCCGCTACTCCTCGCCGCACCTGATCTCGGTCACCGAGCGCATCGCCATTGACGGTGCCCCGGTAGACGACGGGACCTTCGTGCGCGTGTGGGATGAAATCAGCCCGTTCCTTCAGATCGTGGACACCGAGCTCGTCGAGCGCGGCGAAAACAAGCTGACCTACTTCGAAGCTGTCACCATCCTGGCCTTCGCGGTTTTCGCCGAGGTTCCGGTGGATGTCGTGGTGCTCGAAGTCGGCCTGGGCGGCATCACCGACGCCACCAACGTGGCAGATGCCGACGTTTCGGTGATCACCCCGATCTCCTTGGACCACACCGATCTGCTGGGGGATACCCCGGGCGAGATTGCCGAAGAAAAGGTCGGCATCCTCAAGCCCGGCGGCTACCTGGTCTCTTCGGTGCAACCGGTGGATGCCGCCGACGTGCTGCTGGCTCGCGCCCGCGAGCTTGAGGTGCCGGCAGCTTTCGACAGCCTGGACTTCAAGCTCCTGGAACGCCAGCATGGCGTGGGCGGGCAGCTGCTGTCCATCCAGGGCCAAGCGGCGCGCTACGACGAGATCTTCCTGCCATTGTTCGGTGCCCACCAGGCGCAGAACGCCACCGTGGCCTTGGCTGCGGTGGAGGCCTTCCTGGGCGGCGGCCAGCGCGAGCTGAATGCCGATCTGGTCCGCGACGGCTTCGCGGCCGCCACCAGCCCGGGCCGCCTGGAACTGGTCCGCGCGGCACCGAGCATCCTGGTGGATGCCGGCCACAACCCGGATGGCATCCGCGTCACCGCAGAGGCGATCAAGGAATCCTTCGGCTTCACCCGCCTGGTGCTGATGGTTGGCATCTTGCAGGAGAAGGACGCCGAAGCAATGCTTTACACCATGCGCGAGCAGTACGGTGACATGGTTGAGGACATTTGCATCACCCAGTCGTCCTCGCCGCGGGCCATCCCGGCCGGCGAACTGTCCACCATGGCGATCGACGCTGGCTGGCCGGAAGAGGACATCCACGTCACCGAGGACCTGGAAGATGCCATCGAATGGTCGGTGGGCCGCGCCGAGGCAGGCAACGACTTGTCCGGCGGCGTGCTGGTGACCGGTTCGATTACACTGGTGGGCGAGATTTCACTGTTGCTCAAGGGAGGCGAATCCTGATGGCTAAACTCACCCGTGCCCAGCGCGAGTGGCGTCCTGGGATGAAGAAGAAGCAGCGCTCCACGAAAATGATGTTCGCATCAACAGTGCTGGTCTGCGAGGCGCTGCTGGCGGTGTTCGTCACCCTCGCGGCCTTCGGGCTCAAGCGTGGCGGAGAACCGGTGGTCGTGCTCAGCCTCGGCGCTGCCGTGGCGCTGCTGTGCATCTTCAACTGCGCCCTGCTGGGCAAGAAGATCGGCTACATCATCGGCTGGATCCTGCAGGTAGTGTTCTTCCTGTGCGGCTTCATCCTGCCGGACATGTTCTACCTCGCAGCGGCCTTCGCCCTGTGCTGGTGGTATGCGCTGAACAAGGGCGGCGAAATCGACGCAGTGAACAAGCGCCGCGCCGCCGCCCAAGAAGCCTGGGAAAAGGCGAACCCCGAGCAAGCCTGAGAACCTAAGAAGTACATCAACGATACGAAGAGGTAGTCACATGACTGAACGTACCCTGATCCTGGTCAAGCCAGATGGCGTCAAGCGCGGTCTGACCGGACAGATCCTTGGCCGCATTGAAGCCAAGGGTTACACCATTGCCAAGCTGCAGCAGCTGGAAGCTACTCGCGAGCTGCTCGCCGAGCACTATGCAGAGCACGAAGGCAAGCCATTCTACGAGCCGCTGGTTGAGTTCATGCTCTCCGGTCCGGTGGTGGCGATCGTGGCTGAAGGCCAGGGCGTTATCCCCGGCTTCCGTTCGCTGGCTGGCACCACCGACCCGACCACCGCGGCTCCAGGCACCATCCGTGGCGACTTCGGCCGCGACTGGGGCCTGAAGGTCCAGCAGAACCTGGTCCACGGTTCGGACTCCGTCGAGTCCGCCGAGCGCGAGATCGGCATCTGGTTCGGCAAGTAGATCGAAACGCGAAAATCCCGGCAGTTGGAAACTGCCGGGATTTTTCATGCCTGGAAGCGGGTCCTAGAACCAGTCATCCAAACTGTCCCGGGCGAGCATAGCTCCTTGCGGGCTAGCTGCCTGCTGCACCGAACTTCCGAGCGCCTGTGCGGTCGAGTCCAGCGGCAGCTGCTCTGCAGCGCCGATCCTGACCACCTGGTGGTGGTCGGTGATAGGGCCGACTATGTGCGAAAGATACTTATCTGCTCCGTCATTGCTGAATTCCAGCACGTGGATACCTCCCAGTCTTCAGTGCGCGTTAGCACATTGATTGCGGGCGAAGCGTGGCGCGGGTTTTCCCTGTTGGGGAAAACGAAGACATGCAGCAAAACTTCTCAAGGCGATTGCGCATCCCGCGTCGCTCCACTTCCATCACTTCAGTCACATTAAACACACAAACCACATCCACGGCAACGCGGGATCGGGTCCACCGGTCTTGTCCCCAGCGCGAAAACCCCGGGAAGCCGGGGCTGGATGAGGGTGTGAACTCTTTGAGAATTAATCGGAAATAATTCGATCAAGAGCATTTAAGTGGCAAAAGGAAGGACGCCCCTGACGTGCAGGAGCGCCCCAGCCGCAACAGCTACTCGGAATCCTTCAGGGATTCCTGGTGCTGTTCCTTCGCTTCGAGTTTGTCGAAAGCCGCTTGCTCTTCGCTGATCTCGACTTCAGACTTGATGTCCTCGCTGGCTTCAGCCACCGCATCGGATTTGTCGCGCCCGGTCCATACCTTGATCACCGCCCATGAAGCGGCCACCAGTGGCACCGCCAGGACGGCGCCAACGATGCCTGCCAGGACGGTGCCTGCGGTCAGTGCCATCAGCACGACCAGTGCATGCAGGCTCAGGGCGTTGGCCATGACGACCGGCTGCAGGAAGTTGCCCTCCAGCTGGTTCACCAGGATCACCGCAGCCAGCACGATCAGCGCCACCACAGGTCCGTTGGTAACCAATGCAATCAGCGTGGCCAGGATGCCGGCAACGGTGGCACCTACCATCGGCACGAAGGAACCGAGGAAGACAATGACGCCTAGCGGGATGGCCAATGGAACCTGCACGATCAGCAGCGTCGCGGTGATGCCCAAAGCATCCACCGCGGCCACGGTGGCAGTACCGCGGATGTAGCCGCCGAAGGTGCGCAGCGCGCGGTCGCCGGAAAGAATCCACTTGTTGCGGTAGTGGCGTGGAGTCCACGACACGGCAAAGGCCCAGATCTTGTCGCCGTCCTTCAGGAAGAAGAACAGGATCACCAGCAGCAGGACCAGGCCGGTCACGAAGCTGCCTGCTGCGCTCAGCGTGTTCAAAGCGCCGGTGCCGAACTGGGAACTGGTCAAGAAGCCGGTTACCGTTTCGACAACATTATCGATCTGGCTCTGGTCGACGCTGAAAGGCATCGTGCCGATGAAGCCCTGAACCATGTCGTTGAGCTGGTTGAAGCCCTCAACAGCTTGGTCAACGAGCTTTGGCCATTCCTTGATGACCGAGAAGACCAGGCCGGTGCCAATGCCTCCGAGGACCAATAGGGATCCGAGAAAAACGATCCATGCTGCCAGCATCGGGGAAACAAACTTGCGCAGCTTGACCACCAGGGGCCACAACGCACAGGAAATGATGACGGCCAGCAACGTCGGGATCACGATCATGGTCAAGCGGAGCATGCCGATGATGAGGAATGTTGCCAGCGCGCCAACTACCAGCAGCTGGGCGCTTCGAATGCCTAGGCGTCCTAGCAAGTCGGTCCACAGGCTGGTGACCGTGAAATCTGGTTTGGCGTCCCTGGCCGGAACACGGTGGTGCTCGGCAGGTGTCGGCTTGTCGTCCGGAGGTTGCTTTTTCAACAACGCGGCGGGCCTGACCTTACGGAAAAAAGCCATAGTCGCTCCTTGTAGCTGGTTCTGATAGCTCTAACAATAGGCTAACGACTTGACAAGGTCCCAAGGCAACACCGAAATGCTGATTTTTTGGCGTTCACACTGGCCACTAACCCGTTTTCGTGCCCGAATGCATCGATTCGTGCACCCACGGGCTGATTTCCCCGGCATTCCTGCGGCGTCGTCTCTGCAATGATGCTGGGCTTGAACTAGCGGGGGATCAATGCCGACGGGCATCGAAACCCGGTGGTCTTCTTTGAAACCAGTGGAAATAGCAGTGACGGAAGCCTCGGGCAGAAGTCCCGCGGCAAGTTGATTCGCCAAAATGTTCTTGCGCTCAAGGAATTGCTGCTCGGAATGGCATCGGGCGAAGTCCAACAAGAAGATCCAGAACGCTGGGAGGAAATCCCTCACCAGCCGGTGACGGGCTATCAGACCGATTATGCGGGTCTGGTCCAGAAGTGAACTGACGCAGCAGAGCTGGGGCCGCGCAATGCGCGGCCCCAGCTCTGTTAAGGTCTCGTTCTCTGCCTGTGCGGACTACTTGGCGTTGAAGTACTCCTTGGCCAGCAGGCCCATGATGATCTTGTCGTGGAACGACCCATCGTGGAATCCAGCCTGGCGCACTCGGCCCTCTTCGCGGAACCCTGCGCGGTTGAAGGTGCGCAGTGCGCGCTCGTTGTACGCCCAGGCGTTCAAGCCGATGCGGTTCAAGCCCATCTCGCGGAAGCCGTAGTCGATGATCATCTTGGTGGCCATGGTGCCATAGCCTTGGCCCACATTTGAACCACCGATCATGATCATCAATTCGGCGGAACGGGCCGGCGCGTTGTAGTCGTACAAAGCGGTGTGCCCGATCAGCGTGTCGTCGGGAAGCGTGATGGAAAGTCCCACGCCGTCGGTAGTGCCACGGTTGACGCTGCGCGACTTGAAGAGTTCTGCGGCTTCGGTGATCGGGTGGGGAAGTACCAGGTTGCCCTGCAGGGCCATGAATTCTGGGCTATTCCACCATTGGGTGAGGAACGCAAGATCTTCCTCTTGTAGTTCACGGAGCCGAAGGTGTTCGGAAATCAGCAGGTTGATTCCGTAGTCCTGGGCATTTTCTGTGTTCCATATGTCACTTGCCATGCTTCTAATCTACCGGGTCTAGCTGGACAGTATCCGGAAGATCGTTGACGGCGAACCCTTTCCGGCCTTGCCGATGGACGTTTTGACGCGGATCGGAGGCCGAAGCGGGATGTCTTGGCACCGGTGGCGCGCCGGGGTGCAACAAGCAGTGACACAAGGCCGGCCGACCTGGTTGGCGGCGGGGTGGGGGAGCGCCAGGAACAGCACTGCGGGGCCGCTACCGAAGTAGCGGCCCCGCAGGTGGGCATGGAAGCCGGGCTCTAGCCGAAGAAGGCGAGCGGGAAACGCAGGACGACCGATGCGGCAACGAGCGCCCAGATGACGGCGGTAATGATCCAGCTCCACTCGGCGAAGAACTTTTTCACGCCGGCTCCAGCAGGAATCACGCCGGTAAGCACATTGCGTGCGGTCGTGAACACGAACAAGGGAATCGTCATGGCCCACACGACCATGCAGTAAGGGCACAGGGCGTTGATTTCATACAGGGCCTGGGACCAGAACCAGATCACCACGCCCATAGCGGCGGTGATGCCCAGCTGGAAGCACAGCCAGAACCAGCGCTTCAGGTTTGTTGCGCCGGCCAGCAGGGCGAAGCCGATGGCGATAACAACAGCGAAGCAAACGATCCCGAAGAAGGGATTGGGGAATCCGAAGATTCCTGCCTGCTCGGATTTCATCACGGTGCCACAGGAGATCCAGGGATTGACGTCGCAACTGGTGATGTAGTCGGGGTTCTTGTACAACTCCAAGCGTTCCAGGACCAGGATTCCGGCGGCGAGCCAAGAGATCAATCCCGTAACGATGATGAACAGCCCGAAGCCGCGTTCCTTAGCCCACCAGGGCAACACGCCCGAGCCGTGGCTATTTTCTTGTGATGAAACCATGTTTTGACTATTCCATAAGTTCATAGGAAAGCGGGTTATTCCGCCAAGGCCTTTTTCATCCTAGGAAGCATTTCTGTGCATCTGGTGAGAAGCAATGAACAAGGCGTGAACGAAATATGAGAGAATGGGAGTGGTTGTTCGCGGATCCACAGTCTGCTTTCAACCCGACGATAGACTTTTGAAACAACAGATCGACAGGCGATGCATCGCTTCGGTTGAGTGCCCAATATGTGCGCCTCCCGGGGGAATACCGCGGATCGTAGGGCTGCAAAGGAAAGCAGCCGGTTTTCTTAGGCCACGTTGATCCGCAGGATTTGCGCCTGGTTCAGAAATTTGGACCAGCGTCGAACCCGCGGAAAATAGCGAGCTTTTGTGTCCGGACTACTGGAAGATAAGTAGGCCAAGCGACACGTGATGATTGTAGTTTCAGCAACGGCGCCGTCTGTGGAGGATGCCCGAGCGGGACATAGTAGGAGTACGCGAATTTAAATGAGCGCAGCAAATCAACGAAAGGGCGGAACGCAAGGTAATAAGCGGGGCAACCGTTCAACACGAGCCCGCCGTACCAGTGTTTCAACCACACCCGCGCGACCACTGCGTCGCGCCATGACCTTGGCCGAACTCAATGCCGCTGCCGGCGTCGAGGAAAGCCCATACCGCTGGCGGGCCACCCGCCGCACCCAGATTTCCACCCCTGATTCCACCAAGCGGGCCAGCCGCCAGGCCGAACGCCGGGCGCAGGCAGTGCGCAATACCGCGAATGACGAGGCCGTAGAGGTCGCCGCGGCCAAGCAGGAAGACGTCCAGGACAAGCAGGAAGACGTCCAGGAGCAGAGCGCTGAAATCGCTGCCCCGGCCGAGCAGGAAGTTGCACCGGTTGAGGAAGCGAACGACGTTGACCAGACCGGCATGCTGCTGGCCGAACACGGCAGCACCATGATCTTGAATCCTTTCGCCGTGCCGGAAACAGCTCAGGCTGTTCTGGCCCAGGCTGTTGCGAAGAAGCAGGAACCTGCTCGCCGCGCAGCTGCCGCAGATCCCGAGGCAGACGCCGATGCCGACGACGTGACTTCGCGCCGCCGCCGCCGCCGTCGCCGCGGGGAAGTGGATCTGGAACTTGAGGGCGGCTCGCAGGATGATCCGCCGAACACCGTTACCCGTGTGCGCGCCCCGCGTGGCAGTATCGAAAGCCACAGCTCGGTCAACGACAAGGTCGCTTCGGTGCGCGGTTCCACCCGATTGGAAGCCAAGCGCCAGCGCCGCCGCGAATCACGCGAAACCGGTCGCCGCCGCCAGGTGATCACCGAGGCCGAGTTCCTGGCCCGCCGCGAATCCGTCGAGCGCAAGATGATCGTGCGCCAGCGCGAGGACCGCATCCAGATCGGCGTACTGGAAGATGGAGTGCTTGCAGAGCACTTCGTCTCCAAGACCCAGCAGGATTCGCTGATCGGCAACGTGTACGTCGGCAAGGTGCAGAATGTGCTGCCATCCATGGAAGCTGCTTTCGTGGATATCGGCCGCGGCCGCAACGCCGTGCTGTACGCAGGCGAAGTGAACTGGGACGTAGCGGCTCTCGAAGGCGCGCCGCGCCGTATCGAGAACGCCCTGAAGGCTGGCGACTCGGTCCTGGTGCAGGTCACCAAGGACCCGGTAGGCCATAAGGGCGCCCGGCTGACCAGCCAGATCTCCCTGCCTGGCCGCTACCTGGTCTACGTGCCAGGTGGTTCGATGACCGGCATCTCGCGCAAGCTCCCTGATGTCGAACGCCAGCGCCTGAAGAAGATCCTGAAGGACCACCTGCCGGAAAACGCGGGCGTCATCGTGCGCACCGCCGCCGAAGGCGCTTCCGAGGAGGAACTGACCAACGATATCAACCGGCTGCGTGCGCAGTGGGAAGGCATCGAAGAGCAGGCCAACTCCACCAAGACCCTGGCTCCGGAACTGCTGTACTCGGAGCCCGATCTGACCATCAAGGTGGTCCGCGACGTCTTCAACGAGGACTTCACCAAGCTGATCGTCTCCGGTGACCACGCCTGGGACACCATCGAGGCCTACGTCATGTACGTGGCGCCGGATCTGATGGGCCGCCTGGAGAAGTGGGAAGCCGAAGAGGACATCTTCGCCAACTTCCGTGTGGACGAGCAGATCGCCAAGGCGCTGGACCGCAAGGTCTTCCTGCCTTCGGGTGGTTCGCTGGTCATCGACCGCACCGAAGCGATGACCGTCATCGACGTGAACACCGGCAAATTCACCGGTTCGGGCGGCAACCTCGAAGAGACCGTGACCAAGAACAACCTGGAAGCGGCCGAAGAAGTGGTCCGCCAGCTGCGCCTGCGTGACATCGGCGGCATCATCGTCATCGACTTCATCGACATGGTCCTGGAATCCAACCGCGATCTGGTGCTGCGCCGCCTGGTGGAGTGCCTGGGCCGCGACCGGACCAAGCACCAGGTTGCTGAAGTGACCTCGCTGGGTCTGGTCCAGATGACGCGCAAGCGCATGGGCACCGGCCTGCTCGAAGTCTTCGGTGAAGAGTGCGAGCACTGTGCAGGTGCTGGCTTCATCACCCACGAAGAGCCAGTTGAATCGCGCAAGACCTTCAACTCGCAGGGCGAAGCGCACAGCAAGAAGTTCAACGACAAGCCAAGCCGCAACTCCCGCCGCCGTCGTGGCGGCGAGAAGGACGAGCAGAAGCCAGTTGAGAAGCAGGAGCCGGCAGCAGGGGAGAAGGACGAAGCCACGCGCAACGCCCTGGCCAGCATTGCCGCCGCTTCGCACCTGGATGCCGCTGCTGAAAACGCAGTGAGCATCGAGGGCGAACAGATTCCTGTGGCCAAGTCCGCGGCGTCTGCGCAGGGCACCGAGGCCTCGGTTACCCTGGAAGCGCTGGAAGCAGCGTTGCCGGGCCAGGATGAGTCCAGCGACGAGCAGGACGGCAGCCGCAAGCCGCGCCGCCGTTCACGCTCCCGTGGACGCGGACGCAACCAGTCCGAGGAAAACGCTTCGGGCAACGAGGAAGCTCAGGCCAACCAGGAGCAGCAGGCTGCTCCTGAACCTGTTGCCGCCTCGACGTCCCAGGAGCAGCCGCGCAAGCGTTCACGCCGTGCTTCGCGTCCGCAGGAAGCGGCACAGCAGGACCAGCCGGTGCTCACCGGCCTGGCCATGCCTGCTGCCAGCGCCCCTGCTGAGTCCAGCAGCCCCGCGGCTTCCGTCCCAGTTGCCGCCACCGCGGCAGCCCCACAGAATTCCACGAAGCCAAAGCGTCGCAGTCGTCGGGCCACCTCGGTCCAGGGCGATGCGACTGCAGAGGTTCTCGTGGCAGAGGTATCCGCCGCTACCGGTTCGGTAGTTCAGATGGATGCCTCCGGTTCGCAGAAAGATAAGCCAGCTGAGCCTGCCGGGCAACCGGTAATGCTCGGTGTGGGTGTTCCAGTACGCGAACTGAAATAGATGAACTTGATCACGCTTCCCTCGCTGGGGCAGTTTGTATTTGCTCCAGCGGTGTGGACTAGCGTAATCTAGTTGATCGGTGCTAAACGCCAAGATCACGGACTTTTGGTCCGCTCGGCGTCAAGGCACAAGCGCATGAGATCCCCGGGATCGCATCCACTTTGTGGGTGTTCGGGTCGATATCTGCGCCGGTAAGACAATAAACGTCGAGTAGAAGTGAGTACCCACGTGGTGTACGCAATTGTCCGCGCAGGCGGCCACCAGGAGAAGGTTTCCGTTGGAGACCTCATCACCGTTGACCGTCTTCAGGCTGCCCCAGGCAGCTCCATCGAGCTTCCAGCTTTGCTGTTGGTAGATGGCGAGAAGGTAACTTCCGCAGCTGCCGATCTGGCTAAGGTCACGGTCACCGCTGAGGTTGTAGAAAACCTTCGCGGCGAGAAGATCGTAATCCAGAAGTACAAGAACAAGACCGGTTACAAGAAGCGCCAGGGCTTCCGTGCCGCTCTGACCAAGGTCAAGGTCACCTCGATCGCCTAATTCAGGCAATCGTAGAATCCATTTTTGTAGCGAAAGAGGCTAAAAGGCATGGCACATAAGAAAGGTGCGAGTTCCACTCGCAACGGTCGCGATTCCAACGCACAGTACCTAGGCGTAAAGCGCTATGGTGGACAGGAAGTCAAGGCAGGCGAAATCATCGTTCGCCAGCGTGGCACCCACTTCCACCCAGGCGCCGGCGTAGGCCGTGGCAAGGATGACACCCTGTTCGCATTGGCTGCTGGCGCAGTCGAGTTCGGCACCCGTCGTGGTCGCCGCGTGGTGAACATTGTGGCTGCTGCCTAATTCAGGCAACAGGCAAATTTTTTAGTACACAAGGGGTGGGCCGATTTCGGTCCGCCCCTTGCGTGCATAGTTAGACTTTTAAGCGAGTATCCCTCGCAACCCCGTACTAGGAGAAGATGGCCCCGTGGCTGCATTCGTTGATCGCGTAACCCTTCATGTCACCGCAGGTAATGGTGGCCACGGTTGTGTGTCCATCAAGCGTGAGAAATTCAAGCCGCTTGGCGGTCCCGACGGCGGCAACGGCGGCAAGGGCGGAGACATCATCCTGCGCGTCGACCCCCAGGTCACCACGCTGCTGGACTTCCACCACCTGCCGCACCGCAAGGCTGGCAACGGCGAGCCGGGCAAGGGCGGTCTGCACCCGGGCAAGAGCGGCGAGGACCTGGTCCTGGGCGTACCTGCCGGCACCGTCATCAAGACCAAGGACGGCGACATCCTCGGCGACCTGGTCAAGCCGGGCGATGAATACATCGCCGCAATAGGCGGCATGGGCGGCCTGGGCAATGCGTCCATCGCCTCGGACAAGCGCAAGGCCCCGGGCTTCGCGTTGCTGGGCATTCCCGGAACCGGCCAGGATATTGTCCTGGAACTGAAGTCCATGGCGGATATCGCGCTGGTGGGCTACCCATCGGCCGGCAAATCCTCGCTGATCGCCGCCCTGTCCGCGGCACGCCCGAAGATCGCCGACTACCCGTTCACCACCCTGGTGCCCAACCTGGGTGTCGTCGAAGCAGGCGAAACCCGCTTCACTGTCGCCGACGTGCCTGGCCTGATCCCTGGAGCCTCCGAAGGCAAGGGGCTGGGCCACGAGTTCCTGCGCCACGTTGAGCGCTGTGCCGCCATCGTGCACGTGCTGGACTGCGCCTCGCTGGAAGCGGACCGCGACCCAATCAGCGACCTGGACATCATCGAAGCAGAGCTGGCCAACTACGAAGCCGACTCCACCTTCGCCGGTACCGACGGCACCATCGTGCCGCTGATCGAGCGCCCGAAGCTGATCGCACTTAATAAGGTTGACATGCCAGACGGTGCCGACATGGCTGAATTCGTGCGCCCTGAGTTGGAAAAACGCGGTTACCGCGTCTTCGAGATCTCCGCGCTCTCGCGTAACGGATTGCGTGATCTGTCCTTCGCTATGGCTGAATTGGTAGAGCAGGCACGCGCTGAACAGGTTGTTGAAGCCCCAGTAGTCGAGGTGCCTGTGATTCGTCCACGTACCACCAAGCGTGCCGAGTTCACCATCCGCCGCGAGGAGCAGAACTTTGAGCCAATGTGGCGAGTTATCGGTGAAAAGCCGGAACGCTGGATTATGCAGACCGATTTCCGCAACGATGAAGCTGTCGGCTACCTGGCTGACCGCCTGGCCAAGCTGGGCGTCGAAAACCAGCTGTTCAAGGCCGGTGCCAAGCCAGGGGACGCGGTAATCATCGGCGCCGAGGACAACGCAGTGGTCTTCGATTGGGAGCCAACTATGGCAGCTGGCGCCGAACTGCTCGGCGGCAGCCGACGCGGCGAGGACATCCGCCTCGAGGATCGCGGCGATCGCAAGACCCGCGAGGAAAAGCGTGCCGAGCACGAAGAGCGCCGGGCGGCCAAGGCGTCGGCTCGCGCCGAACTGGAAGCCGAACGCAAGGCCGGCGTCTGGACCGAATCGGTTGACTCCAAGTACGGACGAAAGACTGCGGAACCAAAGGCAACCCAGGAGGAAAATTAAAGTATGAGTGAAAGTGCCACCAAAACAATTTCAGCCATTACCTCGCCCCACCAACTGCCTCAAGCCAAGCGCTTAGTGGTCAAAGTTGGATCCAGCTCGCTGACCACGGTCAGCGGCGGGATATCCCACGAGCGGTTGAAGTTCCTGGTGGACACTCTCGCTGAAACTGTCGACAACGGTACCGAGGTCATTCTTGTATCCTCAGGTGCCATTGCCGCCGGTCTGGCCCCGCTCGGGTTGGCCAAGCGTCCCAAGGACCTTGCCACCCAGCAGGCCGCGGCGGCCGTAGGCCAGGGTCTGCTGCTGGCGCAGTACACCCAGCTTTTCGATGAGTACGACCAGCGCGTAGGCCAGGTGCTGCTCACCGCCGACGACCTGATGCGCCGCTCTTCCTACACCAACGCGCTGCGCTCCCTGGTTCGCTTGCTGAACCTGGGCGTGCTGCCCATCGTGAACGAAAATGACGCGGTCGCCACCCGCGAAATCCGCTTCGGCGACAACGACCGCCTCGCCTCGCTTGTGGCCCACCTGGTCAAGGCCGACGCGCTGCTGCTCTTCTCCGACGTGGACTCGGTCTACGACGCGCACCCTGATGACGGCGGCAGCCGCATCACCACCATCGAGCACCCCGACGAACTCGAAGCGGTGGACCTGGGCACCCCGGGGGCAGCCGGAGTCGGCACCGGCGGCATGATCACCAAGGTCGATGCCGCGACCCTGAGCTCCTCGGCGGGCATTCCTACCCTGGTGACCAGCACCGACAATGCCGCCAAGGCGCTGCGCGGACAGGATGTGGGCACCTGGTTCGCCGCCCGCAACTCCCGCCGTTCGGCCCGCGACGTCTGGCTGGCCTACCTGGCTTCCATCGAAGGCAAGCTGATCCTGGATGCCGGCGCAGTCAAGGCCATCGAAAAGGGAACCAACTCGCTGCTGGCAGCCGGCATTACCGCCGTCCGCGGGGAATTCGAGGCTGGTGACGCCGTAGAGATCTGCGACGCGGAAGGAACCCCCTTCGCTCGCGGGCTGGTGAACTTCAGCTCCCTTGAACTGCCCGAGATGCTCGGACACAACACCACGGATCTGGTTGAAGAGCTGGGCGAAGGTTACGACAGATCAGTAGTGCATGTTGACGACCTAGCTTTGATCGAACCCATTTTCTAGAATGAGGAGCATGAGTATGGATGCCGTAAACACCGAAGAAACGACCACCGACGTCACCACCTCGGTCCACCAGCTGGCCGACCGTGCACGCCGCGCCGCACGGATCCTCAAGCGCGCCAACCGCGACTGGAAGGACCGCGCCCTCGCGGCCATGGCTTCGCGCATCGACCAGAACCGTGCGATGATCCTGCGCGCCAACGAGAAGGATCTGGCTGCCGGCCGCGCCAATGGCACCTCCGAGGCCCTGCTGGACCGGTTGAAGCTCGATGGCAAGCGCATCGACGGCCTGATTTCCGCGCTGCATGAACTCGCTGGCCTGCCCGACCCGGTCGGTCGCGTGGTGCGCGGGGAAACCCTGCCCAACGGCCTGCGCATGCGCCAGGTCAACGTCCCGCTGGGCGTTATCGGCACCATCTACGAAGCGCGTCCGAACGTCACCGTGGACATCGCCGGTCTGGCGCTCAAGAGCGGCAACTCGGTGCTGCTGCGTGGCGGTTCGGCGGCGCTGAACTCCAACCAGGCGCTGGTCGCGGTGATCCGCGACGCGCTGGAGTCCGTCTCCCTGCCCCGCGACATCGTGATCTCGGTCGACGAATTCGGCCGCGCCGGTGCCGACGCCATGATGGGCGCGCGTGGAAAGATCGACGTGCTCATCCCGCGTGGCGGCCGCGAGCTGATCCAGCGCGTGGTCACCACCGCCAAGGTCCCGGTAATCGAAACCGGCGAAGGCAATGTGCACATCTTCCTCGACGCGAGCGCCGACGAGGAAATGGCCGTCGATATCCTGCTCAACGCGAAAACCCACCGCCCCAGCGTCTGCAACACCGTGGAGACCCTGCTGGTCCACAAGGATGCCGCTGTGGCCCCGGCAGTGCTGCAGGCCCTGGCCGCAGCCGGCGTGAGATTGCACACGGACGACCGAGCCGCCGCGCTGGTTCCGCAGCTGCCGACCATCCCGGCGGGGGAGGATGACTGGCGCAACGAGTACCTGGACTTGGATATCGCGGTGAAGGTCGTCGATGGCATGGACCAGGCCCTGGAGCACATCCGCGCCTACTCCACCGGCCATACCGAGGCGATCATCACCTCCACGCTGGCTGCTTCCGAGCGGTTCGTGGCGGAGATCGACTCGGCTGCGGTGATTGTCAACGCCTCGACCCGGTTCACCGACGGCGGGCAGCTGGGCCTGGGCGCAGAAGTGGGCATCTCGACCCAGAAGATGCACGCTCGCGGCCCGATGGGCCTGGCCGAACTGACCACGACCAAGTGGATCGTCCAGGGCGACGGGCACATTCGCAAATAGTTTCTGACCGCCCTTTTCGGTACGATGTAGAAGAAACGTACCGTTACTTTTCGAGCTACTGATCCAGCCGCCCAGGTTGCTGGCTTAGCGAACTCGTGAAAACGACTGGAGAATTATCTTGAACGCGCTGATTTTGGCTTCGGAAGCCGCTTCCACCGGCATGGATCCTCACACTTTCGCTGTGATCGTCGGTGGTGGCATTTTCGCAGCACTGATGGTCCTGCTGCTGATTACCGTTTCCTACACCAACGTAGGCAACCGCCACGAGGCAAAGCCTGAACCAGAGGACACCCACCGCCAGTTCAAGACTCACGTACCACATAGCCACTAGTCTTGGCAGAGCAAAAGCCTCAAGACCGCCCATTGCGCCTCGGCGTGATGGGCGGTACTTTTGACCCCATCCACAATGGCCACTTGGTCGCTGCCAGCGAGGTAGCCGCCGAGTACGGCCTGGATGAGGTCGTTTTCGTGCCCACCGGCCAGCCTTGGCAGAAGGCCGATCGCCAGGTCACCAGCGCTGAGCACCGCTACCTGATGACCGTGATCGCCACCGCGTCGAACCCGCGCTTCACCGTAAGCCGGGTCGACGTCGACCGCGAAGGCGCCACCTACACGCGTGACACCTTGCTCGATCTGCGCGCCTTGCGCCCGGATGCGGAGCTCTTCTTCATTACCGGTGCCGACGCGATGAGCCAGATCATGAGCTGGCGCGACATCGACCAGGTCTTCGACCTCGCCCACTTCGTTGGCGTGAGCCGCCCTGGCTATGTCATCGCGGATGTGGGTCGCGACAATGTCTCGCAATTGGAAATTCCGGCACTGGCAATTTCCTCTACCGATTGCCGGGAGCGTGTCGCCACCGACAAGCCGGTTTGGTATCTTGTGCCGGACGGTGTGGTGCAGTACATTGCAAAATATGGGCTGTATACCGAGTCGTAACCTCACATAAGGTGGGGTAGCACGGCATAATCTCTAGGTAAGGGTGACGGTATTTGTCTATGCGGTCGGGAGAAGTATCAGGATGAGCGATAACTCGCAGCCGGTTTCAAGCAGGCGAGCTCTGCGCGAAAAACGACGTGCTGAGATGGAAGCTTTGCTGGCCAACAGCAAGGCCGAGCAGGCAGCCAAGGAGCACGCGTCGAAAAGCGCGGAAAAGGCCGAGGATTCGACGAAGCCAGCGAAATCTGACGCGACCCCAAAGGCCAAGCCGGCACCCAAGGCAGAGCCAGCCAAACCAGCTCCAGCCAAGCCGCAGCCGGCCAAGCCTGCACCCAAGCCAGAGCCGGCAAAACCAGCTCCAGCCAAGCCGCAGCCGGCCAAGCCAGCCGCCAAGGCCGCAGGTGCCAAGCCAGAAACGGCCAAGCCGGCTGGAGCCCCAGCCAAGGCTCCCAGCGCAAAGCCTGCAGCTGAGCCAGCTAGCGCACCACAGTCCGGAGAGTCCCTGGGTGAACGGGCGTCGTTGCGCCGTGCCCGTGACCGCGAGGCCTTGCGCGAGCGTCGTCGACTGGAAGAAGAGGTCGGCGCGCTGACCACTAATATTCCAACGGTCGCCCCCGCGGAGGAACCTAAGCCGCTGACCCGCCGTCAACTGCGCCTCCAGGCGCTGGCAGACCAGGGCAAGGCCGAGCCGAAGGCCCCGGCCGCCAAGAAGCCTGCGCCCAAGGAAGACGCCCCGGAGACTACAGTCATGAGCGTTGAGCAGGCGCTAGCCGCCCGCCGTGCCCACGCGCCGAAGACCCCGGTCGATCCAAACCTGCTGGGGGAGGACGACTCCGAGATCGATCTCGAAGTGCTCGCCCACCAGCGTGAAATGGCAGCCCGCGCGGCCATCATTTCCCGCCGTGCCGCGGAACGTGAACGCCTGCGCATCCAGAATGCCAACCAGGGCAAGGACGACAAGGCCTCCGATCCTTTCACCGGCGCCATGGGCAACATTCGCGAGGTCGAGGACCGCATCGCCAAAACCGGCGTGCAAGGGCCCAAGACCCAGAGTGTTTCGCTGGACTTCAACGCCGGCGGCAAGCTCAGCTCCAAGAAGGACGAAGCGGCACCAGCAGCCAAGAAGCCTATGGCCAAGCCGGCGCCCAAACCCGCAGCGAAGGCCCCCGCCAAGCCTGCGGCCAAGGCACCGGCCAAGCCTGCAGCCAAGCCAGTTGCAAAACCAGCCGCTAAGCCTGCGCCAAAGGCGCCGGCGGATCAGAAGGCTGAAACCAATACGGCCCAACCGGCCCCGGACGTTGACATGCCACGTATCGATGCGGTCAATGCACAGGGCTTGCAGCCACTTGACGTGCAGGCGCACGGCCTCCGCCGCGCCAATAACATGCTGATCGCGATGATCGTCGCCCTCAGCGTGGGCGGTGCAGCATTGATTGCTGGCTTGATCATGTTGCTTGGCAACTAGTTTTCGTAGGACAATTAGGTTCTCGATCTACACCTCTATAAGGAGACACTCCACTCTATGGGAGCACACGCAGAATCAATCGCCCTCGTGAAAGTTGCCGCGCACGCGGCTTCCGAGAAGATGGCAGAAAACATGGTCGCGCTGGACGTTGCCGACCGCTTGGGCGTCACCGACGCTTTCTTGATTGTCTCTGGTGGATCAGAACCTCAGGTGAACGCAATCGTCGATGAAATCGTCGCTGAGGTGCTCGACGAGTACAGCATGCGTCCGATTCGCCGTGAAGGCTTCGGCCAGGGCCGCTGGGTCCTGCTGGACTACGGCGACGTAGTCGTCCACGTTCAGCACCAGGAAGACCGCATCTTCTACGCGCTCGAACGCCTGTGGGCCGACTGCCCAGTCATCGAGCTGCCTGAGGAACTTTCTGAAAACCAGAAGTAACCCTCAATTTGCATCCTGATCAGGTAGTCATCTATGATTATGGAGTTGCCTGATCAGGGCAGCAATCCTTTTGGGGGTATGGCGCAGTTGGTAGCGCGTCTGCATGGCATGCAGAAGGTCAGGGGTTCGAATCCCCTTACCTCCACAAATTAAAATCCTGAAATTTCGGTTTATCCGAGATTTCAGGATTTTTTGTTTTCCACAAACCGTGTTGCCCACCGCCGGTGCCCGCGATGCCCACGGCATGCTGTATCCCATGAGCACAGTGACGGCACAAGCACTATCGAATCTGGTCGAGGCGGGCAAGCTAATCGCCTTGGCTACTTCGATCCTGTCCGGCGACGTACCGGCCGGCCACGCTGCGATATTCGCGCTGTATGTCGAGGAAATCAACCAAAAGCTCAGTCGGGCACAGATCCACGCAGCTCATGCCCTACGCCGCACCGGTGCACACAAACTTGATCAGGCCTCCTTCCAAGCGATCAGCGATGCTGGTGTCGATCCCACGCTGGAACAACTTGAAGCCGCCGAAGGACATGCCACTACCGGGCGCACCCATTTCAAAGACGCCAAAGGCATGATGACCGACTGGCTGAATATTCCGCGCGGCACTGCAGGAACTCGGCTAGTCCAAGCCGACTGCCTGCTAGGTGGTGTCGATCAAGCAGGGCAACCGGTAGAGCCGTGGCTCCCGGAGCTAGCCGCGCAATTCGAAGCCCCGAATGTGGACCCGCGATTGGTAGCTTCTACGGCCTTGAAGCTGCATTCGGCACGTAATGATTTCGGCGGCGATGAAACCGGCCAGGCGGAGAAAGCGCGATTGGAAGCAGAATCAGTCGCTTTCCTGCGCTCAGAACCCAAATCGGCTCGTAAGCACATCAATGACTTGGTGGCTCAGGTGAAAGCCGGCAAACGCCCGCTGAAAGCTCTGCTGGAGCGCATTGGCATCTTCAAGAAGGGCATGCGCCAGGGCCTGATCGAGTATACGCTTCGTGTGTTGCCCTCCCAGGCGGCGTATATCGAGGCCTACTTCGCGCAACTGGACAATCCTGCCACCGTGGCCGGGAACGGGGACGGCTTGAAAGACGCCGAGGCTCAATTCACGGGCCAGCAGGACTCCGGTTGGGACGATGCGGAGTCCAAACCGGACTGGGCAAAAGACGATCCGGTGGCGGACGAAGAAACCGAAGACGATAGTCCGCCGGCAGACAACAACGAACAAGTTTCGGAGACCTCGGATGACGAGGAAGAATGTTGCCGGCCGGGGGATCCTGAAGAACGTAATACTGAATCAGCTACCAATGGTGCAGTCACTCCATGGGAGGATTTGAAGCCCGAGCGACGCCGTTTAGTTGGATTCATGGCAATGCTGATGAGTGACAGGACGAGCACCAGTGACCCGCCGGGTCAACGTGCTGGGTTGGTCGCACCGCAGGTGAGCATCATTCTGAATTGGGACAAGATGCAAGAGCAAGCACAAGACTTCGCGGTCACCAGCAGTGGGATGTCCTTGTCTGCTGGCGAAGTCAGAACTGCGCTGTGCAATGCCGGAGTGTATCCGGTAGTGCTCAATGGCCAGAGCCTGCCCCTCGATTTAGGCCGGACGCAACGACTGTATTCGAAGTCCCAGCGCCGTGCGATCCGAGCCGCCTACCGGGGCTGTTCCTATCCTGGATGCAGCATGCCCGTAGAACGGTGCGAAATTGATCATCTGGACGCGTGGGAAAAGGGTGGACGAACGGATATCAAGTCTGCCGGGTTGAATTGCCTGATACACCACACTGCCCGGCATTGCGGGTTGTTCCACGCGGTGAAGATTCCGGAGAGCAGGCCGATGGTATTGCTTTCACCAGAATTGGATCCGGAACAGAAATTGCGGATCAATACGTATTTCATGACTCCCGCAGAGGCATTGGAAGCTGAAGCGTTGGCGGATGAAACGACAGCGAAGTGGCGCGCGGGGGAGCTGGACGTAGAAATCGTCGAACCTTGAGATCCCCCTAGCAAGATTCAGCCGCCGACGAGCGGAGGACCGTTTCAGCGCCGATATTCTCGCCGGAGTTGCGATACTTGAATGAACGAAGATCATTCAGGAGCAATATGTCACGTGTTCAACGCCGGGCTGCGAATTCCCGACCATTTTTCGGTACCCAGAATTCGTCGCATACCTCGATGGCTGTTCGCTATATTGATGATGGCAACGTGGAATCCGCTCCGGAAGGCACGAGCGCGGCCGATGCGCTGGCGTTCGGCCAGACTGGTGATCAGCGCATTGCTTTGTCCTTGTATCCCACACCAGATGAAGCTGACATCCACGATCTCACCGAGGCGTGGGAACTGCATCCAGTGCTGGCCGAAGACCTCGTGCACGCCCGCCAGCGGCCTAAACTCGAACGCTACGGCGAGGTGCTCCTACTGGTAGTTCGCTCAGCGTTGTACCTCGATGAATCCGAAGAAGTCGAGCTGTCCGAGTTCCACATCCTGATGCGCAAAGGCGCTGTGGCGGTGCTCTGCCAGGACCACCGGTGGATCGACGGCACAGACGGCGAGGAATTCGTCGAGTCAATCAGGAACGGCAAGCTTCGCAAGGACCAGGTGCTGCTCAAAGACCCGGAGCTGCTCCGGTTGGGCGCTGAAGCAGTGCTGTACCGGATACTTGATGCGATTGTTGATGGATACGCCCCCGTGCTCCACGGCCTGGGGATCGACAAGGAGCAGATCGAACGGCAAGTCTTCAGTGGCGATGCCGCAGTCACCGAACGCATTTATCGCCTCAGCCAAGAAGTGATCGACATGCAGCATGCGACCGCGTCATTGCTGGAGGTCGTGCAATCGCTCGACGACGGGTTCAAGAAGTACCCGGTGCCCGCTGAGCTGGAAACCTACCTGCAGGATGTCACTGACCACCTCACCCGCGCGCATACCCAAGCCGTGGAATACCGGGATGCGCTATCGCAGATCTTGAGCGTCAATTCCACCCTCGTAGCCCAGCGCCAAAACGAGGACATGAAGAAGATTTCCGGTTGGGCAGCGATCCTCTTCGCCCCGACCTTGATTGCAGCGATTTACGGGATGAACTTCGAGAACATGCCAGAACTGCATTGGACCTTCGGCTACCCGATTGCGGCCGGCCTCATGCTGGGATTTGCTGCCGCACTATATGGTGTATTCAAATGGCGCAAGTGGTTCTGAGCGGAAAGATTCCAGGGGAGACATTGACGGCGAAAATCGACTTCAAGAAGTCGCTGGACAGCTATCGGTCCGTGGCCGGGCAGTTCCGTGTCCTGCAGCTGCCAGCGATGCACTACCTGATGTTCGATGGATCAGGTGACCCGAATACCAGCAACTTGTACCAGCAAGCCCTGCAAACCTTGTATCCGGTGGCCTACAAACTCAAATTCGCGAGCAAGGCGCAGGGCAAGGACTATGTCGTCCCGCCGCTGGAAGGCTTGTGGTGGGCCGAGGACATGGCGGTCTTTACCGAACGGAGAGACAAGGAACAGTGGAGCTGGACCATGATGCTGATGGTCCCGGCGTGGATCAACGAGGACGACTACGCGACGGCTCTGGAAACCGCCCAGGCGAAGAAGCCGTTGCCTTGCCCTGGGCGCATCCGGTTCCAGTCGCTTGCTGAAGGCCAATGCGTGCAGACGCTGCACATTGGCCCCTACGATGCAGAAGCCGAAATCCTGGCCGCGATGCACCACGAATTCATACCCGGCCAGGGACTGCGCATGACTGGCAAGCACCACGAGATCTACCTCGGCGACCCTCGTAAGGTGGCACCGGAAAAGCTTCGCACGATCCTGCGCCAACCCGTTGAGCCCAACTAGCGAGAGGAAAATAGATGGAACTGGCACCCCAGAGCACAGTTGCCCAAGTGCAACAGGCACTGGCCGAGCTCGAAGACCCCAAGTACCGCGCGGTCAATGAGAAGCACGGCGATGATTTCGGCGTGAATCTAGGCAAGCTCCGCGCCTTGGCCAAGTCGTTGAAGAGCAACCAGGAGCTTGCCGAGGAACTCTGGGCCACCGGCGAAACCGCAACCCGGCTGGTCGCGCTGCTGATCGCCAAACCACGGAGCTTTACCTTGGAGCAGCTGCAGGTGTGGAGCCAAGGCGCCAGCACTCCCAAGGTCCAAGCATGGTTCCTGAGCTACATCGTCAAGAAATCCAAGCTGCTCGAGGAGCTCCGCCTGCTGCTCATGAGCCAGAGCGACCCGGTACAGCTGGCTGCCGGCTGGGAGCTGACTGCCCACCAGGTAGTCAAGGCCCCGGAACTGCTGGACCTGGAACAGCTGCTTGACACGATCGAAGCCCGAATGAGCGCCGCACCGGATCGCCTGCAGTGGGCGATGAATACGACCCTGGCGCACATCGGCATCGAGCATGAGCATTTGCGCCGACGTGCCCTGGCCATCGGCGAGACCTTGCAGGTGCTGGCGGACTACCCGACCTCCGCCGGGTGCATTTCACCATTCGCTCCCATATGGATCACCGAAATGGCCAAAAGAAAAGCCTAGGTCCAGCAATCGCTGGACCTAGGCTTCCGGGAGCTAGGCGTCCGCCGGTTCCTCGCGCTTATCGCGCAGCGCGATCTTGGAGATCACCCAGATCACGGCGGTCAGCCCGCCGGTGAGCAGCAGCTGGGTGCGCGCCGCGGGATCAGTCATCGCGATGGCGACAATCGCCGCAAGGACGATGATCGTAGCGATCGACAGGCCCGGGAAACCCCACAGCCGCAACGGCAGATGCCCGCCATCGCGGTCCGCGCGGCGACGCAGGATCAGCTGCGTCACGGCAATGAACGCCCAGATGAAGATGATGGTCGAACCCACCACGTTCAGCAAGATCGGCATCACAGCCTCGGGCCAGATCCAGTTCAGGCCCACGGCCAGGAAGGAGAAGGCCACGGAGGCGATCACGGCCTTCGACGGCACGCCCTTGCCGGTCACGTGGGTGACGGCGCTCGGGGCGAGCTTGCGCTGGCCCAGCGAGTACAGCATGCGCGAGGAACCGTAGATATTCGCGTTCATCGCCGAAAGCAAGGCGACCACGACCACGGCGTTCATCAAGAAGCCCACGCCTGGAATGTGCATGACATCCAGTGCAGCCGCAAATGGGCCGTCCACGATCGCCGGATCATTCCAGGGCACCAGGGCGACAATGACCAGGATCGAGCCGAGGTAGAAGAACAGGATACGCATCATCACGGACTTGACCACGCGCTTGATGTTGCCGGCCGGGTCCTTGGACTCGGCGGCCGCGATGGACACCACCTCGGTACCGCCGAAGGAGAAGATGACGATCAGGACTGCGGCGGCGATGCCGGCCATGCCACCGGGGGCGAAGCCGCCATGGGCGGCCAGATTGGCGAAGCCAACTGGTTCCGGCGTCGGGATCACCCGGGTCAGCACCAAGGCGCCGAAGACCAGGAACGCGATGATCGCAGCCACCTTGATCACGGCAAACCAGTATTCGAAACGGCCGTAATTCCTTACGCCGAGCAGATTCGCTCCGGTCAGGACCACCACGAAGCCGAGCACCCATGCCCACTGCGGGAAGGCCGGAACCCAGCCGGCAGTAATAGCCGCGGCCCCGGTAGCCTCGGCAGCGATCACCACGACCAGCTGGATCCAGTAGAGCCAGCCCAGGGTGGACCCTGCGCTGCGCCCCATGGCTTGGCCAGCGAAGGTGGAGAACGCGCCGGAGGACGGATTGGCGGCTACCATCTCCGCGAGCATGGCCATGATCACGATGATCACGGTTCCAGCGATCAGGTAGGAGACCAGCACTGCCGGACCAGCGATGGAAATGGCCTGGCCGGAGCCGACGAACAGGCCAGCGCCGATCGCGCCGCCCAGGCCCATCATGGAGATCTGGCGCCGGGTCAGCCCGGTATGCAGCTGCTCGGGGGCTTTGACTGCGCTCACGCGGTGGCCTCCTGGACGGACAGGGCCGCGAGCACGCGATCGACGTCGTGTGCGGTACCGGAGGAAATCCTCAACCCGTCTCCGGGGAAGGCGCGAACCACTACACCGCCGGCGGCGAGCTTGGCTTCAAGCTGTTCGGTTGACTCTCCGGCATCCACCCAGACGAAGTTCGCCTGCGACTTCACGACCGGGTACCCGGCAGCGGCCAGGCCCTCGTACATCCGCTCGCGCTGGGTGACGACTTCCTCGATGCGCAGCGACAGCTCGCCGATGGCGGCCAGCGAGGCCACCGCCGCGCGCTGTGCCAAGTCGGAGACGCCAAATGGCACGGCCACCTTGCGCAGGTTCCCGGCAACTTCCAGCGGGCTGATGGCGTACCCGACGCGCAGGCCAGCCAGGCCGTAGGCCTTGGAGAAGGTGTGCAGCACGGCCACATGCGGGTACTTGCGGAACAGCTCGATGCCATCGGCCCGCACGGCCGAGCGGTCGAAGTGCACGTAGGCTTCGTCGACGACGACCAGCACGTTGCGCGGCACGGCATTGATGAACTCATCCAGCGCGCGGGCCTCCACCACCGTGCCGGTCGGGTTGTTCGGGTTGCAGATGAAGACCAATCGGGTCTTATCGGTGATCGCGGCCAGCATGGCGGGCAGATCGTGGCGGCTATCGGCATCCAGGGGCACCTCGACCGGGGTTGCGCCGGCGATCCGCACCAGCGAAGGATACGCCTCGAAGGAGCGCCACGCGTAGATGACTTCGTCGCCCTCGGCGGCAACCGCATGGATGATCTGGGCCGCGACCTCGACCGAGCCCGCGCCCAGGGTGATGTGCTCCGCCGGGACGCCGAACTGCGAGCTGAGGGCGCCGGTCAATTCGGGCGCCGCGATGCTCGGGTAGCGGTGGATCGTGGCCAGGCCCTCCTGGATGCTGGACAGCACCGAGGGCAGCGGGCTATGCGGGGATTCGTTGGATGAGAGCTTGGAGGCTCCAGCGGCTGCGGGCTTGCCCTGCTTGTAAGCGGGCACTTCCTGCAAGGAGGGGCGCTGGTGAAGGGTCATGAGTTTCCTCTCTGACTGCCAGAGCTGCACGAGGTTGGCAATCGTTCGTATGACAAAGCCGTGGTGCGTGGTCAGCGGTGGCCCTGCTCATATCCTCGCGTGTCGCGATTCACAAGCATCGACTGTAGGTTGAATGAATCTGCCGGCGCAATCGCAAACTCTGTTTCTATGCAGGCTGCATAGCAATCGCCGCCAATCAACCCATTTTACTAGTCAATCTGCCCAGTGTTTTCCACTTCTGCCTCGGCCCTAGCGCACGCTGCGACCAGTGGCAGTGTCCTTCCCTGGAAATGCTCGTGCAGGGCGAAGGAGGATGAGGTCCTTGCCACACCCGGCACCTTGTTGATGCGGTTGAAAATCGCCTGCAGGTCCTCGGGGGTCCGGGCCACAACGCGCAGCTGCAAGTCCGAACTGCCGGTCACGGTGTACATGTCGAGGATTTCCGGGATGGATTCCTCCAATGCGCTCGCGACCGGATCGTGCCCGTAGCGCTGGATGATCTCCACCTGGCAGAACGCGACCAGCGTGTACCCGAACCCCGCAGGCTTGACCCGCGGGACGATGCCCTGGATGACGCCGGCCTCGTGGAGCCGGGCCAGCCGGCTGCTGATCGTGCCGCGGGCAACACCCAAGCGCCGGGCGCACTCCATCACCGGAAGCATCGGCGATTCGGTGAGCAGTTCGATCAAATCCGCGTCCAGGCGGTCAATGCGCACGGTCGTCCTTTCGACGAGTCGGTCCAATGATCCAAGGCTAGCGGTGTTTGCTGGGCGAGCTCGATGAAAATGAGCCAAGTGTAATCCGCGCCACAGGCTAGGCTGTTGCCATACTGATCCTCAAGGAGTTCACTGATGGGCAAGACACCTCTCCAGTCGGTAGCCGGTTTGCACGTCCTTGTCACCGGGGCCGCGCAGGGCATGGGTTTGCTTTTCGCCAGGCAGGCTTGCCTCGAGGGCGCGGCACGGGTGGTCATCTGGGACATCGACGCGGCCAAGCTCGACGCGGCTGCCGAGGAGCTGCGCCAGCTCGGCGGCACTGTCGAGACCCATGTGGTGGACCTTGCCGACCAGAGCCAAATCCAGCGCTACGCCGCCACGGCGGTGGAGGGCGGGGGAATCGACGTGCTGGTCAACAACGCCGGGGTGGTCACCGGCACCTCCTTCGCGAAGCACAGCACCGCGCAGATCACCGCGGCCATGCAGGTGAACGCACTCGCCCCGATGTACTTGACCCACGCCCTGCTTCCGCAGCTGGGCCGACGGGGCAAGGGCCGGGTGCTGACCATCGCCTCGGCGGCCGCGCTGGTGTCCAACCCGAATATGAGCGTCTACGCGGCCTCCAAGGCCGCGGCCCTGTCCTTCAGCGATTCGCTGCGGCTGGAGCTGGAAGGCAACGACCAGATCGCCGTGAGCACCATTTGCCCGACCTATATCAGCACCGGCATGTTCGCGGGCGCCAAGCCGATGCTGCTGACCCCGATCCTGGAGCCGGAAGTCGTGGTGGACCGGGCGTGGCGGGCGATGCTTGCCGGCACGCCGCTGGTGCTGATGCCGTGGACCAGCAAGCTGGGCCAGCTGCTGCGCGGCGTGCTGCCGCGACCGGCCTGGGATTTCGTGGCCGGTAAGGTTATCGGCGTATACCGCTCGATGGACGAGTTTACCGGGCGAACAACGCGGGACGAGCAGATGAATCGGGGCTGAAAGTTCGCTGGCCCATCTGTTGCTGGAGGGCCCTGCGGGGTAGCTTTGGAGCATCGCCCAGCTAGGAGGACCGTCATGCAAAAGCTCACCGTCAATCTATGGATGCAAGGCACTGCAGAGGAAGCGGGGGAATTCTATGCCCGCGCCCTGCCGGAGGCAAAAACCGAAGTCGAATCGCGCTATCCCACCGAGGGCCTGCTGGAATTCCAGGAACCCTTCGCCGGCAAGGCGCTGACCGTTTCGCTGTGGGTGCGGGGAACCAAGATCACGCTGATCAACGCGGGCCAGGAATTCATGCCCAATCCGGCGATCTCGATCATCGTGGTCTTCAACGCCGGCCAGCGCGAGTCCCTCGATGCCACCTGGGCCGCGCTGCTGGAGGGCGGCACGGCGCTGATGCCGCTGGACACCTACCCGTTCAGCGCGCGCTACGGCTGGGTGAACGACAAGTACGGCGTCTCCTGGCAGCTGATGGAGTCCGATGAGCCCGTTGAGCCGCGCGCCTCGGTCTTTCCTGCGCTGATGTTCGGCGGTGCGGCCCAGAACCGCGCGGTCGAGGCCATCGAGTACTACAGCCAGGTGCTCGGCGCGAAACTGGACAGCGCCTTCCCGTACGGGGAGCCGACCGAAGCCGCTACCGCCGAAGCGCTGATGTACGCCCAATTCACGCTCGGCGAGGATTGCGTTGCGGCCATGGATTCGGCCGTGCCGCAGGACTTCACCTTCACTCCCGGCGTCTCGCTGGAATGGCCATGCGATGGCCAGGCGGAGATCGACCGCGTCTGGGAGGCGCTGTCCGCGGTGCCTGAAGCCGAGGCCTGCGGCTGGCTGACCGACAAATTCGGGGTGAGCTGGCAGATCGTGCCCTCGAACATGGGCGAGCTGATGGAGCGACCCGGCGCATTCGAGCATATGCTGAAGATGAAGAAACTGGTGATCAACGACTTCTGAGCGGGGAACGATGCAGAGCGCTGCACGGCGGGCGGTAGTGGCAGGAGCCAGCGGGTTCATTGGCGAACGGCTGATCGCGCAGCTGCGCGGGGCTGGATACCAGGTGGCGGTCATCGGTCGCGGCCGTACAGCGGATGCGCAGTGGGGCGATGGCCCGGCGCTGGCGGCACTCATCGATGGTGCAGAACTGCTGGTCAATCTGGCCGGGAAGAATGTCGGCTGCCGCTATCACGAGGCGGCGCGCAACGAGATCCTCGCCTCGCGCGTGGACACGACCCGCGCGCTGCACGAGGCAGTGTCCCAGGCAGCTGATCCGCCGGCGCTGTGGCTGAACGCGTCCACCGCGACCATCTACGGGCACAGCATGGACGCGCCGAACACCGAGGACGGCCGGATCGGCGAAGGGTTCTCGGTGGATGTGGCGCGCAACTGGGAACGCGAGTTCTTCCGCGGCGAGCTGCCCACGCGCCGGGTCGCCCTGCGCATGGCCATCGTGCTCGGCGACGGCCCGGCTACGCGCAAGCTGCTTGCCGTCGCGCGGCTGGGGCTGGGCGGGGCGCAGCACGATAGCTGGTGGCCAGCGCATCGGCGCTACCGCGGCATCGGCCCGGATCCGAGCGGATCCGAACGCAGCGGCTGGCACCGCACGCGCGGGAACCAGCGCTTCAGCTGGATCCACGTGGATGATGCGATCGGCGCGATCGGGCATATCATGGATCACCCCGAAATCACCGGCCCGGTCAACCTCAGCTCGCCGAACCCGGTTGCCAACCGGGCGCTGATGGCCTCGCTGCGCCGCGCCACCGGCGCGAAATTCGGGCTGCCCGCGTATCGTTGGATGCTGGAGCCGGCCATGTTCGTGCTGCGCGTGGAACCGGAAATGCTGCTCAAGTCCCGCTGGGCGCTGCCCGGGGTGCTGCAGGGGACCGGGTACGAGTTCCGCTGGCCGCACCTGGATGCGGCGCTGGATGACGTGGCCGGGAACCCGGCTGCGAAGCAAGCACTTTAAGGACGCGCATTGGCACCGAGAATCCGCCGCTTCACCCTGCCCGAACTGGCCCCTGGCTACCGCGGGGATCTGGGCGATGACTACGTTGAACTGCTGCACTTCAGGGATTTCGATGAGCCGCTGGCGGCCGATGGCGCGCGGCTGGAGGAATGCCGTTTCAGCTCCGTGCAGATCGAGGCCTTGCGCAATGCCCGGCTGATCCAGTGCGAACTGGACCAATCCGGGGCTCCCGCCCTGCAAGCCGCTGGTGCGTTCCTCAACGATGTGCGGGTGACCCACAGCCGCTTCGGGTCTGCGGATTTCGCCGAGGCCCAGCTCGATGGCGTGGTATTCGAGAACTGCAAATTCGGCTGGCTGAATTTCCGCGGTGCAACGGTGCGCGATGTGCTCTTCGTCAATTGCCAATTCGAGGAGATCGACCTGGGCGGGCAGATCCAGCGCCTGGGCTTCGTCGATTCGCGGGCCGGGCAAATTACCGCTGCCGGGGCGCAATTGCGCGAGGTCGACCTGCAAGGGCTGGACTTCGCCCAGGTTGAGGGGGTCGATGGGTTGCGCGGCGCGCGGATCAGCTCACTGCAGCTGGGCCTGCTGGCAGAGGCGATGGCCAGCCACCTGGGGATCAAGCTAGGGAGTTGATTTGCCCGTGGCCGGCGGCCAGCTGCTGCGCGGTTTCGGCCAGCAGCTGCGCCATGGCCGCGGCGGCTCGGGTCAATGAGACATCGCGCCGGTGCGCCAGCCCGATTGTGCGGGCCAGCGGTTCGCGCAAGGCAATGGAGTGCACTCCCGGAGCGTCCAGCGCCACCGTCGCCGGAACCACGGCGACTCCGAGCCCGCGCTGCACGAAGCGCAGCACCGCGTCCATCTCCCCGCCTTCCACGACGATATTGGGCACCAGGCCGGCGTTCTTGTAGGCCAGGGCGGTGCTGGCGCGCAGATCGTAGCTGTGCGAGAAGGCCAGCTGGGGCACCGGAGCCAACGCGCGCAAATCAAGCTCCTGGCCAGCCAGGTGCGGGTGCTCCAGTGCGTCGATGACCACCAATTCCTCTTCGAGCAGCGGCAGGTTCTCCAGATGGTTGTCGTTCACCGCATGCTCCGAGGTCACGATGAGCGCCAGATCCAGTGCGCCGCCGTCCAGCTGCTCCAGCAGCTTGTGCGAGCCCGCTTCGAAAATCTGCAGTTGCACCCCGGGGTAGCGGGTGCGGAAGATGGACAGCGCCTCGGTGACCAGCGACACGCACAGGGTAGGCGGGGCGCCCAGGCGCACCCGCCCGCGATGCAGCCCGGCCAGGTCGGCCATTTCGGTGCGGATGGACTCCTCGTCGGCCAGCATCCGGCGCGCACGGGGCAGCAATGCCTGCCCGGCGGCGGTGAGCGTGATGTTGCCGCGGGCCCGGTGGAACAGCTCGGAGCCCAGTTCCTGTTCCAGCGTGGCGATCTGCCGGCTGAGCGATGGCTGGGCCAGGTGCAGCTGCTCGGCGGCCCGGGTGAAGTGCCCCACTTCGGCGATGGCGGTGAAGCCGCGCAATTGCTCCAAGTTCATGGTGCATAGCCTACTGCTATCAACATCATGCCAATAATTCATTGGACGTATTCTGGGCGCGGGGTGATGCTGGAAACCATGAGAAACGAACAGCAGATATCCACCTCCGTACTGGTCATCGGCACCGGTGGTTCAGGCTTGCGCGCGGCCATCGAGCTGGCAGAATCGGGCACCGACGTGCTGGCCGTGGGCAAGCGCCCGCGCCATGACGCGCACACCGCGCTGGCCGCCGGCGGCATCAACGCCGCACTGGGCACGATGGACGCCGAGGACAGCTGGCAGCAGCACGCGGCGGACACCATCAAGGAAAGCTACTACCTGGCCGATCCGCGCACCGTGCAGGTGGTCGCGCAAGGCGCGGCCCGCGGCATCGAGGACCTGGAACGCTACGGCATGAACTTCGCCCGCGAAACCGACGGCCGGATCTCCCAGCGCTTCTTCGGTGCCCACAAATTCCGGCGCACCGCCTTCGCCGGGGACTACACCGGGCTGGAAATCCAGCGCACCCTGGTCCGCCGTGCGCAGCAGCTGCAGGTCCCGATCCTGGATTCGGTCTATATCACCGAGCTGCTGGTCGCCGAGGGGCGGATCTTCGGCGCCTACGGCTTCGACGTCAACGACGGCACCGGGTACCTGATCCATGCCGACGCGGTCATCCTGGCCGCCGGCGGCCACACCCGCATCTGGCGGCGCAGCAGCTCGCGGCGCGACGAGAACACCGGCGACGCCTTCCGCCTGGCCGTGGAGGCCGGTGCCCGGCTGCGCGATGCCGAGCTCGTACAATTCCACCCCTCGGGCATCATCGAACCCGAATCGGTGGCCGGGACCCTGGTCTCCGAGGCGGCACGCGGCGAAGGCGGGATCCTGACCAACGCCCTGGGCGAACGCTTCATGGAGCGCTACGATCCCCAGCGCATGGAATTGTCCACCCGCGACCGGGTCGCCCTGGCCGCCTACACCGAGATCGCCGCCGGGCGCGGCACCGCCAAGGGCGGGGTCTGGCTGGATGTCTCGCACCTGCCCCGGGCCACCATCATGGAACGGCTGCCCCGGGTCTACCAGACGCTGCTCGAAGAGCAGATGCTGGACATCACCGAGCAGAAGATCGAGATCGCCCCGACGGCGCACTATTCCATGGGCGGGGTGCAGGTGGACCCGCTCACCCACGAGACGGCGGTCCCCGGCCTGTACGCGATCGGCGAAGCCTCCTCGGGCCTGCACGGGGCCAACCGGCTGGGCGGCAACTCGCTGATCGAGCTGCTGGTCTTCGGCCGGATCGTCGGGCAGGGAGCTGCCCGGTATTCGCGTGCGCTCACTGCCCAGCCGCGTTCGCAGGCGGCCATCGAGAAGGCGCGCGGGGAAGTGGACCGGCTGCTGGCCGCCGATGGGCAGGAAAATGTCCGGTCCCTGCAGCGGGCGATCCGCGACATCATGACCCAGCACGCCGGAGTCGTGCGCGAGGAGGCGGGGCTGAAGCTGGGGCTGGAGAAGCTGGCAGAGGTCGAAGCGCGGATGGCGCGGGTGGGCATCCACCCGGACATCGCCGGCTACCAGGACCTGTGCCACGCCTTCGACCTGAAGTCCTCGGCTCTGGCCGCGCGCGCCACCTTGGAGTCGGCGCTGGAGCGCCGGGAAACCCGCGGCTGCCATAACCGCAGCGACTATCCGCACACCGATCCGCAGCTACAGGTGAACCTCATCTGGTCGCCTGAGGGCATCACCCGTGAGCCGATCCCCGAAGTGCCTGCGGAAGTGGCCGCGCTGATCACCGAGGTATCGCAGGCAGGCAAGCTCGTGGAGTAATGAACCGGTGCGAACTTGCCAAAGCCCGGCGGCTGCGCTGAAACTGAGCTCAGTGGGCGACCGGCCAGGCGTGGGTGCCCTTCGCGAGTGGAGGATGAGATGGCCCATGTGGGGCTCGTATTCGTAGGACTGATTCTGAGTGTGAATGCGTTGGTGGGGCTGGGCCGGATTCCGGCCCGCTCGGCGGCGGTGCTCAACCTGATGGTCGGCGCGCTGCAGATCATGTTGCCGACCTTGATACTCAGCCAGGCAGGCAGCGATATCGCACTGGTCAATGCCACCTGGCCCAGCTACCTGTTCGGGATGACCTATCTGCTGGTCGGGTTCAACACCCTGTCCGGTTTCGACCCGGCCACGCTGGGCTGGTTCAGCGCGTTCGTAGCCGCGATCGCGCTCTACAAGAGCGTGCTGTCCATCGGCCCGGACCCGCTGTTCGCGGTCATCTGGCTGGCCTGGGCGCTGATGTGGCTGGGCCTGTTCCTCTCCGACGGGCTGGGGCTGCGCCGGCTCGGCCCGGTCCAGGTGCCCGTGGCCACCGCATGGTTGATGCTCAGCGCCGGCATCCCGAGCAGCACCATCCCGGCGCTGTTCGCGCAGAACGAGCGGTGGTCCACGTCGCCGGCTGCGGGTTGGACCGCCCTCTGCGTGCTGGCCGCGGCCGCCGGATTCAGCTGCTGGAAAGCCCGCAGCACCTGGCGCTCCATGCAGGAGGCAGCCTAGCGCTTGCGCTGCACCCGGGCCTCGTCCCAGACCGGCTCGTCGGACTCGTAGACGGTGCCGTCGGAGCCGAAGACCAGGAAGCGGTCGAAGCCGCGGGCGAACCAGCGGTCGTGGGTCACCGCCAGCACGGTGCCTTCGAAGGCATCGATGGCCCGTTCCAGCGCTTCGCCCGAATGCAGATCCAAGTTATCGGTGGGCTCATCGAGCAGCAGCAGGGTTGCCCCCGAGAGCTGCAGCAGCAGGATCTGGAAGCGCGCCTGCTGGCCGCCGGAAAGCGATTCGAACTTCTGCTCGGACTGCGCTGCCAGCCCGTAGCCATCCAGCGCTCCGGCCGCTGCCTCGCGCGGCATTCCGGAGCGGTGCTCGTCGCCGCGGTGCAGGATTTCGAGCAGGGTGCGGCCAAACAGGTCCGGGCGGCTGTGGGTCTGGGCGAAGTAGCCCGGGCGGATGCGCGCTCCCAGCTTCACCGTGCCGGCATGCGCCACCGGGGCGATCACCACATCGGAGACCGGCAGGTGCTCGCGCTCCGGATCGGATCCGCCGGAGGCCAGCAGGCGCAGGAAGTGCGACTTGCCCGAGCCGTTCGAACCCAGCACGCCCACCCGGTCGCCGAACCAGATTTCGGTATTGAAGGGCTTCATCAGGCCGGTCAGCTCGAGCTTTTCGGCCACGACCGCGCGCTTGGCGGTGCGCCCGCCCTTCAGCCGCATCTGCACGTTCTGCTCCAGCGGGATCGCCTGCGGCGGGCCGGCCTCCAGGAACTTCTCCAGCCGGGTGGTGGCCGCCTGGTAGCGGTTGGCCATGTCGGAGCGGAACGCGGCCTTGGTCTTGTACATGTTGACCAGTTCCTTGAGCTTGGCGTGCTCCTCGTCCCAGCGCTTGCGAAGCTCCTCGAAGCGCTCGTTGCGCTCCTTGCGGGCTTCCACATAGGAGCCGAACGCGCCGCCGTGCACCCAGGCGGTGGCCCCGCCGTGGCCCGGTTCCAGGGTCACGATGCGGGTGGCGGCGTTGTCCAGCAGCTCGCGGTCGTGGCTGATGAACAGCACGGTCTTGTTGGAGCGGGACATGATCTCTTCCAGCCAGCGCTTGCCGGGCACGTCAAGGTAGTTATCCGGCTCGTCGAGCAGCAGCAGTTCGTCGTTGCCTTCGAAGAGCGCTTCGAGGACCAGGCGCTTCTGCTCGCCGCCGGACAGGGTGCGCGCCAGCCGGTCCCGGGCCTTGTCGAACCCGATGCCCAAGGCGGCCATGCAGACCTTGTCCCAGGTGGTTTCCAGCTCGTAGCCGCCGGCGTCGCCCCACTCGATGATCGCCTCGGCGTAGCGCATGTGGACTTTCTCGTCCTCGCTGGTGAGCATCTTGGCTTCGTACTCGGCGACCTTGGCGGCGGCCTGGGCCAAAGCCGGTGCGGCGGTGGACAGCAGCAGGTCCTTCACCGTGGAGTCGTCGCGCACCTGCCCGACGAATTGGCGCATGATGCCCAGGGTGCCGGTGCGGTTGATGGAGCCTTCGTCGGCCTTCAGGTCTCCTGCGATGATCTTGAACAGGGTTGTCTTGCCGGTGCCGTTGGGTCCGATCAGCGCGGTCTTGGAGCCGGCGGTGACCTTGAAGGCCGCACCGCCCAGAAGCTGGGTGCCGTCGGAAAGGAAATACTGGATGTCTGTCACGTCTATATGGGCCACCTGGCAATCCTATCGGGTAGATTGCCGAACATGCAGATCACAGTAGAAATCTACGGAGCGCTCCATGCCTGCTGCCATTCAGCGTTTTCGGTAGGCGATCACGTGCGCTGGCAGCTGGCCCAGGTGCGCAATGGGCGCGGGGAAATTTCCTTCGAGCTCGATGACCACGGCACCTTCGATGGCACGGGGGTGCCCGTGGCAGCAGTCGCCGCCCGGGTGGTGCGCATCCAGTACCGGGATCATGAACGTGCGGCGAAGGCCGGGGGACTGGCAGGTGGCCCTGTCCCGGTGGTCGATACCCTGCATGTTCCCGAAGGCACGGATTTCGACCACGACTGGATCGTGGTGGGACTGGAAGTAGCGGATCCGAAGAGCCTTCCGCCGCTGGCCGACTGGGATGAGGGCGCGCCCCTGCCTGGTGGCGCGCCGCGCGGCGGCTAGTTGTACTTGTAGAACCCTTCGCCGGCCGCCGCGCCGAGCTTGCCCTGGTCGATGTACTGGGTCTTGAGCAGCTCGGCGAACTTCTGGCTGGTTGCATCGCCTGCACGGGAAATGTTGTAGGCGGTGTTCAGCCCCACGATGTCGTAGATCTCGAACGGCCCATGCGGTGCCCCGGTGCCCAGCTTCCAGGTCTTGTCGATGGTCTGCGCATCGGCGACCCCGTTGACCAGCAGGTGGCTGGCGGACTGCAGGAAGGGGACCAGCAGCGAGTTCAGCACGTAGCCCGGCTGCTCCTTGAGCACCCGGATCGCGACCAGCCCGGTACGCTCGGCGAAATCGACCACTGCTTCGTAGGCTTCGGGGGAGGTTGCTGGTGTGCCCATGACTTCGCCGGTGTTGTTGGACCAGATGTGGTTGGCATAGTGCAGGGCGAGGAATTGTCCGGGGCGGCCAGTGAATTCGGCGATATCCGAGGGCAGCAGGGTCGATGAATTGGTGGCGAATATGGCCTGTTCGGGGGCCAGCACGGCCAGCTTCCGGTAGGTCTGCGCCTTGATCTCCAGATTCTCGGGCACCGCCTCGATGACCAGGTCGGCCTCCCGCACCGCGTCGGCCAGATCGCTGGTCAGTTCGATGGACTCGCGGGCGGATTGGGCCTTCTGCGGGTTCCCGAAGTACTGGGCGTACTGCGCAACCAGGGCATCCAGCCGCTGGTTTGCGGCGGCCAGCGCTTGCTCGCTGATGTCGTAGCCGATGACAGGCAAGCCGTGGTAGGCGGTTTGGAAGATGATTTGTGCGCCGAGCACGCCAGTGCCCAGAACGGTGATGCGTTGCAGTTCCATGATTCTCCTTGGGGTATAGCTTCACTCTCCGCTTTTAGTTGCGCAATTTCAACTAAATGTGAGCGGGAGAACGCCCGACACCTGCTGGTTGGCTGCCAGTTGCCGAAGATTCACTTTCTGGCTAGGTGGTGCTGGAACTCTTGGGGAGTCATCCGCAACCAGCATGGGGGAGAATTACGTGCACCGCATATCCAAGAAGGCCCCGGGAGTCCTGGCCGCCGCCGTCATCGCCGCGAGCCTGTCGCCGCTAGCCGCCGCCGCGGACCCGCGTGAGTACTTCGAACGCGAGGCCACCTACCCGGTCTACCAGAACCATCCCGAGGGCGCCGCGGCCCAGACCGCCGCAGAAATCTCCACCGTATCGGCGGACGGTAACACGCTGATCTACTCCGATGCGCTCTCGCGCAGCGTCGGCTTCCTGGACATTTCCAACCCTGCCGCACCGAAGGGCCTGGGCCTGCTGGGCCTGCACCAGCTGGGCAGCGCCGAGGACGAGCCCACCAGCGTGGCCGCCTACGGCGACTACGTGTTCGTGGTGGTGAACACCTCGGCCAGCTACAGCGACCCCTCGGGACGGGTGGATGTGGTGCGGATTGCCGACCGCACGCTGGTGCACAGTTTTGCGCTGCCAGGCCAGCCCGATTCCATCGCGCTGTCTGCCGACGGTGCCTACGCGGGCATCGCCATCGAGAATGAACGCGACGAGGATGCCGGCGAAGGCGCGCTGCCGCAAGCCCCGGCCGGATCGATCGCCATCATGGACTTGCAAGGCGCGGACCCGGCCGGCTGGAAGCTGCGCGAAGTCCCGCTCACCTCCGGTTCGCGCACCGAACCGATTGCGCTGCCGCTGCTGGCCGCGGCCGGTCTCGACACCCCGCAAGACCCCGAGCCCGAGTACGTCACGATCAACGAGAAGAACCAGCTGGCGGCAACCCTCCAGGAAAACAACGGCGTGGTGCTGGTGGACCTGGCCTCGGGCGGGATTACCGGCGCCTTCAGCACCGGGACCGTGGATCTGGCGGGGATCGACACCGAAAAGGACGGCGTGCTCGATCCCAGCGGGGAGCTGAAGGGCGTGCCGCGCGAGCCCGATGCCATCGGCTGGATCCAGGACGGCTATCTGGCCACGGCCAATGAGGGCGACTGGAAGGGCGGCAGCCGCGGATTCACGATCTTCGATTCCGCCACCGGCGACGTGGTGTGGGATGCCGGCAATAGCTTCGAGCACCTCGCGCTATCCCAGGGCTTGTTCCCGGAGCAGCGCGCAGGGAAGAAGGGCGTTGAGCCCGAAGGGCTGGCCACCGCCGAATTCGGCGGCGTGGACTACGGATTCATCGCGGCCGAACGCGGGAACTTCGTGGCCGTGTACGACCTGTCCGAGCCATCCAGCCCGCGCTATCTGCAAAGCTTGCCGACTACCAACGGCCCGGAAGGGATCTTGCCGATCCCCGGGCGCAACCTGCTGGCCATCGCCTCGGAAACCGATGAGGGCCAGGTGCGCTCGGCGGTGTCCCTGTACTCCTTCGGTGCCGCCGCGCCGCAGTTCCCGCAGCTGTCCTCGGATGCCGCCGATCCGGTGCCTTTCGGTGCGCTCAGCGGCCTGTCGGCCAACCCGGCCGATGCTTCGCAGCTCTTCGCGGTCAGCGACAACGCGTACCAGCCGCGCATCTACACCCTGGAAACCGGGACCCCGGCCACCGTTGAATCCTCGATGGCGGTCACCTCGGCCAGCGTCGAACTGGATCTGGAAGGCATTGCCGCGCGCGCGGACGGCGGATTCTGGGCCGCCCATGAAGGGGAAACCGGGGCGGACAACCTGCTGGTGCTCATCGACGCGGCCGGTGCGGTGCAGGAAGAAATCGCGCTGCCTGCACTTTCAGGGCTGGGCAAGCACGGGCTGGAAGGCATCGCCGCGACCGGGTCCGGGAAGCAGGAAGAAGTGGTGTTCGCGGTGCAGCGCGAACTGCCCGGCGAGGACGTCGTCCGCCTGGGCAAATACCTCCCGTCCACCGGCGAGTTCAGCTGGTACGGCTACCAGCTGGACCCGGCAGCCGAAGGCGCATGGCATGGCCTGTCGGAAATCACCGCGCTGCCCGATGGCTCCTACGCGGTGATCGAGCGCGATAACCAGGTGGGGCCGGACGCCAAGCACAAGGCGGTCTACCAGTTCCGGCTTCCGCAGGCCCAGGCAGGAGAAGTGCCGCTGGTGCAGAAGAAGCTGGCGGCCGATGCGCTGCCGGTCCTGCAGGAAACCAGCGGCTGGACCCAGGAGAAGCTGGAGGGGCTGGCGGTAGCCGATGGCCAGGTCTACGTGGTGACCGATAACGATGCGGTGGATGAGGCCACCGGCGAGACCGTCTTCGCGAACCTCGGTGCGGCGGATGAAGTGTTCGATCTGGCCGGCCAGGCACCCAGCGAGGAGCCCGGCGAAGAAGAGGGCAAGGACCAGGACGAAGAGCTAGCCGCGGAACCAACCCGGAACCCGTCGCCGCAGCCGAGCGGGGAATTCCCTGCACAGGTCCCGGAGCCGACCCGGGAAGCCGGCCAGTCCCAGGCGCCCCAGGCGCCGCAGGAGACGCGGCCAGCCCAGCCGGAAGCCGGCGAAGAGCTCGCAGCCACCGGTGCGAACAGCTTCTGGCTGATTCCGGTGGGTGCAGTGATCGCGCTGCTCGGCGCGGCGGCGGCCCTCAAGACCGCACGGGCCCGCGCGAAGTAGGCCGCACGGAAGGTACCGGGAAAACAGCGAAGGCGTGGCACCTATGCAGGTGCCACGCCTTCGGGATTGACAGCTAGTTCTTCTTCTGCGAAATCACGACCGCGGCCACGACGGCGATGATCAGCGAGATGACCAGGAACTTGCCGCCATTGCCGGACTTCTTGTCCTGGGCGGCGAGGTTCTTCTGCGCGGCCTGCACAGCGCTCTCCACCGAGGCGCGGGCACGCTTGGCGGCCTTGGAATTCCCGCCGACATTCTCGATCAGGTTGGCGCCGGCCTTGCTGATGGCTTCAGTGTTGACACCGGAGACGGCCTCGTTCCAGCCGCCACGGATTTCCTTCGGCAGCTCTTCCTTGGCAGCCTTGGCGAGTTTCGCCAGCGACTTTTCAACTTGCTTCAAGCTCTTGGCAGTCTTCGACATGTTGTTCCTCTCTGATGGACCTTGAGTCTGGTGGACCTTGAGGTCTCAGCTCCCAGCCTAGCCATCCGGGGGTGGGCACTCAAGGCCGCGCCGTTGCGCTGACTGCGAACTGGGAATTTACTGGGAGGCTGCGGGCGGGCGCAGCTTGCGAATGCGGGTCCGCAGCGCGCTGAGCAGGCACAGCAGCATCAGGATCGCCGCGATCGAAAGCACCGTGGCAAACCCGGGAGAGGTGGCGTGGCCGGTGTAGCGGTCCACGATGATCCAGCCGATCACCCACAGCGCGCCGGCGTTCAGGTAGATCCCCATGGGATTCTTGAAGCTCACCGCGCTGAGGAACAGCGCCAGGAGCAGCACCGACAGGGCGCAGGCGCCCTTGAACATCAGGGAGCTGGCGTCGGCCCCGGACAGGGCGGCGAAGGCGACGGTTTCGGCCAGCACGATCACCGAAAGCCACCCGGTGAACAGCCCGAAACTGGCGCGGGTAATCCACCGGTCCACTTGCTGCAGGGCAGGGGTCTTGCCGATCATCACCACGATGCGGATCAGCAATGCCAGCAGGAGCAGGCCGAACACCAGCGAAGTGCCGATGCGGTCGCGCTCCAAGAACGCCACCCACAGCGCATTGCACAGCACCGCGCCGAGCACCCAGGGGCGCAGCCGCCGATGGAACCCGGTGCGTTCTTGCGGCAGGCATTGCCAAATCGCATAGAACGCCACTGCGGCCATCAGGCCGAACCAGGGCAGCTGCCCGATGCGCGGCACCGAGGTGACGGTGGCGTCCTGCCCCATCCACCCGCCGGCGAGTGTTTCCAGCCCGGCGGCGGAAAGCACCGCCCACGCCGCCCAGCCCAAGCCGAGCAGGATGATGGCGGCATAACCGCCGGTAACCAGCCTTCTTTTCACGATTCCGAAGGTACCACGCCGCAAGGGTTAAAACCGTTCGCCACGGTTAGAGTGGAGCCATGACAGATCTTTGGGTACGCCGTGCCATTTCCCTGCTCGACGCTGACGCGAACCGCAGCGCCGACACCCACCTGCATCGCTTCGAACTTCCCGCCCACTGGGGGATCGAGCTTTATTTGAAGGATGAGTCGGTGCACCCCACCGGTTCGCTCAAGCACCGGCTGGCACGCTCGCTGATCCTCTACGGGCTGGTCAACGGGAAGATCGGCGAAGGCACCACGCTGGTGGAGGCCTCCAGCGGATCCACGGCCGTTTCCGAAGCGTACTTCGCGCGGATGCTGGGGCTGGACTTCATCGCGGTGGTGCCCAAATCCACCAGCGGCGAGAAGATCGAGCTGATCGAGTTCTACGGCGGGCGCTGCCACCTGGTGGACGCGGCCGGCCAGGTCGATGAGGCGGCCCGCGCGCTGGCGGCCGAAACCGGCGGCTACTACCTGGACCAGTTCACCTATGCCGAGCGGGCGACGGATTGGCGCGGGAACAATAACATTGCCGAGTCGGTGTACGCGCAGATGGCCGCCGAAGCCCACCCGATACCCAGCTGGATCGTGGTCGGCGCCGGGACCGGCGGCACCAGCGCCACCTTCGGGCGCTATGCGCGCTACAAGCGGCACGAAACCAGGATCTGCGTGGGCGATCCGGAAGGCTCCTCCTTCTACGGGGGATGGCGCACCGGGGACATGGGCTACGCGACGGGGCAGGGATCGCGCATCGAGGGGATCGGCCGGCCCAGCGTGGAACCGAGCTTCGTGCCAGGGGTAATCGACCAGATGGTGCAGGTGCCCGATGCCGCCTCGCTGGCAGCCATGCATTTCCTGCGCGCCAAGACCCGCTACTTTGCCGGCGGCTCCACCGGGACCAACCTCTATGCGGCGTTCGGGATCATCGCCCAGATGCTCGAACGCGGCGAGCAGGGCTCGGTGGTGACGCTGATCTGCGACTCCGGCGAGCGCTACGCGAACACCTACTACAACGAGCAGTGGGTGGCCGAGCAGGGCCTGGACCTGGAGCCCTACGCCGCGCAGCTGGAGCGCTTCATCCAGACCGGGGCCTGGAGCTAGCTGCCACGCAGTGCGGGCATGAGCCCGGCCCGCTTCTTGCGCTGGTGCACCGAGAAGTAGCCCAGGCCCGCTTCGCCGGCCACGAAGCGCCGTTGGGAGCGGGCGGGCAGGTAGATGATGTCGCCGATGGCCAGCTCGATGGATCCGCTGGCGGTATGCAGCACCCCGGAGCCGGCGAAGACGTGCAGCACCACGTCCAGCTCCGGGCCCTGGTGCTCCCCGATCTCTCTGGACGGGGCCAGCGAGATCACGTTGGCGTCGAGGTCGCGCTGCCCGGGTTCCAGCTTCCAGATCGCTCCGTTGGTTTTTCCTGCGGCCAGCTCGGTGGTATTGGCCATGCGGCGCGGTTCGGGCATCGTCTCTCCTTGAAGTTCTCTGCTGCAGCTTCCAGCCTATCCAATGGCGGGCAGCGCCCCGGTCCACCCGGCGGTGACGCGGTGCGTGCCGAACTGAGCCAGTTGGCCACGCGGCCGCTCATCCTGGCCATGGCACTGGGAGCGCGGGTCAACGGGGGCACCTTCGCGGCGTTCACCTTCATTGCGCCGGTTGCGGCTATCACCGCCGGCGTGGCCGAGGGATGGGTTTGGGCCGCGCTGGTCCTGTTCGGGCTCGGATCCTTCCTCGGCGTAACCAGCGCAGGGCGCCTATCGGATCGGCGACCGGGCCTGGTGCTCTTCTCCGGAGGACCGCTGCTGCTGGCCGGTTGGGTCGTGTTGGCTTGGACCGCGTCGCATCCCATGGCGCTGCTCTGCCTTGTCTTCATCCAGGGTTTCCTGATTTTCGGCGTCGGCAGCACCGTGATTGCGCGGGTGCTCTACGCGGCCTCGGCATTGTCGGCGGCCGCTCCCTTGGCCATGCTGCTGAGCCGGCGCATGCTGTTGGATACCACGGCAGGCTCCCATCGATGATCCGCCGCGGGGTGCACCGGTGCGGGGTAGCCGGCGTTGCCCCGTAATTTGCGCTCGTTGCGTGCGCCACCTGCCGGTGTGTTGGGAGGAACCTGCGGCAGCGTCAAAAACCCATGACACAAGGTGGCTGGCGCAGTAGGGTGAAGAATAGACCCACTGGAAAATTGTGTGCAGGAGGAATGTTTTGCCTACCGTAGCCGACCACCTGATTGAACAGCTCGATACCCAGGGAGTGCGCCGGATTTACGGCCTTCCGGGGGATTCCCTGAACGGCTTGACCGATTCATTGCGGGAGAACGGGCGGATCGAATGGGTCCACCACCGCCATGAGGAAGCCGCTGCCTTTGCCGCGGCGGCCGAAGCCGGAATCACCGGAGAGCTGACGGTATGCGTCGGCTCTTGCGGACCGGGGAACCTGCACCTGATCAACGGGCTGTACGACGCGAACCGCTCGCGCGTGCCGGTGCTGGCGATTGCAGCGCACATCCCTACCGAGGAGATCGGTTCCAACTACTTCCAGGAGACCCACCCGGTGGAAGTCTTCCGTGGCTGCTCGGTCTATGCCGAACAGGTTTCCGACCCCAAGCAGATGCCGCGCATGCTGCGCATTGCGATGCGCGAGGCCATCGAGAAGCGCGGCGTGGCAGTACTGGTGATTTCCGGCGATGTCGCGTTGGCGGAGATGGAACGCACGCCCACCCAGGAAATCACCAAGACCAACCCGCGGGTGCTGCCCAATGAAGACGAGCTGGAGCGTACCGCAGAGATCCTCGAAGGCTCGCGCAAGGTCACCATTCTGGCCGGTGCGGGCGTGGCAGGAGCTCATGACGAGGTGATCGCGCTGGCTGGCAAGCTCGGGGCGCCGATCGTGCATGCGATGCGAGGCAAGGAGCATATCGAGTACGAGAACCCCTTCGATGTGGGCATGACGGGCCTGCTGGGTTTCGCTTCGGGCGCCAAGGCGATTGCCGAATGCGACGTGCTCCTGATGCTGGGCACCGACTTCCCCTACCAGCAGTTCTACCCGCACGACGCGACCATCATCCAGGTGGATATCCGCGGCGAGCAGATCGGCAAGCGCACCCGGGTGGACATCCCGCTGGTGGGCACCGTGAAGGACACCGCGGCGGCTCTGGATGCGCTGCTGCCGGTGCAGACCCACCGCAAGCACCTGGAGACAGCGGTGGAGCATTACCGCAAGACCCGTACGAAGCTCGACGAGCTCGCCACGCCCTCCAAGCCGGGTGCTGCAATCCATCCTCAGTATCTGGCTCGGCTGATCGACCAGCACGCAGATGAGGATGCGATTTTCACCGCCGATGTGGGATCCCCGGTGATTTGGGCGGCCCGCTACCTGACCATGACCGGCGAGCGACGGGTGCTCGGCTCCTTCAACCACGGTTCCATGGCCAACGCACTGTGCCATGCCCTGGGCGCCCAGGCAATTGACCGGCAGCGTCAGGTTATCGCCTTCGCCGGGGACGGCGGATTGGCCATGATGCTCGGTGAGCTGCTGACCGCCACGCAGAACAAGCTGCCGATCAAGATCGTGGTGTTCAACAACTCCTCGCTGAATTTCGTGGAACTGGAAATGAAGGCCGCCGGGTTCGTCACCTACGCCACCGATCTGCACAACCCCGACTTCGGGGCCGTGGCTACCGCCTCGGGGCTCAAGGGCTACCGGGTAGATGATTCGGCGCAGCTTGAAGCCACGGTGCAAGAATTCCTGGCCCATGACGGTCCTGCGCTGCTGGATGTAGTGACCGACCGCCAGGAGATGTCGATGCCACCGGAAATCAAGTTGGAACAAGCCAAGGGATTTGCCTTGTATGCCATACGCACCGTGCTCTCCGGGCGTGGCGACGAGCTGCTGAATCTGGCTAAAACCAATTGGCGGCAATTGTTCTAGCCCTTTTATGCCTATGCTTGTTGCTGGTGCCCTTGGCACCAGCAACACGTTTGTGACATCAAGAAAGTTGGCGCTTTGGCTTCGCAACTTGCCGCTACCCACGCGGCCACCATCGAGGATTTCACCCGCAACCTGGCTGCTGTCAACCAGAAGATCGCCGCGGCGGCGCTGGCCGCCGGCCGCGACGCTGGCTCAGTTCGGCTGCTGCCGGTCACCAAAACCATCGATTTCGATCGCTTGGCATTGGCCATTGCTGCCGGTGTGGACACGCTGGGGGAGAACAAGGTCCAAGAGGCCCAAGGCAAGTACGAGCACTTCTGCGAGGATTTCCCGCACCTGCGTTATGCGATTATCGGTCCCTTGCAGACCAACAAGGCGAAGTTCGTGGCGAAGTTCGCTGATGAATTCCATGCCCTGGACTCGCTGAAACTGGCACAGACCCTGCAACGCCGTTTGGAGGCAGAGGATCGGACGCTTGAAGTCTTCATCCAGGTCAATACCTCCGGCGAGGAAAGCAAATCAGGCATCGAAGCTGCCGGGGCAGCGGACTTGCTTGGCGGCTTGGCGCCGCTGGATCGCTTGACGCCAGTGGGCTTGATGACCATGGCCGCAAATACCAAGGACGAAGCATCCATCCGTGGCAGCTTTGCGTTGCTGCGCGAAACCCGTGACCAATTGCAACAGGATGCTCCTGAAAGCTTCCAGCACCTGTCCATGGGCATGAGCGGCGACTACGAGCTGGCCATCGCCGAGGGGGCCACCGTCGTGCGTGTAGGCCAGGGAATCTTCGGTGCCCGCGCCTACCCGGCCTAAGACGCTTCTGCGTCGCCACTGAGCTTCGTTGCAAGGGCAGCTGGCAAATCGCCAGCTGCCCTTGCTGCGCGTTCTCCACAGCCGGCCGCGCGTCGGCCAAACTGTGGGTGCCAGGGGCGACACTACATGTAGTGGTGCACACCGTGTACCCCGAACTACATGGAGGGTGCAGAACACGCCGACGAACATCTCACAAGAAGAATTTTTAACCCACAGCGGACTTCTGCCAACCTGTGGACAAAGGTCTCGAGTCCGCGAGAAATCGCGGTTTAATCGGGGGTTAATATCCACAGTTCCTGTGGACGTTGCCGTGGATGAATGACATACTTGTAATACATCATGTTGTGGCCGCTTGACCCGCCAAACACAAGATGTAGTATTGAACCCGTCGGTGCGGCTCGCACCAGAAGCACCTCGAAACAGTGGTTTTGAGGCATCCGAGAGGATGGCTAGGACTTTTCCGAAAATCCGGGATCCTAGCCGAAACAAAGACTTTTTAAAGGGGATCAGGGACATGGCCATCACGGTTTACACGAAGCCTTCCTGCGTTCAGTGCAACGCTACGTACCGCGCGCTGGATAAGAAGGGTGTCGAGTACAACAAGGTAGACATCTCTCAGGATGCGGCAGCCTTGGAGCACGTTCGTGGCTTGGGCTACATGCAGGCACCAGTCGTAATCACCGATGACGATCACTGGTCGGGCTTCCGCCCAGACAAGATCGAGCTGCTGGCTCCAGCCAACTAATCAAGAATTCCATCCGCTAGCTTGTAGTGGAGGCGAAAAGCAATGTCACCTGCAGCGCTTGCCGATAGGCAAAATGCTGAGGCCCAGGAACCGCTGGAACTCACCGATTCGAAACTGATCTATTTTTCATCTGTTTCGGAGAACACCAAGCGTTTCGTGGACAAACTTGAGATGGATGCCGCACGGATTCCGGTCTATGCGACCGAACCGCAGCTGATCTCAACTGCACCATACGTGCTGCTCATACCCACTTATGGCGGAGAGCGTGGCAAGCGCTCGATCATGCCGCAGATCATGAAGTTCCTGCGGCATGAAGCGAACCGCGTGAATCTTCGCGGCGTGATCGGTGCAGGGAACACAAACTTTGGCGAGTACTACTGCATTGCGGCAAAACGCATTGCCGAGAAATGCAACGTACCCGTGCTTTACACATTCGAAATTATGGGAACCTCAGAAGACGTTCTCAACGTCAAAGAAGGGCTTGAAACCTTTTGGACACCAGCGTCGCAGAACCGGCAGCAACGATGAATAGCTCAAAGGAGCTCCCAGCCCAGTTCCAGGGCTTGAGCTACAACGACCTCAACGCCATGCTGAACCTTTACGGACCAGATGGAAAGATCCAGTTTGAGGTGGACCGCTACGCGGCTCGCCAGTACTTCTTGGACCACGTGAACAACAACACCGTGTTCTTCCATGACCTCGATGAGAAGCTTGAATATCTGGTCAAGCACGAGTACTACGAGCGTGAAACCCTCGATCAGTACTCGATGAACTTCATCCGGGATTTGTTCAAGCACGCCTTCGGCAAGAAGTTCCGTTTCGAAACCTTCTTGGGCGCCTTCAAGTTCTACACCTCGTACACGCTGAAGACCTTCGATGGCAAGCGCTACCTGGAACGCTACGAAGACCGCGTATGCATGGTTGCCCTGCACCTGGCACGTGGCGATGAAAAGCTGGCCATGCACCTGGTCGATGAAATCATTGAAGGCCGCTTCCAGCCTGCCACCCCAACCTTCCTGAACGCCGGCAAAGCACAGCGTGGCGAACTCGTCTCCTGCTTCCTGCTGCGCATCGAAGACAACATGGAATCGATTGCCCGCGCAGTCAACTCGTCGCTTCAGCTGTCCAAGCGCGGAGGTGGCGTTGCCCTGTCGCTGACCAACCTGCGTGAGCACGGTGCGCCGATCAAGCAGATCGAGAACCAGTCTTCCGGCGTCATCCCGGTGATGAAGCTTCTTGAAGATTCCTTCTCCTATGCAAACCAGCTCGGTGCACGCCAGGGCGCAGGTGCCGTTTACCTGAACGCACACCACCCGGATATCTACCGCTTCTTGGACACCAAGCGCGAAAACGCTGATGAGAAGATCCGTATCAAGACCCTGTCCTTGGGTGTTGTTATTCCGGATGTCACCTTCGAGCTGGCTCGCAAGAACGAAGACATGTACCTGTTCAGCCCGTACGACGTCGAGCGCGTCTATGGCGTACCGTTCAGCGAAATCTCCGTCACCGAGAAGTACTACGAGATGGTAGACGACGCTCGGATCAAGAAGACGAAGATCAGCGCCCGCGAGTTCTTCCAGACCCTGGCCGAGATCCAGTTCGAGTCCGGTTACCCGTACATCATGTTCGAAGACACCGTGAACAAGGCCAACCCGATTGCCGGCCGCATCACCATGTCGAACCTGTGCTCGGAAATCCTCCAGGTTTCCTCCGCTTCGGAGTTCTCTGACGATCTGAGCTACAAGACCGTCGGCAAGGACATCTCCTGCAACCTCGGTTCGATGAACATCGCCAAGGCCATGGACGGCAAGGATCTGGCTACCTCGGTAGACATCGCCATCCGTGCCCTGAGCGCAGTCTCGGACATGTCCTACATCGCCTCGGTTCCTTCGATTGCTGACGGCAACAGCAAGTCGCACGCCATCGGCCTGGGCCAGATGAACCTGCACGGCTTCCTGGCCCGCGAGCACATCTACTACGGCTCCGAAGAAGGCATCGACTTCACCAATATCTACTTCTACACGATCCTGTTCCATGCACTGACTGCATCGAACAAGATCGCCATGGAGCGCGGCGAGACCTTCGATAACTTCGAGAACTCGAAGTACGCCTCCGGTGAATTCTTCGACAAGTACACCGAGCAGGAATGGGCTCCAGCTACCGAGCGCGTCCGCGAGCTGTTCGACGGCATGCAGATTCCTACCCAGGAAGACTGGAAGGCGCTGAAGGCTTCTGTCATGGAGCACGGCATCTACAACCAGAACTTGCAGGCAGTTCCTCCCACCGGTTCGATCTCGTACATCAACAACTCGACTTCCTCGATCCACCCGGTCGCAGCGAAGATCGAGATCCGCAAGGAAGGTAAGATCGGCCGCGTTTACTACCCGGCTCCTTACATGAACAACGAGAACATCGACTTCTACGAAGACGCTTACGAAATCGGCTACGAGAAGATCATTGACACCTACGCTGCCGCAACCCAGCACGTAGACCAGGGCCTGTCGCTGACCTTGTTCTTCAAGGACACTGTCACCACCCGTGACATCAACAAGGCTCAGATCTACGCATGGCGCAAGGGCATCAAGAGCCTGTACTACATCCGCCTTCGCCAGCTTGCGCTGGAAGGCACCGAGGTTGAAGGCTGCGTTTCCTGCGCACTGTAAGACCTTGATCCATTGACCGGTTGGCCGGGCAATGGCATCACGCAACAGCTGCCGCATGGTTTCGTCCAACGGCAGCTGTTGCATATCAAAACGACCTCAGATCGTGTCAGCGATCTGACAATAACTTGGGGCCTTGCTGTACAGGTGGCGTTCGAAAGAACGGTAGAGTTGTAAGCAAAGTTCTTAATACGATTTAGCTTTTCGATGAGGGGCAATGACCGAGAAGATTCAGCTCACCAACAAGGTTGAGGCAATCAACTGGAACCGTATCCAGGACGACAAGGACGTAGAGGTCTGGAACCGTCTCGTCAATAACTTCTGGCTGCCGGAGAAGGTGCCGCTGTCCAACGACATCCAGTCGTGGGGAACCCTGACCGAAGACGAGAAGCTGCTGACCATGCGCGTCTTCACCGGTCTGACCCTGCTTGATACCTTGCAGGGCACCGTTGGCGCTGTTTCGCTGATTCCAGATGCGATCACCCCACACGAAGAAGCCGTGTACACCAACATTGCCTTCATGGAATCGGTACACGCAAAGAGCTACTCCTCGATCTTCTCGACCTTGGCATCGACCAAGGAAATCGACGAAGCCTTCCGCTGGTCCACTGAAAATGTGAACCTGCAGAAGAAGGCTCAGATCATTGAGAGCTACTACCACGGCGAAGATCCACTGAAGCGCAAGATTGCTTCGACCCTGCTCGAATCGTTCTTGTTCTACTCGGGCTTCTACCTGCCAATGCACTGGTCCTCGCATGCGAAGCTGACCAACACTGCAGACCTGATCCGCCTGATCATCCGCGACGAAGCTGTTCACGGTTACTACATCGGATACAAGTTCCAGAAGGGTCTGGAAAACGAGACCGAGGAGCGCAAGCAGGAGCTGAAGGACTACACCTTCGAGCTGATGTATGAACTGTACGAAAATGAAGTCCAGTACACCCACGATCTCTATGATCCGGTAGGCCTGTCCGAGGACGTCAAGAAGTTCTTGCACTACAACGCCAACAAGGCGCTGATGAACCTGGGCTATGAGGCAATGTTCCCGTCGACCGTGACCGATGTGTCGCCAGCGATTTTGGCTGCGTTGAGCCCGAACGCTGATGAGAACCACGACTTCTTCTCCGGTTCCGGTTCGTCGTACGTGATCGGCAAGGCAGTGAACACCGAAGACGAAGACTGGGATTTCTAATCTAGAAAATCTTCAGCCTAATTGGTGATGGCCAGCAGGCCTGGACTCATGCAGAGTCCGGGCCTGCTGGCATTTAAACAGTTCCGAACTTGACGTATCCGGCTGGGCTAACGGTACGTCAGCGGTGTACCGAGCAAGAACTTGGGGCTCCTGTGGTGTTGGAACCGCCAATAGTTATCACGTGCGAACCCGGTGCGTGGACAAATGTCCCGTTTGCGCGGTGAGCAGCGGTTATGAAATCTGGAACTCGTTCTCGCAGTACCCCCATCGAGACAAGGACAACCGCCAGATCGCGGTGAATTATGGCTTGGGCGGAAGCAACCTGGCCCGCAACCGCAGATGAACGCGAAATGGCGAGATTTCGCAGGTATCGTGAGCAACGGGGTTTGACTAGCATCCACGCGAGTCCAGCCTCTTAAGGCAAAAACTCCTTCGGCCACAAAAGCAGAAGAGAGAGACCTCAGCACGGCGGTCGAATAATCAGATCGCTGCATCATTATGGTTCTCTGCCAAAGCAAGAATGGGGGTCCAAATGCCTAGCTTGCCAGGCAAACTGGAGCGATTGAAACACCAATTATCGGGGCTTGGCGAGGTCTTTATTGTGCCTCCTGCTGAAGATGGATACGTATTCTTGCGGTATGCCGACTCCCAAGAGCTATACGCATTCGACTGCACTTTCGAAGAAGTGCTCAATCACGCGGCTCAACCTGGTGGCGAAGAGTTCTGGCCTCAAATGGAACCATTTGAAGCTCAAGTGGCGCTCTTCGCGGTGCACGTTATGGAAACGATCGAGACTGCGCCGGACAAGGCACGTATTTTGAGCTTTGGAGGCAGTGGTCTTGAGACAGTGAAGGGTAAGCTGCCTGCGGCAGCGATTCGCGAAAACGAGTAACTTGAGTAGGCGTAATAGCAATCTCGGTATGCTTCCACAGGAGCATGCGCCGCCGTTGCCCTATTCGAAAGGACCGATCTCACATACGGGTCCGAAATTTTGCGCCTTCGCCGACGGCTCAGCCAAGCTGGGGTCTGAAGACCGCGAGATGGACTCCAATCCGGAGCCGCAGAGGTGTTCGCTGTTGATGTGAACCGTGAACTTAAAGTGGGACTGCCTGCTGACCCGGCAGAGCGATACGCCAGTATTATTCGAGCGTCGAAAGATGCGGATCCGCAACCAATGTGAGTTACCCAGCCCATTGAATTGGAAATTCATGGGGATGCGACCACTCCGGCTATAGCCCAGCTTCGGTGGGTCCATAGTCATGCACAGCGGCGCACTTAATGCTCGGAGATAAATAGTAGATACTTAGACAGTACAGGTAGCTATAAATGCGGGGGAGTCAATGTGCAGATCGAATCCACTTCGGATGAACAGCGTTCATTGGATGACCAGCAGATTCAGCGGATTCGGCGCAAGTCGATTTCCGTCCTCGCTGCGGGACAAATTCTTGGAGGTCTAGGCGGTGGCGCAACCCTGACTTTGGGGTCGCTGCTGATCGTAAGCATTTCCGGACTCGATGCATTGGCTGGCATGGCCGCGACCATGAATACTTTAGGTGCTGCCGTCATGGCGTTGCCTTTGGCATTGCTTGCCCAGAAGTTCGGCCGGCGTATTTCGCTGTCGACCGGCGCATTGCTGGCAGCCAGCGGTGTTGTCGTCATCATTGCCGCAGCTTTTCTGAGATACTGGCCGTTGCTGCTGCTTGGAATGCTGGTTCTGGGAACAGGTTCGGCAATGAACCTCCAATCTCGATTCGCTGCCACCGACTTGTCCACCACGGCTACACGAGGCCGTGACCTTTCCCTGGTTGTGTGGTCAACAACTGCGGGTGCAGTCATCGGCCCGAATTTATTTGAACCTGGAGAAGAGCTAGCGCAGTTCATTAGCCTTCCACCGTTTACCGGCGGCTTTCTTATTGCGATGTGCGCCCAGCTGGTAGGGGTTCTTGTTTATTGGCTGGGCTTGCGTCCCGATCCGTTGCAGATCGCACAGCGTCAGGCGGCTGCCCAAGCGAGCGAGGTTCAGCTTCGCCGCCGCGGCTGGAGCATCCTAAGAAACACTCCTGCTGCCAGGCATGCCGTGCTTACCGTCGCCTTGACTCATCTTTATATGGTGTCCATGATGTCGATGACTCCAATTCACATGCAGCATCAAGGGGCAAGCCTCACGCTCATCGGGATCACCATTTCGGTCCATGTTGCGGGAATGTATGCGCTCTCACCAGTCTTTGGCTGGCTCACAGATATGCTAGGTCCACGAACGGTCATCTTTACCGGGCAGGCGTTGCTGGTTACCGCAAGCATCTTGGTATGGAGCAATGCAGAGAACCATACCGTGACAACTTTGGCGTTGCTTAGCCTAGGCCTCGGTTGGTCGGCGTCGACGGTTGCAGGCGCAACGATGATTACTGGATCAGTTGGCCTTGCTGAACGTCCGAAGTTGCAGGGCACGTCGGACCTCTGCATGAATCTGGCTGGTGTGCTTGGCGGTCTCACCGCTGGCCCAATTTTGGCAGCTGTAGGGTTCCGCGGACTGGCCGTGGTGCTGTTGATTTTCGCGATGTTCATGATCGCTGTGAATATGAAGTCTAATAGCGCTGGAACTGTTCACGAGTAGGGTGCAAATCCAATTCGGTAATAGGCACTTCAAATGAAGGAGAGCATATTCATGGCAGGCAGAAGGCAGTCAATCAAAGTTGGGGGAGGGCCGGCTGGAATGGCCGCCGGTTTAATGCTGCTCGCAGCGGTGTGCCAGTAGCGGTTCATGAAAAGCACCGTGAGTTCCTCAGGGACTTTCGCGGTGGCACCATCTGTCCGTCAACTTTGCACGTGCTCGATGAACTGGGACTGGTGGGCGAATTCGAAGAATCGGGTTCAGCAAAGTTACCCAGGCAAGTAGTCCGGTCTCCAACGGATCGCCGGCAACCGTTCCTAACCTGTCGCGAATGCAGCTCCCTTTTCGATTCATTGCCGTGGCGCCACAGTGGAGTTTCCGCAATCTACTAGCCCGTGCAGTTGATAGTCGAATTCCGAGCTGAATTCCGGCTACCGATGCCGATAGCTGCTGCTTTCCGCTTGCCCCCGAAGCAGACGGAACTGCCAGGTAGATTGCTTGGCGTTGGGGTTCTTCGCGAACGACCTCCGGTCGAAGCCTGCAGCTAAGAACCGGTTAAAAGCAACAAAGGTGCAGTTCCAACCTTGCGGGGAACTACACCTTTGAAGAAAGTCTCTTAGCGAGCCTGGATGTTGGTTGCCTGTGGGCCCTTTGGACCAGCTTCCAGGGTGTACTCAACAGTCTGGCCCTCTTCGAGGCTACGGAAACCGAAGCTCTGGATTGCGCTGTAGTGTGCGAAGACGTCAGCCGATCCATCCGAAGGAGCGATGAAGCCGAAGCCCTTTTCAGCGTTGAACCATTTCACGGTGCCAGTGGCCATAGTGTTATATCCTTATTTATTGATTGGCCACGATGTGGCCTGGTTGCCGATCCGAAGTTCCGAATCGGAAAATTTAGGGGTTACCTCGCGCAGAGCTGCCGAGAACGATTCGCCTGCCGTCGATACGGAGAATCGAATACTGATTTTGCCGGTATCGGCCAAAACGGGGGTCGCTGCACTTGCTTAAACATCGTCGGATTCCAGGCTGCTAACGGGTAATGACCCCACGCTAGCGGAGTAGAACAAGGAATCCACAGAAAAGTGACGTACGGAGTCGTCGAGATGTTTTATCTGCAGTGAAGAAGAGAAGATGAAGAATTCGTTTCGATAGGAGCTCATTCGATCTGAAGATCGATGAACCGATTTGTAAAGCACAGACGATTTGTTGGCTGTGCTACAAATCCTACTGCTAACAATTACTGGCGGGGACTCACACCTGCAACCGTTGAGGTAACAAATCAAGCGTACCATTGATCGCTGGTCCGTGGGGCGTGATGCGTGATACTTGGGCGTTTTGGCAATGCAAATCGTTGCATCGACATTCGTTATTTGCCTGTTGACTAGTGTTTTAGTAAATATTATTTTTCCGGAAAATTGATGCGGGCTATTTTCATGCTCACCCTGCGGCCCTGGCTCTACCCCGTTTGGGCCGGTGCCCGAAGGGGTAGAGCCAGCAGTTACGGATTCGCTTGCGCCTGGACCTTAGCTAGCTGATTTCCGAGCAGATCCGCATTTATGGCTGCTCCGGCGATCGTTCCGGCTGCGGCTGCTGCCATGACCATCGCGCCTAGGTTGCTGGCATTCCCTGCCGCATAAACCCCTGGCAGGGCTGTGGCACCCATTTCATTGACCTGGATGAAGGTGCCAAGCGGGTGCTCGGCAAGCTGTCCGCCGAGCTTGAGATAGAGCGAGGCTTGTGCGTTCATTCGGCTTGCAACTACCAGAGCTTGAGCGCTGATCTTCTGGCCGTCTGCGAGCGTGACTGAATCCAGAGTCCCCTGGGTGTCGAAACCGATTGCTTTCACTGGCTGCTCAACCACCGGTATTCCCAATGCGGCAAGTGTCGCGCGATTTTCATCGTTCAATGCATCCGGGGTGTGGTTGACGAAGGTGATCTTCGAGCTGAGCTGGCTGAACATCATTGCTTGGTGCGTGCTCATGGGGCCGATTCCGAGTACCAGGATCTCCTGGTCACGCACTTCCCAGCCGTGGCAGTATGCGCAATGGATCGCGGTATCACCCCATGCTTGGGCCAGCCCCGGAATCGACGGCAAATCATCAATGAGGCCCGTTGCCAGCACGATTCTTTCGGCACTAAAGGTATTCCCTGCAGCAGAGACGCTGAATCCGGTGTCCAGCGAACCGGTGAGGTTCTCCACCCCGCCTTCGATGATCCGCGCACCATAGCCAATCGCTTCCTGCCGTCCGCGGGCCAGGAGGTCCAGCGGGTTGATGCCCTCGTTTCCCAGAACGTTGTGGGCATGCTGCGCTGCCGCGTTTCGCGGATTTCCCTCGTCGATGACCAGGACGGTACGCCGTGAGCGGCCCAATGCGACTGCGGCCGCGAGCCCGGCACTGCCGCCGCCGATAATGATCGCTTCGAAATGTTCCATGATTCCTCTCCCTGCTATTTGTGATGTTGTGTCCACGGTATCGACGTTTTGCGCTGTGGAGTGTACCGTTTTGCGCATGACGCAAGAATTTGAAGTTGACCAAGTCATCCGCCAGCGCATAAGAACGTTGCGGCAGAACCTAGGCTGGTCGTTGGAATCGTTGGCGAGCAAGGCTTCCCTGAGCGTTTCCACGCTCAGCAGGATTGAAACGGGAGGCCGGCGTATTGCCCTTGACCAGCTGGTTCCAATAGCCAAGGCACTGAATACCAGCTTGGATGAGCTCGTATCGACCTCTGAAGCCGAGATTATTATCCGCCCGGAGCCGATTTCGATGCCCGGGATAACCATGTGGAAGCTGTCCACCGATGACGCAGTTAACGGGGTGAATGTGTCGAAAATGCGTTTCGACCCTTCGCAGGCGCCTGCTCCCACCGAGCTGCGTATTCATCCGGGCAAGGAATGGTTCACAGTGCTCCTCGGAGAAATCCAGCTAAAGCTAGGAGATCGCACCTATCACGTGAAGGCGGGGCAATCTGCGCAGTTCGACACAATGACTCCTCATGCCCTGTGGGCGGTCAATGGCATTGCCGAGGTGCTCGGAATCATGGATCATGCAGGCCAACGAGCCCATGAGCACGACACAGCCAGCTAGTTTAGTGATTTCAATTACTCTTGGATAACCTGAGGGCAGAGTATTGAACACTGCGAGGCCAGGAGGGCAACGATGACGCACCAGCTCAACGAGGAGCTTGAACAGGTCCTAGCTGATGGCAATTTCTATTTCGAAGCACTCGGTGAAGGTCGCTATCGATCGTCGTGGCATTCCCAAGGTGCGTGGAATCCCCAGGAGCAGCACATGGGTCCTGCCTCTGGAATCTTGGCCTACGCCTTGGAAAATTTCCAGCCTCGTGAAGACATGCGCATCGCACGGATCAGCTATGAGATCCATGGCCTTATTCACGCCGGAGAATTCGAGATCTCAACGCGAATGGTCCGTCCCGGCCGGACGATCGAATTGATCGAGGCCGAAATGACGGCCAAGGGCCGCACCAGCATCGTTGCGCGCGCATGGCGGGTGATTACGGGTGACACCAGTGCTGTTGCAGGGGTTGAAGACAAGGAAATCCCAGGCCCAGAGGCCTGCGCGGTGCGCGAAATCAGTGAGCAGTGGCCCGGCGGCTACATCAAATCCATCGAGATGCGCGCCAATGATGAGCTGCGGCCGGGTCGAGGTTTTGCGTGGCTGCGTACTCCTTATGACCTCGTCGACACAGGAGACGCCACAGCGTTGTCCAGCTTGGTGGGAATGATCGACACGGCAAACGGTGTGGTGCCGCGCGTGGATCCGGGGGAAGGAACCTGGATCTACCCGAACGTGGATCTGCAGATCCACATGTACCGCAAGCCCGAGGGCAAGTGGCTGGGCCTGGATGTCCAGCAGAGCTTCGGCACTGACGGCATCGGCCTGACCTCAACGGTATTGCACGATGAAGCAGGCCCTTTCGGCCGTGCTGAACAGATCCTGACGGTCCGTTCGCGCTAGCTCGATGCGCCGGTTGAAAGCTTGGCCAGCAGCTTCTTGAGCTCAGGCTTGGACTTCAGCGTGAACTGGCGCTGGCGGTACTTTTCCCGGTCTGCACCGTGGGCCCGGAAAAGTGCATAGCCGCGCTTGACCAAGAACAGGACCGGTTTCCGGCGCTGTGCTACATCGCGCACGAACCGTCGAAGAGCAGTTACCAATGCCGGTTCGTCCACGTAATACGCTTGGACGTTAATGCCCTTGGCGCGCAGCGGCTCAAGAATTTCGTAGAGGAAGATGCCTTCGGCGACAATCGGCCCGTCTGCGCAAGCGATTTCACGATGCCCGTTGTAGCTCGAGGTCGTGATCGAGTAGTTAGGGACCCGAGTGGTACCACGGTGGAGCAAATCATCGATAGCCTGCAGTGCGGCTTCCTGATTCCAGGTAGCCGAATTGTCCCAATCGATTTCGCCGTAACCGGTACGGGGGAAATCAACGGGATTCCCGTCTTCGCTAATCTGGCGGTAGAACTCGTCCAGCGGCAGGTGGGGTCGGCCGAATTTCGACGCGAGATAGGACTTGCCGGAGCCGGACGGTCCGCCGATCAGGATGACAGGGGTAGAAGAATTTGGCACGCCTTTTATTATGGCCCAGAAACCTCGGCCATCGGCAATCGGATGCTGTGACATCTGCTCCGCCTGGAGCGAATTGCTGAATTAGACTCAGATTTATGAGTTTGTGGAACCCCCAGTCAGATGCGCCGTTATCTGTGGAAATCGAAAATCCTAGCGGAGACCCGGCTGCTGACCTAGAACGTGGAGTGCAACTGCTGCGCAGCGTCCAATCTGGCGAAAGCGGCGCGCTGCTACGGCTCTATCGTCCGGACCCGACCCTGGCCTTCGGCCAGCGCGATGTGCGGCTAGAGGGCTATGAGGCGGCTCGTGACGTAGCGCAGCAGCAAGGCTTTGCTCCTTTGGTGCGCAAAGCTGGAGGCCGGGCCGCCGCGTATCACCGGGGTACATTGATCGTTGATCATATTGAGCCCGAAGCCGAGGCGGTGATGCGCCAGCAGAATCGCTTCGAGGTCTTCGCGAGGGTGTATGCCAACGCTTTCCAGCGCCTTGGCGTGAATGCGCAAGTCGGGCCAATCCCGGGGGAGTATTGCCCGGGAGATCATTCGGTGCATGGCCTCCCTGATGGGAAATCGCCGCGCAACTATCCAGTGAAGCTGGTAGGCACAGCTCAGCGTGTGGTTTCCGGGGCATGGCTGTTCTCTTCGGTCTTTGTTGTCGAGGATTCCGCGCCGTTGCGGCAAGTCCTCGATGGGGTCTACCAAGCAATGGGCATTCCAATGGATCCCACGACGGTAGGCGCGGCTAATGATCTGCTCGCCGCTGTCACCACCGAAGCATTTATTTCAGCGCTGCTCGACGAATATAGCGAGCACGCCACGCTGCAAGGCATCTAGCACAGCTTAAAAAAGAATCGGCACCCGATGCGGGTGCCGATTTTGGTTCGCGGCCAGATCTAGGCGCCGACTCGCTCAACAACCTCGTCAATGCGCGGGTTGGTGGCTGCGGTGCCGTCCGGGAAGATCAGGGTTGGCACGGTTTGGTTGCCGTTGTTGAACGCCTCGACGATCTCTGCGGTGCCTTCGACTTCTTCGATATTCACCTCGGTGTATGCGACACCCTTCTGGTCCATCAGGCGCTTGAGGTTGCGGCAGTAGCCGCACCAGCTGGTGGTGAACATGGTGACTCCGCCGGCAGCGGGAACGTACTGGTCAAGCTTCAATTCGTTGCTCATACATGGTGTAACGGCAATGATGTTTACTTTGTTCCCGGAGGGGTAGAAAAAGTTCGCTGGATTCTTCTGCTCCGCTCGCTAGACTGGGGAGCAGATTTTCCTTGATGCCGGTTCTAAGGGGTAGGCGATGTGCGGACGATATGTGATGGCCAAAGCCATCGGCGATCTGGTGGCAGAGGCCGAGGCGGAAGCGGACGCCAATCTGGAACTGCGCCAGTCCTGGAACATTGCTCCGACTACCGACGTGCCGGTTGTGCTCGAGCGGCTGATCGACGATGAGCTGCACCGCCAGATCCATGTAGCACGGTGGGGGCTGGTGCCAGGATGGGCCAAGGAGCTCGCGGTCGGGGTGCGCGCCTTCAATGCGCGCAGCGAGACGGCCAGCACCAAGCCGACCTTCCGTTCGGCGGTGAAGAAGCGCCGTGCCGTCGTCCCAGTGGAAGGGTATTACGAATGGAAAAAAGAAGGCAGCAAAAAGCGCCCCTTCTACGTGCATCGCGAGGATGGAAAGCTGATCTTCTTCGCCGGCCTCTACGAATGGTGGAAGGACCAGGACGGGTCCTGGATTCTTTCCACCTCGATCATGACCATGGATTCACCTTCGGCGGAAGAGCCCGGGGTGCTCGGCGAACTTGCGGGCCTGCATGATCGCCTGCCCATTCCGTTGGGCAAGGAGATGATGGGCCGGTGGATGAACCCTGCCGAGGAAGACGGTGAAGGGCTGATCGAGCAGATTCGCGCCGAAGCTTTCGATGTGGCTTCCCAATGGACTATGCATGAGGTCGATACCGCTGTTGGCAATGTGCGCAATAATTCGCCGGAGCTGATTGCGGCGCACAGCAACTCGCTGTTTTAGCCGCGGATGGCTGAGCCGCTGGGCTTGGACCCGAGCCGGAACCCCAGGTAGCTGCTGGCCAGCAGGGTTCCTGCCACAAGTCCCAGCTCGCCCATGACGTGGGCTGCGCTGTCAGGAACGAATGCTGCTTCGCTCAGCGGGGCATAGGCGAACCAGCCGAAGGTTCGAACCTGGTTGTAGTCCCATAGCAGTGCTCCGATGCCACCTGCTGCCAACAGCAGCCCGGCGATCAGGAACCAGGCCTTGAACCGAGCGAGCTGGCGAAGCGATAAGCCGCCGGCAATCCCCAGCGCGCCAACGCCGAGCAAAGCCAGCACCCAACCGAGAAATTCGGCGGGACCCGGGCCAAAGTAGATTTCAGAGTCTTCGACCAGCGGTACATAGGATCCAGAGTAGAAAACTACTTCTTGTTGACTGTCCCACCACAGCACGACGATGCCGACGATGATGAATACTGCTGCGCCCAGGAATAAGGCAGTGGCGGACTTGTAGCGTTTATCTGAAGGCATGTATTTAATCTTGCCATCACCAGATGTTTTGCGCATCAACTTTAAACACGAGCGGCAGCCGGCTCTAAAGGCCTGCTGCCGCTCGATGCGTGGTGCTTAGTGACCGCGCTTGATCCATTCATCCAGGTTCGGCGCTTCTGCACCGATGGAGGTGGCATCGCCGTGGCCGGTATTGACCACGGTTTCAGCTGGCAGGACCAGCAGCTTGGTGCGGATCGACTCGACGATCGTCTCGAAGCTGGAGTAGCTGCGACCGGTAGCACCCGGGCCGCCGTTGAACAGGGTGTCGCCGCTGAACAGTACACCGAGGTCTTCAGCGTAGAAGCAGGTTGAGCCCGGAGAGTGCCCCGGGGTGTGCAGGGCGGTCAGCGTGGTGCCGGCGATGGTGAATGAATCGCCTTCGCTGATTTCTGCGTCCACATCGCGCTCGGGGTAGACAGCTTCCCAGAGCATGCGGTCTTCCGGGTTCAAGAACAGCGGTGCATCCACGGCGTCGGCGAATTCGCCAGCCGCGCGGATGTGGTCATCGTGCCCGTGGGTAAGCAGCACGGCCATGACTTCTCGATCGCCCACAGCTTCGCGGATCTTGGCTACATCATGTGCCGGGTCGATGACCATCACCTCGGAATCATCGCCGACGATCCAGACGTTGTTATCGACATCCCACGTCCCGCCATCCAGGGAGAAGGTGCCGGAAGTGACGACGTTCTCGATGCGGGCGGCCACTAGAGCTCCACCACCGAACGAAGCACGGTGCCTTCATGCATCTTGGTGAACGCGTCTTCGATTTCATCGATCGTGATGCGTTCGGTGACAAAGGCATCCAGATCCAGGCGGCCGAGCTTGTACTGCTCGACGAGCATCGGGAAGTCGTGGCTCGGCAGGCAGTCGCCGTACCACGAGCTCTTCAGCGAGCCGCCGCGGCCGAAGACATCGAGCAGCGGCAGCTCGAGCTTCATCTCCGGAGTTGGCACGCCTACCAATACGACGCGGCCAGCAAGATCGCGGGCGTAGAAGGCCTGCTTGTAGGTTTCCGGGCGGCCCACCGCGTCGATGACGACGTCGGCGCCGAAGCCGCCGGTCAGCGCCTGGATGGCTTCCACGGCGTCGACCTTGGAGGAATCCACGGTGTGGGTGGCGCCGAACTTCTTGGCGCCTTCCAGCTTGTCCGGGTTCACGTCCACCGCGATGATGGTTGTTGCGCCGGCCAGCTGCGCGCCGGCGATGGCAGCAGCGCCCACGCCACCGCAACCGATCACTGCGACGGACTCGCCGCGCTTGATCTCGCCGGTATTGATCGCTGCCCCGATGCCGGCCATGACACCGCAACCGAGCAGGCCTACTGCGGCCGGGTCGGCTTCTTCATCCACGATGGTGCACTGGCCGGAGTGGACCAGGGTCTTTTCGGCGAAGGACCCGATGCCCAGCGCTGGGGAAAGCTCGGTGCCATCTTCCAGGGTCATCTTCTGGGTGGCATTGAAGGTGTTGAAGCAGTACTTCGGCTCGCCCTTGGCGCAAGCGCGGCACTGGCCGCAGACTGCACGCCAGTTCAGGATCACGCGGTCGCCGACCTTGACGTTGGTGACGTTCTCGCCGATCTGGCTGACTACTGCGGTGGACTCGTGGCCCAGCAGGTACGGGTACTCGTCGCCAATTCCGCCGAGCTTGTAGTGCAGGTCGGTGTGGCAGACACCGGTGGTGAGCACATCGACAACTACTTCTCCGGGACCCGGATCCGGAACGATGATGTCTACGACCTCTACGGGTGCGTCCTTGACGCGGGAAATAACGGCTTTGACCTTATGGGACATGGGATTTAGCTCCTGGAACGATTGGCTAGTGCTCTCTCGATGCTATCGGTGTCTCAGGTGCTAATCGAGCATTCGAGACACAATGACGCAGGCAGTTTCGCGCAGAGCCAATTTGTGCAGGTCGATCACGGGTTGCCCCCGGAATGGATGTGACGGGGCAGGAGTGCTGCATCCAGCTCAAACACCGCTGAGCAGGAGGACAGCGCCTAGGCCGGAACCCAGTGCTCGCGCGGCATTGGCCCTGATCCACCGTGGCTCATATTTCGCCCAAGCCAACGAATTCTGTTCCAGTCGCCGATTGAGCGGAACATTGACTCCGATGGTGAGCAGGGCACCGCTAAGCACCAGTGCCGCTCCGATCGATATGCGGATATTCTCGTGGACGATGGAGAGGGCAAGGCACCCGGTGCTGGCGAGCAAGCCGAGGAAGAACAAGCTCAGGAATGGGGGCCGTTGGGCGTATCTGTTCACGTGGACCATGAACGTGCTTGCGGAGCGATTATCCATTCGCGCTAACGCAGGGAAAACCACGAGGGTGAAGGAAACGTAGAATCCGGCAATGATCAAGCCGGTGGCAATTGTCAGCAGCGGCAGGAAAATAGTAAGCAACGGCAGGTTCATGATTTCATTCAACAGATGTTGGGCTGGATTTTGAATGCTCAAGGCTCGACAATGCATACGCAATCGTCCAGAGTGGTGGCGTGAGACCCGATGCATTTTTCCCTTCTGGCCCACGGGCTCGTGAAGCCTTCATTCTCCGCATGTGCATGGAGGGCCAGTGGAGTGTTGCTGTTCGCGATCATTGCCCGCTGACGATTTTGGCGGTGCGCTCGGGATCCTGCAGGGTGCAACGAGGACAAAAGTCCGTGGTGGCGCGGCAAGGGGAACTGGTCGTCATTTGCGGATCAGCCTCCTATGAGGTTCGCTCGGCCAGCGCCCAGACCCTTCCGGGCGCGGCGCCTTGTAATTATGCCATTGCCCCGGGCCAGCAATGCCTGGGGCCATCGGGCCGAGCCATGGTCCAAGAGTTGCGCCATGGGGTGCGTGCATGGGGCAATTCGCCTAATGGCCCCGACCAGCTACTGGTTGGCACCTTCACTACGACCAGCGCTGTCGCTGATCTTGTCTGCGAGGGTACCGATCTGGCAGTTATCGATGACGGCGCGGCGTGGCGATGGGCTGAACTGCTGGCGACCGAAGCCGAAAGTGCGGGTCCCGCCCAGCAGGTGGTATTGGACCGGCTGCTGGATATTCTGGCGATCTGCGCCTTGCAGCACTTGCCGGGAACCAGGGTGCTTCGCTCGGCGGCGCCAGGCATTGGGGTGGCGGTGGGGGCGATGTGGGCGCAACCAGCTAGAGCGTGGAGCGTGGAGGGGCTGGCCAGAACAGCTGCGATGTCCCGTTCGGCTTTTTCGCCAGCCTTCCGCCAGGCCATGGGCACCGCACCCATGGGGTACCTCACCAAATTGCGTCTGGCATTGGCTCATGATGCGCTGCTCGCCAGCGATGCACCGCTGTCGCAGATTGCCCGGGATGTCGGATATTCTTCACCCTTTGCGCTCAGCGCTGCCTTTCGCAGGGCTTATTCAACCAGTCCGTCGGCGCTGAGATCCGCTGCACTTGGCTAACCCAAACTGTCGGTCGCGCTGACTAGTGTAACTGTCATTCGAACACGTGTTCGAATAGAATGGTTCTACTAAGTAAGGAGTGCACACGTGGGGATGTTCACCGAGTCGATCGAGGTTACTCGTGCAGCTGATGGAATACCGTTGCGCGTGAGCTGGCAAGGGCAGGGCTATCGCTTGGTGGCCGAGCCTCAGCGCTGGTTCGAACGCCGCAAATGGTGGGATGAAAACCTGCGGATTCCTCGCGGCGCCGGTGCGGGGATTGCCGACTATGAGATGTGGCGCCTGCAACTGGTCGCGGTGCGCGGATCCCGGCAAGTGCACAGCGTTGATGTGAGTTTTGATGCGCAAACCGAACGGTGGCGTCTGGTGCGTGTGCATGAGTCGCTGGCCCGCAGCGCCTAATTCCCCTGCAGGGGAACATATATTCGAAGGACCTCCATGAGCTTCACCCACCTGAACGTCAGTTCTTCCTATAGCGCCCACTACGGAGTCTCGCACCCAAAGCGGCTGGCCCAAGCGGCCAAAGCGCAGGGTGCCCAGATGCTCGCGCTGACTGACCGGGATGGGCTCTATGGAACGGTCAAGCATGTGGCGGCCTGCATGGCAGAAGGGCTGCACCCGATTCTCGGGGTGAACCTTGCCGTGCTCGATAACCACGGAGAAACCCAAGGGCGGATTGTCCTGCTGGCCCGTGGGCGCTGCAATGGCGCAGGGTATGCGGCGCTGTGCCGAGCCATCACCCTCGCGCACAGCACTGCGCACGGGGTTCCGGGGCTGAAAACCGAGCAGCTGGCACACCTGGGTGCTGCCGGGAACCTGATGATCCTGCTCGGCGGCGAATCAGACGTGGCCCGCGCAATCCTCAAGGGAAGCTACGCCCAAGCCCGGGCACTGCTTGCCAGCTGGAAGAAGCGGCTGGGAAAGATGCTGCGAGTGGAAATCACCACGCACCTCTCCAGCCCTGGATCGCGCTACAGCCTCGGTGAAGCAGCCCGCTTGCTGCGCTACGCCCAGGAGCGGGGGATCAGGGCCGTGCTCACCAACGCCGTGCGCTACGTGGACCCCGATGGAGCGGTTACCGCAGACATCCTGGACTCGGCGCGCGCCCTGCATAGCCTGAAGAACCTGGACTCCTGCCAACCCAATGGCCAAGGGTGGCTGAAAACCCCGCCCCAGATGCGCCAGCTGGCCAAGGAGATCGGCCAAGCCACAGAAAGGAGCTGGGCGCAGCAGCTTTTGCGGGAAACTGAAGCGCTCGCCGAATGGGCAGCGGCGGACCCGGTAGCCGATCTTGGATGGAAGCAGCCGGTGATCCCCGAAGCGAAGATCATCGGCCTGCACCGTCCGGCCATGCAAGAACTCACCGAGCGAGTCCATGCAGCGGTGCCTGGGCTCTTGCCGCACGCCAATCCCAGCCTCATTGAAAGACAGCTGGCTCTGGAACTTGGGGTGATCGACCGGCTGGACTTCGCCGGGTATTTCCTGACCGTCGCCGAAACCGTCAAGCTGATCACCGGCATGGGAATCCGCGTGGCCGCCCGCGGCTCCGGTGCTTCCTCGCTGGTGAACTACCTGCTGGGCATCAGCCAGGTGAACCCGCTGGCCCACGACCTGGTGTTCGAACGCTTCCTCTCCGATACCCGCACCACCCTGCCGGATATCGACATCGACGTGGAATCCGCACGCCGCCACGAGATCTACCGCGAGATCTTCTCCAGCTTCGGGGAAGAGCGCGTCAGCCTGATGAGCATGCAGAACGCCTACCGTGCGCGCGGCGCGGTCCGTGATGCAGGAGCCGCCCTCGGGGTAGAGCAGGAGCAGGTGGATGAGATCGCGAAGCAGCTCTGGCGCTTCTCCGCATCCTCTTTCCGCGAAGCGCTCACCGAGAAGCCGGAGCTGGCCGCATTGGCAGAACGCATTACCGATGACACCCAGCTCGATATCCTCATCGACGCTACCGAGCGCCTGGACCGGCTGCCCCGGCATATCTCCATGCACCCCTGCGGGGTGATCCTCTCCGACGCGAGCCTGCTGGACCGCACCCCGGTCCAGCCCTCGGGCATCGGACTGCAGATGAGCCAGTTCGACAAGCATGACATGGACCTGATGGGCTTGATCAAGCTCGACGTGCTCGGTGTGCGCATGCAATCGGCCATCGCCTACACGCTCGAGGAGATCGCCCGCATGCACCCGGATAAGCAAGCGGCCGCCCGCGCCGGAGGGCACGCCGACGACAGCTATATCTCCGCTACCGGAGCGATAGACCTGTCCAGGGTGCCACTGGATGACGAACCAACTTTCGAATTGATCCGCTCCACCCATACGCTGGGCTGCTTCCAGATCGAATCCCCGGGGCAGCGCGAACTGATCGGCAAGCTCGCGCCCCGCGAATTCAACGACCTGATCATCGATATTTCCCTGTTCCGCCCGGGTCCCATGCAGTCGAATATGGTCAAGCCCTACCTGGAGCACCGCCACGGATTCGCCCCTGCCCAATACCTGCACGAGGATCTGATTCCGGCGCTCGCCGAAACCCACGGGGTGACCGTCTTCCATGAACAGGTGCTGCGCATGCTTGATGTGCTCACCGGATGCGGATTGGGCATGGCCGATGTCTACCGGCGCCTGCTGGGCAACCCGGAGAAGGAACCAGCCGTAGAACGTTATGTGCGCGCTGAAGCGGCCAAGCGCGGTTATAGCCAGGAAACCATTGACCAAGTCTGGGAGGTGCTCTCCGGCTTCGGCTCCTTCGGATTCTGCAAGGCCCACGGGGCTGCCTTTGCCGTACCCACCTACCACTCAGCCTGGCTCAAGGCGCACCACCCCGAAGCTTTCCTTGCGGGGATCTGGGAGCACGACCCGGGCATGTACCCCAAGCGGCTGCTGGTTTCCGAAGCACGCAGAATGGGCGTTCCCATCCTTCCGCTGGATATCAACCGATCCACCGGGCACTACCGAGTCGAACGAATATTCGAATCCGCTCCAGCGAAGGTTCCTGTGGTGCCCCGCGCACCCAGCTCGCTGCGCCCTGGGCGCTATGGAATCCGCCTGGCCTTCCGCGATATCCACCAGATGAGCGAACGCGAAGTACAACGCCTGGTCGCAGGCCAGCCCTATGAGCACCTCGCCGATGTCCGCGCCCGCGCAGGACTCTCGCGACGCACCTACCAGAACCTTGCAGCACTCGGAGTGTTCGATTCCCTATTGGCCGGGACCTCCCGTGCCGACACGATCGCCCACACGCAATCCATGGCGCACAGCTCCCTTCCGGCCAAATACCGGCCGGGACCCGGGCAACTTGCCCTGGATCTGGGGCAGATCGAATATATCGACCAGACCGGCAAAGCACTGGATCCCGCGGAAGTAGTACGTACCGAATTGGACCTCATGCATCTGGACGCCAGCGAGCATCTGATCACCTCGTACCGCCAACGGCTGGCGCACCTGCCCATTACGCAGGCAGCCGAGCTGCTGCACCTGCGCAACGGAACCGAAGTTCTGGTCGCCGGGGTACGGGTGGCCACTCAGACTCCTCCCATGCGCGGAGGCAAGCGTGTGGTCTTCATTTCAGTGGATGATGGGACTGGCTGCATCGACGCCACCTTCTTCGATGACACGCAGCAGCGCACAGCGCCCTTGCTCTTCTCCACACGCATGCTGCTCATCCACGGGGTCACACGCCGTACCGGACCGCGCGGCATCTCCCTCCAAGCGCTGAACGCCTGGGACCTGCATCAGCCGGAGACCCTGCCTGCTGCAGGCTACCTCGCGGAGCTCACCCGGCCGCAACCAAACTATCGGCCAAACCTCGGCGAGGGAGCACGCAAGATCGAAAGTGTCGGGGAACTTGCCAAACGGATGGAAGCTGAAGGCCTGGACCAGAGAGGGGCCTGATGAGCTAGTTCGCTGACAGGGTTTACCTAACAGATGCATCGGGTCCAATAGGAGAGCTACCTGATGTGAGGGGAGAACGGGCGTAAGCGCAGATGATTGGTGGCTCACTGCAGGTGCACTATCCCAAACAGTTTGGAACGTGCTCGAAGGCAAAGATCCGCAAAGAGGAATTCGTGACTACGACTTCATCTACTTCGATGAAGATACGTCCTGGGAGGCCGAAGATGCGCTCATTCGTGGAGCCAAAGTACTCTTCAAGGGCATGGACGCAGAAATCGAAGTACGCAACGGAGCATGCGTCCAACTTTGGTACGAAGAGCCCTTTGGGGCGCCGGCTATTCCATTCCTCAGCGTCACGGACGCCATCGACCATTTCGCAGCGAAGGCCTGCTGCTTTGCAGGCACTAGTGATGAGCCTGGGCAAATTAGCACCTATGAACCCTGGCCTGAACGGGAGGCATCAAGGAAGATCACTGAAAACTGATAATTCTCAAACCGAGGAAACATGCCCATCGGCGTCGACGACAAATGATGGGTTGTGCACAAAATCCCAGCGGAAGCCATCCGGATCAGCCACACAAGCACTCTTGCCACCCCACGGCTGCACCGTCGGTTCGGTGACAGAAGTCGCTCCCGCATCCAGCGCTCGCCGGTAGTGTCGGTCCACTTCTGCGTCAGAGTGCACGTTGTGTCCCAGTGAGATCGGTGGCGCCAGCTGGCTATGCCCGACGTCGCCGTACTCGCTGGGCATCTGCTTCACATCCCAGAGGGCGAGCATCAAGCCATAGCCGGCACGGACAAAAGCGATTTCCGGGTGGGCTGGCTGAACCAGCTCAAACCCCAGGCCCTCGGTGTAGAACTTCGTGGAAGCACCGACATCGCGCACTCCGAGGGTAATGGCACTGATGACAGGTGGGGCCGGTTTGTTCATATTCCTAGGGTAGGAGGGGTTGAAAATGAAAGCCATGGGTTAGCGGATCTTCCAAGACTTTTCCTGCCTCCTTATAGATAGATCCATTGCTCGTTGCGCAGCGCTTGATACCTCGCCTGGGCAACTGCATCGTCGGCTTGGTGCGTCAACGCAGAAGCATGGCGGTATCTTTTTTCGCTGCTGAAGATTCGCTTCCGGGCTGATCGCTTGAGCCGGGAATCGCTGGGCGACGTGGGATCGGAATTCACTTTGGATACTCCTATTCGGTGGAGGCCGTTGGGGCGGGGGATTGTTGAGGGGCGGATGCGCTGGTGAGTTCGGGCGATGCCGCCATCCAATGCTCAGGACGGGGTATGCGCCGTACCTGCGGTGAGAGCCAGGCCAAGACTGCTGCTAAGGAAACGAATGCCCCGAAAAATATCAGCGTTGGTCCCATGCCGACCGATTCCAGACCAAATCCGGTAAGCAGCGGAGATAAGGGCAAAGCGGCCAGTGCCATAAAGGTGATTAGGGAATTAGCGCGCCCAGACATTTGCTTCGGAATGGAGGCCATGAAGTATCCACCCACCGCAGCGTTGAGAGCTGGAACGCTGAGGAAGCTGATCATCAGCATGGTCCCCATCCAGAGCAGGTTCGTATTAAACCCGATGAGCAGCATGGCTACACCCAAAATGGTGAGACAGGTGCAGGTCAGTAAACCACTGCGGAATTTATCGATGAGCTTCGTTGCGACCAACGATCCGAGCAGCATTCCAACGCCCATGAAGGTAGAAGTTAACCCGATAACCCAGGGTTCTTCGGAACGCTGTTGAAGTCCGTAGATCAGCGTTGTCATCAGCCCGTTGACGCCGATGTTGACGACCGTAATCAAAATCAGCAGAGCGCGCAGCTGTGGCCGGGAAAAGCACCAGTGCATGCCTGCCAGAATTCCGTGGGCCACTTCCTCTTCGGAATCATTGCTGGTGCCATTGGAATCTTGCCGAGATAGCTTGGCTGCCCGCCATGGACGACGCAGTGCAAATCCACTGGCCGCAGCGATCAGATTCAGGACACTGACGATGAGCAGGGCAATGCCACCGCCTAATCCCAGAAGCACGCCGCCCAGGGGAGCGGAGCCGAGCATCAGCACCGAGTCGCGGCCTTGATTCGCCGCCATCGCGCGGCCGAGCTGTTTGGGGTGTACAAGATCCTTTAGGGCGGCATTAGTTGTCGACCCAAAGTACCCGCCGCGCAGTTCCATAAGGATGTGGGCAAGGCATAAGGAGGCAACCGGCAGTGAACCGACGCTGCTGCCCAGGGCCATGGCTGCCGTGATTGCAGCACCGACGAAACTTCCTATGAGAATCATCCGAGCCTTGTCGGTACGATCCGCCATGGCTCCGCCGGCCAAAATTACGCTCGCCCGTGCTGCCATTCCCACTGCGGCCAGGGTTCCGGCCAAAACCGGGGACCCCGTAGCGGACAGCAAGATCAAAGGAAAGATGAACCCGTAAATACTGCCCGACAGCAAAGCCGTTGAGTCCGCCAGCACCCACATCCGGTAGTTGCGCTGCACGCGCAAAGGCGGCAAAGGCTCCGTGATAATCGCTGTGGTGCCTGATGGATCGTTGGCCTGGATGCTGGTCATGGCACCAACTATAGATTCGCAATTAAAGTTGCGCAATAGAATTTGCGCAACTTTATTTGTGGGATTGCTATGCTGTGCTTATGAGCAACCATGAGCCACCGGTCACATTCACCACCCCCATGCTCAAGGCCATCGCAAACCCCTTGCGTCGGCAAATCCTTGACGCGCTTTCGGCAATGGAAACCGCACGCGCGGCAGACCTCGCGCAGGCTCTTGGCGTACCCGCGAACAAGGTCAGTTTCCATCTGCGTGAGCTGGCCAAAGCCGACATGATCGTTGAAGTTCCGGAACTGGCGCGCGATAGGCGTGACCGCGTATGGAAACCTGCGGCTCGCGGCTATACGACCGGCAAAGTGGGAGAGCGCCCGGAGGACCAGACCGGGACGGCTATGGATGCCTACCTCAGCCAAGTGGTCCATGACGAGCAACGCCGCCTGCAAGCGACGCTTCGGTATGCAGAAAGGCACTATCGCGGCGAAGAGTCCGGGGAGATTAAAGCGCAGATGCAAACGAGCAACCTGATGCTTACCCAAGATGAATGCGACGAACTCATGCGTCGCATGGAAGAAGTGATTCCGGCTTTCCGCGAGGATCTGAAAAACGGTAAAGTCACCAGTTCGCAGCCCGCGGGCGATCGTGAAATCTGGCATGTCATGAGCCTGTTCAACGCAGATTCGCTGTTGAACGAGTCACAAGAGGGCGATCAATCTTCGTAAAACCCGAGGTAAACGCACGCTGAGGTGGGGTCCTGAACTAAACTGGATTCTGGCTGGCTGTGGCCAAGGTATGCCACAAGCTATGAAGCCATCACAGATTGAAAGGTAGAACCCGATCTCATGAACGAGCAGCTGACTCTCACCATTGACGGCGAGCAGGTACAGGTGGACGCGGGAACGACCGGTCTGCAGCATTTTGCCAACGATAAAGACGTGGTTGTCATGCACGTCGATGGCGTATTGCGCGACCTGGCCCGCGAATTGGAAGCCGGAACCACTGTCACCCGCGTAACCATCAATGATCCAGAAGGATTGGAGGTGCTGCGCCACTCGACCGCCCACGTGATGGCCCAGGCTGTGCAGCAGCTGCGCCCGGACTCCAAGCTGGGAATCGGCCCCTACATCACCGACGGTTTCTACTTCGACTTCGATGTCGAGGACCCATTCACCCCAGAAGACTTGAAGCAGCTGGAAAAGATGATGCAGAAGATCATCAACCAGAACCAGCTCTTTGTCCGCCGCGAAGTTTCCCCGGAGGAAGCCAAAGCTGAAATGGCCAACGAGCCATACAAGTGCGAGTTGTTGGCCAAGGCCGACTCCGCCGACACTTCCGGCGAAGGCGTCACCGTTGAGGTGGCCGCTGGCGAAACCACCATCTACGACAACGTGGACCGCAAGTCCGGCGACACTGTCTGGAAGGACCTGTGCCGCGGACCGCACCTGCCGAACACCAAGCTGATCAAGAACGCCTACGCGCTGACTCGCTCGGCTGCCGCCTACTGGCTGGGCAGCGAGAAGAACAAGCAGCTGCAGCGCATCTACGGCACCGCATGGCCAACCAAGGACGACCTGAAGGCCTACCAGGAGCGCCTGGCCGAAGCTGAGCGCCGCGACCACCGCAAGCTCGGTGCCGAACTGGACCTGTTCTCGTTCCCCGATGAGCTGGGCTCGGGCCTGCCGGTGTTCCACCCCAAGGGCGGCATCATCAAGCGCGAGATGGAAGACTACGTGCGCGACCGCCACGTCGAAGAAGGCTTCCAGTACGTGGGCACCCCGCACATCTCCAAGGATGGGCTGTTCCACACCTCGGGCCACCTGCCGTACTACGCGGACACCATGTTCCCGGCGCTGCACATCGATGAAGAGCGCGATGAAGATGGCAACATCACCAAGCAGGGCCAGGAATACCGCCTGAAGGCCATGAACTGCCCGATGCACAACCTGATCTTCCGCGGCCGCGGACGTTCATACCGTGAATTGCCGCTGCGCCTATTCGAATTCGGCCACGTCTACCGCTACGAGAAGTCCGGCGTGGTCCACGGCCTGACCCGCGTGCGCGGTTTCTCCCAGGACGACAGCCACTCCTACGTCACCAAGGAGCAGGCACCGGCCGAGGTTGAGCACCTGCTGAACTTCATGCTCTCGCTGTTGCGCGACTTCGGCATGGACGACTTCTACCTGGAGCTGTCCACCCGTGATCCGGAGTCGGACAAGTTCATCGGCTCGGATGAGCAGTGGGATGAAGCTACGGCCGTGCTGGAGCGCGTCGCCACCGAATCCGGCGTCGAACTTGTTGCCGACCCAGGCGGAGCCGCATTCTACGGTCCGAAGATCTCGGTCCAGGCCAAGGATGCCATCGGCCGTACCTGGCAGATGGGCACCGTGCAGTACGACTTCAACCAGCCAGCGCGCTTCGGTTTGGAGTACCAGGCTGCCGACGGTTCCCGCCAGGAACCAGTGATGATCCACGCTGCGAAGTTCGGTTCCATCGAGCGCTTCCTGGGCGTGCTCACCGAGCACTACGCAGGTGCCTTCCCCGCATGGCTCTCGCCGGTACAGGTTCGCGCGATCCCAGTGGCCGAGGCTTTCAACGACTACCTCGGTGAAGTTGTTGCCAAGCTCAAGGCGCAGGGTGTCCGCGTGGAACTGGATGACTCGACGGATCGCTTCCCGAAGAAGATCCGCAACGCGTCCAAGGACAAGGTTCCATTCGTGCTCATCGCCGGTGGCGAAGATGCCGATGCAAACGCCGTGTCCTTCCGCTTCCGCGATGGCAGCCAGGAGAACCAGGTTCCAGTCGACGATGCGGTAGCCCGCATCGTTGAAGCCATCAAGAGCCGCGACAACAACAACTAGTTCGGATAGGGAGTCCACCAAGCATGCAGGAACAAGCAGACCGGTCCGTCACCGACGACTTTGAACTCGCCGGAGTGCCGGATTCGTTCCAGCGCCTGTGGACTCCCTACCGGATGGCTTATATCAAGGGCGGACAGGACCAGGTCAAGGATGAGGCCAGTTGCCCATTCTGCGCCGGTCCTGGGCGTACCGACGAAGAAGCGCTGATCGTGCACCGTGGCAAAACCTGCTACGTGATCCTGAATCTGTTCCCGTACAACCCGGGCCACCTGCTCGTGTGCCCGTACCGCCATGTGCCCAACTACACCGATATCACGGTGGAGGAAACGGCCGAAATGGCAGCGTTGGCGCAGCAGTCAATGCGCGTGCTGCGCAAGGTCTCCAACCCCGCCGGTTTCAACCTGGGCATGAACCAGGGCGAAGCCGGGGGAGCAGGCATCGCCGCGCACCTGCATCAGCACATCGTGCCGCGCTGGAACGGGGATGGGAACTTCTTCCCTATCATCGCGCAGACCAAGGCGATCCCGCAGACCTTGTCCGAGGTTCGCAGTGCCATTGCCGAAGCGTGGGACAGCGAAACCCCGAACTAGGCAATAGCTGGTACTTGGGCCCGGCAGAACATGGAAATGTTCTGTCGGGCCCAACGTCATTTAATGCAAAAGCCACGATGTTGGCCTGCTGCAATGCAAGACCAAATAGACTGTTGCGGCATGTTGGAGCAACTTCTTTCTGAAATGAGCATCATTGAATATTCCCAGGTCCCCTGAACCAATCGGCACCATCGAAGAAATCCGCGACTGGATTATTAGTGGATCCGAGCATGAAATGCGTTTCGCCATCCAAGGTGCAGCCCGCTACTCAATCGGCATGATTGATCAGCTGCTTGAAGACCTGAGCTACGAGCATGATGCAAACTGCGACAGGTTCCTGCGCGGTTGGCTCGATACCCTGGATCCGCTGGAACGGCTCGCGGCGGCTGTGGCCACCGAGCACCACTACCAATTGAGCCTAGTTGCGATCTCGCAAGCGGCGGACCGGGCATTGGTGCAGGTGATGGAGTCAGTTAAACCGGCAATCGAGGACCTTGCCAAAAATTTTGAATCCGTCCATCAGCGTGCCAGCGACCCGGACCCCTCCTACACCAAACACTTCACTCCGCGATTGCTGGCATATGCGCAGCAATTGCGCTCCGTAGCCGAAGATATCAACGGCGACGTTCCGCTGGTGCAATTTATGTCTGAGGAAGTGGCGCGCATTGAAGCAGCTAATCCTGAAGGCTACGGTCAGCCAGCAAAATATCAAGTGTCGGATGCAATAGCGTCACGCCAAATATTCACCGGCAAAAAGCACTCTGACTAGTTGTTTAGTAGAGATTGCCAATGTTACGCACTAACTCGTAACTGATGGATAAATCTACTATCTGCCAATTATGACGCAACACGCGAGGTAATAAAGCAAAGCGATCCTACGATTACTGGCGTACCACCTCGCTTATATCCCCGAAATTCTGGGGCAAAAACGAGTCACCGCAGTGTCGAAAGGAACCCCTCCTCACCATGTCTACGAACAACCAGAACTCCGTCGTCGGTTCGGACCGCGTCAAGCGCGGCATGGCCGAAATGCTCAAGGGCGGCGTCATCATGGACGTAGTCACCCCAGAGCAGGCACGCATCGCTGAAGATGCAGGTGCCGTGGCCGTCATGGCTCTGGAGCGCGTTCCTGCGGACATCCGTGCCCAAGGCGGCGTCTCGCGCATGAGCGACCCGGACATGATCGACGGCATCATCGCCGAGGTCTCCATCCCGGTAATGGCCAAGGCGCGCATCGGCCACTTTGTCGAGGCGCAGATCCTGCAGTCCCTCGGCGTCGACTACATCGACGAGTCCGAGGTCCTTTCGCCAGCAGATTACGAGAACCACATCGATAAGTGGCCTTTTACCGTTCCATTCGTTTGCGGTGCCACCAACCTCGGTGAGGCATTGCGCCGAATCAACGAAGGTGCCGCAATGATCCGCTCGAAGGGCGAAGCCGGCACCGGCGATGTTTCGAACGCCACCGGGCACATGCGCAAGATCCGTGCAGAGATCGCCAAGCTGGCCGCATTGCCGGAAGATGAGCTGTACGTGGCCGCCAAGGAGCTGCAGGCACCGTATGAGCTGGTCAAGGAAATCGCGCAGACCGGCAAGCTGCCGGTAGTGCTGTTCACCGCTGGCGGCATCGCCACCCCGGCCGACGCTGCGATGATGATGCAGCTGGGCGCCGACGGCGTGTTCGTCGGCTCGGGTATCTTCAAGTCCGGCAACCCAGTGCAGCGCGCCGAGGCCATCGTGAAGGCAACCACCTTCTTCGACAACCCGGACGAGCTGGCTAAGATCTCCCGCGGTCTGGGCGAAGCAATGGTCGGCATCAACGTCGCCGACGTGCCAGTGCCTCACCGCCTTTCGGAGCGCGGCTGGTAGGAACTGCGCTGAGTAGCTGATGACGAGGCCGAAGAAGTGGACAGATCAGTCCATTTCTTCGGCCTCGCTGCTTCTGTGCTGCCGGTAGTGATGCAGGGGCCCGATACGGAACGAGACTACGATCTAGCCTTTGCCTCCAAGTGTTCTTTCCAGCCAGCATGAATCAACTGATTCCAGGTGGTGCGTTTACGAGCAGCAATCCGTCTCCGGCCCCGCCCAACCAGATCCGCTGCCTGGAATCGCGAGTATCTCGGCGCACCACGATCACTTACTGCTCGACCGGAGCCGGTGGGACATCGATGGCGACCTGCTGGTGGTGCAGCCCTGGAGCAGGCATGCCGGTAGCGAAGTGCACCCGGAGCCGTGAGCAATTTTCCTGTGGCAGACTATGTGCCATGAGCGAGATTATCTTCGATGCCGCGGTCAGTCTCAATGGATACTTGGCCGACGAGAACCATAGCCTGCAATGGCTCTTTGATGTTCCGGGGTCCCAAGAGCCTGATCCGGAACTATTGCCTGAAAACGTTGGTGTGCATGTCGAAGGCGCGAACACCTATATGTGGATGATCGAGAATGAACAGCTCATGGAAAATCCGCAAAAGTGGCATGAATACTATCCGGGGGTCAAGACCTATGTCTTCACTTCGAGGGAGTTGCCCATTCCAGAAGGGGCTGATGTGCAGCTGCTGAACGGGGCAGTTGCGCAGTTCTTGCCGGCAATTCGTGACAGCGCAGGGGAGAAGAATGTTTGGGTACTTGGCGGCGGTGAACTGCTGGGGCAATTCCTGGATGCCGATGCCCTCGACGTCTTGGCATTGACTATCGCCCCGGCCGCGCTATCGTCGGGTGCGCCCGTATTGCCACGAACTATTTCCAGCGAGAGCCTCGAACTGGTTGAAGCGCGGCAAGCCGGACCTTTCGCCCGGCTTGTCTTTCGAGTCAACAAATCGCGGTAAGGCCATTCGAGAAAACCCAGCCGGTCACGGAACGTCCCGTGACCGGCTGAGCTTTCTCGTTATCAGTGGCTGGCTACTGGTTCCAGGAGCGCAGAACCATATGGCGTCCTCGTCCCAGTAGCTTCAGGCCGTTCGCACTGAAGAAATCGGCACTAGACGGAGTCGCCGCTGCCAATAGCTCCTGAGGTACCTCATCGTCTGGCGGCGACAGCGGATTGATCATTGATCGCGACAGGCCATGAAGCAAGGCAGTGCCAACGCCATGGCGGCGATGTTCCTTGCCTACGGCCAAGGAATGCACCATGAGCTGGCCGTTCAGGCCCTGCTGGGCAAAGCCCCGGCCCACGATCTCTCCCTCGTCGGTACGAGCCAAGGCATGCTCGACGCGGCGCAATGCCGGATGCCCGCTGGAGAGCTGGGTGCTGGTCTCGCGCCAAAGGTTCGTCACGTTCAGCTCGGCCGCATCAGCTCCCGTGGCCTCAGGCACGTTATTGCCCAAACGGATCTTGCCGGTCCAACGATCCATTGGAATGGCCAATGGGCCAGCATGCCAGGAAACCTGGGCATTATCGGAGAAACCGGTCGCCCTCAGCTCATCTGCGTGGGCGCCTGAATTAACCCAAGCTTCCACGCGCCGGGCGCCGAGCCGATGGCCTTCGGCTAGCGCCGGACGCAGGCCCGCCTGTTCTGGCTGTTCGGGGAACAGCAGGATCAGCCGCTTGCGTACTGGCTGCCATGCCCATGAGCATCCGTGGGTGGTAAAGATCTTGCCGCCGGTGGCGACTGCAAGTGCCTGATGCCAGTGGCTTAGTGCTTCCTGTGCGGAGGCAATAGTGGTCATTATTCTGCGTTCACCAATCCTCGACGGCGCAACAACGGTTCAACCAATGCGGTGCGGCCGCGGAATAATTCGTAGGACTCAAGGGGATCGCGCGTATTGCCGCGCGAAAGCAGTTCCTCACGGAACCGATTACCATTTTCGCGCATTAAGCCCCCATTTTCCTCGAACCACTGCACAGTGTCGGCATCGAGCACCTCACTCCAGATGTAGGAGTAGTAGCCAGCGGAGTATCCATTGGCGAAAATGTGCTGGAAATAACCGGTGCGGTAGCGAGGCGGAATCATTGCGGAGTCGAAGCCGGCGCCCTGAAGCACGTCCTGTTCGAACTGCAGCGGATCCTCGATAACAGTCCCGGCGCTGATGGTGTGCCAGGCCCAATCAAGGACACTGGCGGCAAGGTACTCAGTGGTTGCAAAACCCTGGCCCCATAGCGAAGCCGCGCGGATCTTCTCGATCAGCGCATCGTCCAAGACTTCGCCGCTCTGGTGGTGGATAGCATAACCGGATACGACATCCTCGTGGAGCATCCACATCTCGTTGACCTGCGATGGGAACTCCACGAAATCGCGGGGGACCGAGGTGCCAGAAAGCGAAGCGTACTTTCCGCTGGAGAACATCCCGTGCAGCGCATGGCCGAACTCGTGGAACAGCGTATTTGCCTCATCCATGGACAGCAGAACCGGATCACCCGGCGCAGGCGGGGTGATGTTCAAGGTGTTGGTGACGATTGGCCGCTCGTCCAGGAACGAAGCGGCATCGCGCAGGCTGGTCATCCATGCACCGCCCTTCTTGGTATTCCTGGTCAGGTAGTCGCCGGTGTAGAGCGCCAGCGGCTTGCCATCGGCGTCGAAAACTTCGAAGACGCGAACATCCTGGTGGTAGGTGGGAAGGTCGAACCGCTCGCTGAAGGTAATGCCAAACAGCTTGGTAGCGGTCGCGAAGACCCCATCGACCAGGACCCGGTCTAATTCGAAGTAGTTGCGCAGTGCCTCGGAATCCACCGAGTACTCCTCACGCAAGACCTGGTTGGAGAAGTATTTCCAATCCCACGCGTTGATTTCGGCACCGGCGATCTTGCCCAGCACCTGGGCTTCCTGGCGGGCATTTGCGGTGGCGGCCTTGGTTAGCTCGGCCAGCCGTTCTTCCACCGCAGCGGTGGAAGGTGCAGTGGCCTGGGCGAGCACGGTTTCTGCATGGTTGGCGAATCCGAGCAGAGCGGCGCGTTCAGCGCGAAGCTGTGCCATTTCGGCGGCCACATGGATGGTCGCGTTTTCCTCGGTGCCACGGCTGATCGAGGCATTGAACACCTTGCGGCGGGACTGGCTTGACGCGAGCGACTCCAGGACCGGTTGCTGGGTAGGCGAAACCAGCGTCAGCAAGTATCCCGATGCGTGGCCTGCTTGCTTGGCGGCTTGCGCAGCGGACTCGATCGCTTGGCTGGAAAGACCTGCGAGTTCCTCAGCATCGTCGAAGTGCACAGCGTGGGCATTCTGATTTTCCAGGACGAGGTCAGCGAACTGCGTGGAAAGCTCAGCGAGTTTGGCGTTCAGTGCTTTCAACTGGTCCTTTTCGGCGTCGCCCAAGCCTGCGCCGGCCAACTGGAAATTCTTCAGCGTTTGCTCGGCTAGACGGGCATCTTCACCCTGGAGACCCTCATAATTCAAAGCTTGTAGACGCAAGTACAAGGTTTGGTTTAGGTAAATCTCATCTTCCTGCCTAGTCCAGATCGAAGAAATCTCCGACTGAATCGCCCGCAGATCTTCGGTGCCGTGGGCGGAAATCACCGAGAAATACGTCATGAGCGCACGGCGCAGGGTCTGCCCGCTGGCTTCCAGCGCCAAGAAAGTGTTCTCAAAAGTGGGAGCCTGGGCATCGTCGATGATGCGCTGCAGCTCCTCACGCTGTTCGGCTGCGCCGAGCCGGACTGCCTCCAGGTAATGCTCAGCGGTGAGCTGGTCGAAGGCTGGCCATTGGTAGGGCCTGGTACTGGGAGTCAGAAGCGGGTTTTGCATAGGCCTAGGTTTTCATGGAAAACGTGATTTAGCTTGCATTTACACCCCAGATGCCCAGCTGAGCTAGGCTCGATGCATGCCCCAACGTGCACTGCCTGCATTTCTTCCGCTGAGCTCAACGCTGCTGGCCGCATTGCTGATTGGCGGTTGCTCTGCAGTCCCAAGCGATCACGCAGAACCAGCAACCCCGCAGCCTTCCGTCCAGGCCAGCGTTCCTGCCTCGCCGGAACCGGCTCCGAGTTCAGCCATAGCGGATGCCTCGGCCGCACCTTCGGCGCCCGAAGAGCTATCGCTGATGGTTACCGGCGATGTACTGCTGCATCCGCAGCTATTGGATGAAGCGAAGCAAGCGGCTGGAGCGGAAACGGGCAACGGCGGCGACTACGATTTCAGCCCCTTGCTTGCGGGCCTGGCACCCTACGTCCAGGACGCAGATGTGGCGCTATGCAATCTGGAAACACCGATTGGTGTCCCTCCGTATTCGGGGTATCCGCGGTTCACGGTCCCAGATCGAATCCTGGCCGACCTCGGCGCTATTGGCTACGACGGATGCACCACTGCCACCAATCACACGGTAGATGCCGGGACGGCCGGAGTAGAGCGAACGCTGGACGCTCTGGAAGCGAATGGGCTTTTCGCGACCGGCTCCTACCGCAGTGAAAAAGAATCCGAGAAGCCATCGATCCTGGACATGGAAGGCGTGAAGCTCGGTGTAGTAACCAGCACCTATTCGCTCAATGGCTTGCCGGAAGAAGCTGACTGGCAAGTCGATACCGGGGTGGATGCGCAGCAACTGATCGTCAGGGGCAAGGCAACGCGCAAGGCGGGAGCGGACATCGTCGTGGCTGCCGTGCACGATGGGGCTGAATACAGCACCGAACCGACAGCGTCCCAGAAAAGGCTCGGTCGAGCCTTGGCAGAGTCCGGTGTCTTCGATTTCATCTACATGCACCACACCCACTCGGTATTGCCCATTGAGAAGCACGACGGAACCTGGATCGTCTACGGTTTGGGCAATTCCGTGGCAAAACACGCCACACCAACCATTCTCAACCGCGAAGGCATCAGCGTAAAGGCAACGTTTACCCAGAGAGCGCCCGGCGAATGGGATGTCAGCGAATTGCGGTGGGTACCGCACCAGCTCTCAAATGAACCTGTGGCCTGGTGCCAAGTCTTCGATGCTGCTGGATGCATACGGGAAGATGAAGCAAAAGCCTCCTTGAAGCGCAGCGAGGCCACAGTGAATGCCTATGGCGCATTCGACGACGGACTTCGAGAGTGGACGCTGGACTGACCTAGCGCAATGGCCAAGGTGCCCACACGCGGCTTGAGGGAAGAATTGCGCGTGCTCTGGCTAGCCGTGCCGGCGATATGTCTTCGAGGCCGCGGGACTGCTCGCCGAATCCTGTCCCGTCAACGTCGAAACAGTGCACGAGGCGGTCCATGCCTCGATCCAGGAACTCGCCGAATCCTCCGGACGCGGCGGCACTCACCTGGATCTCGAGTTCCTCAAGGATTTCTGGGACAACTTCGTCGCATCCATCGCAGCCGCACGGCGGAAATGTCGCGCGGTACAACGCGCCGAGCTCCAGGTGCACCGCGGGAAACGTGGCGAAGACCATGCCCAGTGGCGCGCAGCGCGAATCCATCGGAAATACGCGAACAGAGCGCACCACATGGCCCGGTTGAATCCGCATTTGCTTGGCCAGCCCGGGATCTTCGAAGCAACGCACCTCGAACTGCTCGCGCAGGCAATCCAGCAACGCCTGGGCTACCTGCGGCACCGGGGCAAAGCGTTGCACATGGGAGGTCAGCGAATAGCTCTCCGCTGGAGGCTGCTCATCCCAGCGCTGGCCGTAGGGGATCAGCGCACCGTGCTCGTCGAAGTAATCCGCCACTTCGATATCTGGGCGCTGGTAGCCGTGAAGCATGTTTGGGTTCTCCGTTTCTGCCGCATGCAGGTATTGCGGGAATTCAGTGCCCGAACTCATCCGAATCGGTGAAGGGGCCAGCACCAGTATCCATGGCATTGATGGCGGCCATTTCCGCCTGGGTGAGCTGGAAGTCGAAAATGTCCAGGTTCTCGCTCTGCCGCCGCTGGTCTGCCGATTTCGGTGCCGCTGCCCGCCCGGACTGGACATGCCAGCGCAAGGTCACCTGCGCGCTGCTCTTCCCATGCGCTTGGGCGATCCGGACCAGGGCAGGATGTGAAAGGAGTCCAGATTTCTTGCGTCCGAGCGGGGAATAGGCTTCGGTCCGAACGCCATGCTCGGTGTTGAAACCTTGCCAATCGACGCTTTGCCGTTCAGGATCAACCTGGATCTGGTTCAGCGCCGGCACGAGCCCCGAATCTAGGACGTTCTGCAGCTGGTAGGGCTTGAAGTTCGAGACTCCCGCAGCCCGGATCTTGCCCTCGTCTACTAGTTTGCCCAGCTCAGTGAAGGCTTCGACATAGGTGTTCTGCTGGGGGTTGGGCCAGTGGATCAAGAACAGATCCACATACTCAAGACCCAAGCGGTCCAGTGAGTTCTCCAACGCCTGGCGCACGCCTTGGGTCGAATGCCATTGCTTGTTGAATTTGGTGGTTACGAAAATTTCATCGCGATGAAGCCGGCTCTGTGCCAGGGCCTTGCCCACGGCGTCCTCATTCTCGTAGTTCTCCGCTGTATCAATGCGGCGGTAGCCCACGTCGAGGGCGGACAGCACCGCTGCGGCCGCCTCTTGTCCACGCATGGGCCACGTGCCCAAACCGATCGAGGGCATGCTCACGCCACCGGCAAGTTCGAGGGAAGAAATATCAGCAATCATGTCCTTGAACCTACCAAGTTCCACCACTTGCCCGGAGGCGGCGTCGAAGAATCCGCGACACACCGGGAAACAAAACAGGCGCACGGCGTCTCTGGGTTTAACGTTATTTCGGCGCATTTTTCGTGCTGCCAACCACTGAACACCATGAAGGTTAGAACCATGCCGAAAATAGGCGTCCTCGCTCTGCAAGGGGATTTTCGCGAACATCTGGCCTCTTTGGAACGGCTCGGGCAGCGCACGCACATGGTGCGCACCGTCGTCGATTTGGAGCAGGTTGACGCGCTGGTGATTCCCGGCGGCGAGTCATCGGTGATTGACCGGCTGTCCCGCAACTACGGGCTAGCTGGTCCCATTAAGGAGCGCATCGCAGCAGGCATGCCAGCCTACGGCTCCTGCGCCGGAATGATCATGCTGGCCGATCGCATCGAGAACCCTGCAATCTCGCGAGATGGCGCGGTACAGCAAAGCTTCGGCGGCATCGACATGACGGTCAAGCGCAACGCGTTCGGGCGCCAGATCGACTCATTCGAGCACCAGCTGGACTTCAACGGGCAAAATCTCGAAGCGGTGTTCATCCGCGCACCGGAAGCCGTGCAAATTGGCCCGGACGTGCAAGTGATCAGCACCGTTCAAGCGGGGACGGATCACGAACAGGGTAGAATTGTTGCAGTACGCCAGGGAAAATTGTTGGCAACCAGCTTTCACCCGGAAGTCACCGGCAGCACCGCTATCCACCAATTTTTCATCAATCTCACGCGAGGAGACGCTTAAAGCATGTCAGGCCACTCCAAATGGGCAACTACCAAGCACAAGAAGGCCGCGATCGACGCCAAGCGCGCCAAGGCCTTCGCAAAATTCATCAAGGGCATTGAAGTTGCCGCCCGTGCCGGCGGCGCCGACATGGCCGGCAACCCGGCACTGGAACTTGCTGTCAGCAAGGCCAAGAAGAACTCCGTGCCGATCAACAACATCGACCGCGCCGTCAAGCGCGGCGCAGGCCTGACCGGCGAGGTCGTCGACTACACCGAGATCATCTATGAAGCACGCGGCCCGCAGGGCTCGGCCCTGCTGATCGAGTGCCTGACCGACAACAAGAACCGTGCAGCCTCCGAGGTGCGCGTGGGCATCACCCGCAACGGCGGCACCATCGCCGACCCGGGTTCGGTCGCCTACCTGTTCAACCGCCAGGGCGTTGTCCGCCTGCCCAAGGGCGAGTTGACCGAAGACGACCTGCTGATGGTCGTGCTGGACGCCGGTGCCGACGAGATCATGGACGAGGACGAGAACTTCGCCATCGTCTGCGATCCTTCGGACCTGCGCGCTGTGGCCACTGCACTGGATGAAGCGGACATCGCCTACGAGTCCGACGAAATGGAATTCATTCCATCGATGAAGGTCGACCTGGACGTTGATGGAGCTCGCAAGTTCCTCAAGCTCTACGACGCGCTGGAAGAACTGGATGATGTCCAGGGCATCTACACCAACGCTGATCTGTCCGACGAGGTTCGCGCCGCGCTGGACGAAGAGCAGTAAGGCTTGGCCTTACGTGTTGTTGGCGTCGATCCCGGCCTGACCCGTTGCGGTCTTGCCGTGGTCGACGTCGCTGCAAACAGGCAAGTTTCGCTGGTGGACGTCACCGTCGCCGGCACCCCTCCGGGCACTCCGCTCGATGCCCGGCTCTTGAAGATCGCCAACGCCATCGACGAATGGCTGGATCTTCATCAGCCCGATGTGCTCGCCTTGGAACGCGTGTTCGCTTCGGCGAACGTCTCCACGGTCATCGGCACCGCGCAGGTCACCGGTGTTGTCATCACCGCGGCAGCGCGACGCGGAATACCCGTGGCCCTGCACACGCCGACCGAGGTCAAGGCGGCGGTTACCGGTTCGGGACAGGCCACCAAGGCGGCGATCGGCAAGATGGTTGCCAAGATCTGCCGGCTCGATGAACCGCCTAAGCCTGCCGACGCCGCTGATGCGGTGGCTTTGGCGATTACCCACGGTTGGCGCGGTGCGGCCACCGGCTCGAATGCCTCGGCCTCCGCGGCTAATGCCGGTGGTTCGTCGCAGCTGACCGGTGCGCAGCAGGCGTGGATTGCCGCCGAGGCGTCGGCCAAGCGCCGCGCAGTGCGCCGCTAGCCGGCCAGCACGGCAGCGGCCTCGACCCACCGGGGAACGCGGCGGATCGATATTCGTAGGTATCTTCGATAAACTGGGTTCGATCGAACATATATCCCAAGGAGTGGCATGATCAGCTCATTGACCGGCACCGTGCAGGCGGTAGCCCTGAACACCGCGGTAATTGACGTTAACGGCTTCGGGATGCTGGTCAATGCCACCCCCGGGACGCTGTCCACCCTGCAGGCAGGACGCGAGGCTACGGTATTCACCTCCATGGTGGTCCGCGAGGATTCGATGACCCTCTTCGGCTTCGCCACCGCAGAGGAACGCGATGTCTTCGAGGTCCTGGTTTCCGTATCGGGCATCGGGCCGCGCACCGGCTTGGCCATCTTGGCGGTGCACTCTCCGGAGGAAGTCCGCATCGCGGCGAACACCAAGGACACCGCCGCTTTCACCAAGGTATCGGGCATTGGCCCCAAGGGCGCGAGCCGCATCGTGCTGGAACTGAACGGCAAGCTGATCCCGACTGGCGCGCCAGCGGCCCCGTCTACCGGCGGCGGCAACGCGAGCGTCTGGGAACCGCAGGTGATCGAGGCGCTGACCGGCCTGGGCTGGAGCGAAAAGGATGCAACCAGCACCCTGAAATCGCTGTCCAAGGCTGATCCAGATGTCGTTGCCACCGGCAACGTCGCAGAAATCTTGCGTGCTGCACTGCGCAGCATGTCCAGCGGAACCCGCGCCTAAGCGGTCTGCGAGAGGATCAACTGATCATGAATGACTCCACCGGGCTCACGAATGCCGGCAGCGAACCCGAGGAACGGGTAATCGAAGCGGCCCTGCGCCCGCGGAACCTCGACGACTTCGTGGGCCAGTCCCGAGTGCGCCAGCAGCTCTCGCTGGTGCTTGAAGCAGCGAAAATCCGCGAACGCACCGCGGACCACGTTCTGCTCTCTGGCCCGCCGGGCCTGGGCAAGACCACCTTGTCGATGATTATCGCCGCCGAGATGAACGCGCCATTGCGCATTTCCTCCGGCCCAGCGATCCAGCATGCCGGTGACTTGGCCGCTATCCTCTCGTCGTTGACCGAAGGCGAGGTGCTGTTCCTCGATGAAATCCACCGCATGTCCCGGCCGGCCGAGGAAATGCTCTACATGGCCATGGAAGACTTCCGCGTAGATATCATCGTCGGAAAGGGCGCCGGCGCCACGGCCATTCCGCTGGAGCTTCCGCCCTTCACCCTCGTTGGCGCAACCACGCGCGCCGGACTATTGCCCGGCCCGTTGCGTGACCGCTTCGGCTTCACTGGCCATCTGGAGTTCTACGCGGTCAAGGAGCTTGAACTGGTTTTGCGCCGTTCGGCCATGATGCTTGATCTGAGCGTCACTTCGGCCGCGTTCACCGAGATCGCCGGACGCTCCCGCGGTACGCCCCGTATCGCCAACCGCCTGCTGCGCCGCGTGCGTGACTGGGCGCTGGTGCATAAGCTCGAAGAGATCGATGCCAAGGCGGCCGAGGCCGCCTTGGACATGTACGAGGTCGATGCACGTGGCCTTGATCGCCTGGACCGGGGTGTGCTCGAAGCCTTGTGCACCAAATTCGGCGGGGGACCGGTGGGGCTATCGACCCTGGCCATCGCCGTGGGTGAAGAAACCGAAACCGTCGAGACCGTCGCAGAGCCATACCTGGTGCGTGAAGGGCTGATGGGCCGGACCCCGCGCGGTCGTATTGCCATGCCCGGGGCCTGGGCGCATTTGGGCTTGGCGATGCCAAAGGATGCGATCTTCGCCAGTGCGCAAAGCTATGAAAACGATGAGGATTAGGCAAGCATTACTTCACTGCCCGCGTAAATGGTCTGCCGGTTCACCGTGACGCATTAGACTAAAGACGCCCGACCTATGCCCGTTTCGGGGCGAGGTGGGGCGTCTTTGCTGTATTACGCCAGAAATAGCCGCAACAGCATCCCAGAACTTCAGATCAAATCGCAACAATTCGTTAGCAGGTAAATACGTGAATCCCCTCGTAATCGCTCAGGCCGCTGGTGGCGGCTTCAACCCTTCGCTGATCCTGATGGTCGCGCTGTTCGCAGTGCTGATCTTCATGATGTTCCGTGGCCGCAAGAAGCAGTCCGCCCAGCAGGAGAAGCTGAAGAACAACACCGTGCCAGGCGCCAAGGTGATGACCAACTCGGGTATCTTCGGCACCGTCGTCGGCGTTGACGCAGAGGATCGCGTCCAGGTCGAGGTCGCACCGGGCGTAGTGCTGAACCTGCACCGCCAGGCCATTGCCACCTTCCTGGACAAGGATGCAGCAACCCCGGCCGTGGCCGACGGCGCTGCAGAATCCGCCAGCACCACCGAAACCCCGGAAGAGTCCCTGCGTCGCCTGAACGATGAGGGCAAGGACGAGCGCAACGCCTAAGTCCCGGGCAGCATAGCGGTGGCCTGAAGGCTAAGCCACCCAAACCAGAAAGCACAATAGATGTCATCAATCAGACCTGTTAAGCAGGCGCGCAAGGCGTTGCTATGGTTGCTGATCGTCTTCATCATCGCAACCGGCGTGTTGGTAGCCGGTGCAGCGAACGGTAAAACCGGATGGGGACCGAAGCTCGCCCTCGACCTCGAAGGCGGTACCGAGATGATCCTGGCCCCTCGGGTCCAGGGCGACGAAGCAATCAACCAAGAACAACTGGACCAAGCGGTTGAGATCATCCGCCAGCGTGTGGACGGTTCCGGTGTTACCGAATCGGAAATCACCACCCAGTCCGGTCGCAACGTTGTGGTCTCGATGCCCGGCACCCCGGACCAGACCACTCGCGATTTGATCCAGGCCTCGGCCAACATGGAGTTCCGCCCGGTGCTGATCACCGGCAGCTACGCAGCCACCCCTGAGGAAGATCGCACTCCCAAGGAAGACCTGCCAAAGCCTGAGGGCAAGCCAGAGAACCCATCGGACACCAACTGGATCACCGCAGAGCTCTTCCAGGAGTTTGAAGGCTACGACTGCGAAACCGAGCTCAAGGACCGCGGAGGCGACGCTGCGGACCCGGCCAAGCCAATGATCTCCTGCGATACCGACATGGGCGTCAAGTACATCCTTGGCCCACAGGAAATCTCCGGCGACAAGATCAAGGACGCATATGCGCAGCTCGCTCGCGGCGTCAATGGTTCGGTCACCGGCGAATGGGTCGTCGTCATCGAATTCGATGCCGAAGGCACCAAGATCTTCGCCGATACCACGCAGCGTCTGATTGCCCTGCAGGGTTCGCAGAACCAGTTCTCCATCGTGCTTGATGGCGAAACCATTTCGGCGCCAACCACCAATGCGGTGATCTCCGATGGCCGTCCGCAGATTTCCGGTGGCTTCACCCAGGACACCTCGCAGGCGCTGGCCGAGCAGCTGAAGTACGGCGCACTGCCAATCAGCTTCGACATCCAGTCAGAGCGCCAGGTTTCTGCAACGCTGGGTGCTGACCAGCTGACCGCGGGCCTCATTGCCGGTGTTATCGGCCTGGTCCTGGTATTCATCTACTCGCTGTTCCAGTACCGCGCCCTGGGCTTGGTGACCATCGCTTCGCTGCTCGTCGCCGGTGTGCTGACCTACCTCTGCCTGGTCCTGCTTGGCTGGGGCATGAACTACCGCCTGTCGCTGGCGGGCGTGGCTGGCTTGATCGTAGCGATCGGCCTGATCGCGGACTCGTTCATCGTGTACTTCGAGCGTGTTCGAGATGAGCTGCGCGAAGGCCGGCCATTGGCAAGCGCCGTGGACATCGGCTGGAAGCGTGCCAAGCGCACCATTCTGGCCTCCAAGGCCGTGAACGTGTTGGCTGCAGTAGTGCTCTACATCGTTGCCGTGGGCAACGTGCGAGGCTTTGCCTTCACCTTGGGCCTGACCGCAATCGTTGACCTCGTGGTCGTGTACGGACTGACCCATCCAACCTTGGTCCTGCTGGCACGCACCAAGTTCTTCGCCAACGGCCACCCGCTCTCGGGCATGGATCCATCGTTGCTTGGCGTCAAGCCGCTGTACCAAGGTGCAGGCAAGGTTCGCCGCTTCGATGAAAACGTTGTGGCAAACCGCGGCAAGAAGAATGCGAAGGCCTCGGCTGAGGCCGCCAAGCGCATGACGATTGCCGAGCGTCGCCGTGCACAGGCCGAACAGCCAGCCAGCACGCAGGCCAAGGCCCAGGAGGAGAACAATGAATAAGCTAGTCACTTGGGGCAACGAGCTCTACACCGGCAAGCGTTCCTACCCGTTCACCTCCAAGTACCGGTTGTGGTTCCTGATCGCCGGTATTCTGGTGATGCTGTCGATCCTGCTTCCAGTGGTCAAGGGCGGCTTCAACCTGGGCATCGACTTCCGCGGTGGTTCTGAATTCACCGTTTCGGATGTGCAGAACACTGATATCTCGATTGGTGAAAAAACTGTTAGCTCGGTGGCTTCGGGTTCCGAGGCAACGGTCACCAACATTGCTCCGGGCACCATGCGCGTGCAGACTGAGCGTTTGAGCGATGACCAGACCTTGGCCATCGCCGGCCAGCTCGCGGAGAACTACGGCGTCTCCAGCGATGAAGTTACCAGTAACTTCATCGGCCCAACCTGGGGTGAAGACGTTTCGCGCCAGGCACTGGTTGGCTTGGTAGTCTTCGTGGTCCTGGTGGGCTTGCTGATGGCTGCCTACTTCCGAACCTGGAAGATGTCGCTGGCAGCGATCGTCGGACTGATTACCGTGGTGATCGTGACTGCGGGCATCTACTCGCTGTCCGGTTTCGAAATCACGCCCAGCGCGATCATCGGCTTCCTGACCATTCTGAGCTACTCGCTGTATGACACCGTGGTGGTTTTCGACAAGGTCCGCGAAAACACCAAGGACTACACCCAGCAGTCCAAGCGCACCTTCGAGCAGCTGGTGAACCTCGCTGTGAACCAGACCCTGGTTCGCTCGATCAACACCTCGGTCGTTGCCGTGCTTCCAGTGGCCGCGATCCTATTCATCGGTTCCTACCTGCTGGGTGCCGGTACGCTCAAGGACCTGTCCTTGGCGCTGTTCGTCGGTATCATCGTCTCGGCCCTGTCGACCTTGTTCGTGCAGGCGCCAATGTTCCATTGGCTCCGCCACAAGGACGACGACGTGGTAGCGCACGATAAGAAGATGGCTGCTGCCTAAACCGATCCGAAGATCTGAATTTGGTGCTCCCAGCATTTGCTGGGGGCACCAATTCGCTTAAGCGGGAAGATGCGTAATTAGTTGTCACCGCCCGAACGTGCTATAACGTTTGAACTAAAGAAGGTGTTTTTTCAGTGCACGGCTACCAGTGATCTGGTGGCCCGGAACTACCGTTGGATTCCGTCGGGCTTCACGCAGGCTCGGGAAAGAATCCAACGGCAACGGGAAGGAGCGGGGCATGGCGAATACGCCTAACCTGAACAATTCGAAACGACGCTCTATCTCTCGTTTGGTGCGCTTTGCTGGCCGGGGGAGCACCCCGAGCACATCGCCGACCCTTGAACCGCTATTGCGCACGGTCAAGTCCAAGCATCCGAAGGCGGATCTGGACCTGCTGGTCCACGCCTACGAGGTCGCCGAAAAGTACCATGAAGGCCAGAAGCGCAAGAGCGGCGACCCGTACATAACGCACCCGGTCGCCGTCGCCACGATCCTGGCGGAGATGGGGATGACCGGCTCGATTCTTGCCGCCGCCTTGCTGCACGACACCGTTGAAGACACCGATTACTCCCTGGAGTCGGTTAAGAAGGAATTCTCCGAGGAAATCGCCATGCTGGTCGATGGCGTGACCAAGCTGGACAAGGTCACCTATGGCGATGCGGCCCCGGCAGAGACCGTGCGCAAAATGGTCGTGGCCATGTCCCGCGACATCCGCGTGCTGCTGATCAAGCTGGCCGACCGCCTGCACAATGCCCGTACCTGGCGCTACGTATCCCCGGAATCTTCCTCGCGCAAGGCGAAGGAAACCCTGGAGATCTTCGCACCGCTGGCACACCGTCTGGGCATGAACACCGTCAAGTGGGAGCTGGAGGACCTGTCCTTCGCTGCCTTGCACCCGAAGGTCTACCAGGAGATCGTCCGCATGGTGGGCGATCGCACTCCGGAACGTGAAAAGTACCTCTCCTCGATCCGCCAGACCCTTTCGGGCGATCTCGGCGATGTCGCCATCCATGCCTCGGTTTCCGGACGGCCAAAGCACTACTACTCGATCTACCAGAAGATGATCGTGCGCGGCAAGGACTTCGACGATATCCATGACCTCATGGGCGTGCGCATCCTGGTGGATACCGTCAAGGACTGCTACGGCGCCCTGGGCGTCGTGCACGCGGAGTGGAATCCACTGCCTAACCGCTTCAAGGACTACATTGCGATCCCGAAGCTGAACCTCTACCAGTCGCTGCACACCACGGTGATGGGTCCTGAAGGCAAGCCGGTAGAGATCCAGATCCGCACCCACGATATGCACGTACGCGCCGAATACGGCGTAGCAGCGCACTTCCAGTACAAGCATGGGCAGACCGATAACTCCATGCTTTCGCCGGAACAGAATATGGATTGGCTGCGTTCCTTGATGGAGTGGCAGGCGGATACCGCCGACTCCGAAGAGTTCCTGGACGGCCTTCGCTACACGATCAGCTCCGCTGAAGTCTATGTGTTCACCCCCAAGGGCGACATCATGTCCTTGCCGGTTGGTGCCACACCGGTGGATTTCGCCTACTCGATCCACACCGACGTCGGCCACCGCACCATCGGCTCCCGCGTCAATGGCAAGCTCGTCCCACTGCATACCGAGCTCAAGCAGGGCGATGTGGTGGAGGTCTTCACCTCGAAGGCCGAAGGCGCTGGCCCATCCCAGGATTGGCAGAACTTTGTCCGCTCGCCTCGTGCCAAGGCAAAGATCCGCGGTTACTTCTCCAAGGAACGCCGCGAGGAGGCCATCGAAAAGGGCAAGGAGCTGCTGACCAAGGAACTGCGTCGCAACCAGCTGCCATTGCAGAAATTGATGACTCACGACCTGCTCACGGCGGTAGCCAACGAACTGCACCACACGGACATTTCGGCCCTGTACCAGTCCGTGGGTGACGGCCATACCAGTGCACAGAACGTCATTGAGCATTTAACGGCCCTGATTGGCCCTCCAGAAGCCGAACAGGTCGATGAGGAAGCGGTAGTCCGCCCAATGGCTCCCAGCCCGGCTACGGGCAACGACGCCGGCGTGATCGTCGAGGGCCTGGGGGATGTGCTGGTGAAGCTGGCGCGTTGCTGCACCCCAGTGCCGCCAGATGAAATCCAGGGTTTCGTAACCCGTGGCGCCGGAGTCTCGGTGCACCGCACCGACTGCCTGAATCTGACGCAGCTCGCCGAGCAGCCGGATCGACTGGTCAATGTCACGTGGGCCACCAAGCACCATGGCGTGTTCCTGGTGGAGATCCAGGTCGAAGCATTGGACCGCAAGTCGCTGCTCTCCGACGTCACCCGGATCCTCTCCGAAAGCCACTTGAACATCCTTTCGGCCAGTGTGCAGACAAGCAAGGACCGTGTGGCAATCTCCCGTTTCTCCTTCGAAATGGGCGACCCCAAGTTCCTGAGCCACGTGCTGAACCAAGTACGCCGCATCGATGGCGTCTACGATGTCTACCGCACCACCGCAGGGTCCCGCCGCTAATAGCGCGGTGCACCCCGCGGCGGCAGCCTAGGCCGCTTGCGCCGTATCGGAGAAGGACTGGACCAGGCGCAGGGCTCGGGATCGCTCGGGTGAGGGAACCTCGGATGCCAGGGCTTGTTTGATGGCGTCCAAAGTCAGGTAGGGATCTGCCAGGGCCGCGACTGTGCCCAGAACGCGGCTGGCAATGGGCAATGGATCGTATTTCGCGCAGTCGCAGGCGCTGCGCAATGCGGTGGTCACCCTGATGCGGCTGCGGAACACCATGTCCGTATCCGGCACCTGCATTTGGGCGAATTCCGCCCTCAGCCCGTGCCCGGGGTAGAACGGCCGATGGTAGCTCTTGGCGTAGATGCACAATGTGGACACTGACGGCAAGAGCCCATGGATCCAGGCTGCAGTTTGGCGAGCTAGCACCGCATCGCGGGCCAGCTCGCGGCCACAGGCGAAACCCGCAATCCGTGCCCGCACCGACGCGTTGACTCGGATGCTGCTGGGCAAAAAATAATCACCGAGGACCTCGAGCAGCAGGCCGTTGTGGGCCATGGCGTGCAGCTCGTTGCGGGTGAACATCTCACCAGCGATCCACAGGTCCCCGGGAACGCGCAACGCGGCGGCGCGAGGTCCGGTAGCTGGGGAATTTCTCGTTTCCATAGAGCTACTGAACCAGTTCGCGCCGCCGCGTTGGCGGTGTGCAAGCGATCTGTGGATTACTTACTGGAAGTCGGCAGCCGACTTCTCCAAGGTGCTCAGCCACATGCGGCGTGCATCCAGGGCCTCCTGGGCTGTCGCGATCTGCTTGGCGTTGCCCTTGGCCTGTGCTGCTGCCAGATCATCTTCCAAGGCGGAGATGGTGTCCTGCAGCTGCGAGAGCATCGAGTTGGAGCGGGCCTTGGTCTCCGGGTTGGAACGGCGCCACTGCTCGTCCTCGGCCCCCTTGACCGCGTCCTCGACCTGGCGCAGAGCCGACTCGATGCGCTGCAGGTCATTGCGCGGCACCTTGCCGGCAGCTTCCCAACGGGTGCGGATCGAATCCAGCTTGTTCTTGGCAACAGCCAGATCCTTGATGGGAAGCAGCGCGCGCGCCTCTTCCAGCAGGGCTTCCTTCACCATGAGGTTCTGGGAGTACTCTTCATCGATCTTGGCGTTGGCCGCGGCGCGGGCCTGGAAGAAGACATCCTGGGCGGCACGGAAGCGGCTCCAGAGCTGGTCGTCGTCCTTGCGCGAGGCACGGCGCGACTTCTTCCACTCGTCCATGAGCTTGCGGTATTCGGCGGCGGTAGCGGTCCAGTCGGTGGACCCCTGCAGCACCTCGGCGCGAGCGATCAGCTCTTCCTTCACTTCCTTGGCGGCCGCGTTGGTCGAATCCAGCTGCGAGAAGTAGGCCCGGCGATGGCGGTCGAAGGTGGTGCGGGCGGAGCGGAATCGCTTCCACAGCGCATCTTCGGTGGACCGTGGCAGGCGCACCGAGGAACGCTGCGAACCCTTCCAGGCGTCGAACAGCTCGTTCATCGCCGCCGAAGCGGTCTTCCACTGGATCTGCTCCGGGCGCTTGCCGGCCAGCTCTTCAGCCTGTTCGACGATGGCTTCGCGGGCAGCGAGCTGTTCCGCGCGAGCCTCGTCGTTGGCCTTGCGCTGTTCGCTGGTCAATGCCTCGACGGCTACGCGGGCATTCTCGAGGCGCGTTTCCAGCGCCGGGATGTCGCCGACCATATGGCGTTCGGCAACGGTGGCCGAGAGCGCCTGCACAGCCTTGCTGAGCTCGCCGGCCGGGGCCTTGGCAACGACACGCTGCTCCAGGAGCATCAGCTGCGAGAGCGCGTCGTCGTATTTGCGCACGAAGTAGCCCAGGGCTTCGTCCTGCGTTGCGTCGGGGTATTGGCCCACTGGGAATTCGGCGCCGTCAATGATCACGAAGACGTGGCCGTCCTCGGTCACACGGGCGAACTTTGCCGCTTCGTCGAGGGGAGTGGTATGTGCGACGCTTGGCGCTACAACCGGCTTTGCGGCAGGCTTCTGGGCCTGTGGCAATGGGGTCTTCTGGCTGTCGTCGGATTGCTGACTGGTGGTCACCGCTGAAACTCTTTCACTTTACGAGCACTTGCTTTAGCCAACTCTACCTGTGACCTCCGCTTCTTAGTAAGCCGACGTGCACAGGTTTCTCGGGTTTCGGGCTATAAGATGGGTAGGTAGCCCAATTTGCACTAAGGAGTTTCATGGCACGCAAGGCCTCACTATCAGGTTTCCCGGAATGGCTTCCCGCCGAACGGGCAGTTGAACAGCATGTGCTCGATACCTTGCGCCACGTCTTCGAACTGCATGGATTCGCCAACATCGAGACCCGTGCGGTGGAAACCCGAGCGCAACTTCTGCGCAAGGGCGAAATCGACAAGGAAGTCTACGGACTGTCCCGGCTGGCCGCGGAGGATGAGAAGAACGATCCCAACGCGTTGGCCCTGCACTTCGACCTCACCGTGCCTTTCGCGCGCTACGTGGTGGAGAACGCAGGCCACCTGGCCTTCCCCTTCCGCCGCTACCAGATGCAGAAGGTCTGGCGTGGCGAACGCCCGCAGGATGGCCGCTTCCGCGAATTCACCCAGGCCGACATCGATGTCGTGGGCGATGGCACCTTGCCTTTCAGCTACGACGTGGAGCTGGCGCTGACCATTGCCGACGCGCTGTCCGCCCTGCCGATCGGCGATTTCCGCCTGCGGGTGAATAACCGCAAGCTGGCCGAGGGCTTCTACCGCGGCCTGGGCCTGGAAGATCCGGATGCAGTCCTGCGCGCCATCGACAAGCTGGAAAAGATCGGCGATGACGCCGTTGCCAAGATCCTGGTCGAAGAAGTCGGCGCCACCGCGCAGCAGGCCGCCGCCGCCCTGGCCCTGGCCAAGATCCGCACCATGGACACGTCTTTCGCGGAGCAGGTCCGCGCACTGGGCGTCAGCCACGAACTGCTGGATACCGGCTTGGATGAGCTCTCGCAGGTCATCGATGCCGCATCCAAGCGCGCGCCGGGCAAGGTCATGGCCGATTTGTCCATCGCCCGCGGGCTGGACTACTACACCGGCACCGTGTACGAAACCGTGCTGGTGGGCCACGAATCCCTGGGTTCGATCTGCTCGGGCGGGCGCTACGAATCGCTGGCTTCCAAGGGCAAGAAGAACTACCCGGGTGTGGGCTTGTCCATCGGCGTCACCCGCCTGGTCTCGCGCATCCTTGCAGAAGAGTCCGTGACCGCAAGCCGTTCGGTGCCTTCGGTGGTATATGTCACCTTGGCCAACGACGAGTCCTGGCACGAAGCGCAGGATGTAGCCTCGCAGCTGCGCGAGCGCGGCATCGCCTGCGAGGTAGCAGCCAGCGCGGAGAAGTTCGGCAAGCAGATCAAATTCGCTGATCGACGCGGGATTCCGTTCGTCTGGTTCACCCATGCCGATGGCGCCCACGAGGTCAAGGACATCCGCTCCGGCGAGCAGGTCGCCGCGGATCCGTCCACCTGGATGCCGGCCGAAGCGGACCTGAAGATCGCCATCAGCTAGTTCTCGGGCTTGATCGCCCGCCCGCGCACCAATCACGGTGCACTAAACTTCATGGGAAGAAACTTTCCCAACCGACCGAAAGGATCGTAGTGCTACGCACTCATCAGCTGGGCGTCTTGAACGCCGAGCACATTGGACAGCAGGTCACACTCACCGGTTGGGTCGCGCGTCGCCGCGACCACGGTGGTGTCGCCTTCCTGGATTTGCGTGATGCTTCGGGCGTGGCCCAGGTCGTCGTGCGCGATGAAGAGGACTTCCATCCGCTGCGCAATGAGTTCGTGCTGCAGATTCTCGGCACCGTCGAGCGCCGCCCGGAGGGCAACGAGAACCCGAACCTGCCTACCGGGCAGATCGAGGTCATCGCTGAGACCGTGACCGTGCTGAACACCGCAGCCCCGCTGCCATTCCAGGTCGACGAGCACGTCGAGGTCGGCGAGGAAGCGCGCCTGCGCCACCGCTACCTGGACCTGCGCCGCCCGACCCCGGCCCGCAACATCCGCCTGCGCTCCGAGGCCAACCGCGTGGCACGCAACCTGCTGCACGACCAGGGCTACATCGAGATCGAAACCCCGACGCTGACCCGCTCCACCCCGGAAGGCGCCCGCGACTTCGTCGTGCCGGCCCGCCTGACCCCGGGCAGCTGGTACGCCTTGCCCCAGTCCCCGCAGCTGTTCAAGCAGCTGCTGCAGGTCGGCGGCTTCGAGAAGTATTACCAGATCGCCCGCTGCTACCGCGATGAGGACTTCCGCGCGGACCGCCAGCCGGAGTTCACCCAGCTGGACATCGAAGCATCGTTCGTCGAGGAAGATGACATCATCGAGCTCGGCGAAAAGCTGGTCACCGAACTGTGGAACCTGATCGACGTGCAGGTCCCGACCCCGATCCGCCGCATGGCGTACTCGGAGGCCATGGCCAAGTACGGTTCGGACAAGCCGGATCTGCGCTTCGGCCTGGAACTGACCGAAATGACCGAGTACTTCGCGAACACCTCCTTCAAGGTCTTCCAGTCCGAGTACGTCGGCGCCGTGGTCATGCCTGGCGGCGCATCGCAGCCGCGACGCACCCTGGATGCCTGGCAGGAATTCGCCAAGCAGCGCGGTGCCAAGGGCCTTGCCTACGTGCTGATCAAGGAAGATGGCGAGCTGGCTGGCCCAGTGGCCAAGAACCTGTCCGACGAAGAGAAGGCCGGACTGGCCGCAGCTACCGGCGCAGCCGCCGGAGACTGCATCTTCTTCTCCGCCGGCAAGAAGAACGAATCCCGCGCACTGCTCGGTTCGGTCCGTGTCGAGATCGGCCACCGCACCGGCCTGATCAAGGAAGGCGACTGGGCCTTCGTCTGGATCGTCGACGCACCGATGTTCGAAGCTGCCTCCGACGCTGTCGCTTCGGGTGACGTGGCCGTGGGCGCTGGCGCTTGGACCGCTGTGCACCACGCGTTCACCAGCCCCAAGCCGGAGTTCATGGACACCTTCGACACCGATCCTGCATCGGCCCTGTCCTACGCCTACGACATTGTCTGCAACGGCAACGAAATCGGCGGCGGTTCGATCCGTATCCACCAGCGCGACGTCCAGGAACGCGTCTTCAAGCTCATGGGCGTAACCCAGGAGCAGGCTGACACCCAGTTCGGCTTCCTGCTCGAGGGCTTCAAGTACGGCGCCCCACCGCATGGCGGCATCGCTCTGGGTTGGGACCGCGTGCTGCAGCTGCTGACCAACTCGGAGTCCATCCGCGACGTCATCGCCTTCCCGAAGACCGGTGGCGGTTTCGATCCGCTGACCGCGGCTCCTGCGCCAATCACCCCGCAGCAGCGCAAGGAAGCAGGCATCGACTTCAAGCCTGAGAAGAAGAAGGCCGAAGAGAACGAAGCCAAGTAGGCTCACGCAGCTTCGCAATGCCGGATGGAACGCTTGAATGCGTTCCATCCGGCTTCTTTTTAACCTGGAATTAGCTCTTTTGGTGGACTATGAGTGTTTTTAATACTAGGTTTGTTTTTGACTTAGTTTGCAGAACCAGTTCTCACGACCACTTTGGAGCGATACGTGCCAGCAGAAGAACCACACGATATCATCGAACGTTACCCAGAAGCGGACCAGGAATGGGCTAAAACCTTTTTCGCTTCAATGGTGTGGAACGACCTCACCAATGCGCAGGTGGCGCTCGAACTGGACCGCACCCTGAGCATGGTTCGCGATAGCGGGCAGCGGGCCGAGGAACTCTTTGGCCATTCGGGCGAATATGGTGCGACGCGGGCTCAATGTCTATTGACGCCAGAGCAACGCGCGGACGCGGAACTTCCCGTCGAATCAAGTACTGCGCTATTGGCGGTTGTTGGGATGCTTGTTGGCCTGCTGTGCACTGGATTTGGAATCTGGATTGGGTTCCGCGATGGGTGGACCTCGAGTTCGTGGCACTACTGGCAGCTTTCTGCTCTAACTGCCGGGGCAGGGATCGCACTATCGGGATACCTGTGGTGGTTTAACCGATTGAAGGGGAAATTCGGCCTGTCCTGGATACTGGGACCGGTAGGTATCCTCGTGTCGGTTGGAGCTGCCGCTCTAATCGTGCAGATAGGAGGAAGCAATAATCTGCTGCCCCTGCCAAATTGGTTAGCTCCAATTCTTGGCGCAGCGCTGGTGGTTGCTTGCTTCTATCTGATGCCTGCCTATAAAGCGCAGAAAGCCGCTGGCGGGCAACAAATCCTTCTCGGCACCGACGAGTGGTTCGCGGAAACCACCAGACTGCTGCGCGGACGCTACGGCATGAGTCACAAGGAAGCCAACGAGTCGCTGAGTACTGCGCGAGAACATCTCGATGATGCGGCGACCCGAGGCGAAAAAGCTGACCCAAACCTTGAATTCGGAACGCCCAATGAATTCGTGATTGGGCTGGCAGTGAACACCGAAAAGGCGCTCAAGCGTCGTTGGCTTCTACGCCGCATGGCCACCTTGGCCGTAGTCGCTTTATTCGTGGTCGGCGCGGTCGCTGGCCTGATGGATCCAGCGCGAAATGGCGGGGATATTTTCTTTGGGGTCGCAGTGCTGGTGTTTGCCGCGGTGAGCGTTTACGAGCTGCGTCCGGCTGACCGCAAGGCCTACGTCCAAGAGAAGCTCAAGGAACGAGCAGCCAATGCCCGGGCACTGCAGGAGCGCGACGATGACTAAGCCCGAAGGCTTTCGGGGTAGCTGGCAACGCGCCATGTTGCCGATGCTCTTACTCGCCGAACTCTCGGCTGGCCAGGCCCACGGTTATGCACTGGCGAAATCCCTGCAGGAACGCGGTTTCGGGCCGATCAAGGGAGCCACGCTCTACCCCGCACTGGCCAAACTCGAGGCCTCGGGTTTTGTTGAAACCCGCTGGGAAGAAGGCCAAGGTGGCCCGGGGCGAAAGGTCTACGAACTCTCCGCCACCGGCCGGGTGGAACTAGCCGAGCAACGAGCCAGCTTCGAACAACTGACCCAACTGGTACAAAGCACCGGCCGCTAGGGGAGGTCTGCCGAGTCTACGATCATCGTGAACGGTCCGGTATTGGTCAGCGAGACATTCATCATCGCGCCAAATACACCGGTCTGAACGCTCGCACCCAATTCGCGCAGGTGCTCCACGAAGTAGTCGTACAGAGGTTCGCTGATAGGACCGGGTGCCGCATTGGACCAGGATGGGCGGCGGCCCTTGCGCACCGAACCGTACAGGGTGAACTGGCTGATCACTAGCAGTGGTGCATTCACCCCGGCTGCGGAGGTTTCATCCTCCATGATCCGCAGCTGCCAGATCTTTTCGGCCACCTTGCGTGCGATCGCCTGATCATCCTCATGGGTCACCCCAAGTAGGATCACCAAACCGGGGGAGTCGAGCTGGCCGGTAATCTGCCCTTCAACCTCAACATGGGCGGTGGAAGCGACCTGGACGACAGCGCGCATATGGCGGACCTTTCAAAAGACGGTGGGGCTTCCAGAATATCGGTAGGCTTAGGGGGTGAGCGATTTGTTCGATTCCCTGTCCGATGAGCCACGCGATGCGCGTGAGCCCCAAGTCAACCGGCCCCGTCCGCCACTGGCGGTGCGCATGCGCCCGAAGACCTTGGATGAGCTCGTCGGCCAACAACACCTGCTAGGCCCGGGTTCACCCTTGCGGCAGCTGGCCGAAAACCCTGAAACCGGGTTGGCTGGACCTGCCAGTGTGATCCTCTATGGCCCTCCGGGAATTGGCAAAACCACCATCGCCCACGTGATCGCCCGCGCCACCGACCGCAAATTCGTGGAACTTTCGGCCATCACCGCCGGTGTCAAAGATGTCCGGCGAGTCATCGAACAGGCCAAGGATGACCGCGATCTGCGCGGGATTACCACCGTGCTCTTCCTCGACGAGATCCACCGCTTCAACAAGGCCCAGCAGGACGCACTGCTGCCCGGCGTGGAAAACCGTGTCGTCGTCCTGGTAGCTGCGACGACGGAAAATCCCTCCTTCTCGGTGATCTCGCCGCTGCTTTCGCGCTCTTTGCTGCTGACCTTGCGTCCGCTGACCGACGGCGACCTGTCCACCTTGCTCGAGCGCGCTGTGGCCGACGAGCGGGGTTTCGACGGCCAGGTGCTCCTCAAGGAGGAGCAGCGCGACGCCATTGTCCGCCTGGCCCAGGGCGATGCCCGACGCTCGCTGACCGTGCTGGAAGCAGCCGGCGCGGTGGCTTGGAACGCCGCGGGCGCCGGCATCGATCCACCGGTGCTGATTACGGACGACCATGTGCAGCTGGCCATGGACCAGGCGGTCCAGCGCTACGACAAGGATGGCGACCAGCACTACGACATCATCTCCGCGTTCATCAAGTCCGTCCGCGGTTCGGATGTGGACGCGGCCCTGCACTACCTGGCGCGAATGCTCTCTGCGGGGGAGGACCCCCGGTTCATCGCCCGCCGCCTGATGATCTCGGCCTCGGAGGATATCGGCATGGCCGATCCCACCGCACTTCCCGTTGCCGTAGCAGCCGCCCAATCGGTGCAGCTCACCGGCATGCCGGAAGCACGGATCATGCTCGGGCAGGCAACGGTTCATCTGGCTACGGCCCCGAAGTCCAACGCCTCGTACAATGCGATCAACGCCGCCCTGGCCGACGTATCCGAAGGCAAGGGATCGCTGGTTCCCGACCACCTGCGTGACGCGCACTATCCCGGCGCCAAGCAGCTGGGCCATGGCGTGGGCTACATCTACGCCCATGATGCTCCGCACTCCATCGCAACCCAGCAGTACCTGCCCGATGATCTGGTGGGCACCGACTACTACACGCCGACCAATAACGGTGCGGAAAAAACCATAGGGTCCCGCCTGTCCCGTTTGCGTGAAATCATCCGGGGCAAGGATCCGCAGCGCTCCAAGGGCAAGCGCTGATTGTGCGCTAGGCCTCAGAGAAAGCTGCTGCCGTTTCGTGTAAACTTGATCTTTGGCTGGCAAGCCTTGTCCCGCATTCGAGTCATCGAGCGTGGAGGCAGGGTTGAAGTGAAGCAGGGACGCGACGCCCACACACTCTCCCACCTGGAGGCCAGTAGATACCGTCGCTAATCGAAAGGGACACATTATGGCTAACGCCCGTGCCCGCCGCACCGTACGCCTTTCGCGTGCGCTCGGCCTTGCATTGACTCCAAAAGCTGAAAAGTACATGGAGCGCCGTCCATACGGTCCAGGCCAGCACGGCCGCGCCCGTAAGAAGCAGGACAGCGACTACGCAGTACGTCTGCGCGAAAAGCAGCGTTTGCGTGCCCAGTACGGCATCCGCGAAGCTCAGATGCTGAGCGCCTTCAAGGAAGCTAAGCGCCTCGGCGGCGAAACCGGCGGTAACCTGCTGGCTCTGCTCGAGTCCCGTCTGGATGCCCTGGTTCTGCGTGCAGGCTTCGCCCGCACCATCCAGCAGGCCCGCCAGATGGTTGTTCACCGCCACATCCTGGTCAACGGCCAGCGTGTAGACCGTCCGTCCTTCAAGGTACAGCCGGGTCAGCTGATCCACGTACACGAGAAGAGCGAGAAGATGGTTCCATTCCAGATGGCTGCAGCAGGTGAGCACTCGAAGGTGCTGCCAGCCGCTCCTGCTTACCTGGACGTAAAGCTGGAAGCCCTCCAGGCTACCTTCGTGCGCACCCCAGAGCGCACCGAAATCCCAGTGACCTGCGAAGAGAACCTCGTGGTCGAGTACTACGCACGCTAAATCCGTGCGCTAGTTCCAAGCCCGCAACCGGAAACGGTTGCGGGCTTGTCGCTTAACTACCTATCTGGGCTCTGACTTCGATAAGGTGGACTGGCACCAAAAACCCAAAGCAGAAGAGGAAGCACATGTCGGGTTCGGATATTGCAGGGCTCATCGCCGCCGGCGCGTTTGTTGTACTAGTTGTGCTGCTGGCAGTGCCGATCATTAAGTTGGGCAAGGTGTTCGACGAGCTGCGCAAATCGATCAAGGACCTGGCTGACGGAACCACTCCGCTGATCGGCGAAGTCGCCAACACCGTGGCGACCACCAACGACCAGCTCAAGAAGGTCGATGCCATCACCAGCAACGTTTCTGACACCACCGCCAATGTGTCCGCGCTGTCCTCGCTGGTAGCAGCCACCGTTGGCAAACCGCTGATCAAGGTTGCCGCGTTCACCGAAGGCGTGAAGGTCGCGATGAACACCAAGCCAAGCGGCAAGGCTCGCCGCAGCCGCTAAGCAAGCAACGCTGTTTGATCGAACACGTATCGGCGCGCTGAATAGGATACGGCCAACTGGTGGCCGCCAAGGAGACTAGAATGAAAAAGCTCTTGTGGGTTTCGATTGGAGTGGGCGTTGGCGTGCTCGCGTCCAAGAAATACGCTGAAGTTTCATCCGGGGCGGCGCTAAACCGCCAGGTCGGCAAGTACACCGACCGCGCCTCGGAATATTGGGAAGCCTTCCGCCAAGGAATGAGCTCCCGCGAAGAAGAATTACGTTCCGCCTTGGGCGTGGACGCCGCTAAGTGAAGGGATCATCCGTAACACGATGAAAACGCAGGAAATTGCCCGTCGTTGGGTCGACTTTTTCGTCTCGAAGGGCCATACGGCGGTACCTAGTGCCTCGCTGGTCTCGGCCGACCCTTCGCTGTTGTTCACGGTGGCCGGCATGGTCCCGTTCATCCCTTACCTCACCGCGCGCGAAGAGCCCCCGTACTCCCGTGCGACCTCCGTGCAGAAGTGCATCCGCACCGGCGATATCGAAGAAGTGGGCAAGACCGCGCGTCACGGCACCTTCTTCCAGATGTGCGGCAACTTCTCCTTCGGCGACTACTTCAAGAACGAAGCCATCCACTTCGCCTGGGAGCTGCTGACCAGCTCCGTCGAAGACGGAGGCTACGGCCTGGACAAGGAACGCCTGTGGGTCACCGTCTACGAAGACGGAGACGAGAAGGACCTTGAAGCCCGCCGCATCTGGGAAGAAGAGATCGGCATGCCTACCGAGCGCGTCGTAGGCACCGGCAAGGAAGACAACTACTGGAATACCGGCCAGCCCGGCCCCGGCGGTCCATGCTCCGAGATCTACTACGACCGCGGCCCCGCCTACGGTGTCGAGGGCGGCCCAGCGGTCGACGAGACCCGCTACGTGGAAATCTGGAACCTCGTGTTCATGCAGTACCGACTCTCCGCGGTACGTTCCAAGACCGACTTCGATGTGGCCGGCGAACTGCCCAAGCGCAACATCGATACCGGCCTGGGCCTGGAACGACTAGCCATGATCCTGCAGGGCGTCGAGAACATGTACGAGACCGACCAGGTCCGTCCGGTGCTCGACAAGGCCGCCGAGCTTGCCGGCGTCACCTACACCTCCACCGAGGATCCAGCCGACCCGAACCACGCCACCGACGTGCGCCTGCGCATGATCGCGGACCACATCCGCTCCTCGCTGATGCTGATCTCCGACCAGGTCACCCCGGGCAATGAAGGCCGCGGCTATGTGCTGCGCCGGCTGATCCGCCGTGCCGTGCGCGCAATGCGCCTGATGGGCGTGGACACCGAGGTGCTCCCCGAGCTGCTCCCGGTATCGCGCGACGCCATGAAGGGCGTCTACCCCGAGGTGGAGGCCGATTTCGAGCGCATTGCCCGCATCGCCTACGCCGAAGAGCGCGCTTTCCGCCGCACCATCGCTTCGGGCACCACCCGCCTGGACGAGGCACTGGGCCACGCCAAGGAGGAAGGCAAGAACCTCTCGGGCGATGACGCCTTCACCCTGCACGACACCTTCGGCTTCCCGATCGACCTCACCTTGGAGATCGCCGCCGAAGCAGGCCTGTCCGTTGACGAGTCGCGTTTCCGCGAACTGATGAACGAGCAGCGCACCCGCGCCCAGAAGGACGCCAAGGCCAAGAAGGCCGGCCACGCCGACCTGTCGGTGTACACCCAGCTGGCCGAGGCCGGCAACGTGCACTTCACCGGCTATGACACCCTCGAAGGCGAATCCTCCATCCGCGGCATCATCCGCGATGGCCAGGTTGTGCCATTCGCCGAGCAGGGCCAGGAAATCGACCTGGTGCTGAACGAAACACCGTTCTATGCCGAGTCCGGCGGCCAGGCAGGCGACAGCGGCCTGATCACCGGCGACGGCTTCGTGCTGGAAGTCACCGACGTGCAGGCCCCGGTCAAGGGCCTGAACGTGCACAAGGTCATCGTGCGCGAAGGCGAATTGCCAGCCGAAGCACTGGTTCGGACCCAGGTCGACGCGGTGCGCCGCCGCTCCGGCGAGCAGGCGCACTCCGCCACCCACCTGGTGCACGCCGCGCTGCGCGAGCTGCTTGGCCCAACGGCCACCCAGGCCGGTTCCTTCAACAAGGCCGGCTACCTGCGCTTCGACTTCTCCTGGGCCGAGGCGCTATCCGCCGCGGCACGCAGCGAAGTCGAAGAGGTAGTGAACCTGGCCATCGCCTCGAACTACCAGGTCGTCACCAATGAGATGGCACTGTCCGAGGCGAAGAAGCTGGGCGCCATGAGCCTGTTCGGGGAGAAGTACTCCAACGACGTGCGCGTGGTCGAGATGAACGGCGACTGGTCGCGCGAGCTGTGCGGCGGTACCCACGTGGACACCACCGCGCGCATCGGCCAGCTGACCTTGCTCTCGGAGGCTTCGGTCGGTTCGGGCAATCGCCGCGTCGAGGCCCTGGTCGGCATGGAAGCCTTCCGCCACGGAGCCGCCGAGCGCGCCCTGGTTTCCGAGCTCTCGGGCCTGTTCCGCGTTCCATCCAGCCAGGTGTCCGAGCGCGTCAACGACACCGTTGCCAAGCTGAAGGCCGCCGAGAAGCAGATCGCCGAGCTCAAGAGCCAGGCCATGCTGGCCCAGTCCGCAGCGCTGCTGCAGAAGGTCGCCACCATCGGCAGCACCCGACTGCTGGCCCACAACGCCGGGCAGATCGACTCGGCTGACGCCCTGCGCATCATGGCACTGGACCTGCGCGCCAAGCTGGGTTCCGAAGCCGCAGTCATCGTGCTGATCGGCGTGGCCAACGGCCGCCCGCTGGTGCTGGCTGTGACCAACGACGAGGCCCGCGCCAACGGCTTCAAGGCCGGCGCGCTGGTGCGCACCGCTACCGGCGTGCTCGGCGGCGGAGGCGGCGGCAAGGACGATATGGCACAGGGCGGTGGCCAGGACGCATCGAAGATCGATGACGCACTGGCTGCAATCCAGGCGGCACTGGCCAATGGCTAATGCCGCTCTCGGCGTCGACGTGGGCCTGGCCCGCGTCGGCGTCGCCGCATCTGATCCCTCCGGAATCCTCGCCACTCCGGTGATGACCCTGCGCCGGGATGCGAAGAAGAACTCGGATCTGCGGATGCTTCTGCGCATCATTGCCGATCGCGGCGTCACCGAGGTATTCATCGGGGAGCCGAAATCACTGGCTGGAAACGCGACCGAATCCACTAAAATGGCACGTGACTACGCGATTGCCTTGGCTCAGGAAGCTGCAAGCGCTAATATCGAGCTTGAGGTTTTCATGGTCGACGAACGCCTGAGCACCGTGAACGCGCATCGCTCGTTGCACGCCTCGGGCAAGAAGATGGAAGATCACCGCAAGGTGGTCGACCAGGTCGCGGCCACTGAGATCTTGCAGCAAGTGCTGGAAATGCGACGCAACAATGTGCGCGTACAAGCCAGCCGGATTGTGCTGCGCTAGCCCACAACCGCTAGGGCACCACAAAGACCCGAGAGATGAGAGTTGATGCGAGAAGAAGCCCGCCATGAACGGCAACGCGAAACGCATCGCGCGCTATACGAACGCTTTGCCGCCGGCACTGGCTTGCCGATCGAACAACCCTCAGAACCGGAACTGACCGGCACCGGGCATTACCGCCAATCGCTGGCGGCGGCCGAGGACAGCTGGCAGGAGCCCGCAGACCAGGAAGCCCCGGACGGGGAAGGAACCGACGCCAGGTTCCTCCCCGCCCAGGCAGCCGCCGCCTCCGATGCGCCAGCATTTGCCGGGCACGAGGATGCCGCCCAGGAGCACTACCCGGAAGAGCCCGAAGCCGCGCAGCAGTCCGCGGTGCTCAGCGGCGATCCCCACGATGACCAAGCTGCCCAGGCCGCCGCCGCCGGCAAGGCCCAGCGGCGCAAGCGCACCAAGCGCAAGCGCAACCTGGTCATGCTGGCCACCGTGCTGATCTTCGCACTGGTGGTCGCCGGCTCGGTCTACTTCGTCAAGTCCGTGCTCAAGCAGTTCAACCCGGACGACTATCCAGGCCCAGGCGGCGCCGCGGTGGAATTCACCGTGGAAGATGGCTGGGGCTTGAAGATCATTTCGCGCAAGCTCGAAGAGCTCGATGTCGTCTCCAGCGACGGCCTGTTCACCGACGCCGTCGCGGACTCCGAAGCGCAGAGCAAGCTGATCCACCCCGGCACCTACCTGCTCAAGAAGCAGATGCCAGCGGCCGACGCGGCAGATATCCTCGTGAACCAGCGTCCGGACAAGGTCTTCTACATCGGGCTGAAGGCCAATATGCGCCTGGACGCGGCGATCAAGGAGATTGCCAAGGGCTCGGGCCTGGCGGAAAAGGATCTGCAGGAGCTGGCCAAGAAGCCGCAGCAATTCGGCCTGCCTGCCTCGGTGCCGAGCCTCGAAGGCTGGCTGCACCCGGGGGAGTACCGCTTCCCGCTGAACTCCGACGCTGAAGAAGTCCTGGGCGAACTGGTCAAAGCCACCAAGGCTTCCCTGGAGCAGGCCGGCATCACCGACCTCGAAGAGGGCTACCGCACCCTGAAGGTCGCCTCGATCCTGCAGGCCGAGGCACGCACCCCGGACTACGCCACGGTCGCCGGCGCGATCGAGAACCGCCTGGACCCGGGCAACCGCGAAACCCACGGGCTGCTGCAGGTCGACTCCTCGGTGATCTACGGGCTGGACCGCTACTCGCTGCAGTTCAGCGCCCAGGAGAAGCAGGACGCGTCGAACAAGTACAACACCTATGTGCACACCGGCCTGCCGCCAACCCCCTTGGGCTCGCCGGCGAATTCCGCGATCGAGGCTGCTGCCCATCCGGAAAGCAACGGCTACTACTACTGGGTGACGGTCAACATCGAAACCGGTGAAACCAAGTTCGCCTCGACCTACGCTGAGCACCGGCAGAACCAGGCGGAATTCCGCGCCTGGTGCAACCAGAATCCAGGAGTCTGCTAGCGCGGATTCCCGTGCTTGCCAGTCGCGCTGCTGCCGCTGTGCGGGCAGCCACAAGCAGAAAGTCCATGAAGCCATGAAGCAGGCAGCCGTTCTCGGCCACCCCATCAGCCACTCCAAGTCGCCGGTGCTGCACCGCGCCGCCTACCAGCTGCTCGGCGTGCCGATCAGCTACAGCGCGATCGATCTGGAACCGGGGGATGCTGCCGGGCACGCGGCCGCGCTGCGCGCAGGAAACTGGGCGGGCTGCTCGGTCACCATGCCGCTGAAGGATGCGTTCGTGCCGCAGATGGACGAGCTATCCGCCCGCGTGCAACGCCTTGGTGCGCTGAACACCGTGGTGGTCCGCGAAGACGGCACCCTCTACGGGGAAAACACCGACATCGACGGCCTGGTCCAGGCCCTGGCGGATTTCGGGCTCGCCCGCAGCGCGCAAGCGATGGTCCTGGGTTCGGGCAACACCGCGCTGGCCGCCATCGAGGCCGCCGCAGAAGTCGGCGCCCGGCAGCTGACGCTGGTCGTGCGCGCAGCCCCCCGTGCCGCCCGCGCTGTCGAATTGGCCCGGGAGCTCGGGATGGAAACGTTCGTCCACGAGATTTCGGAGATCGGCCAGGAGCTGGCCGCCACGCTCAACGAGATTCCGCTGGTCTTCTCCACCCTGCCGCCGCACGCGGCCGATGACTGGGTGCCGGCGATCGGCGCAGGCACCGGAATCCTGCTGGATGTCGCCTACGATCCGTGGCCTTCGGCCCTGGCCCGGTCTTGGCAGGGAACCGTGATCAGCGGGCTGCACATGCTGGTGCACCAGGCGGTGGAACAAGTGCGGCTCTTCAGCGCCGGTGCATGGGAGGAATCGCGTCGCATGGACGTCACAAATGCGATGTATGACTCTTTGGGTCTGGCCCGACACCAGTAATCAGTTCGTGCCATGGCAAAATAGATGACATGTTGCGTTGGTTGACCGCGGGCGAATCGCATGGCCCGGCACTTGTTGGAATTCTCGAAGGACTACCCGCCGGAGTATCGGTGGATAGCGAAGCAGTGCGAGAGGCACTGGCGCGCCGACGCCTCGGCTATGGCCGCGGCGCGCGCATGAAGTTTGAAAAGGACCAGGTCACCTTCCTTGGCGGTGTCCGCCATGGCAAGACCCAGGGCGGCCCGGTAGCCATTGAAATCGGCAACACCGAATGGCCCAAGTGGGAACGCGTGATGAACGCTGATCCGGTGGACCTGGATGAACTGGCCTCGATGGCGCGCAATGCGCCACTGACCCGGCCGCGTCCGGGGCACGCCGATTTCACCGGCATGCAGAAGTACGGCTTCGAGGACGCCCGCCCGATCCTGGAGCGCGCCAGCGCCCGCGAAACCGCGGCCCGTGTCGCCTTGGGCACCGTGGCTTCCCGTTTCCTGAACGACTTGGGCATCCAGCTCGTTTCGCACACCACCGCCGTCGGCTCCGTGGCTGCTCCAGCCGATGCGCCGCTTCCCACGGCCGCCGACGTTGCGGCGCTGGATAACGACCCGCTGCGCTGCTTCCACCAGGAAACCAGCGAGTCGATGGTCGCCGAAGTCGATGACGCGCACAAGGCAGGGGAGACCCTGGGCGGCATCGTCGAGGTCCTGGCCTACAACCTGCCTCCGGGCATCGGCTCCTACGTGCACTGGGACCGCCGCCTGGACGCACGCCTGGCCGCGGCCCTGATGGGCATCCAGGCAATCAAGGGCGTGGAGGTCGGCGACGGCTTCGCCACGGCCGCCCGCCGCGGCTCGGCCGCCCACGACGAGATCGTGCACGCCGAAGACGGCAGCATCAAGCGCAACTCGAACCGCGCCGGCGGCATCGAGGGCGGCATGAGCATTGGCGAGGTGCTGCGCGTGCGCGCCGGCATGAAGCCGATCGCCACCGTGCCCCGCGCCTTGCGCACCGTGGACACCGCCACCGGCGAGGACACCACCGCGCACCACCAGCGTTCGGATGTCTGTGCGGTGCCGGCAGCCGGCGTCGTGGCAGAAGCAATGGTCGCCCTGGTGCTCGCCCAGTCCCTGCTGGAGAAGTTCGGCGGCGACTCGGTGGCCGAAACCAAGCGCAATATCGAGTCCTACCTGGCGAACATCCCGGGCAACCTGGGTTCGACCGGCGTCTAGGAAGCGCGCTTCAATGATCTACCTCATTGGTCCGATGGCCAGTGGCAAGTCCACCGTGGGCAAGTCACTGGCCACGGCCCTTTCTACGAGCTTTGCGGATTCGGACGCGGCCATCGTCGCCCACCATGGAACCATCGCGCAGATCTTCGCCGAGCACGGCGAAGCGCATTTCCGCGACCTGGAAGTCCAGGCGCTGTGCCGGCTGCGCACCGGCGTGGTCGCCACCGGGGGAGGCGCAGTGCTGCGCGAAGAGAACCAGCAGCTGCTTTCGCGCGGGACGGTGATCTACCTGGAGCTGGGTGAACAGGCCGCAGCCGAGCGCATCAAGGGCGACGGGCACCGCCCGCTGCTGGCTGGTGACCAAGCCCTCAACAGCTGGATCTCCGTTTACGAAAAACGCCGCCCCATCTACGAAATGCTCGCTGACGTGCACGTTCTGGTGGATGGAAAGTCCGTTCCGCAAATTATCGACGAGCTTTTGCCGCAGCTGGACGCCCTGTGATTAGCCTCACGAGATGCAACTTCTGGCCGAACGCACGCGTACGCTAGAAAAATCACCACCATCAGGAGGAACTAGACTGATGCCTATCGCACCGACCACTCTGAAGGTCACCGGAAGCACCCCAGGGGAGTCATACCCTGTCATGGTCGGCAACGGCCTGCTGGGCCACTTGCCCGAACTGCTTGGCCCCGCGGTCAAGAAGGTCCTGGTCATCCACCCGCGGGCCCTGCGCGCCACCGGCGACGTCGTGCGCGACGAACTGGCGAAGTCCGGCCTGGAAGCATTGACCGCAGAGATTCCGGACGCCGAAGAAGGCAAGCACATCCAAGTCGCGTCCTTCTGCTGGGAAGTGCTGGGCAAGAACGATTTCACGCGTTCCGATGCCGTGATCTCCGTGGGCGGCGGCGCCGTCACCGACGTCGCAGGTTTTGTCGCAGCCACCTGGCTGCGCGGCGTGAAGGTCATCCATATCCCTACCTCGCTGCTGGCCATGGTCGACGCTGCCGTAGGCGGCAAGACCGGGATCAACACCGCCGAAGGCAAGAACCTGGTTGGCGCCTTCCACCCGCCAGCAGGCGTGCTCGCCGATCTGGACGCGCTGGCCACCTTGCCGAAGAACGAGCTGGTGACCGGCATGGCCGAGATCGTCAAGTGCGGATTCATCGCCGACGAGCGCATCCTGGAACTGATCGAAGAAGATCCAGCCGATGCCATCGACCCGGCCAGCGACCGCTTGCGCGAACTGGTCGAGCGCACCATCGCGGTGAAGGTCGACGTGGTTTCCCGCGACCTGAAGGAAGCCGGCGACCGCGAATTCCTGAACTACGGCCACACCCTGGCCCACGCCATCGAGCTGTCCGAACGCTACCAGATGCGCCACGGTGCCGCCGTGTCCATCGGGCTGGCCTTCGCCGCCGAATTGGGCCGCTCGGTTGGCTACACCTCCGACGCGGTGGCCGATCGCCACGTCGCGATCCTCAAGTCCCTTGGCCTGCCGACCACCTACCGCAATGACCGCTGGGCTGCACTGCTCGATGGCATGAAGCGCGACAAGAAGGCCCGCGGCAGCCAGCTGCGCTTCGTCGTGCTGGAAGAAATCGGCAAGCCGCGCATCTACGAAGTCCCCGATAACTCGCTGCTCTTCGCCGCCTACCAGGAAATCGGAGAGTAACTACATGGTCGACTACACCGCATACGCCATTGACGTCGCATCGGTAAACCGCGAAGGTGTCGGCACCGCCGTAGAGGGCGTGCTGATCGACCCCCAAACGCTGAAGCCCTACATCGCCGACGAGGCCGCGGCCGAGCAGCAGCTGCTGGTCGGTTCCCCTACCGACCAGGTCATGGTGCTGCTGGCGCGTGGGGAGCTGGTGAAAGCCGGCGAGCTGATCGCTGAATCGCGTTTCGTGGATCCAACCAACGCCCACCTGCGCGTGCTGGACACCGAGCTGACCCGCATGCAGGGCGACTTCGATCGCGCGATCAACCGCCTGCGCAAGCTGGCCGAGGAATTCGCCGGCACGGCATACGAGCCGCTGATCCACCACCACGCTGGCCTGTCCTTCTTCGCGAAGGGCGATTTCAAGGCGGCGGCAACCCGTTTCCGCAAGGCCCTCGATCTGCGCATCGCGCTGGACGACGACGCGTACCTGGTCAACGCCGCAAGCACCTGCATGCAAATTGCCGAGGAGCGCGCCGCGCAGTAATGCGCGCCACCGTGTGAAACCCTTTGTACCGCATGGTGCGTAGGGTAAACTTGGAGATGGATTTTTGATAATGCCGGCGCTAGCTGGCGAAAATAGAGGATTGAGGAACCGTGGCGGATACAACTGACATCAAGAATGGACAGGTCATCAAGATCGATGGCCAGCTTTGGACCATCATTGACTTCCAGCACGTCAAGCCAGGCAAGGGCGGCGCATTCGTTCGCACCAAGATGCGCAACGTCATGTCCGGGAAGGTCTTGGACAAGACCTACAACGCTGGCACCAAGATCGAGCTGGCCACCGTTGACCGCCGCGACTACCAGTACCTCTACCAGGATGGCGAAGACTACGTCTTCATGAACCTGGAAGATTACGACCAGATCACCGTGTCCGGCACCACCGTTGGCGATGCAGCAGGCTTCCTGCTGGAGAACCAGGAACTGACCATCGCCATGTACGATGGCAGCCCGCTGTACCTGGAACTGCCAGCTTCGGTCATCCTGGAAATCACCTACACCGAGCCAGGCCTGCAGGGCGACCGCTCGTCGGCTGGCACCAAGCCGGCAACCCTGGAAACCGGCAAGGAAATCCAGGTTCCGCTGTTCGTTGAGCAGAACACCAAGGTCAAGGTCGACACCCGCACCGGCGACTACCTGGGTCGTGTCAACTAGTGAGAGCCCGCGCCAAAGCCCGTCGCCGAGCTCTTGAGTTCCTGTTCGAAGCCGAAGCCCGCGATGTCAATCCGCTGGCCGTAGCCATCGCACGACGGGAAAACTCGGATATCGTACTCAACGAGTACTCGCTGACGATCATCGAAGGCGTTACCGCACACCTGGACCGCATTGACGAAGTTCTCGAGAGCTACGTCAAGGACTGGACCATCGAGCGCATGCCAGCGGTTGACCGCAGCGCACTGCGCATCGGTGTGTGGGAGCTGCTTTACAACGATGACGTTCCCGATGCAGTAGCCGTGGCTGAAGCCGTGGTGAACGTCCGGGAATTGTCCACCGATGAATCGCCGGAGTTCGTCAATGGCGTTTTGGGTCGCATCCAGAGCGTCAAGGACACCCTGGTCGACTAATTCGATCCTCATCATTCCGAGCCCGGGCCGGAACCCCTTTCATGGGGTTCCGGCCCCGACTTTTTTGCGTTAAGCCGTTGCCTGTCGCGGCTCGGCCCCGGGCAGGATCACGGCGAAGCAGGCGGAGCGGGCTACCTGCACGGCGACCTGCTGGCCGCGGGCTCGAATGCCGGGGGCTGGATGCTTTGCTGCTGTCCACGCGTTCGGTTCTGCTTTCCACGCTCGGACTGCTTGTCCTGCCGCACCATCTAGGTGAAGCGGAGCGGAACTGGGACCTGGATATCCCGGGCTGATCCGGCGGGCAGGAACTCGGGTCCGCCGGGATCCGAGTTCGACGGAGCGGCGCAAATCCTGCACGAGCAGTACGCGCGGCATAGCGGGCCTGCGGATCTGCTGCGCGAATGCCTTGCCCGGGCCTGCGGGCCGATCATGCACGAGGAATCCCGGGCCCACGCCACTTCGCGGGTGTGTCGATCGCAACACATCTGCGCGCGGGGCCAAGGCCAAGCGCAGGGATCTGCGTGGTTCTGCCGGTCGCACGAAGCCGCCGGCCGATCGCTGTGACCGATCCCATGCCCTATTCAGTGTCATGCATAGGTTTCCGCTAGGGAATCAGCTCCCGCTCGTGATAATTTGAGTTAGCAATATTCCTTTAAATCCCGTCCCGTGAGGCGGAGAAGGGAGAGGTGCACAGCATGAATGAAAATTCAGTGCCAGATGCTGCCCGCACGGTATTAACCGGCGACGACATCGAACGTGTACTCACTCGCGTAGCCTTCGAAATCATCGAGGCCAACAAGGGCACCGACGACCTGGTGCTCCTAGGCATTCCCAGCCGGGGTTTCCCGCTGGCACAGCGGCTGGCAGCGCGAATCGCGGCTACCGCCCCGGGCAACCTGGACCCGGCATCCCTGGTAGGCCAGCTCGACATCACCATGTACCGTGATGATCTGCGCCACTCCACTACCCGCACCCCGTCGCCGACGCGCCTGCCAGCAGGCGGCATCGAAGGCAAGGTCGTGGTCCTGGTTGACGACGTCCTGTACTCCGGACGCACCATCCGCGCCGCCCTGGATGCCCTGGCAGACTGGGGCCGCCCCCGCATCGTGCGGCTGGCCGTCCTGGTTGACCGCGGGCATCGGGAACTGCCGATCCGCGCCGATCATGTGGGCAAGAACCTGCCGACAGCCAAGAGCGAAAAGGTGCGCGTGCACTTGGCGGAAATCGATGGGAAAAACGAAGTCGTGATCGAGGGCGCCGCGTGAAACACCTGCTATCCACCGCGGACCTGACCCGCGAAGAAGCCATCGCCATCCTTGATATTGCCGAAGAGATGCGCGAGTCCTCGACCCGTGCCATCAAGAAGCTTCCGGCCCTGCGCGGTCGCACCGTGGTGAACCTCTTCTTCGAGGACTCCACCCGCACCCGGATTTCCTTCGAGGCCGCCGCCAAGCGATTGAGCGCGGACGTCATCAATTTCTCGGCCAAGGGCTCGAGCGTTTCCAAGGGCGAGTCCCTGAAGGATACCGCCCAGACCCTGTTGGCCATTGGTGCCGACGCAGTGGTCATCCGCCACCCGGATTCCGGCGCCCCGGCCCGGCTAGCGGCCACGGACTGGATTGGCCTGCCCATCGTCAATGCAGGCGACGGCACGCACGAGCATCCCACCCAGGCGCTGCTGGACGCATTCACCCTGCGCCGCCAGGTGGCATTGCGCGATGGCACCAGCCCGGCAGGCCGCGGCCTGGACGGACTGAAGGTCGCGATCGTCGGGGATATCCTGCATTCACGCGTGGCCCGCTCCAACCTGTGGCTGCTGAACACCCTCGGTGCCGAAGTGACGATGGTGGCCCCTCCGACCCTGCTGCCTTTCGGCGCCGGCTCCTGGCCCTGCGCCATCAGCTACGACCTGGATGCAGTGATCGCCTCGGGGGTTGACGCGCTGATGATGCTGCGCGTGCAGGGCGAGCGGATGAACGCCGCCTACTTCCCGAACCCCCGCGAATACTCGCGCTACTGGGGACTGGACGATGCGCGCCTGGCGCAATTGGACGCCTCGGGCGCCGAAACCCTGATCATGCACCCGGGCCCGATGAACCGCGGCCTGGAAATCTCCTCGGCTGCCGCGGATTCGCCGCGCTCCACCGTGCTCGACCAGGTCACCAATGGCGTGGCCGTGCGCATGGCCAGCCTCTACATGCTCCTCTCCGGCGACCTGATCTGAAGGAAGAAACCATGAACTACTTGATCCAGCAGGCCTCCAACCTCGGCGGCGAACCGGTCGACGTGCTGATCGCCGACGGCAAGATCGCCCAGCTGGGCAGCATTGCTGCCGCCGGCGATGCCCAGGTCATCGACGCGCGGAATCTCGTGCTCCTGCCCGGGCTCGTCGACACCCACACTCACCTGCGCGAACCAGGCCGCGAAGACGCCGAAACCGTGGAAACCGGTTCGCAGGCAGCGGCCCGCGGCGGCTACACCGCCGTGCACGCCATGGCCAACTCCACCCCGGTAGCCGATACCGCCGGCGTCGTCGAGCAGGTCTACGAATTGGGCCGCAAGGCAGGCTGGGTGGATGTCCGCCCGGTCGGCGCGGTGACCGTCGGGTTGGCCGGCAAGCAGCTGAGTGAAATCGGCGCAATGGCCGATTCCCGTGCCCAGGTGAAGATGTTCTCCGATGACGGCATCTGCGTCTGGGATCCGCTGCTGATGCGCCGCGCCCTGGAATACGTGAAGGCCTTCGACGGGGTCATCGCCCAGCACGCCCAGGAACCGCGCCTGACCGAAGGCGCCCAGATGAACGAGGGCGAAGTCTCCGCCATCCTGGGCATGCCAGGCTGGCCAGCGGTCGCCGAGGAATCGATCATCGCCCGCGATGTGCTCTTGGCCGAGCACGTCGGTGCCCGCCTGCACGTGTGCCATGTGTCCACGGCCGGCTCGGTGGAGATCATCCGCTGGGCCAAGGCCCGCGGCATCCAGGTCACCGCGGAGGTCACCCCGCACCACCTGCTGCTCACCGATGAGAAGGTGCGCACCTACGACCCGGTCTTCAAGGTCAACCCGCCGCTGCGCCGCGAAGAAGACGTGATGGCGCTGCGCGCGGGCGTTGCCGACGGCACCATCGACGTGATCGGCACCGACCACGCCCCGCACCCCTCCGAGGCCAAGGACTGCGAGTGGGGCGCGGCCGCCATGGGCATGACCGGCCTGGAGACCGCGCTGTCCATCGTGCAGCACACGCTGGTGGACACCGGGCTGATGGGCTGGGAGGGCGTGGCCCGCATTACTTCGCAGGTGCCCGCGCAGATCGGCCGCGTTGCCGACCAGGGCCGACCGATCGCCATCGGCGAACCTGCCAACCTGGTGCTGGTCGATCCGGCAGCCCGCTGGATCGTCGACCCGGCCGCCATGGCCACCAAGGGGCGCAACTCGCCGTTCGCCGGCATGGAGCTGCCAGGATCGGTGCGCGCGACCTTCTTCCACGGCCATGCCACCGTGCTCGATGGCCAGCTGGCTACCCCGAGGACGGCCAATGCCTGAGGGAGCCCTGACCCCGTTGATCTGGACGATTGTCGCGATCGTCGCAGGCGTGGGCCTGATCCTTTTCGGCTGGCGGAACCTCAAGGCCAGGCAGTCAGCGATTCCCGAGCCCTTCGAGGACTTCGCCGATGAGGTGGAGCACCATTTCGCAGGCATGTATGTGGTCACCACCCGGTTCGACGACTGGCTGGCGCGCATCGCGGTCCATGAGCTCGGGGTGCGCACCAACGCCACCTTGGAACTGGGACGCGAAGGGCTGCACCTGATCCGTTCCGGAGCGCGCGACGTGCACATCCCGTGGGAGCACTACGAGGACGTGAAGCGCAGCAACGGGATGATCGGCAAGGTCGTGGAGAAGAACGGCCTGATCGTCATCACCTGGAACAAGGACGGCTTCACCTTCGACACCGGATTCCGTCCCCGCTACCACGAGGACACCCCAAAGATCTATCAGTTGCTGGCGTCGCACAACGACGTAAGCCGAGCAGGAGACAAATAAGTGAATTCCCTGAGCAACCTACCAGCCGTGTTGGTACTTGAAGATGGCCGCATCTTCCGCGGGCGCAGCTATGGCGCCGTGGGCACCACCCTGGGAGAAGCAGTGTTCACCACCGGCATGACCGGCTACCAGGAAACCCTGACTGACCCGTCCTACGCGCACCAGATCATCGTGCAGACCTTCCCGCACATCGGCAACACCGGCGTGAACTCGAAAGATCCGGAATCCACCCGCATGTGGGCTGCCGGCTACGTGGTGCGCGACGCCGCCCGCCGGCCAAGCAACTGGCGCAGCGAGCGCACCCTTGATGCAGATCTGGTCGAGTACGGCATCGTGGGCATCCAGGGCGTGGACACCCGCGCGCTGACCCGCCACCTGCGCGACGCCGGCGCGATGAAGTCCGGCATCTTCTCCGGCGATGACGCCGCGAAGACCGACGCCGAGCTGGTGGCCCTGGTCAAGGCGCAGCCGTCGATGGCCGGCCGCAACATCTCCGCCGAGGTTTCGGTGGACGCCGCCTACATCGTCGAGCCAGCGGACCACGGCTACGACGGCGAGGCCAAGCACACCGTGGCCGCGATCGACCTGGGCATGAAGTCGATGACCCCGCACCGCCTGGCCGAGCGCGGCCTGCGCGTGCACGTGCTGCCGTACAACGCCACCCTGGAAGATATCAAGGCCACCGGCGCTAACGGCGTGTTCTTCTCCAACGGCCCCGGCGACCCTGCCACCGCCACCGCCCAGGTGGAACTGGTCCGTTCGGTGCTCGACGCCGGCATCCCGTACTTCGGCATCTGCTTCGGCAACCAGATCCTGGGCCGCGCGCTGGGCTTCGACACCTACAAGCTGCGCTTCGGCCACCGCGGAATCAACCAGCCGGTGATGGACAAGGCCACCGGCCGCGTGGAAATCACCAGCCAGAACCACGGCTTCGCCGTCGACGCGCCTATCGAGGGCGCCGTCACCGCTCCGGTCGAACGCTTCGGCAAGGTCGAAGTCTCGCACTATTCGCTGAACGACCACGTGGTCGAAGGCCTGAGCTGCCTGGACATCCCGGCCTTCTCCGTGCAGTACCACCCAGAGGCAGCATCCGGCCCCCACGATGCCGCCTACCTCTTTGACCGCTTCATGACCGCGTTGGATTCCGCCGCAGAAAAGGACAGCAAGTAATGCCTAAGCGCACCGATCTGAAATCAGTTCTCGTTATCGGTTCGGGTCCGATCGTCATCGGCCAGGCCGCTGAGTTCGACTACTCTGGCACCCAGGCACTGCGTGTGCTCAAGGAGGAAGGCCTGCGGGTCATCCTGGTCAACTCCAACCCGGCCACCATCATGACCGACCCGGAATTCGCCGACGCCACCTATGTGGAGCCGATCACCCCCGAGGTCGTCGAGAAGATCATTGCCAAGGAACGCCCGGATGCGATCCTGCCGACCCTGGGCGGGCAGACCGCGCTGAACACCGCCATCGCCCTGGACAAGTCCGGTGCCTTGGAGAAGTACGACGTCGAGCTGATCGGCGCGAACATCGAAGCCATCGAGCTGGGCGAGGACCGCGAGAAGTTCAAGGGCGTCGTGGAGCGCTGCGGCGCCGAATCCGCCCGCTCGGTCATCGTGCACACCCTGGACGAGGCCTTCGCTGCCGTCGAGGAGCTGAACTACCCGGTAGTCGTGCGCCCGTCGTTCACCATGGGCGGCCTGGGCTCGGGCATGGCCTACAACCCGGAGGACCTGCGCCGCATCGCGGGCGCCGGCCTGCAGTACTCGCCAACCACCGAGGTGCTCCTGGAGGAGTCCATCCTGGGCTGGAAGGAATACGAGCTGGAGATGATGCGCGACAAGAACGACAACGTCGTGGTCGTCTGCTCCATCGAGAACTTCGATCCGGTCGGCGTGCACACCGGCGACTCGATCACCGTGGCCCCGGCCATGACCCTGACCGACCGCGAATACCAGAAGCTGCGCGACATCTCGATCGCGGTCATCCGCGAAGTCGGCGTCGACACCGGCGGCTGCAACATCCAGTTCGCCATCGAGCCTGACACCGGCCGCGTCGTGGTCATCGAGATGAACCCGCGCGTCTCGCGCTCCTCGGCACTGGCCTCCAAGGCCACCGGCTTCGCGATCGCGAAGATCGCCACCAAGCTGGCCGTGGGCTACACCCTGGATGAGATCCCGAACGACATCACCCAGAAGACCCCGGCTTCCTTCGAACCGGCCCTGGACTACGTGGTAGTGAAGGTTCCGCGCTTCGCCTTCGAGAAGTTCCCGGCAGCGGACAAGACCCTGACCACCACCATGAAGTCGGTCGGCGAAGCGATGGCCCTGGGCCGCAACTTCACCGAAGCGCTGCAAAAGGCGCTGCGCTCCCTGGAGCAGAAGGGCTCCGAGCTGTCCTTCGAGCCGATCCCGGAATCCGAGCACGAGGCCGTGCTGGCCTCGATCGTCAAGGGTTCGACCGAGCGCCTGTCGCTGGTCCAGCGCCTGCTGTTCTCCGGCGTGTCCCTCGAGAAGCTGTTCGAGACCACTGCGATCGACCCGTGGTACCTGGACCAGCTGCAGCTGATCAACGAGGTCGCGCAGCTGGTGGCCGCGAACAAGCACCTGCCGGAACACGTGCTGCGCGAAGCCAAGCGCCACGGCTTCTCCGATGTCCAGCTCGCCCAGCTCACCGGCAAGGCCGAATCGGTCATCCGCGGCATCCGCCATGCCCTGGGCGTGCGCCCGGTCTACAAGACCGTGGACACCTGCGCCGCCGAATTCGAGGCCTTCACCCCGTACATGTACTCCTCGTACGACGAAGAGACCGAGCTGGAGCGCCACGAGAAGAAGTCGGTCATCATCCTGGGCTCGGGCCCGAACCGCATCGGCCAGGGCATCGAGTTCGACTACTCCTGCGTCCACGCGGTGATGGCGCTGCGCGCCGAGGGCTACGAGACCGTCATGGTCAACTGCAACCCCGAGACCGTCTCCACCGATTACGACATCTCCGACCGCCTCTACTTCGAGCCGCTGACCTTGGAAGATGTGCTGGAGGTCATCCACGCTGAAGAGGAAACCGGCGGCGTGCTGGGCGTGTTCGTCCAGCTTGGCGGCCAGACTCCGCTGAAGCTCGCCGCCGAGCTGAAGGCTGCCGGCGTGCCGATCCTGGGCACCTCGCCCGAGGCCATCGACCTGGCCGAGCACCGCGGCGCCTTCCAGCAGGTACTGGATAACGCCGGGCTGGTAGCGCCGAAGAACGGCACCGCGGTGTCCTTCGCCGATGCCAAGACCATCGCCGACTCCATCGGCTACCCGGTACTGGTTCGCCCTTCCTACGTGCTGGGCGGACGCGGCATGGAGATCGTGTACGACGAGGCCAACCTCGAGCGCTACATCACCAACGCGACCGAAATCACCGTGGACCACCCGGTACTGGTGGACCGCTTCCTGGAAGACGCCATCGAGATCGATGTCGACGCCCTGTTCGACGGCACCGACCTGTACGTCGGCGGCATCATGGAGCACATCGAGGAAGCCGGCATCCACTCCGGGGACTCGGCCTGCACCCTGCCTCCGATCACCCTGGGCGCCGACGTGCGCGACCGCGTTGCCGCGGCAACCCGTGCGATCGCCGAAGGCGTGGGCGTGCGTGGCCTGATCAACATCCAGTTCGCCCTCGCCAGCGACATCCTGTACGTGATCGAAGCGAATCCGCGTGCATCGCGCACTGTGCCATTCACCTCGAAGGCTACCGGCGTGCAGCTGTCCAAGGTCGCCGCGCTGATCGGCGTGGGCCGTACCCTGGCCGAAATGCGCGGCAGCTACCTGCCAGCATCCGGCGATGGCGCGCACCTGCCGGAATCGGCGGCGATCGCCGTCAAGGAAGCAGTCATGCCGTTCGCCCGCTTCCGCACCCCGGAGGGCAAGGTCGTCGACTCGCTGCTCGGCCCAGAAATGCGTTCCACCGGCGAAGTCATGGGCATCGACAAGTACTTCGACACCGCTTTCGCCAAGTCGCAGGCCGCAGCGAACAACCCGCTGCCAACCGGCGGCAAGGTCTTCGTCTCGGTCACCAACCGCGACAAGCGCTCGATCGTCCTGCCGGTCAAGCACCTTGCTGACCAGGGCTTCGAGATCATCTCCACCGGCGGCACCGCGGAAGTGCTGCGCCGCAACGGCATCCCGACCCAGGTGGTCGGCAAGCTGCACGAAGGCGGGGAGTCCATTGTCGATTTGATCGTAGCCGGCCAGATCGGCCTGATCCTGAACACCCCGTCGGGCTCGGATGCACGTGGCGATGGCTACGAAATCCGCGCCGCCGCGACGTCTGTCGGCACCCCGGTCATCACCACCGTGGCGGAGTTCAACGCTTCGGTCCAGGCGATCGATGCCCTGCGCGAGTACGAGTGGGATGTCACCAGCTTGCAGGTGCACGACGCCAACCTGAACGCAGCGCGCAATGCCTGAGCCGACCCCATTCGGTCAGCGGCTTCGTTCAGCCATGCAGGCTTCCGGCCCGCTGTGCGTGGGGATTGATCCCCACCCGGCGCTGCTGGAAGCCTGGGGGCTGGAAAATACGGCCGAGGGCGTGCGATCTTTCTCACTGACCGTCGTGGAAGCGATGGCCGGTGCGGCGGCAATCCTCAAGCCCCAGGTGGCTCTGTACGAGCGTTTCGGGTCCAAGGGATTTGCCGCATTGGAAGAAACCTTGAGTGCTGCGAAGTCCGCTGGACTGCTCACGCTGGCCGACGCCAAGCGCGGAGATATCGGTTCGACCATGGCAGCGTACGCGAGCGCATGGCTCGATGATGCTTCTCCGCTGGCCGCTGATGCCGTGACTCTGAGCCCGTACCTGGGTTATGAATCGCTGCGTCCGGCATTGGATTTGGCTGCTGGAACCGGCAGGGGAGTGTTCGTTCTCGGACTGACTTCCAACCCCGAGGGGCCATCGGTACAGCACGTAGGCGGGGAAAACTCGGTTGCTAAATCAATTATTAACCAAGTCACTGCGGATAATGCATACGCAGGAGATTTAGGACATGTCGGGCTGGTTGTTGGTGCGACCATCGGGGATGCACCGTCCAAGCTCGGAATCGATCTGGCAGCTTCCAAGGCTCCGCTGCTCACACCAGGGCTCGGCGCCCAGGGTGCCACGGCCGCGGATATTGCCAAGTCATTCGCCTCAAGCTACGGCCAGGTACTGGGCACGAGCAGCAGGGACATCCTCAAAGAGGGGCCGAGTAAGGCCGCTCTCAGGGAAAAAGCCCTGCGGGTTAGGGACGAATTGCTGGCAGCTCGCTAGCAAAAAATTCGAATAAGTGACATAGGCGCGTTGTGGCTATTAGAGTTTCTAGTAGCCACAACGCGTTTAGTCTTGCAAAAGCAGCGTTAGCTCGCTATGTTTCTCAACATAAGCCTTAGTCCACTACAACTGAAGGATGGCTGAACGATGGTACTGCGAGAACTCTCTGACGAAGATCGTATCCGCGCCCGCGCCAAGGCACTCGCCGCACGCACTCGTCGTGCAGAAATCAAGGCCGAGTTCAGTGCCGGCAAAATTTCCATCACCGAGGTACTAGACTTGGTATACGAAGATGAAGCCGTGGGACGCATGCGTGTCATGGACCTTCTGGAATCGGTACCGGGCGTAGGTGAAGTACGCGCGGCAAATTTGCTGGAGCGACTTGGCATTTCCCCTTCCCGCCGTCTGCGCGGACTGGGACGCAAGCAGCGCACCGCAATCACCGAGCACTTCAAGCAAAGCCCGCCAAAAACGAAAGTGTAGTCAATGACCGCTGCGTCGGTAACTGTTCTAGCCGGCCCCACGGCTGTAGGCAAGGGCACCGTCTCTACCTACATCCGCGATAACTATCCAGATGTCTGGCTTTCGGTGTCCGCAACGACCCGCAACGCCCGGCCAGGGGAGCAGGATGGAGTCCACTACTTCTTCGTGGGCCCCGAACGCTTCCAATCCCTGGTCGAGGAAGGCCAGATGCTGGAATGGGCTGTTGTCCATGGCCAGAACAGCTACGGCACGATTCGATCGACGGTTGAAGATGCAGTGGCAGATGGCAAGAAGGTTCTGCTGGAAATCGATCTGCAAGGTGCGCGCCAGGTCAAGGAGTCGATGCCCGAGGCAAAATTCGTCTTCTTGGCACCGCCATCATGGGAGGAATTGGTGCGCCGCCTTGTGGGACGCGGCACTGAAACGGCCGAGGAACAGCAGCGCCGCCTAGAAACCGCTAAACTAGAACTTGCAGCGGAATCTGAATTCGACGTGACCATCGTCAACGACGATGTCGCACGTGCCGCCGAAGAGCTTGTAGCCCTCATGGGGCTAAAGAACGACAAATAGGGAGTCCTGTGTCCAACCCAGAGGGAATCATTAACCCATCGATCGACTCGTTGCTTGAGACCAACGACTCGAAGTACGCCATTGTGCTGAACTCGGCCAAGCGTGCACGCCAGATCAACGCCTACTACGCGCAGCTGAATGAAGGCCTGTTCGAGTACGTAGGCCCACTGGTGGAAACCAAGCTGAACGAGAAGCCGCTGACCATCGCTTTGCGCGAGCTGGACGATAACCTGCTGAAGGTAACCGCAGCCGAGGTCATCGAAGACTAATCGAAAAGTCGGCGCCCCTGAGCGGGCGCCTTCTTTTCGTTAAGCTCCTTTTTCTCCCGCACCCACCTCATTGCCGCACCGAATCCTCGAGGAAGTACTTCGTGAAGCGAATTGTCCTAGGCGTTTCCGCTGGTATCGCCGCCTACAAGTCCGTACTCCTGCTGCGCTTGCTCGGCGAAGCCGGGCACCACGTCGACGTGATCCCCACCCGGAACGTCGCCAACTTCGTGGGCAACGCCACCTGGGAGGCCCTGTCCGGAAATCCGGTCACCTCGAACGTGTTCGACGCGGTGGATTCGGTCAATCACGTGCGCCTGGGCCAGCAGGCCGATCTGGTGATGGTCGTGCCGGCCACCGCGGACGTCTTAGCCAAGGCCGCTGCGGGATTGGCTGACGATCTGCTCACCGGAACCCTGCTGGCCACGCGGGCGCCGGTAGTGATGGCCCCGGCCATGCACACCGAAATGTGGCAGCATCCGGCCACTGCCGCGAATGTGCAGACCCTGCGGGATCGCGGCGTGCGGGTGATCGAACCCGCTTCCGGGCGGCTGACCGGCAAGGACTCGGGACCGGGCCGGCTTCCAGAACCCGATGAAATTTTCGCCGCAATCCAGGACCTGCTCGCCGAACCGGTGCTGGCCGGAGCCAAGGTGCTGATCACCGCCGGCGGCACCCGTGAACCGCTGGACCCGGTGCGCTTCCTGGGTAACCGCTCCTCGGGCCGCCAGGGTGTCGCGCTGGCACAGGCCGCCAGAGATGCCGGGGCCGAGGTCACGCTGATCGCCACCCATCTGGAAGTGCCCGCGCCGCATGGCGTGCGGCTGGTGCACGCCTCCAGCGCACTGGAGCTGCACGAGGCGGTCTTCGACTGCGCCGAGGGCCAAGACGTGCTGATCATGAATGCCGCGGTCGCCGATTTCCGCCCGGCAAGAATCGAGAACTCGAAGATCAAGAAGCGCGATGAGCATTCGGCTCCGGTCATCGAACTGGTGCGCAACCCGGACATCCTCGCCGAGCTGGTCGCCTCGCGCGGACAGAATCCGCAACTGCCGCCGTTCATTGTCGGTTTTGCCGCCGAGACCGGCGATGAGCAGGGGACCGTGCTGGAGTACGGCCAGGCCAAGCTGAACCGCAAGGGCTGCGAAATGCTCGTGGTCAACGAGGTGGGCGCATCCCTGACCTTCGGGCAGGAAACCAATAGCATCCAGGTTCTTTTCGCCGATGGCGCCGACTCGGTGCAGGCCTCGGGCAGCAAGCTCGAGGTGGCCCGCGTGGTCATCGAACAGATTTCGAATGCAACAAAAAGTCATGCAGCTGTAACAAAGTGAGTGGCGCCATACGGTGCTTGTTCACGAAACGTACCAGATCTGCTTACAGGTCCCAGAGACCAGATAGAGTTATACGGTGACTTCAACAACCCCTGAACTTCGTCTTTTCACCTCGGAATCCGTGACCGAGGGCCACCCGGACAAGATTTGCGACCAGATTTCCGACGCGATCCTCGACGCCATGCTGGCGCAGGATCCGGACTCGAAGGTCGCCGTCGAGACCCTGACCACCACCGGGCTGGTGCACGTTGCCGGCGAGGTGACCACCAATGGCTACGTGGAGATCCCGGAGATCGTCCGCAAGACCATCCTGGACATCGGCTACGACTCCTCGGCCAACGGCTTCGACGGTGCGCGCTGCGGCGTGTCCGTGTCGATCGGCCAGCAGTCCCAGGAGATCCACGACGGCGTCTTCAACTCGCTGGAGTCGCGCGAAGGCACGGCCAAGGATCCCCGCGACATGCAGGGTGCCGGCGACCAGGGCCTGATGTTCGGCTACGCCTCGGATGAGACCGACTCGCTGATGCCGACCCCGATTTTCCTGGCGCACCGCCTGTCCGAGCGCCTGACCCAGGTCCGCAAGAACGGCCGCATGCCGCTGCTGCGCCCGGATGGCAAGACCCAGGTCACCATTGGCTACGACGGCGACAAGCCGGTCTCTGTGGACACCGTGGTCGTCTCCAGCCAGCACGCCGCCGAATACGAGCTGGCGACCCTGAAGGCCGACCTGCGCGAAGAGGTTGTGACCCCGATCCTGGAGCGTTCGGGCCTGGACATCTCGAACACCAAGATCATCCTGAACCCATCGGGCCCGTTCATCATCGGCGGCCCGGTCGGCGATGCCGGGCTGACCGGCCGCAAGATCATCGTGGACACCTACGGCGGCTTCGCCCGCCACGGCGGAGGCGCCTTCTCGGGCAAGGACCCTTCGAAGGTCGACCGCTCGGCTGCCTACGCGATGCGCTGGGTGGCCAAGAACGTGGTCGCCGCCGGCCTGGCACGCCGTGCCGAGGTCCAGGTGGCCTACGCGATCGGCGTTGCCCGTCCGGTGGGCCTGTATGTGGAGACCTTCGGCACCGAAACCGTTGATCCGGCCAAGATCACCAAGGCCATCAACGAGGTATTCGACCTGCGCCCGCTGGGCATCATCGAAGACCTGGACTTGAAGCGCCCGATCTACCGCAAGACCGCTGCCCACGGCCACTTCGGCCGCGAGGACAACGACTTCACCTGGGAGAAGCTGGACCGCGTCGAGGCCCTGCGCAGCTGGTTCAACGCCTAGGACCTGAGCGTGCAGCAAGACGCCCTCATCTCAGCACCCGAGCCGGCCCGCCTCAAGCGGGTTGCCCGGGTGCTGATTGATTCTTCCGTCCCGCACCTGGACCGCTTCTTCGATTACGAGATTCCTCCCTCGATGGCCCAGGATGCCGTGGCGGGGGTGCGCGTGAAGGTGCCCTTCGGGCCGCAGCTGCTCTCCGGATTCATCGTCGCGGTGCTCGAGGACCACGCCCCGGAGATGAAACTGCGGCCGCTGGCCAAGCTGGTCAGCACCCAGGTGGCGCTGTACCCGGAAATCGTGGCCGCCGCGCAGGAGATCGCGACCCGCTATGCCGGAACCCTGTGGGATGTGGTGCGTCTTGCGGTGCCCGCCCGCGCGGCCAAGGTCGAAAAAGAGGAATTGGCCACCGTCGCGCCGTTGCTGCCCGACGCCCCGAACCAGCTCTCCCGCTACGAGCACGGCGCCCAAGCGCTTGACGCCTGGGGAAGCGGCGAAACCCTGCGCGCCGTTGCCACCTGGGTGCCGAATTTCCACGGTGCCTGGCCAGGTTTCTTGATGGATGCGGCCCGTCCGGTGCTTGAGCGCGGCAAGCGCGTGCTGCTGATCGTGCCCGACGCGCGCGACCTGCGGCTGCTGGGTGGCTATCTCGATGAGCACTTCGGCGCCGAATCCTATGCGCGGCTGCAGGCCGACGACGGGCCGACTCCGCGCTACCGCAACTTCCTGCGTGCCATCGGAGGGCATGTGCAGATCGTCATCGGCACCCGTTCGGCGGCGCTATGCCACGTGCCCGGGCTGGAACTGATGATCGTGTGGCAGGACGCGGACCAATCGCACCGCGAACAGCGCGCACCCTACCAGCACAGCCGCGAGGTGGCGTTGCTGCGCAGCCAGCAAGCAGGCATCTCCCTGCTGATCGCATCGCCATCGCGCTCGGTCGAAGCCCAGCGCCTGGTGGCGACCGGCTGGGCCACCGAATTGAAGGTTCCCCGCGACCTGTTGCGTGCGCAAACCGCCCGCATTGTGGCCACCACAAACGATTTCGAGCTCGAGCGCGACCCGGTGCTCGCCCGGGCGCGCATCCCTTCGCTGGCCTGGCGGGAAGCTACCAAGGCCCTGGAATCCGGCCCGGTGCTGGTGCAAGTGGCGCGCACCGGGTTCATGCCGGCGCTGGCCTGCCAGGACTGCCGGACCCCGGCGCGCTGCACTGCCTGCCAAGGCCCGCTGCACATCGCCGGCAAAGGCTCGCATGTGGCTTGCCGCTGGTGCGGCGAGCAGTACCACGACTACCGGTGCGTGCACTGCGCCTCATCGAGGATCCGGGCCGCCAGCATCGGCGCCGACCGCACCGCCGAAGAACTCGGGCTGGCCTTCCCCAAGGTCAGCGTTATTTCTTCCACCGGAGCAAAACCCGTGGACAAGATTCCCGGCAAACCGGCGCTGGTGGTCGCTACGCCAGGGGTCGAACCATTTGCCGAATCCGGCTACGCCGCGGTTCTGCTGCTCGATGCCGACAAGATGATGGCCCACGATTCGCTGCGCAACCCCGAAGAAGTCATCTCCCGCTGGTTCACCGCTGCTTCCATGGCGCGTGCCGACGGGGTAGTGGTGCTCACCGGCAATCCGAGCCCCGCCGGGGCCGCGCTGGTGCGCTATGACCCGGCGAGCTTTGCCGAACGCGAATTGGCCGAGCGCCGCGAGGTGGGGTTGCCTCCGGCAGTGCGCAGCGCAGTGATTTCGGGCCTGGGCGCCGAACGGCTGGTCGCGAACCTGGATCCGCAGACCCGGCAGTGCGTGCAAATCCACGGCCCGACGGTGATAGACGGGCCCCCGGCCCAGCACCGCTACGTGCTCTTCTTCTCCTACGCCGACGGGCCGGCGGTGACCATGGTCCTGCGCCAGCTGCGCGCGAGCATGTCCGCGGCCAAGGACCCGGTCGTGAATATCGCTATCGACCCGGACGACGCGCTCTAGGAGCCCGCCGCGGGATCCTCGGCCTGGCCGGTTGCCAGCAGCTGCAGGAAGCCATCGATGGCGGCGGCGGTTTCGGGAGCTTTCTCGTAGTGGATCAGGTGCCCGACGTTCTCGAGCATGACCAGTTGGGCGTTGGCGAAGCTGGCCCGCAGCGCCTCCTGCGTCTGCGCGGTGCCCAGTTCGTCTTGCAGGCCGCCGACCATCAGCGTCGGCAAGCCCAGCGCAGGGGAGTAGTCCCCGACCGTTGCGCTGACCGAGGCGCGGTACGACTGGGCCAAGGTGGCCCGCGAGTGGAAGCCGCCGAAGTAGGCGCGGTGCTGCTCGCGCACGTAGCGGCGGATTTCCGGGTCCCTGCTCTTGGTCATCACCAGGCTCATGGCATCGCTGAACAGCTTGGAACGCAGCAACGGTTCGCCGATGCGGGCCGGAAGCTTGGCGCACACCTCGTAGTAGCCGCTGGTGAGCTTGGCCAGCAGCGCCTGGTCGGACTCCAACGCCGGCTCGGAGATCGGGTTGAGCAATACCAGCGAAGCAAAGCCGCGGACGGTGGCCAGCTTGGCGGCCACGATCGAGCCGAAGGAATGCCCCAGCAGGTGCACGGAGGATTCCAGCTGCAGCTCTTCGGCCAGCTCATTGAGCACCGCAGCGTACCCCTCGACGTCATGGGGCAGATCCGCCATCGAGGTCGAAGTGCCAAAGCCGGGAAGATCGGGAACGATCACCGTGTAGTGCTCCAGGTGCGAGACGATGCGCGCCAGCCCGTGGTGGTCTCCGCGGAAACCATGCACGGCGTAGATCACCCCGCGGGAGGGCTGCTGGGCCGGGTGGGTGTAGACCCGGATTTCTGCACCGTTCAAATGATGGGTGGTCACTAGCTGCTGTCGTGGGGCCATGGCTTTAACCCTACCCGTCCAGCAGCGCCAGAGCGGTGCCCTCGTCGATCACCAGATCGGTGATCAGCCCGCCTTTGAGCGCACCGCGCACGGCCTGGAGCTTGCCGCGGCCGGCGACCACGCAGAAACGGGTCGGCACCTTGCGAAGGGCATCGAGGTTCGGGCCGGTGGAGCGGGCATTAAGCGAAATGTTCGAGCTGTTCCCGTCCTTGTCGAAGAACACCGTGGCCACGTCGCCGACCACGCCGATCTCGTTGAGCTCTTGGGTTTCCGCCTTGGTCAGGTAGCCGCCGCGGTAGACCTGCGAAGCCACGGCGGAGCCGGCCGAGCCCAGGGAGAATACCGCGAGACTCATCTCCTTCTGCACCTGCAGTACCCGGCGGATCGATGTTTCCTCCCACATTGCGTCGCGGGTGGAGGCCCGGTCGAAGAAGGCCGGGACCGGGAACTGCTCGGTGCGGGCGGTGAAGGCTTGGCCGAAACGCGTGAGGATGTCGCTGGCATAGCGCACGCCGCTGGTCACCGGATTAGCCGCTCCATTGAGCTGCACGATTTTCGTGTCATGGGTCGGGTGGGAGCCCAGCGCCGTGGACACCGACTGCATGGTCGATCCCCAGGCAACACCCACCGTCATCGAGGAGGAAACCATGCCGCCGAGCAGGTAGGCCGCGTGCGCAGAGACCCGGGCCAGCAGCTCGGAGTCATCCATGTTGCCATCGGTGGGTACGACGTTGAAGCTGATCCCGTAGTGCTCGGAGAGCTGGTTTCCCAGCAGCGCCGACATGTTGGCGCTGGGGGAGATGCTGATCGAAACCATGCCGGTGCGCTTGGCGTGGGTGAGCAACCGGGAGACCGTGGACCGCGAGGTGCCCAGCTCCTTGGCGATCACTTCCATCTTCATATCCTGAAGGTAATACAGCTGGGCGGCGCGCAGCGCATCCTTGGCCTTGGGGGTGCTGTGCACAGATGTGCCAGTCGTTGCCCGCTTGTAGGTGCCCCCGGACGAGGATTTCATCATGATTCAGACCACTTCTGCACGTTTGTGCATTTTGTTTGACCGCTTTGCCGTTCAGTAACAAGACTAGCTTCAGACTCATTCAATATTTACATAAGGGGCACAAATCGTGATTCGGGAACAGCTAGCCAAACTGCGCGAACGTCCGCAGGCGCAGGTTCTGGTTGTTGGCGGTGGCATCAACGGCGTAGCGACCTTCCGCTACCTGGCCATGCAGGGGATTGATGTAGCCCTGATCGAGCGCGGCGATTACTGCCAGGGCGCTTCGGGTGCCAGCTCGCACATGATCCATGGCGGAATCCGCTATCTGGAGAACGGCGAGTTCCGCCTGGTTCACGAGTCGGTGCAGGAGCGCAACTCGCTGCTGGAGATCGCTCCGCACTACGTGAAGCCGCTGCAGACCACCATTCCCATCTTCTCCACCTTCTCCGGCATCCTCAGCGCACCGATGCGCTTCCTGTCCCACAAGTCGGGCAAGCCAACCGAACGCGGGGCGGCGTTGATCAAGGCCGGGTTGATCATGTACGACGTGTTCGCAGGGATCGGCGGACGCAACACCCCTTGGCATAACTTCAAGGCCGGCAAGGCTGCCCGCCAGGATCTGCCAGCACTGCGCGATGACGTCAAGTACACCGCCACCTATTTCGACGCCTCGGTGCACAACCCCGAGCGGCTGACCCTGGATGTGCTGCGTGAAGGCCTGAACGCCAACGACGAGGCCCGCGCCAGCAACTACGTTGAGCTGGCCGGCGTCGACGGCGGCACCGCGAAGCTGCGCGATATGCTCTCCGGCGAAGAATTCGACTTCGACGCCGATGTCATCATCAACGCCACCGGCGCGTGGGTGGATCTGACCAACAAGGACCTGGGCCGCGATACCAAGTGGACCGGCGGCACCAAGGGTTCGCACATCGTGCTGGATCACCCGGAACTGCTCGCCGCTACCGGAGGCCGCGAAATCTTCTTCGAGCATGAAGACGGCCGAATCGTGCTCATCTACCCGATGCTCGGCCGCGTGCTGGTCGGCACCACCGACCTCGAGCACGACATGAACGAGCCAGCGGTATGCACCGACGAGGAAGTCGACTACTTCTTCGAGCTGGTCCACCATGTCTTCCCGGGCATCAAGGCCACCAGGGAACAGATCGTCTACAAGTTCTCCGGCGTGCGCCCCCTGCCCAGCCATGACGACACCGCGCCAGGCTTCGTATCCCGCGATTACCAGATCAAGGAAACCCGCCTGACCGACGCGACCACCATGCTCTCGCTGATCGGCGGCAAGTGGACCACCTTCCGCGCATTGAGCGAGAACCTCGGCGGCAAGGCCCTGGAATTCCTCGGCGCCCGTGAAGTGAAGTCCACCGCCGGCGTAGCCATCGGTGGCGGAAAGAACTTCCCGGCCAACGAGGGCGAACTCGCCGCTTGGTATGCCGCGCGCGAGTCCAAGGCCGGCCGCGAACGCTTGCGCGTGCTGCTCGAGCGCTACGGCACCGGAGCCGATGCCCTGCTGGAGACCCTCGGCGGCAACGAAACCATGCTGGAGCACACCAACGAGCTGTCCTGCCAGGAGTTGGCCTACATGGCGAACCATGAGCAGGTGGGCCGGTTGATCGATGTCTTCATCCGCCGCACAAACCTGGCCTTCCGCGGCCTGGTCACGAAGGATTTGGTAATCGAGGCAGCTAATTGCCTTGCAGAGCCGATGGGTTGGGACCAGTCCCAGACCCAAGCCGAGATCGACCATTCGCTCTCAGTACTCGCAGAAGCCCACGGAGTCACCCTGGTCTAACCTGCATCCAGGCCGGCGGCAAGGCGCCGCTGGCACTCGAAACCACTAAGAGGTCAACGTTGTCCACTCACGTGTTTCTCGCCGAATTAGCCGGCACTTTCATTCTCCTGCTGATGGGCGGCGGCGTCTGCGCGAACGTCGCCCTGAAAGGCACTCTCGGCAGCGCCGCGGGCTGGGTAGCCATCAGCTTCGGCTGGGGCCTGGGCGTCTATTGCGGCGTCTGGATAGCTGGGATCTCCGGAGCCCACCTGAACCCGGCAGTCACCCTGGGCCTGCTGGTCAACCCGGACGTTGCCGAGTACGCCCCCGGCGTCGCCAAGACCATGGCCAATACGCTGCTCTACTTCGCGGCGCAGTTCATTGGCGCCTTCCTGGGTGCCGTGGGCACCTGGCTGTCCTACAAGAAGCACCTGGATGATCCGCAGAACGCGGGCACGCAGCTGGGCGTCTTCGCCACCGGACCGGCCATCCGCTCCTACGGCTGGAACCTGGTCTCGGAAATCTTCGGCACCTTCGTCCTGGTGTTCGTGATCGCCGGACTGGGGCATACTCCTCACGAGCTTGGCCCGCTGGCTGTCGGCCTGCTGGTTGTTGCCATCGGCCTGTCCCTGGGTGGAGCCACCGGCTACGCCATCAACCCGTTCCGCGACCTCGGTCCACGAATTGCCCACGCCATCCTGCCGATCAAGGGCAAGGGCTCCTCCGACTGGTCCTACTCGTGGGTTCCGTTGGCTGGTCCAGCCATCGGCGGTATCCTTGGCGGACTTGCCGCCGCGCCAATGTTCTAGAAAGAGAGCAGTGAATCATGAGTGAAAAATTCGTCATCGCCATTGACCAAGGCACGACCAGCTCCCGCGCAATTGTCTTCACGCACGCCGGTGAGGTGCATTCGGTAGGCCAGAAGGAACACGAGCAGATCTTCCCGGCTGCCGGATGGGTCGAGCACGATCCAGCCGAAATCTGGAGCAACGTGCGCGAAGTGATTGGCCAGGCCCTGTCCAAGGCCAACCTGACCCGCCACGACATCGAGGTCGTCGGCATCACCAACCAGCGTGAAACCGCGGTGGTGTGGGATAAGAACACCGGCGAAGCCGTCTACAACGCGATCGTCTGGCAGGACACCCGTACCCAGGACATCGTCGACGAACTGGCAGCCGATGGCGGCCTGGAACGCTACAAGCAGACCGTTGGCCTGCCCCTGGCGACCTACTTCTCCGGCACCAAGATCAAGTGGATCCTGGACAATGTCGAAGGTGCCCGGGAGCGTGCCGAAGCAGGCGACCTGCTCTTCGGCACCACCGACAGCTGGGTGCTGTGGAACCTGACCGGCGGCGTGGACGGCGGCGTGCACGTCACCGACGTGACCAACGCATCACGTACCCTGTTCATGGACCTCAAGACCCTGGACTGGGACGAGAAGATCCTGGCTGACTTCGGCGTGCCGCGCTCGATGATGCCGCAGATCCGCTCTTCTTCGGAGGTCTACGGCTCCGTGCACACCAACCAGCTGCTGCGCGAGGTGCCCGTTGCAGGCATCCTGGGCGACCAGCAGGCGGCGACCTTCGGCCAGGCGGCCTTCACCGCAGGTACCGCGAAGAACACCTACGGCACCGGTTGCTTCCTGATCTTCAACACCGGCACGGAGATCGTGAATTCGACCAACGGCCTGCTGACCACCATGGCCTACAAGCTGGGCGAAAACGCACCGGTGTACGCCTTGGAAGGTTCAATTGCCGTGGCCGGGTCGCTGATCCAGTGGCTGCGCGACAATATCGGCATGATCGCTACCGCTCCGGAGATCGAGGAACTGGCAGCAAAGGTGGAGGACAACGGCGGCGTGTACATCGTTCCGGCCTTCTCCGGGTTGTTCGCACCATATTGGCGCTCGGATGCCCGTGGCGCGATCGTGGGCTTGACCCGCTATGCGAACAAGAACCACATCGCCCGTGCGGCCCTGGAGTCCACCGCATTCCAGACTCGCGAAGTCCTGGATGCGGTCAACGCCGACGCAGAGGTTCCGCTCACCGAACTGAAGGTCGACGGCGGCATGGTGGCCAACGAAGCCCTGATGCAGTTCCAGGCTGACATCCTCGGCGTGCCAGTGGTTCGCCCGAAGGTCACCGAGACCACCGCACTGGGTGCAGCCTACGCTGCTGGCCTGGCCGTTGGCTTCTGGAAGGACCTGGGCGAACTGGAAGACAATTGGGCCGAGGACAAGCGCTGGGAGCCAACCATGGATGAGGCTACGCGTGAGCGCAGCTTGCGCCTGTGGAAAAAGGCTGTCACCCGCACCTTCGACTGGGTCGACGAAGATACCAAGGCCTAAGCGCAACCGTGGCTTGGCCGGTTCCGAACCGGCCGCAACCGGCAACGCCCGAATCACCCGGATGGGTGGTTCGGGCGTTGCCGGTTTAACCCGCGGGGCAGCTCAATCGCCTCAATCGCCCGATGCGGCCTCAGGGGTGTCTTCCTGGCCTGGACGCGCGGTTTCCTGCGCGGCGGGTCTGCGGCGCGCGGGGGACTCGCCGGCTTGCCGGGCGTCCCAATAGGTATTGCGGCGGGGCTTTTGCTCCGGATCGACATGTGCAGGCATGACCACGTGCGGCAGCCCATCGACATCGACGACCTCGAGCTGTCCGGCATGGCGCTTGTGGTGATCGGACGTGCACATTCCCGCCCCGGACCAGACACTGGTTTCGCCGCCTTCGGACCAGGGCTTCTGGTAGTGGTCGGTTTCGACATGATCCGGCGGCGCGGTGCAGTCGGGCACGATGCAGCCGCGATCCCGGGCCATGATCGCTTCGCGGATCCGGCCTTTGTGGTAGCGCATCTTGCGCCCCATATCCAGCACTTGGCTGTTGCCGCCGAGGACCATCGGGATGATGTTCGCCCTGGCGAGCAGCTGCCGGAGTTCTCCGGGCGGGATGTCGATGCCATTTGTGGTCATGCCGTGCGCGTCCGCCAGGTTCTGCAGATCCGCGAGCCACAGGTAGACCACGAACTTCGGGATGACGACTTTTCGATCGCCGCCAGCAAATGGTGCGCGCAACAGCGCCATGAACGCGTTGAGCCGGCGACGATGCAGATCGGGCTGCCCGGCGGGGGAGTCCTGCAGGTGCGGCTCGTCTTGCGCCCCGTCTTGCGGTTCGCCTTGGGCCTCTGCCTGCTTTGCGGTGCGGCCGCCGTCCGGGTTCTGGCCACCGTGAGCTTCTGGTTCCTCTTCGGCCCACGGCGGCATGGGCTGATCGCTGCGCAACCACGACGGCGGCTCGGGTGCGGCTCCACTTCCGTTGCCAGCGTTCTGGCCTGCCGTGGACTCCTGGTCCGCTTGGGAGTCCTGGCCCTCTCGCGGGCCGCCGCTGGCGCTGGATCCCGAACCCGCCGGGCGCTGCTGCTGGGGATCGCGATCGGCCCGGCCGGCCTTGGTTCGTGGGTTGCCGGCCTGCGTGAGTACCGAATGAACCAGTTGCGCGTCGGTGGCATTGGTGCGCAGCGAGAAGAAATGCACGCCGTTTTTCATCGGGCCGATGAACATGCCGAGCTTGGGAGGCAGCTGCTTGCCGTGCAGTTCTTTGTAGGTCCTGATTGAGGTGCTGATCTGCTTCTGCGCGGCGGCGGGGCCCAGCTCCCGCAGGGAGTGGGCCGCGGCTTGGTCCAGGCTGCGGCCATCGGTGCCATGCGCCAGCAGCGGCACGGGCACGCCGTCAAAGATGGTGTCCTGCGGTTCGAGCCGTTCAAGGCGCCGCGCGGCGGAAGCGATGGCCCGGCGGTTGGCAGCGCCCTGCCCGTAGAGTTCGGCCAGATGCTTGAAACGCGGCGCGCAGATGCCGCCATCGGGGGTGCGCCGGCCAATGAGCAGGTGCGCGTCGGCAATGCGCCGTTGGGCTTCGAAGTAGCTGATGCCCAGCCATGCGGCCAGCAGCTGGGCGGTGTCCTTGTAGCAGCAGCGCCCCGGGGCAAGGTCCGGTTCCCCGGCAAAGAGCCCGTCGGTGATGGCGTCGGGGTCATCCGCAGGCAAACGCAGGGCCGCGTAGCTGTCCAGTGCCAGCGCCCGGGCGCCGGTGGCCTCGGCATGCAGTGCGCCGGCGTGTTGCTCGCAATGGACTTGCTGGGCGAACCTTTCGGTGAGCTGCAGATGCGCCAGGACCAGGCGCGGGTCGCCCGCATCGCGCACCAGCTTGCCCAGCGCGGCATACAGGGCCAGGCACAGGTAGCCAAGGCGCAGCACCATGGCACCGGACAAGGCCGGTCCGAGGTGCATCGGGGCCTGGCATGCGGTGCGCAATGCGGCGATCAGGGCTGGCGCGTTCATGGCTCCATGATCGGGCGCTGGAAGCTCCTGCCCCTGCGGGCAGCTGCGGGATGTGGATAACTGCGGTGGCGCCGCGTTTGCCGCTGTGTGCAATCTTGCGCTTCATCGATGCGCGCGTGGGCAGGGGATATGCGATAGAATCGCGATATGAATCCGAAGCGCAACCTAGCCTGAGCACGGCCCGTTGGCCGTACCCCCGAGTGGAAATTTGGGGGCTTTTGTTGTGTCTGGAACCAAGAACAAGTTTTTCCTATCGGAAATTTTCCGCAAAGCGTGTGAGAAGAGCAGCGTGACATCATCGACGAACGAACCCAGGACCTACGACTTCAAGGACATCGAGTCCAAGTGGCTTCCGGTGTGGGACGAACTACAGGTGTTCAAGCCCGCCGATGATGGCAGCCGCGAACGCCGCTATGTGCTGGACATGTTCCCCTACCCATCGGGCGATCTGCACATGGGCCACGCCGAGGCCTTCGCCATGGGCGATGTGGTCGCGCGCTACTGGCGCTTGCGCGGCTATGACGTGATGCACCCGATCGGCTGGGACTCCTTCGGCCTGCCCGCAGAGAATGCCGCGATCAAGCGCAATGCCCACCCTGCCGAGTGGACCTACAAGAACATCGATACCCAGGCCGCCAGCTTCAAGCGCTACGCGATCTCCGCCGATTGGGATCGCCGCCTGCACACCTCGGATCCGGAGTACTACCGCTGGACCCAGTGGCTGTTCAACAAGTTCTACGAGAAGGGCCTGGCCTACCGCAAGGACCACCCGGTGAACTGGTGCCCGAAGGACCAGACCGTGCTGGCCAACGAGCAAGTCGTCAATGGCGCTTGCGAGCGTTGCGGCACTGCGGTGACCAAGAAGTCGCTGAACCAGTGGTACTTCAAGATCACCGAATACGCTGACCGCCTGCTTGAGGACATGGAGCAGCTCAAGGGCCATTGGCCTGAGCGCGTGCTGCTGATGCAGAAGAACTGGATCGGCCGTTCCGAAGGCGCCGAGGTCACCTTCGGGATCGAAGCGCACGAGGACAAGCCTGCGCTGCAGATCCCGGTCTTCACCACCCGCCCGGACACCTTGTACGGTGCTACCTTCATGGTGGTCGCCGCCGACGCGCAGCTGGCTGGCGAACTGGTCACCGATGAGCACCGCGCCGCCTTGGAGGAATACCAGGAGCAGGTCAAGGCCCTGTCCGAGATCGAGCGCCAGTCCAGCGAACGCGAGAAGACCGGCGTATTCACCGGCCGCTACGCGATCAACCCGCTCTCCGGGGAGAAGCTGCCGGTCTGGGCGGCGGACTACGTGCTGGCCGACTACGGCACCGGAGCCATCATGGCCGTGCCTGCGCACGACCAGCGCGACCTGGACTTCGCCAAGGCCTTTGACCTGCCAGTACGCGTGGTCGTCGAAACCGGTGAAGAAGACCCGAACGAAACCGGCACCGCCACCGCGGGCGAGGGCCAGCTGATCAATTCGGGGCAGCTATCCGGTTTGGAGAAGACCGAGGCGATCGCCAAGGCCATTGAGATCGTGGAAGCTGCCGGCACGGGCAAGCACACCATCAACTTCCGCCTGCGCGACTGGTTGCTGTCCCGCCAGCGCTTCTGGGGCACCCCGATCCCGATCATCCACTGCGCTGATTGCGGCGAGGTCCCGGTTCCCGACGACCAGCTGCCGGTGCGCCTGCCCGATAACCTGCGCGGCGAGCAGCTGGCCCCGAAGGGCACCTCCCCGCTGGCCGCCGCCGAGGAATGGGTCAACGTGGCCTGCCCGCAGTGCGGCGGCGCCGCCAAGCGCGACACCGACACCATGGACACCTTCGTGGATTCCTCCTGGTACTTCCTGCGCTTCGTCTCCCCGCAGTACACGCAGGGCCCTTTCAACCCGAAGGCCGTGCGCGACTGGATGCCGGTAGGCCAGTACGTCGGCGGGGTCGAGCACGCGATCCTGCACCTGCTGTACTCGCGCTTCTTCACCAAGGTCATCCACGACCTGGGCCTGATCGACGCGACCGAGCCGTTCTCCGCGCTGCTGAACCAGGGCCAGGTCCTGAACGGCGGCAAGGCGATGAGCAAGTCGCTGGGCAACGGCGTGGATTTGGGCGAGCAGCTGGACAAGTTCGGCGTCGACGCGGTACGCCTGACCATGGTCTTCGCCTCCCCGCCGGAGGACGACGTGGACTGGGCCGATGTCTCCCCATCGGGCTCGCAGAAGTTCCTGGCCCGCGCCTGGCGCATCGCCCAGGACACCACCAGCGAGGCCGGCGTGGACTACGCGGCAGGGGACAAGGCGCTGCGCCAGGTCACCCACCGCACCGTGCATGAATCCGCCGCGCTGCTGGATTCGGGCAAGTTCAACGTGGTCATCGCCAAGACCATGGAGCTGGTCAACGCGACCCGCAAGACCATCGACTCCGGTGCCGGGGCAGCGGACCCGGCAGTGCGCGAGGCCGCCACGGTGACCGCCCAGTTGCTGAGCATGTTCGCCCCGTACACCGCAGAGGACATGTGGGAAGCGCTGGGCTATGCGCCCTCCGTGGTCACCAGCGCCTGGCCTGAAGTGGACGAGTCGCTGCTGGTCGATGACACCATCACCGCGGTCGTGCAGATCAAGGGCAAGGTCCGTGCCCGCCTGGAGGTTCCGGTGGACATCACCGAGGAGCAGCTGCGCGCCCAGGCCCTGGCCCACGAGTCGGTGATCCGGATGCTCGATGGCAAGGAGCCGCTGAAGGTCATCGTGCGTGCGCCGAAGCTCGTGAACGTGGTTCCCGCCCCGTAAGCTCGGCTCATGACTGAACGCCAGAAAAGCTCGCGCGCGGGCTGGCTGCCCAAGTGGCTGGCCCCGCGCGGGCTTTCGCGTACCCGCATCGGGGTCGTCTCCGATTCGGCGGCCTGCCTGCCCGGGCATTTCGGGCCGCATCCGGACTTCATCGAAGTGCCGATCCCGATCATCGTGGACAACCATGTGCACGGCGAAGACCTGCAGGCGCTGATGATGGGCCTGGCCATGGGCAAGGCGGTGAAAACCTCGCGCCCGGCGCCAGGCGAGTTCGAACGCGCCTACCGGCAGCTGCTCGACGCCGGCTGCGAGTCGATCATCTCGATCCACATGTCCGGGGCGCTGTCGGGCACCGTGGAGGCGGCCCGCTTGGCGGCCCGCAGCTTTGACGCACCAATCACCGTGGTCGATTCGCGCACCGTGTGCCTGCCCCAGGGATTTGCCGTGGCCGATGTGCTGGCCGCCCGCGCCGCCGGCGCCCCGCTGGAGATGCTCGAGCAGATCGCCGGCACGGCCACCGCCAACACCGTGTACTTCGCGGTGCCAAGCCTTGAGCAGCTGCGCCGCGGCGGCCGGATCAGCGCGCTGTCCTCCGTGGTCGGCAGCTTGCTGAATTTCAAGCCGATCCTCGGGATTGCCGAGGGCTCGATCGTCGCCCTGGAAAAGCCCCGCTCCTTCGCGCGCGCCACCGCACGGCTGGTCGCCCTGGCCCTGCGCGACGCCCGCGACGCCAGTGGCGAGGTGCGGCTGGGGGTGATGCATTTCGGCGCCGAGGAACTGGCCGAGGAAATCGCCACCGAACTGGCACCGTTCAGCGCCATGCCGGTCGTGGTCGAGTCCCTTCCGGCGGTGCTGGCCGCGCATACCGGCCTGGGCGTGATCGCCGTGTGCGTCGCCCCCAGCTATCCACAGCCGGCGTCCATCCTGGATCGGCCGCCGGCGCCATAGCCCAGACTGTGGCCCATGGGCCGCCACGACTTCTTCAGCAAGTACGCGCCACGTCCCGGTCGCCTGAGATTCGCGATCTCGCGCGTGGCCGTGCTGGTGCTGGTCATTGTGGTGCTCGCCTGGATTGCGATCTCCATCCTGCTCGCGCCACCGCCGGTCGCCCAGGAGCTTGAAACAGTTCCGCTGGTATCCGACCCGTCCGCTTCGGCGCCGGAGGACCGCCAGTCCCCGAGCCTGGCCGCACCCGAGGTCACGGTCCACGTGGTCGGCGCGGTGAAGAAGCCCGGCGTCTACCAGCTGCCCGTGGATTCGCGGATTGCCGACGCGGTGGACGCCGCCGGCGGGCTGGCCAAAGGCGCACGTGCGCAGATGGTGAACCTGGCGGCCAAGCTGGTCGACGGCCAGCAGGTGGTCCTTCCGGGCGCCGAGACGGCCACGGAACTAGCCGCGGCACCGAGCGCGGCGGCGGGCGGGAAGATTTCGCTCAACAGTGCCGATTCCCAGACCCTGCAGGAGCTTCCGGGGATCGGGCCGGCATTGGCAGCCCGGATCATCGACTTCCGCACCGAGAACGGCCCGTTCAGCTCCGTGGAAGAGCTGGATGCGGTACCGGGCATCGGTCCGGCGCTGCTGGGCCAGCTGAGCGAACTGGTGATCCCGTGAACACCGATTTCCGCGGCCTGTGGCTGCTGGGCGGCGCGTGGACCGCCGCCTATTTCACCCTCCCGGTATGGTTGCTGTGGGTACTTTCCGCGCTGATGGCTGTCCTGTTGTTCCTGCTTTTGCGGCCCCGGCACGACCGCGCCTACGCGGCGCCATGGTTTACCGGTCCTATTATCCTGCTCCTGGGGGTGGTGGCCGTCAGCAGCCTGGCCTTCACCGACCCCCAGTGCCAGCTGCCGGGCGCCGGCGAGCAACAGCGCCGTGCCGTGGTCCGCTTCGAGGACCCGGCCACCGCGCAGGGCCAGGGGGCTGCCGCCGGCCGGGCGGAAATCCAGCGGTACTGGGCCAACGGCCAATGGGTGCCATGCCGGGTGCCGGTCTTCCTCACCATTGATTTCGGGGTGCCGGCCACTGCGGGCGAGTTCGAGACCATCCTCGACTTGGAAGCAGCAGCTGCCGGCGCCTTCGATTGGTGGGCGCATGCCGCCAGTGAACCGCAGGTGAGCTCCTGGGTTGAGCCTACCGCCGCGGATTACCTCAAGGAACGGTTCACCCAGGGCCTGCGCGGCCTGCCGGACAATGCCCAGGCGCTGCTGCCTGGCATGCTCTATGGCGATCGTTCCGGACAGGACGAAGCGTTGAGCGAGGCGATGAGATCCAGCGGGTTGAGCCACCTGACCGCGGTGAGCGGATCGAACATTGCCCTGATCGGGGCCATTGTGCTGGTGCTGCTCCGGCTGTTTTCGGTGCCACGGGCACCCAGCGCGATCTTGATGATTGGCGTGGTCGGGCTCTTCGCCTGGTTTGCCGGGCCGGATCCCAGTGTCCTGCGCGCCAGCCTGATGGGCAGCATTGCGGTCATCTCGGTGCTGCTGGGTCGTGGCCAAGGCTCTCTGGGAATACTGTGCCTGAGCGGAACCGCCTTGCTGGCTATCGATCGCTCGCTGGGTGCCGAACCGGCCTTCGCCCTGTCGATGCTGGCGACCCTGGGAATCATCATGCTCGCCCCGGCCCTGACCGAAATTCTTCTCCACATATTCCCGGCCTGGTTCGCGCAGCTGACGGCCATTTGCTGCGCGGCGCAGTTCACCTGCCTGCCGGTGGTCATCGCGTTGAATTCGGATTTCAGCCTGTACTCGCTGCCCGCGAACCTCGTGGTCGCGCCGTTGCTGCCCTTGATTACTGCGCTCGGCATGGCCTGCCTGCTGCTGTGCACGCCGTGGCCAGCGCTGGAATCGGTGCTGATCTGGGTTCCGGGGCTGCCGGCAGAAGCCATTGGCCAGGTGGCCCATTTCGTTTCCGGGCTCCCCGGTGCCGCCCGGCCGTGGCCCGAAGGCCTACCCGGAATCGTCTTGGCAGTGATGCTCTCCCTGGTGCTGTGCACCCTGCTGGTGCTGGGCCGGGAAACCGAGAGGCTCCGGGTCAGGCAGGTGTCCCTAAGCGTGCTGGGAGCGATCCTGGTATTCGCCGTAGCGCTCGTTCTGCCTGCGACGCTGTTCTACCGGGAAGATATCGCGCCGCATTGGAGCATTGCCATGTGCGATGTGGGCCAGGGCGACGCCTTCGTCATCAATCTGGGGGATTCAGAGGGCTGGCTGATCGATACCGGACCACCGGAGAGCGGGTTGCTGCTGTGCCTGGAGCGGCTGGGCATCAGCACCTTGAGCAAGGTCTTCATCACGCATACCCACAGCGACCATTTCGGGGCCGTGGGCGAGCTGGAGAATTCGGACGTAAAGATTGGTGAACGCCTGGTCTCGACTGGGTTCGACCTTGAACTATGGCCCGGTGCACGCGCCTTGGAGCCCGGTACGCGGCAGGCTGCAGGGGAGGTGGGCTTCGAAGTCGTGGGCCCCGAGGCGCGCTTCGCGAAATACGCCGAACCCAACGATACGTCGCTGGTCATCCGGTTCAGCTTTTCCACCGGGCCCGGGACCATCGATCTCTTCACAGCCGGGGACATGGAAACCGAAGCCATGGATCGCCTGCTGCGCCTGCATCCGCAAGGGCATGCAGCGATCCTGAAAGCCTCGCACCATGGGGCACGCAACGGCGGAACCGAAATCATCGAGCAGATCCGTCCGCAGATCCTGCTGGTCTCCGCGGGGAAGGATAATTCCTATGGCCATCCGCACCCCGAAACCCTGGCGATGGCGCAGCAGGTCGGCGCGACGGTGATTCGCACCGACCAATCGGGTACCGTACTGCTCACATTTACCAGCCAGGGCGTTCTGGGTACCGCCCTGGGTACGCCGGTTCGGTAGGATCGTTATATCGACCGATGCACTAAGGAGTTCGATGGCACGCGCCCAAGCAAATCCGGGTATCTCATGGCGGGAACTGCGCCCACAACCACTGATCCTGTTGACCGGTTCAGAGGATTACCTCGCTTCGCGCGCCTTCGAATTGCTGCGTTCCCAGGCATCCCAGCGGGACGATATCCAGCACACGCGTCTTGACGCGACAAAGTACGAGCCTGGAGAGCTGCTCATGGCCACCAGCTCTTCGCTGTTTTCCAGCGCCAATCTGGTCGAGGTCCACGAACTGGCCCACATGAACGAGTACTTCCTCAAGGACGGCCTGGCCTACCTGAAAGACCAGGCTCCCGAGAATGTGCTCATCATGCATTACTCGGGTGGTACGCGCGGCAAGAAGCTGATTGACGCAATCAAAGCTGCCGGTGCCCTGATCGTCAATTGCCAACCGGTGAAAAAGGACTCCGAGAAGATCGACTTCGTCCAGTCCGAATTCAAAGCCGCCAAGCGCCGGATTACCAATGACGCGGTCAAAGCCCTCGTAGCGGCGGTAGGCAACTCGCTGGCAGAGCTTGGATCGAGCTGCTCCCAGCTGATTGCCGACACCACGGGAACCATTGACCAGGATACGGTCGACAGGTACTACGGCGGCCGGGTTGAAGCAACTGCTTTCAAGGTGGCCGATGCCGCAATTTCCGGCAACGCCCAGATGGCGCTTCGCACTTTGCGCCATGCGCTGGGTACTGGAACCGACCCGATTCCCATTGTGGCCACCTTGGCGATGAAGGTCCGCCAGATCGCCAAGGTCGCCGGCGTGAATGAACCCGCAGCTTCATTGGCATCCGAGTTGGGGATGGCGCCGTGGCAAGTTCAGCAGGCGCAGCAGCAGGCTCGCGGCTGGAAACGCAGCGATCTTGCCCTGTGCGTCGAAGAAATAGCGAATACCGACCGCATGGTCAAGGGCGGCAGCCGTTCACCGGGCTACGCGCTGGAACACGCCATCATGTTCATTGCAGGCAAGGCTCCGGGACGCTAGCCGCTGAGGTTCCAGGTGGGGGCGGGCACGATGCACTCGTGCGTGCTCCCACTGCTCTTTAATGAAGGCTAGCCATCGGCGCGTGTCTGCCTGGAAGCTTCGACGAGCAGTTCCGGGCAAAACAAAACCCCCGCACTCGATGAGTGCGGGGGAGTTGATGAAGTCTAAGCTCGGCTTAGAGGGCGTTAACCTTCTTGGCGATAGCCGACTTGCGGTTAGCAGCGTTGTTCTTGTGCAGAACACCCTTGCTTACAGCCTTGTCGATCTTCTTGCCAGCCAGGCGCAGTGCCTCGGTTGCCTTTTCCTTGTCACCGGAGACTACTGCCTCGTTGACGTTACGGATCACGGTCTTGACCTCGGAACGGACAGCTACGTTACGCAGACGTGCCTTCTCGTTGGTCAGGATACGCTTCTTCTGGGACTTGATGTTAGCCACTTTAATAAACTCTCTCGTTTATCGTTTTATACGGTCGGTAGAGGGTTCATCCTTCAAGCCATCGACTGAGCGGTGTGGGGCACCTATGGCGACCCGAAGGGGGCGTGTTGCCCAACCTGCGCAACACACAAAGATTAACTTTATCAGATAGGGAGCCTGACAACGAGTGCTTATGCGCGTTCGTTTAGGGCGTTCACCACATTTGAGAAGCGTTCGCGATCCAGGATGGCGCCTTCGCGCCGGACGGCTTGCTCGCCGACTCGGATAATGCGATCGAGCTTGACCTCGCTCGGACGCCGCTCGCGGTCCCAGTCGCCGGTACCGATGTCCATGTAGTTGCGGTCGCGGTGATCCGAGTTGTTCTTGTCCTTGCTGGTGAGCATCAACCCCAGCAGCCAGCCACTATCACGGCCGACGATCAGCACCGGGCGATCCTTGCCCTGCGAATAATCCTCTTCATAGGGAACCCAAGTCCAGACAATTTCTCCCGGATCGGCGTTGCCGTCCTTCGCCGGGTTGTACTCGTAGTGAATCTTGCCACGGTAATCACCCGGGTAGCCGGCACCCGCTGGAGAATCCTGCATGGAGTTGGCACGAGAGCGGCTTCCGGCAGTGCTCGGGGACCCGCTGGCCGCGCGGTTGCTGGCCGGGCGCTTGCTTGCCGAATTTGCGCGGACCTTGCTGATTTCCTTCAGCGCGCGCATGACGATGCTAAATATCTTCTCTGGATTCAGTGGCATGGACGACAAACTATCAGTTTCAGGCTGTCGAAATATGAGAAGACGCGGAAATCATGACAGAATAGAAGCTAATCCAACTATGTCTTTTAGTCAGCTAGTGAGGTCTGTTTAGGTGTCTCCATTGGCCCGCACCGCTCCGGTGCCTGCCGCGACCGATCCGTCGCTCATCCGTAACTTCTGCATCATTGCCCATATCGACCACGGTAAGTCGACCCTGGCCGACCGGATGTTGCAACTGACCGGCGTTGTCGCTGCCCGCGACATGAAGGCACAGTACCTCGACCGCATGGACATCGAGCGCGAACGCGGCATCACCATCAAGTCCCAGGCTGTGCGCATGCCGTGGGGAGCCGAAGATGGCACCCCATATGCACTGAACATGATCGATACCCCCGGGCACGTCGACTTCACCTACGAAGTCTCGCGTTCGCTGGCAGCCTGCGAAGGCGCGATCCTGCTAGTTGACGCCGCCCAGGGCATCGAGGCGCAGACCCTGGCCAACCTCTATTTGGCTATCGAGGGCGATCTGACGATCATCCCTGTGCTCAATAAGATCGACCTGCCCAACGCGCAGCCGGAAAAGTACGCTGCCGAGCTGGCCAACCTGATCGGTTGCGAGCCAGAAGACGTGCTGAAGGTTTCGGGCAAGACCGGTGAAGGCGTTGAAGCACTGCTCGATGAGGTCATCAAGCAGCTCCCGCCGCCTGTCGGCGATGCCAAGGCTCCGGCTCGCGCAATGATCTTCGACTCCGTATACGACACCTACCGTGGCGTGGTGACCTACGTTCGAGTTGTCGATGGCAATCTGTCTCCTCGCGAGAAGATCCAGATGATGTCCACCGGCACCACCCACGAACTGCTGGAAATCGGCGTATCCTCGCCGAACCCCGAGCCCACCAAGGGCCTGGGCGTTGGCGAAGTGGGCTACCTGATCACCGGTGTCAAGGACGTGCGCCAGTCCAAGGTCGGCGATACCGTCACCAACTTCCACAAGCCGGCCACCGAGTCCCTGGGCGGGTACGAAGAGGCCAAGCCAATGGTCTTCTCCGGCCTGTACCCGATGGACGGCACCGACTACCCGGTACTGCGTGATGCACTGGATAAGCTGCAGCTTAACGATGCTGCGCTGACCTACGAACCGGAAACCTCCGTGGCCCTGGGCTTCGGCTTCCGCGTGGGCTTCCTGGGCCTGCTGCATCTGGAAATCACCCGCCAGCGACTGGAATCCGAATTCAATCTGGACCTGATTTCCACGGCGCCGAACGTGGTGTACGAGGTCATGGGCGAAGACAAGCAGATGATTACGGTGACCAACCCCTCGGAATTCCCGGATGGCAAGATCCTGGAAGTCCACGAGCCAATGGTTGCCGCCACCATCCTGGCGCCAAGCGAATTCATCGGCTCGGTCATGGAACTGTGCCAGACCCGCCGCGGCACCATGCGCGGCATGGACTACCTCTCCGAGGACCGTGTCGAAATGCGCTACCACCTTCCGCTGGCTGAGATCGTGTTCGACTTCTTCGACCACCTCAAGTCCAAGACCCGCGGCTATGCTTCGCTGGACTGGAAGGCCGACGGCGAGCAGGTGGCAGATCTGGTCAAGGTCGACATCCTGCTCCAGGGCGAGCAGGTGGATGCTTTCAGCGCCATTACGCACCGCGACAAGGCCTACAACTACGGGACCATGATGACCTCGAAGCTGCGTGAGCTGATTCCTCGCCAGCAGTTCGAAGTTCCAATCCAGGCCGCGATCGGTTCGCGCATCATTGCCCGTGAGAACATCCGCGCAATCCGCAAGGACGTTCTTGCCAAGTGCTACGGCGGCGATATCAGCCGCAAGCGCAAGCTGCTGGAAAAGCAGAAGGAAGGCAAGAAGCGCATGAAGATGGTCGGCCGCGTGGAGGTCCCGCAGGAAGCCTTCATTGCCGCACTGTCCACCGACGAGCCGAAAAAGAAGTAGATGCCTTCAGTACTGCCTGACGGCGATCCGGCTCCGGCCGATGGTCTGCTCCCTGCCTCATGCGCGCATGAGGCACAGGGGCGGACCATGTCCTTTTATGTGCATATTCCGTTCTGCACCGTCCGTTGCGGCTACTGCGATTTCAACACGTACACCGCCACGGAGCTGGGCTCCGGTTCCAGCCAAGCAACCTACGCTGCCACTGTCAGCAAGGAAATCAGCTTCGCCCGCGAGGTGATGGACCGTTCGGGCCAACCGCACCGCGAAATTGAAACTGTCTTCTTCGGCGGCGGAACTCCCACGCTGCTGCCCGCCGGAGACCTGGTCTCGGTGCTCGGCCGGATCCGCGACGACTTCGGCCTGAAGCCGGGCGCGGAAATCACCACGGAGGCCAACCCGGATTCGGTGACCCGCGAAAGCCTGCAGGAGCTGGCCGACGGCGGGTTCACCCGCGTGTCCTTCGGCATGCAGTCCGCGGTGCCCCACGTGCTCAAGGTGCTTGAACGCACCCATGATCCGAAGCGCGTTCCGCAAGCCGTTGCGTGGGCGCGCGAGGCCGGCCTGGATGTCAGTGTCGATCTGATTTATGGCACTCCGGGGGAGAGCCTGGCAGACTGGCGCACCAGCATCGAAGCCGCGTTGAGCTACGAACCTGATCACATTTCGGCGTATGCGCTGATCATCGAGGAAGGCACCAAGCTGGCGGCCCAGATTCGCCGTGGCGAGGTACCGAACATCGATGATGACGACCATGCCGAAAAGTACCAGTTGGCCGACGACATGTTTGCCGCGGCCGGTTTCTCCTGGTACGAGGTCAGCAACTGGGCGAAGACCCCGGCGAATGCCTGCCAGCACAACATCGCTTACTGGCAGGGCGGCGACTGGTGGGGCGCAGGCCCCGGCGCGCATTCCCATGTTGGCGGGCTGCGCTGGTGGAATGTGAAGCATCCAGCCGCGTATCAGCAACGGATCGATGCTGGAATCTCCCCGGGCCACGGCCGCGAATACCCGGATGCCGAGGCCGTGCAGCTTGAGCGCACGATGCTGTTGACCCGGCTGGGTTCGGGCATGAAGATTAGCGAGCTCGATGAAACCGGACGCAAGAAAGTCGCCGGCTTGATCGCCGACGAGCTGATTGATGCCAAGGCCGCGTTCGCCGGCACATTGGTGTTAACGCAGCGAGGCCGGCTCCTGGCCGACCTCGTGGTGCGTGAACTGCTCGATTTCTAAGACTGGGCAATCACTGCTACTTCATCAGCCGCAGATTGAATTGGTAGCGGTAAGGGCGTCCCTTGTTGGCCTGGATGGCAGCAAGGGCGCCCGAGACCGTCATGAAGACCCAGAGGGCCACGGCGAGTACTGCGAAAAGCCAGCCGATCACCGGCAAGACCATGAGCACATTGAATACGATGGCGAGAATGGTCAGCGGGAACGTGAAATTGAACGCTTCCTTCGATTCCTGTGCAGTGAACGGGCCACGGTCCCGGAATACGGCAAAGACGATTGCCGAAGGAACGCAACCCAAGATGGCACCGAAGTGGGCCATCATTGCCCACTGGCGATCTTCTGAAGGAGTCAGCGGCAGCGCAGAGGTCCTGGAACCTTCGAAGCGGGAATTCTCCGATGGCTTCGTCTGGCGTGATGTCACTATTTTTCCTTGTCTTGCTAAGTGTGGTTCCTCTTATCATAGCGACCGCGGCTGGGCCCACGGGGAGATTCGCAGACTAATCTCCAACTATTAGTCAATCGTTAGGAAACCGTAATCTTCGGTCGTGAGAAAATCGATCAATTCTTCAATCCGGCCCAAGAGCTGTGGTTCAAGCTGCCCGTAATGCTGCACCGTGGACAAGAGCCGCTGCCATCCGATGCCGATGTCTTCCGCGGTGGAGTGCGGCCAGCCAAAGGCCCGGAGCACACCGGTTTTCCAATCGGTGCCCTTGGGGATCACCGGCCAAGCCTTGATGCCCAGTGTCGCAGGCTTGATCGCCTGCCATACATCCACGTACGGGTGGCCGAGGATCAGCACGTTTTGCGCTGCACCGGGGACCTTCATCGCCTCGGCAACGATGCGCGATTCCTTGCTTCCGGCAACCAGGTGGTCAACCAGGATTCCCAGGCGGCGCTGCGCGGAGGGGGCGAAGTCGCGGATAGCCCCGGCAAGATCGTCCACGCCATGCAGTGGTTCAACGACGATGCCTTCAACACGCAGGTCGTGGCCCCAAACTTTTTCAACCAGCTCAGCGTCGTGCTTGCCTTCTACCCAGATGCGGCTTGCCCTGGCCTCCCGGGCCTTCAGTCCGGCAACGGCACGCGAACCCGAAGCCGAGACCAGCTTCTGGGGCGGTGCGGCCTTGGCAACGGGATCAATGATCTCCACCGCTTCGCCTTCGAGGAAGAACCCGAAGCCCGCCTGGAAGGAGCGGGTCTTGCCGTGGCGGTCCTCGAGCACGATCACGCGCATGCCACCGGATTTCTCGGTACGGATGACTTCTCCTACCCATCCTGAGGTGGCATCTTCCAGAATCATGCCACGTTCAACAGGGACCTGGCGGAGTTTTTTCGGTGCCGGTGCACTCAGATCCCGTGGTCCCCAGGAGTAATTAGTCACGTACTGCCTTTCGCTGTGATCGAATACGCTCGAAATCCAATGCTAGCAACTGCTGAACGTATTAGACTTGGCACTTGACAGGTTAGAGTGCCAAAGCCGGGCACAGGGAATCCAAGGAGGTGCTGTTGTGACAGAGCCGCGACGCCTAGACGTTCTGCGTGCCATCGTGGAGGACTACGTCCAATCCCGTGAGCCAGTGGGCTCCAAAGCGCTCCTGGACCGGCACAACCTCGGTGTCAGCGCCGCGACGATCCGCAATGACATGGCTATGCTGGAAGAAGAGGGGCTCATAGTCGCTCCGCATACTTCCTCCGGACGGATCCCCACCGAAAAGGGATACCGCCGCTTCGTCGATGAGATCGGCGAGCTCAAGCCGCTGTCGCGGGCTGAACGCGACGCCATCAACAAGATCCTGGACAGCTCCACGGACCTGGACGAGATGCTCAAGAGCACTGTTCGCCTCCTGGCGCGGTTGACCAACCAGGTAGCAATGATCCAGGTGCCGCACTACGACACCGCTTCGTTGAAGAACCTCGATCTGGTCGGACTGGGCTCGGCCCAGGTGCTGATGGTGATGATCGCTTCCAATGGCACGGTGGATCAGCGCATGATGCCGGTCCAGCGTTCCTACAGCGATGATGAGCTGGATGACTTGAAGCTGTGGCTGCTCAACAATTTCGGGGGAGTGAAGCTTGCCGAACTTGCCGGCCGGCTCACCCGCATCGAGCGCAGTTCGACGCAGCAGGCCGACCCCCTGGTGGACCAGGTGATCGGTGCGCTGGAAGAAATGGCCCAGGCGGCCAACGCGCAACGCATCATCATGGCAGGCACCGCGAACCTCGCCCGCGTGGAAGGGGACTTCCCGCTGAGCATAACCCCGGTGCTCGAGGCGCTCGAGGAGCAGGTAGTGCTGCTCAAGCTCTTCTCCGAGCTGGAAGCCGATTCGCGCGGCGTAGCCGTGGCCATCGGCACCGAGCACCACTACGGGCAGCTGTCGGAAGCCGCCGTGGTCGCCACCACCTACGGCACCGATGTGCGCAACAAGCTCGGGGTCCTGGGCCCCACCCGGATGAACTATCCAACCTCCATGGCCTCGGTTCGTGCGGTGGCACGGTACCTGTCGAAGATTTTGGCTAACTAGCCTCGCTGGGCACCGCCCGGCACTACCGAATTTCAAGATTCTCAGGAAAGGACACGGCGAATAACGTGAGCTCGCATTACGAGACCCTAGGCGTCGCCAAGGACGCGACCCCGCAGGAAATCAAGAGTGCCTACCGCAAGTTGGCGCGTAAGCTGCACCCGGATGTAAACCCTAGCGATGACGCTGCAGAACAGTTCAAGCTGGTCACCCGAGCCTACGAAGTCCTTTCCGACCAGACCAAGCGCTCCAACTACGACGCCACCGGCGATGAGAACGGCAACGGCCACCCGGGCTTCGGCGGTGGCGGCCAGGGCTTTGGCGGCTTCGGCGACATCTTCGAGCAGTTCTTCGGTGGCGGCCAGGCCCAGGGCCCGGCATCACGCACCCAGCCGGGCCGCGACGCGCTGATCACCATCACCATCGACCTGGAAGATGCGGTCAAGGGCACGGTCTACCCGCTGGAGATGGAAACCGCTGTCACCTGCAAGACGTGCAACGGTTCGTGCACGCGCGAAGGCACCAGCCCGGTCACCTGCGACATCTGCCATGGCGCAGGCCAGGTGCAGCGTCCAGTGCGTTCATTCCTGGGCCAGATGATGACCGTGGAAACCTGTGCGGCCTGCCGCGGTTTCGGCACCACCATCCCGGACCCCTGCCTGGAGTGCAACGGCGAAGGCCGGGTGCGCGAGCATGTGTCGAAGTCGCTGAACGTTCCTGCAGGTGTCGACTCCGGCACCCGCATCCAGCTGCGCGGACAGGGCGAAGCCGGCCCGGGCGGCGGGCCTAACGGCAACCTGTTCGTCGAGATCGACGTGCGCCGCCATAAGGTCTTCGAGCGCGCCGGCACCGACCTGCACGCCAAGATGAGCCTGCCAATGACCGCCGCCGCACTGGGTTGCGAGCTGAAGCTGGAAACCTTCGACGGCGGCCAGTCCATCAATGTGGAGCCAGGCGCCCAGGATGGCGACACCGTCACCCTGCCGGGCCTCGGTGTGCCGCGCCTGCGCGGAGGCAAGCGCGGGGACATCATCGTGCACCTGCAGGTGGAGACGCCGACCAAGCTCGACGCTGCCCAGCGCGATCTGCTCGAGCAACTGGCCAAGCTGCGTGGCGAAGAACTCTCGGCCGGCCGTGTGGAGCACAGCGGCGGCATGTTCTCCCGCCTGCGCGACAAGCTGAACCAGCGCTAGGCATGAGCAACCACAGCTTCGTCATCGACGCCCAGCAGGGCCGGGACGCAACGGTCGGGGACATTCTTGAACTGGATGGCTCCGAAGCGCACCACGCGGTCACCGTTAAACGGGTCTCCGCGGGCGAGCACCTGGACCTGCTGGATGGCAAGGGGCTGCGCCTGACTGTGGAGGTCATCGGCACCGCCAAGGACCTGCTGAGCGTGAAGGTCCTGCGCCGTGCCGAGGAAGCGGTCAGCGATCACCCGGTCACCCTGGTCCAGGCGCTGTCCAAGGGGGATCGCGACCTGCAAGCTGTCGAGTCCGGCGTGGAACTTGGCGTGCTGTCGGTACGCCCCTGGCAGGCGGACCGCTCGATCGTGCGCTGGAACGCGGCCAAGGTCGACAAGGCCATGGCCAAGTGGCGGGCCCAGGTGCGCTCGGCGCAGAAGCAGTCGCGCCGCGCCTATGAGCCGGAGGTGCTGGACCCGCTGGGTTCCAAGGAACTGGCCAAGGCCATCGCGGCCGATACCGCAAATGGCGCACTGGTTCTGGTTCTGCACGAGCAGGCCGCGGAATCGGTGGCCCGGCATGTGCAGTCGTGGCTCGCCGATGCGCGGACCGGCCAGGAGATCATCATGATCGTCGGGCCAGAAGGAGGCATCTCCGAAACGGAGCTGCAGTCCTTCGTCCATGCCGGCGCCCAACCAGCCCTGCTGGGCCAGCATGTGCTGCGTGCCTCGACCGCGGGCCCCGCGGCCCTGGTCTTGATCCGCCATTTGATCGGCGAAATCTAGGTTCCAGAATTCCGGTTAGCAGGTGAATTGCTCCGCAGATCCCGGCAGGCATGTGCCTGCCGGGATCTGCGGAGCAATTTCGTCTCCGGCCGGCGCAACGGGTTCGAGCCGAGAAAAGGCCTCGGGACGGGGAACGCGAAGTCGCTGCGGGCCGGATACGCGAATGCGGCAGCCGATCGGATAAGGACGCTGTCCAAGGCAACGGCACTGGAAATCCTGCCAGCAGGCCAAGAATGCTCAGCTGCCACCAGTTCAGGAGCTGGCCCGGACAACGGGCGCCCAGATTCATGTCCAGGACTTCCGGCGGGGGCTGCAGCGCTGGATGCTGCGTTACTCGACGCGGAAGTCGCTGGTGACCTTGCCGACCAGATGGTCCGATCCGGTCTCAACGCCCCAGAAAGTCAGCCGGTATGAGCCGGCACGCAGATCGGTGGTCAGGGTGAATGAACCGTCGGCATTGATCTGCCCGGGGTTGACCTGCTTCTGAGCGGTCATCACCGTGAGCTTGCCGTCGGCGTCCTTGCGCTGCAAGGAGTAGAAGGTGCCGATGTCGAACTGGGTGGTTCGGCCGTTAATCTTGATCGAGCCATCCGCCAAGGTCTTGTTGAACTGCGGATCGATGATCCAGATCGGTGCAATGAACGCCGCATCGCGCTCGTAGACATCCTTGAGCCGGAAACCGTCGAAGACTGTGGCATTTGCCTGGCCGTCAACCAGGATGCGGACCGTTGCGGGAAGCTCGCCCACGACCAGTCCAGCGCTGGCGGCAGCTGCCGTAGCGGTGAAGACCAATTGCTGGATGGCGCGCTCCGACAGGCCCTGGTCGAGATTGGCGCTGAAGACCTTGGCCGGCAGATCCAAGGTGATGACATTCGCATTATTGATTGAAACCCCGATTTCATCGGTGGGCTTCAAATGGGTATAACGTTTCGGCTTCATCGGGTCGGCTGAGAGCAGCGTCCAGATCGCATCGCCGATGGGTTCCTGATGGCGGGTGTCCTCGATGTACTCGCGGTACAGGAACACGCCGGTATCGGTGTTTTCCAGCCAGTAGATGGGCAGGCTAGCCGCGATGCCGACATCCTCGCCAGCGTCGGTGGCGTTCGGCAGGTTCAGCGATTCAGCCACGGCGGTCGATGGCATCTCATAGGAGCTCTCGCGATTCGTCAGACCGCATCCTGCGGCGACGACGAGAGCGGCAGTGATTCCCAAAACGCCGAATCGGCGTGGAATCTTCCGCAAGATCCTTGATTGCACTGCGTACCAATCCGTGGTGATTTTAGCTGTTGTGGCTCCTGGCCGTATTGGAACCGCTCTCAAGCTTGCCATATCAGAAGCGGCTAACTGCAGAAAAATGGCCCAACTTACTAATCCGTAACCAAATCTATATGTTCGCCACTTGCCCCGATTAGCATCATTCAAGACTACTTTCAGGTTCTACTGCTTACGCTGAGACCTGAATTTTCTCCGGATTGGCCTGCGACTCGATAGAATGGCAAGCAGGACAAATCACGATTACCACCAAGCTCGCAAAGGGGCGCCGCGCACTGCATGCAGGTTGAACAGAATAAGGCGACAGCGGAGAACGGATCCGCATCGCTCACCATCAGTTTCGATACAGCTGAGCTCATGATTGCCACCCTCGGTCCCAATGACGAGCTCTTGCGTATTCTCTCCGGCGCCTACCCGCAGGTGAGCTTCCGCCCCAACGGCCAATCCCTGGCTCTGGTAGGTGAACCGCAGCAAGTCCGCAAGGCCCAGCGCGTCACCGAAGAAGCCCGTTCGCTGGCCACTCGCGGCTCGCGCATGAGCGCCGAAACGATCGAGCAGATCATCAAGATGCTCAGCGCCGGCAATCCGGATGCACCCACCGACGTCCTGGGCCTGAAGATCCTCTCGGGGCGCGGACGTTCCATCCGCCCCAAGACCGTGAACCAGAAGAGCTATGTCGACGCCATAGAGGATTCGACAATTACTTTCGGCATTGGCCCAGCCGGTACCGGCAAGACCTTCCTGGCCATGGCCATGGCCGTCGCCGCCTTGCAGGACAAGCAGGTCAACCGCATCATCCTGACCCGGCCTGCCGTTGAGGCAGGGGAGAAGCTGGGGTTCCTGCCGGGCTCGTTGACCGAGAAGATCGACCCGTACCTGCGCCCGCTCTACGATGCCTTGCACGACATGATCAATCCGGAAACCATTCCGCAATTGCTCGAAGCCGGAACCATTGAGGTCGCTCCGCTGGCCTATATGCGTGGACGCACCCTCAATGACGCCTTCGTGATCCTGGATGAAGCGCAGAACACCACCAGTGAACAGATGAAGATGTTCCTGACCCGCCTGGGATTCGGTTCCAAGATGGTAGTGACGGGGGATGTCACCCAGGTGGATCTGCCCAACAATGCGACCTCCGGGTTGCGCATGGCCAGCGATGTCCTTGAAGGCATCGACGACATCAGCATCTGCCGACTCGACTCTTCGGATGTGGTTCGCCACCGTCTGATTGCCGACATCGTTACTGCTTACGACCGTTGGGATGACACCCGACGCAAAGACCACAACCGGGGACGCCGCAGCAAATGAGCATTGAAGTAAATAACGAAACCGAATACGACGTCGATCTCAAGGATGTCAACGCCTTGGCAGAATCGGTGATGCGGGCAATGTTCCTGCATCCGGAAACCGAAGTATCGATCGTTTTCATCGACGAGGATGCCATGAGCGCCCTGCACGTCGAGTGGATGGACCTCGAAGGCCCCACCGATGTGATGAGCTTCCCGATGGATGAGCTGCGCCCAGGAACTGCCGGTGCGCCGGGGGAGAGCGGCATCCTTGGCGACATCGTCATCTGCCCTGCCGTCGCCGAAGCGCAGGCCAAGGCCGGGGGCCACAGCACCCACGATGAAATCCTGTTGCTGACCACCCATGGCCTGCTGCACCTCATGGGTTTCGACCACATGGAGCCAGCAGAAAAGGAAGAGATGTTTGCGCTGCAGCGCCAGCTCCTAGAGAGCTACACCGGCCGCCCCGCGCCAAAGGAAACGGTGGAATAACCCCGTGGAAATAATTTTGCTGATTCTCGCCCTTGTTTTCATGGCCTTCTCGGCCGTGCTGACTGCCGCAGACTCAGCCTTCTACGCATTATCCCGGCACGCTGCTGAACGCCTGCGCGCCGAGTCCAATTCCAAATCGCTGTCCGCAATTCTGGATGAAACAGAAACCCACGCCCAGGCAGTGAAGTTCTGGCGGATCTGGTTCGAGACCGCTTCCGCTGTCGCTGTAGCCCTGCTCGTTTCGCAGTGGATCGAGAATGTGTGGCTGATCGGCATGATCTCCACTATTGCGATGGCCGCCCTGGGATTCGTCCTGGTCAGCGTGTCGCCACGTCGCTACGGGCGTTCCAACGCCCAGAACGTCGTGCAGTCCACCGCCACCCTGGTCCGCTTCCTGCGCCTGGTTCTCGGACCCATCACCACGTGGTTGGCATCCATCGCCAAGGCACTGAGCCCCGGCGGTGTGGATGGAGACGGCTACCTGGGCAAGGAACGACTGCGTGATCTGGTGGATCGCGCCTCCGAAGGCGAGGACCTGGATGAGGAATCGGCGGAACTGATCTCCTCGGTGATCGACTTGGAGGAGACCAGCGTTCGTTCGGTGATGGTGCCGCGCACCGACATGGTGGTGCTGGATGCGGATCATTCCTTCCACAGCGCCATGGACCTGTTCATCGCCTCGGGCTTCTCCCGCATCCCGCTGATCGGCGAGGACACCGATGATATCCAGGGCATCATCTACCTCAAGGACCTGATCCGCGAGATCCACGGCCTGCAGCAGGCCCGGACCCTGGCCGAATTGGCGCGAAAGGTCCGCTTTGTTCCCGAATCGAAGTCGGCAGCAGAGCTGATGCAGGAACTGCAGAAGGAATCCATCCACCTGGCCATCGTCATCGACGAGTACGGCGGCACCGCGGGCCTGGTGACCCTGGAAGACCTGCTTGAGGAAATCGTTGGCGAAATCGATGACGAGTATGATCGTTCGAGGGCCGAATTGATCCAGAACCCTGACGGGTCGATTTTCGCCGTGGCGGCGGCATCCATTGACGATATTGCCGACCACTTCGACATGCACATCGAGGAAGAGGACGTCGACACCGTCGGCGGCCTGCTCTCCAAGGCCTTGGAATCGGTGCCGGTACTCGGTTCCACCGCTGAAGTGCACGGCCTGCGCCTGACCGTGGTAGCCCTCGCGGGCCGCCGCAACCGTATCGGCAAAATCCATGTAGAGCGTCTGGAAACAGATGCATCCGACCATATTGAGAACGACGAGGATTCCTCACATGAGTGAAAACCACAACCTGCTTGCATCCAGCGGATGGCCTGAGGGCTTCCGCTCCGGCTTCACCTCTTTCGTAGGCCGCCCGAATGCCGGCAAGTCCACCCTGACCAATGCGCTGGTAGGCCAGAAGGTGGCCATCACCTCGGCCAAGCCGCAGACTACCCGCCACACCATCCGCGGTATCGTGCACCGCGAGGATGCGCAGTTGATCCTGGTCGATACCCCGGGCCTGCACCGTCCGCGCACCTTGCTCGGCCAGCGCCTGAATGACCTGGTCGCCGACACCCTCTCCGAGGTGGACGCGATCGGCTTCTGCATCCCGGCCAATGAGAAGATCGGCCCGGGCGACCGCTACATCGCCACGCAGCTGGCTCAGCTGCAGCGCAAGCCGATCATCGCCCTGGTCACCAAGGCTGACCTGGTGGACCGCGAACAGCTCGCGCAGCAGCTGGTTGCGGTGGCCGAGATGGGTACCCAGAACTTCGGCGAGAACGGCTTCGCCGCAATCGTTCCGGTCTCGGCTGTCAAGGAATTCCAGGTCGAAGAGGTGGCCAACGTGCTGGCAGAGCACCTGCCAGTGGGCCCGCCGCTGTACCCGGACGGCGAGCTGACCGACGAGCCGGAAGCCAAGATGGTTTCCGAGCTGATTCGCGAAGCCGCCCTGGAAGGCGTGCGCGACGAACTGCCGCACTCGCTGGCCGTCGTCGTTGAAGAGATGGTTTCCCGCGAAGGACGCAGCGAAAGCAATCCGCTGATCGACATCCACGTCTCGCTCTTCGTTGAGCGCTCCAGCCAGAAGGCCATCATCATTGGCCGTGGCGGTTCGCGCCTGCGAGAGGTCGGCACCAACGCCCGCCAGGGCATCGAGAAGCTGCTGGGCACCAAGGTCTATCTGGACCTGCATGTGAAGGTTGCCAAGGATTGGCAGCGCGACCCGAAGCAGCTTGGACGTCTCGGCTTCTAGGCTGCGCACTTCAGCGCTGGAAAATGCGTAGCTCGTCCCTCAAGACCAGACCGGTCTTGGGGGACGAGCTGGTTAACCGGCTGCTTGGCCCGCACTCTGGATCTCCCGGGCCAGCCTTTCCGCGGGAGAAACGCCAGTACGCAGCCCATGGGTTCCAGCGCCGATGCGGATCGTCTCCATCCATGGACCTCCCTGGCGCTTAGCTCCATGAGCCCCATTGTTCGCCTGCTTGGGCATCCTGTCCGCCGCCTTGCGCAAGGCGGACGTCCACTATGTGACACGCAAGTGACATAAGTTTCACTTGCCTCCAAAGCGCGGTGCTATGCTCATTTCGTGCATTTCGAGCTTCTACTACTACTTAGCCGCTGCGAGGATCCAAAGGACCGCTAGTGGTCTACAGGCCGACCCCTCGTCGCGGAGTAGCTCTTGTCTGGCCCCACAAACTAAGCACTAATTTTGTCTAGGGGACCCACAGAAATGCAGAACATGCAGAAATCTTCGAACATGCCAATCCACAAGTATGTTCCATTCCAGGACCAGATCGAGGTCAATCTGCCCGATCGCACCTGGCCCGACAAGTACATCACCAAGGCCCCGCGCTGGTGCGCGGTCGACCTGCGAGATGGCAATCAGGCGCTGATCGATCCGATGAGCCCGGAGCGCAAGCACAAGATGTTCGACCTGCTGGTCGAAATGGGCTTCAAGGAAATCGAGGTCGGCTTCCCATCGGCTTCGCAGACCGACTTCGACTTTGTCCGCCAGCTGATCGAGCGCGGCATTCCCGATGACGTGACCATCCAGGTGCTCACCCAGTCCCGCGAGCACCTGATCGAGCGCACCTACGAAGCGCTGGAAGGCGCCAAGCAGGCCATTGTCCACCTGTACAACTCCACCTCGATCCTGCAGCGCGAAGTCGTCTTCCGCCAGGACGAAGACGGCATCGTGGACATCGCCGTCCAGGGCGCCCGGTTGTGCAAGAAGTACGAAGAGCAGCTGACCGGCACCAAAATCACCTACGAGTACTCGCCAGAGTCCTACACCGGGACCGAGCGGGCCTTCGCCAAGCGCATTTCCGAGGCCGTAGCCGAGGTCCTGGAAGCGACCCCGGAGAACAAGATGATCCTGAACCTGCCGGCCACGGTGGAAATGGCTACCCCGAATGTGTACGCCGACTCCATCGAGTGGATGCACCGCAACCTGGCCAACCGCGATTCGATCATTCTCTCGCTGCACCCGCACAACGACCGCGGCACCGGAGTGGCCGCGGCCGAACTGGGCTACCTGGCCGGCGCCGACCGCATCGAAGGCTGCCTGTTCGGCAACGGCGAACGCACCGGCAACGTCGACCTGGTGACCTTGGGCATGAACATGTTCGGCCAGGGCATCGACCCACAGATCGATTTCTCGGACATGGACCACATCCGCCGCACCGTCGAGTACTGCAACCAGCTGCCAGTGGCTGAACGCAGCCCGTACGGTGGAGATCTGGTCTTCACCGCCTTCTCCGGTTCGCACCAGGACGCAATCAAGAAGGGCCTGGAAGCGATGGAAGCCAAGGCTTCGGCTGAAGGCAAGGACATCAACGACCTGGTCTGGGCTGTTCCGTACCTGCCGATCGACCCGAAGGACATCGGCCGTTCCTACGAGGCCGTGATCCGCGTGAACTCGCAGTCCGGCAAGGGCGGGGTTGCTTACCTGCTGAAGAACGACTACAACTTGGACCTGCCGCGCCGCGCGCAGATCGAGTTCTCCGGCGTCATCCAGCGCAAGACCGATACCGAGGGCGGCGAGATCTCCTCGCAGCGCATCTGGGACGTTTTCCAGGATGAGTACCTGCCGGTCAGCGAAGATTCGGGCATGAACCCCTGGGGCTACTACCAGATTGCTTCGGCGACCGCGGCTTCGGCGGAGGACGGAAGCTTCCGCCTGGATACCAAGCTGATCATCGACGGCGTGGCCCATGAGCGCAGCGCCCAGGGTAACGGTCCGGTCTCCGCGCTGGTCAAGCTGCTCAACGATGATGGCGTGGATCTGCGCGTGCTGGACTACTCCGAGCACGCCATGAGCGAAGGTGGCAACGCCCGTGCAGCCGCATTCGTCGAATGCGCCGTGGGCGATCGCATCCTGTGGGGCATTGGCCTGGACACCAACACCAACATTGCAGCACTGAAGGCCGTAGTTTCGGCCGTCAACCGCGCAATCCGCGACAGCAAGTAGGTCTGCGGCACCACCTCGTTGCCAGCTCGACGCCACGGCCAGCCTCACCACGCTGGCCGTGGCGTTTTGCCTTCTCGGTACTGCCAGGGCGGCTGGCAAGCAAGCGCCGACGAAGAAAAGGAACTGGCTACTGCGTCGCTGTCGGCGTTCCCGCTGAATTCAAATCAAGAGACGCCTTGAACCCCATTTCCTCGGGCCCGGTAGATGCCGGATTGCTCCTGCAGCTACCGCGCCCAGGGACGAATCGACACCCATAGGAATCGATGGATTCAGAGTTTTGGGAGTGAAGTGGGAGAATATTGTCCGTGTCCAGATCAGGTTTCGCCTCCAAGAGCTACCACACCCGTGGTTTGGTCTTGCGTACCCACAAGCTGGGAGAAGCCGATCGCATCATCACCCTGCTGACGCCCAATGGGATTGTCCGTGCCGTGGCGAAAGGCGTACGCCGGACCTCGTCGAGGATGGGTGCCACGCTGGAACCGTTCATGGAAGTCGACGCGCTTCTGGTGATGGGCCGCAATCTTGATATCGTCTCGCAGGCACAGCTTCGAAATCCTTACGGCCAATTGCTGGTCATGGATTACCCGAGCTACACGGTGGCCAACGCCATGTCGGAGATCGCTGAAAAATTGCTGGAAACAGAAAGCGATTCGGCCCTCAAGCAATATCAGCTCTTCCACGGTGCGATCGCCCTGTTATCCAAGCAGCGAGTCGATTCCGGAGCCGTGCTGGACTCCTACATCTTGCGGGCCCTCTCGGTTGCTGGTTGGGCGCCGTCCTTTACCGACTGCGTGCGCTGCGGCAAGCCTGGCCCGCATCAAGCGCTCCACGTCCAGCTTGGCGGCGTCGTCTGCCCCGAATGCCGTCCCTCTGGATCGTTATCGCCGCACCCCGTCACCATTGAATATCTGCAGGCGCTGCTGGAAGGGGACTGGTCCACCGTGGCAGAAGCAGGACCTCGAGCGCGCAAGCAAGCTGCAGATATCGTGGCCAACTACTTGCAGTGGCACCTTGAGCGTGCCGTGAATTCCCTACGTCTTGTGGAGAGAAATTGAAGAAGCTTCCTAAGATCACCGGCCGCCGAGGCCCAGTCGCTCCTTATGCGCATCCGGATCATCCGCAGATGCCCGCCATTCCGCAGGAACTCATCCCTGAACACGTAGCTATCGTCATGGATGGCAATGGACGTTGGGCGAACCAGCGGGGATTGCCTCGTACCGAGGGGCACCGTGCAGGCGAAGCAGCTTTGCTTGATGTGGTGGCCGGAGCCGTGGAGCTGGGCGTCAAGTACGTCTCTGTCTACGCGTTCTCAACCGAGAACTGGAAGCGCAGCCCTGAGGAAGTGCGCTTCCTGATGGGCTTCTCACGTGATGTTCTGCGCCGCCAACGCGATACGTTGAACTCTTGGGGCGTCCGCATACGCTGGTCGGGGCGAGAACCCAAACTCTGGAAATCGGTTATCAATGAACTCAAGGAAGCCGAAGAACTCACCAAAGACAACCTGGGTTGCCAGCTGACCATGTGCGTGAACTACGGCGGGCGCGCGGAACTAGGCGACGCTGTCAGCGCGATTGCCCGGGATGTTGCAGCCGGCAGGCTTCGCGCTAGCTCGGTTGGCGAAAAGACTATCGCCAAATACCTGCATGCTCCGGAACTGCCTGATGTGGATCTTTTCCTCCGAACCAGTGGCGAGCAACGCACAAGCAACTTCCTGCTGTGGCAGTCGGCATACGCAGAGATGGTCTTCCTCGACCAGCTTTGGCCGGATGTCGACCGGCGAACGCTGTTTACCGCCGTAGAAGAATATGCCAAGCGCGATCGCCGTTACGGCGGAGCTATCGACAAGCCACAGGCCTAGGACGTTTTCAGCGTTGTTCCCACCAATCGCAACCAGAGGCTTAGATCTCGATATGCTGCGGATCTGGCGGGTTCAGCGGAGGTGAATACATCGTGCATTGCGCCAGGAATTTCGGACAAGGTAACGAAACTGCCTAGTTTCAACGCCCGCAAGCGCGTTTGCTGAACGTCGAGTACCGAATCGCAGTGCTGCATGTCAGGGGAGTAGCTCGTGCCGATATGGGTGCGATCCGAGGTGAGGACGAAGATCGGCTGTTGAAGTTTCAGCCCCTTCGCAACTAGGGCATGGCCATCAAATATCGTTTTCAGCCATCCCGCGGTGTTCGGAAAAGCGATCCGTGGTCGCCATAGCCGATGAACGTCCCACTGGCCATGGCTATCAGTACTTAGCGATTGCCAGTAATGATCGAATTCTGGTCCGTTGAGCTTCCTGCGCGGATTCGTGCGGGTGATCGCTTCCATAAGGCCGTGAAAAGGAATGCGCAGGAAGGCCGTTCCCTGAAACTCAAGCCATGGAGCATTCAGGACCAGAGCTTTAATGCCCGGCGCTTGGCGCGCAAGCCACAAGCTCAGGATCAAGCCGCCCGTCGAGTGCCCCTGGGCTACTACCGGTAATTGAGGATGCTCGTTACGCAGCAGTTCCAAGCTCGCATTGAGCTCCTCATCGAAGTCCGCCAAGTCTTCGACGTAACCAGGCAAAGCATGTTCGGCTCTCAGACTGCGTCCATGCCTGCGTAGATCAAGTGCGTAGAAGTGGTATCCATGGTGATGCCAGAAAGCTGCCAGTTCGCGGTTGTAAAAATAATCGCTCCAGCCATGCACGCTCAGAACAATTCCCTGGGCTCGTCGTCCGAGCCGATTCCTGAATCCAGCCGGGCGATAGCGGACCAAGGTCGCGACGGCCGGTCCTTCCGCATCGACGCCGAAATCCAAGGTTTGGTGCTCAAAATCAGGCCCGAGGGGATCTTCAACCCATTGCCCCGGCCTAGTTGAAGACATAAAGTCTGGCCAACTGGTGCTTTCTGGAACAACGAAGTGCTTCATATCTTGAATACTACCCATCTCAAGTTGTCTGTTTCGGGTTCTTCACGGGAAAATGGTTCCATGCGCATATACCCACTGGTCTTCAAGCACGTGTTCACCAAGATGGATCCTGAGCAGGCTCACCATTTTGCATTCAACGCGATCAAGATTGCGCAACGCGCAGGGCTCACTAAGGCAGCTCGCAAGTTCTTCGCTCCGGTACCCAAGCTGAAGCGCACCGTTATGGGCATCGACTTCCCGTCCCCATTCGGATTGGCTGCTGGCTTCGACAAGGGCGCCACCGGAATCCTGGCGTTGAGCGACATCGGTTTTGGCCATGTTGAAATCGGAACCGTCACCGGACAGGCCCAGTCCGGCAACCCGCAACCGCGGCTCTTCCGCTTGGTTGAGGACCGCGCGGTAATCAACCGGATGGGCTTCAACAACGAAGGCGCCGAAACTGTCGCTGCCCGTGTCGCCAGTTCTCGCCAAGAGCTCAAGGCTGGTTACGCTGGAACCCGCCCGGTCATCGGCGTGAATATCGGCAAGACCAAGGTCGTAGAGCTGGAAGACGCGGTAGGGGATTACCTCGCGTCCACCCGCCAGCTGGCGATCCACGCAGATTATCTGGTCGTCAATGTTTCGAGCCCCAACACCCCGGGTCTGCGCCTGCTCCAGAGCGTTGATTCTCTTCGTCCGCTGCTTTCGGAAGTCGGCCAGTTGGCTGACAAGGTTGCCGGCCGCCATATTCCGTTGCTGGTCAAGATTGCTCCCGATCTTAGCGATGAGGATGTCGCTGACGTTGCACGCTTGGCCATGGAACTTGAACTCGACGGCATTATTGCCACCAATACGACCATCGGTCGCGAGAACTTGACCAGCGATGCGTCCAAGGTTGAAGAGATTGGCGCCGGCGGGCTATCTGGCGCTCCGCTCAAGCAGCGATCGCTTGAAGTTCTTCGCCAGTTGCGTTCACTCGTTCCGGCCGATATGGCTCTGATCGCCGTCGGCGGCGTGGAAAATGCAGCGGATGTGAAGGAACGCCTGGACGCAGGCGCTGACCTGGTACAGGGTTACACCGCATTCCTCTACGAGGGTCCGTTCTGGGCACGTTCGATCAATAAGGACCTGGAGCGCATGCTCTAGTTCTTTGGAGTGGAATGTCCCAAATGCTCCGGTATGGCTCCGATTCGCGAAGAGTCGGAGCCATTCCGCGTTAACTGGGCCCATCTTCTGCGTACGTTCTTCCTGCAACAGCTTTGAACGCAACTTGGATCAGGAGACTAGGAGAGGGCAGCCGCGCTAGGGGAGAACGTGGCAATAGCGGTTGCCGACCGGGATGAATCCTTGTATCTGAGCCAACAAGGCCGCATGCTGCGAGCACGGACAGTGACTGGCAGAAATGCGTCGCGGCAACGATATTCCTATCGCAGAATCTGCATCAACTTGTACTTGGCTCCACAAACTTTGAACATTGTTATTCAATCAAGCAATTAACTAGAAAGGGGCAAGCTCAGCGAGCTTGCCCCTTTGCGGTCTAGCGGTATCGACTAGTCGATATTTGCGCCGCGCTTGACCTGTGGCTTTGGCAGGCGCAATTTGCGGAACTGCATTCCACGCATTGCCGCGTACATGCGTACGCCCTTTTCCATGTGGCCGAACTTGGCGACCAGGCGCTTCTTCAAGAGGATGGTCGTCACAATTGCTTCGATGATGATCAGTGCGATAACAACCCAGAGGGCTGCCTGCACAAACATCTGGATCTGCAGGTTGCGCTGGAACACCAGCGAGACAACCAAGAAGGCCAGGATGATGAACATCATGTACTCGCCGAACATCCAGCGAGAGTCAATGAAGTTACGGGTGTAGCGCTTCTGCTCACCCTTGTCGCGTGGCATCAGGTAGCGTTCATCGCCAGTTTCGTTGGCTAAGCGCAAACGATTCTGCGCTTCAACACGCTGTTGACGCTGGGCTTCCTTAGCGGCCTTGCGATCGGTAGGAACCAACGGGCGCTGACGGTTCGCCTGCTGCGCATTGCGCTTGGGCGTTGGACCAGTCTTGCGGCCGTCGGTTGTTTCCGGGGCCTGCTGGGCAGACTCCACATTTACGGGGGATTGAGGTTCATCCTTCTTACGTCCAAACACCCCTCTATTCTAGCCGGAAATAGTTAGCGGCGTGACATTCGATACGCGAGGAATTGCTAGGCTGAAGGCATGACCGAAAATACTACCTTCGACGCTGTTGCAAGCGGCGTCGATATTGCCGCTCTAAAAAGCCACATCGAAACGAACTTCGAGAAGATCCTCGAAGAGCTCACTTCCCTGGTCGCGATCCCGAGCATCGCATGGGAATCCTTCGACCCGCAGAACCTGGAAAAATCGGCTGCGGCAGTGGCCGAATTGGCCAAGTCGGCCGGGATGGAGACCGTGGAAATCCTGCGCGAGCCTGCGCAGAACGGCGCTATGGGCGCACCTGCCGTGGTAGCCCAGCGCAAGGCGGCACCCGGAAAGCCAACCGTGCTGCTGTATGCACACCACGACGTCCAGCCTCCGGGCAACGAGGCGGACTGGAAAACCCCGGTATTCGAAGCCACGAAGGTAGGGGACCGGCTGTTCGGCCGCGGTGCCGCTGACGACAAGGCCGGCATCATGGTCCACATCGCGGCGATGCGCGCCGTGCTGGACCTCATTGGCGATTTCGGCGTCGGCGTGACCTACTTCTTCGAGGGGGAGGAGGAAGCCGGATCCCCATCATTCCGCAACTTCCTCGAAGCCCATCAGGACAAGTTGGCAGCAGATGTGATCGTAGTTGCCGACTCGTCCAACTGGTCGGTTGGAACCCCAGCACTGACCAGCTCGCTGCGCGGCATGTGCGCAGCGGAGATCACCGTCCGCTCGTTGAACCATGCAGTTCACTCGGGCATGTTTGGCGGACCAGTTCTCGATGGCCCGATCCTCGCCGCCAAGTTGATCTCCAGCTTCCACAACGAGGACGGTTCTGTTGCCGTGGCCGGCCTGGTTGCCAACGACATCGCTGAAGTCGACTTCGACGAAGCCGAATTCCGCAGGGACTCCGGCGTTCTGGAATCCTTCCAGCTTGCCGGCACCGGCAAGATCACCGACCGCTTGTGGAATAAACCAGCACTGAGCGTGATTGGAATGGATATCCCGAGTGTCGACCACTCGTCGAATACCTTGCTGCCGGCAACGCGTTTCAAGGTATCGATGCGCCTGGCCCCAGGGCAGAATCCTGCAGATGCGCTCAAGGCCCTTGAAGCACACGTCAAAAGCGTTGACCTTCGCGGCGCCGAGGTTGAATTTGTCGCCACCGAAGCAGGCAACGCCTACAAGGCGAACCTGGACGCTTCGGCAAATGACACCGCGCGCTGGGCGCTTGAACAAGCTTGGGGCGTTGTACCAGTGAATATGGGCCTGGGTGGATCAATTCCATTCATCGCAGATTTACTGGAAGTTTTCCCGAAGGCGCAGATCCTGGTGACCGGTGTCGAGGATCCCGATTCGCGTGCGCACTCGGCCAACGAGTCGCTGCATCTAGGCGACTTCCAGCACGCAATTGAGGCTGAAGCCCTCATGCTGGCGAGGATCAACGCCAAGGGACTATGAACCGTGTCATACGGAGAGACGCAGGGGAAGAATTCTTCAGCGTAGCGACGTAGGATAGAAGCAAGAACAGAGGTGCCGGTTCCAGTAACAAATCTGGAGCTTGGTGCCGCATCGAGCAGTATGGGAGGAAAATCATGACTGCATCTGTTGACCAGACCAAGGGCGATCCAACTGAGGTGCCAACCCATGAGGTGGAGATTTCCGACGTGGCGGCGGACAAGGTTCGCTCGCTTCTGGAACAGGAAGGCCGGGATGATCTTCGTCTCCGCATCGCCGTGCAGCCAGGTGGCTGCTCGGGCCTTATCTACCAGCTTTACTTCGATGAGCGCATGCTCGACGGCGACGCGGTACGCAACTTCGATGGCGTTGAGGTCATCGTTGACAAGATGAGCGTCCCGTACCTCGCTGGCGCGTCCATTGATTTCGAGGACACCATCTCGAAGCAGGGCTTCACCATCGACAACCCGGCCGCATCGGGTTCCTGCGCCTGTGGAGATTCCTTCCACTAGGCCGTAGGGAACAAACGCCGCTGTTCAAACGTTGAAGAAATTTCTCGTTAGCACAGCGGCGTTTTTCGGCATTCTGACCCCAAAGAGGGTAAGCTCTACATTAAGTAGTAAAACTATGTTTCCCTTCGTGAGCCACCTCACCGTGCAACTCGTTTAAACCACGAGGTGACTTATGAAGACCACATTCTGCACCAACAAAGAGGAAGGGCCGTCTGTGAGTTCGCAAGACCGAACCGGCAGTCGCGGGTCCGCTAAAGCCAAAGTACTGGCTTTAGTCGGCACTGGCGCATTGCTGTTGACGGGATGTACAGCGGAGGCAAAACGCGGTTGGCTCCCAAACGTGGAGCGCGACACCACCAACCACACCGGGGCAATCCAGGATTTCTGGGTTAACTCGTGGATCGCTGTTATTGTCGTCGGCGTATTGACCTGGGGATTGATGCTCTGGTGCGTCATCGCCTACCGCCGCCGCAAGAACGATACGGGTTACCCGCGTCAGCTGAGCTACAACCTGCCATTGGAGATCTTCTACACGGCCATTCCTTTGGTCCTTGTTCTAGTCTTCTTTAGCTTCAACAACACCCTGGAAAAGCAGATCAACGCCCCTGTTGATTCTGAGGTCGTAGTCGATGTCCGAGCCAAGCAATGGTCTTGGGACTTCAACTACAGCTACCAGGGCACCGAGAAGTATTACGCCGGCGAACAGGCTCACCTGAACACCGATGGCTCGGAAGGCGTTCGCGAAGAACTGCCAACCCTGTACCTGCCAGCGGGCAAGTCGGTAACCCTTGAGCTGAATAGCCGCGATGTCATCCACTCCTTCTGGGTACCAGCCTTCTTGCAGAAGCTGGACATGATCCCAGGCAAGACCAACTACATCTACCTGACTCCACAGGTTGAAGGCAGCTACGACGGAAAGTGCGCCGAGCTTTGCGGCGAGTACCACTCCGAGATGCTCTTCAACGTCGAGGTTGTCAATGAGTCCGAGTTCAAGGCTCAGCTGGCAAAGATGGAAGATGGACATATTGGTGAAGAGTACGACCGTAAGCCAGATGTTGTTAACGGCGTCGTAGTAGAGCACGGGGAAGGAGAGTAATCATGACAACGTTTGAATATGCAACTGACGACGTGAAGTCGATTGCTCCAGCCGTAGTGCCGAAGTCCAAGGGTCGTCTGTTCGTCGACTACATTACTTCGACCGACCACAAGAAGATCGGGTACATGTACCTGATCAGCTCGTTCATCCTGTTCTGTGTCGGTGGCGTTATGGCGCTGCTGATTCGTGCAGAGCTGTTCGAACCAGGCATGCAGATCCTGCAGACCAAGGAACAGTACAACCAGCTGTTCACCATGCACGGCACTGTCATGCTCTTGATGTTCGCAACCCCGCTGTTCGCAGGTTTCGCCAACGTCATGATGCCCCTGCAGATCGGTTCCCCGGATGTGGCCTTCCCACGTCTGAATGCATTGGCTTTCTGGTTCTTCTCGCTGGGCTCGCTGATCGCTCTGGCCGGCTACCTCACCCCCCAGGGTGCAGCTAGCTTCGGTTGGTTCGCTTACGCTCCGCTGTCGAACACCACCTTCTCGCCAGGAATCGGCGGAGACCTCTGGGTCTTCGGCCTTGCACTGTCGGGCTTCGGTACCATCCTAGGCGCCGTCAACTTCATTACCACGATCATCTGCCTGCGTGCACCTGGCATGACCATGTGGCGCATGTCGATCTTCTCGTGGAACACCTTGATCACCTCGTTGCTGGTCCTGATGGCTTTCCCGCCACTGGCAGCTGCGCTGTTCGCACTGGGTGCAGACCGCCGCTTCGGTGCCCACATCTTCGATCCAGAGAATGGCGGTGCCGTACTATGGCAGCACCTGTTCTGGTTCTTCGGGCACCCTGAGGTCTACATCATTGCTTTGCCGTTCTTCGGCATCGTCTCCGAGATCTTCCCAGTGTTCTCCCGCAAGCCGATCTTCGGCTACAAGGGCCTGGTCTTCGCGACCATCTCGATTGCTGCACTGTCGGTTTCCGTGTGGGCACACCACATGTACGTCACTGGCTCGGTAATGCTGCCGTTCTTCGGCTTCATGACCATGCTGATCGCAGTTCCAACCGGTGTGAAGTTCTTCAACTGGATCGGAACCCTGTGGCGCGGCTCGATCACCTTCGAAACCCCAATGCTCTGGAGCATGGGCTTCATGATCACCTTCCTGTTCGGCGGTCTGACCGGTATTATCCTGTCGGCTCCGTCGCTGGACTTCCACGTATCGGATACCTACTTCGTTGTGGCTCACTTCCACTACGTAGTCTTCGGTACCGTTGTGTTCGCGATGTTCGCTGGCTTCTACTTCTGGTGGCCGAAGTGGACCGGCAAGATGCTCAACGAGCGTCTTGGCAAGATTCACTTCTGGTTGCTGTTCATCGGCTTCCACGGCACCTTCCTGATCCAGCACTGGCTGGGCGTTATGGGCATGCCACGTCGCTACGCCGACTACATGCCTGAAGATGGCTTCACCACCATGAACCAGGTTTCGACCGTCTTCGCATTCATTCTGGGTGCGTCGATGATTCCATTCTTCTGGAACGTGTGGGTTACCCACCGTAACGCCAAGAAGGTCGAAGTAGATGATCCATGGGGCTTCGGCGCATCGCTGGAATGGGCAACTTCTTGCCCTCCACCACGCCACAACTTCCACTCGATCCCTCGCATCCGTTCCGAGCGTCCGGCACTGGATCTGCACCACCCGGAACTGAGTGGACGGGTAACCCCCGAAACTCCGGTTGCGAAGATCTTCGGCTCGGCTGACCAGAAGGACGTGTAACGATGAAAGTTGAATCCTGGATTTTCCTGGGTGGCGTCTTCTTCTTCACCCCAGTAGCGATTGTCTACGGTTACATGACCAACTGGAGCGAATGGGTCGGATTCCTGGCATTGCTGATGCTGGTCGCATTGTCCGCGATGGTAGGTGGCTACTTGCTATTCACCGCTAAGCGCGTTGGCAACAGGCCCGAGGACCGCGTGGATGGCGAAATCCACGAGAACGCCGGCGATATCGGAATGTTCTCCCCATGGAGCTGGTGGCCACTGGTCCTGGCTTCGGCTGCAGCGATTGGCTTCCTTGGCCTCGCTGTGGGCTGGTGGGTCTTCTTCATCGGCGCCGGTTTGGCCGTCGTTGGCGTGACCGGCTGGGTTTACGAATACAGCCGTGGCGATCACGCTCACTAGGCAGTAACCCTAACGGGACGACAAGCAATTTTGCTTGTCGTCCCGTTAGTCTTTTAATAGGGGTTCCTCGATGGCGATAGGCCGTCAGGATATTTGGATCAAGGAGAAGCAGCATGCGCCACGCACCGCAGCCACATGTCCAGGCGCACCTTGATCCGGCCAGCCGGCAAAGCAAGTACCGGCAAATCCGAGAGATTCTCAAGACCCATGCGCGCGAGGCGTGCAAACCCGGCTACAAGCTTCCGCCCGAACGCGTGCTGGCAGAGCACTTCGGCGTGGCCCGCAAGACCATCCGCCAAGCCATCGATGCCTTGGTGGATGAACAAGTGCTCAAACGCGTGGTGGGAATCGGCACGTTCGTCGTGCCCGAAAAATTGGACCTTCGTGTCCGCCTGCATTCCTACTCCGAAGATATGATGCGCCGCGGCATGGTTCCCGATGCCCATGTACTCGAATTCGCGGAGATTAAAGCCAGCGCCACCTTGGCTTCGCAGCTGATGGTGGAGGAGGGTACTGCCGTAGTCCAGTTCAAGCGCCTGCTGCTGGCCGATGGCACCCCCATGAGCCTGGACGAGAACTATATGCCTGCCGATCTCGTGCCTGGCTTTGTGGATGGCGAGCCGCCGTCAAAGCTCTATCAGGCATTGCACGAGCGCTATGGCATCTTGCTCGAATGGGGTGAGGACCAGGTGGAAAGCACTGCGGCGAGCAAGCGGCAAGCCGTGCTCCTGGGCGTAGAACCAGGCTTCCCGCTCCTGCAGATCACCCGGTATGCCTACATCGGCGATCGGCTAGCCGACTACTCGGTCTCGCTCTACCGCTCAGACCGCTACAAGCTCTTCGTGCCGTTGCAGCGAGTGGGCACACGCACGCCTCGCTACACCGACACTTTCTAGGGCTGGCATAGCCATGCGGCCGGCTGCTTCGATTCCAACGCGCAAGTGCCAAGCACCCCCCGTCAACCATCCCCAAGGATGCCATATCTGCCGTTCAAAATGGTTCCGGGCATCAACTACTGAATAAGCACTCCCGCAGCCTGGTCCGCCGGTATGGAGCTATAGCAGGAGCAAGCAGGTCTCCCGCACACGGAAGAAGATCGCGGCGCAAGCTCAAAGCCGCTTCAAGGCAGCAGGACATGGAATGTCGACGGAAGTTGAAAAGTGGACACTCCAGCCGCCCTGTCCAGTGGGAAACCATCCACACTAGTGCGATAGGCCGCAGCGAAGATCCAATATATCCCTAGATCACACAGTCCTGGTTGCAGCGAGATTCTGCCATCCGGTCGATGCGTCCAGAGCTATTCCGTCATCCAATTCAAACGATTCTGAAGCAGGACTGGAGGGCATGGTGCCTGCCGGGCGTTCTTTCTGGCAGGGGAGCAGCATTGGAAGAACGCCCTGGCCATCGGCTCGACCATGCCGAGAGCCAAAACGGGAGTCGAAACTGCTGCATCCGAAGTCTTGGCGAACGTGATTGCGCAACTGAGCTCGTCCCCAGTCTGGAGAGCCTTCGCTGGAAAGACAAATGCACTGAGCAGCTCTCCGCTCCGGTTCGGCCCGGGACGATTCCGGGCAGCTGCACCTGTCGCAACTGGCATTGGCGTGCCGCATTCGATTCCAGCCAATCCGGAATGGCTGCACTGCAGGCCGGCAGTAGCATTCAGCCCCGAACGGCATTTCTGACTGAAGTGCCAAACAGGATGGCCAATTCTTCTCCGCACTGGGGAGCGCAGCTCGATACGCGGCTAGGGGAGCAGTATCGGACTTTCCACCCTGAGCACCCGGCAGTGCCAGATGCCGTTCTAAGCCACTGGAATCTCGATGGGCGTCCACCATGCGTCTTCGGAGCGCTCACCCGGCGCTAGGCTCACTGGGACCCCTGGGAAAGCCGGGTTAACGAAAGGAGGGACACACCTTGCGGTGTGTCCCTCCTTTTGTGACTAACTCAGGTCGCTATTACTTGGCGATCGAGTCCTGCGTGTCACCCTCAACCTCATGGTGGCCGTGGGCTGCATGAGCAGCTTCCAGCTCCGATGGGGTTACCGGGGCGACGCGATCTTCGAAGAAGAACTTCGAGATTGCTGCACGACGCTTCTCCGAACCGGAGACGTGTCCTGCTGCGTCAGGCTGAGCCGGGATGTACTGGCGATCAACGTAGTTGGTCAGCAGGTAACGCTTGTAGACGTCGACTTCCTCGTGCTTCTCCGAGAAGCCGCCCTCAGGCGACATCTGGATGATGCCAGCTTCGCGGCCATGCAGGACGATCTCGCGATCCTTGCGCTGCAGCGACAGGCAGATACGGCGAGTCAACCAGAAGGCGAAGATTGGGCCCAGGAAGAACAGCGTACGCAGCCAGTAGGTGACATCGTTCAGCGACACGTGGAAGTGGGTCGCGATCAAGTCCGAGGAAGCAGCAGCCCACATGACGCAGTAGAAGACTACGCCGGCAGCGCCCACTGCAGTTCGGAATGGAGCGTTGCGTGGACGGTCGAGCAGGTGGTGCTCGCGGTTGTCCTTGGTGATCCAGCGTTCGATCCACGGCCATGCGAACATCACTGCGAACAGTGCGCCTGCAGGAACCAGTGCTGGCAGCAGTACCGACATCACCAGGGTGTTATCGCCCCATGGGAATGGAATGATCCATTCGAAGCTGAAGTTGCCCAGGTAACCTGGCATCAAGCGCAGCGCGCCATCGACGAAACCGATGTACCAGTCCGGCTGGGTACCAGCCGAAACAGGGGATGGGTCATATGGACCGTAGTTCCATACCGGGTTGATCTGGAACAGGCCAGCAATGAATGCCACGATGCCGAAGACGATGAAGAAGAATCCACCGGCCTTGGCTGCGTATACCGGACCAACCGGGAAGCCAACAACGTTGTCGTTGGTGCGGCCTGGGCCAGGGTACTGGGTGTGCTTGTGGGTCACGACCATGAACAGGTGCACAACGATCAGCAAGATGATGACCGCAGGAACAATCATGATGTGCAACGAGTACAGTCGCGGAATCACGGTATCGCCAGGGAACTCGCCGCCGAAGAAGAACATCGACAGGTAGGTGCCGACGATCGGCAGTGCCTTCATGACGCCATCGATAATGCGCAGGCCGTTACCGGACAGCAGATCATCAGGCAGGGAGTAGCCGGTGAAGCCGGCAGCAAGACCCATGATCAGCAGCACGCCGCCGACAACCCAGTTCAGTTCACGTGGGCGACGGAATGCGCCGGTGAAGAATACGCGCAGCATGTGCACGGACAGGGAAGCGACGAACAGCAGTGCCGACCAGTGGTGTACCTGTCGCATGAACAGGCCGCCGCGCACGTCGAAGGAGATATCCATGGTCGATGCCATAGCCGTCGACATGCCGATACCCTTCATCGGTACGTACGAGCCGTCGTAGACGACGTGAGCCATCGACGGATCGAAGAAGAAGGTCAGGAAGGTGCCCGAGAGCAGCAGCAGTACGAAGGTGTACATTGCCACTTCGCCGAACATGAACGACCAGTGGTCCGGGAAGATCTTGCGACCGAATTCCTTGACCATGCCCGAAGCGCCGACGCGGGAATCCACGAAGTTGGCGATGCGACCGGTAGCGGTCGATGCCTGGTATTCGTTAGTTGTCGTCATGATTAACCACGCTCCCAGTAGGACGGGCCAACTGGTTCGTGGAAGTCACTCTGAGCTACCAGGTAGCCCTCGGAGTCCACGGTAATTGGCAGCTGTGGCAGTGCGTGGCCAGCTGGGCCGAAGATGACCTTGCATTCCTGCGTCAGGTCGAAGGTCGACTGGTGGCAAGGGCACAGCAAGTGGTGGGTGTGCTGCTCGTACAGAGCAATCGGGCAACCCACGTGGGTGCAAATCTTGGAGTATGCGACGATGCCGTCGACGTTCCAGGTTTCGCGTCCCTCGGAGATCTGCATTTCTGCTGGATCCATGCGCATCAGCAGAACGACGGCCTTGGCCTTTTCGTTCAGCGGGTGCTCGGTCTCGTTGAGGCCTTCTGGGATCACGTGGAATGCGGAACCGATCTGCACATCCGAAGCCTTGATCGGGGTACCGGATGGGTCGCGGGTCAGACGGATGCCCTTGTCCCACATGGTGTGGCGCAGGGAATCGATCATCTCGTTCGCGGTGTTACCGGTGCGATCCAGATCGCGGAACATGAAGATTGCTGGGATTGGCGCCAAGGCGATGGCACCGATCAGGGTATTGCGGATCAGCGGACGACGCTTGATGCCGGACTCTTCGAGCACGGTATCGATGATTTCGACGGCATCCTGGCGATCTTCTTCCGAGCGGATCTCGTGGCGCATTTCCATGAGCTCGTGATCCGGCATCAGGGTCTTGGCCCAGTGAACAATACCCACACCGATACCGAGCATCGCGAAAGCGGTGCCCAGTCCCAGTGCAGCGTTCTGCACACGCAGTTCAGCGAAGGTCATCTCGCCCAGGTGGCCCAGGACGAAGTAGGCCACGAAGAAGAAGAGCGTGCCGATGATGGAGATGGTAAATAGGAGCGCTACTTGACGCTCATGTCGCTTGGCTGCGCGCGGATCGCGGTCTGCGAGACGCGGACGATGGGGTGGTAAGCCCGGATCTGGGAATCGATCCTGAGCTACATCGTCAGCCTTAGCAACGGTGCCCGAGTTTTCGGGACTGCCGTGACTATGGTCGCCCATGTTTCTCTCTCATCCTTCTGTTAGGAATTTATGTACGTAGTGATGGTTACGGCCGAGGCCGCGGGTTTGCCTTAGGAAGGACGCGAGGTCAACCAAATGGTGAAGGCAATGATGATACCAAGACCTGCGGTCCAGGTGAACAGGCCTTCAGCAACTGGACCCAGGGAGCCCAGGGCTGCACCGCCAGCGGAACCATTTGCTTCAATGGTCTTCAGGAAGGTGATAACGTCACGCTTCTCTTCTGGGGTGATGTTCGAGTCGTTGAACACTGGCATGTTCTGTGGGCCGGTAGCCATCGCTTCGTAGATGTGCTTCTCGGATACACCGGTCAGGGTTGGTGCGAACTTGCCGCGGGTCAACGCGCCACCGGCAGCAGCCGCGTTGTGGCACATTGCGCAGTTCACACGGAAGACGGTGCCACCGTGGGCGGCGTCGCCCTGGGTGGTATCCAAGTATTCCTCATCAGGGATCGCTGGGCCTGCACCCAGGCTTGCAACATACGCTGCCAGCTGGGAGATCTGCTCGTCGTCGAACTGTACTGGCTTGACCTGGGCCTGCGGGCCCTGCATCTGCATCGGCATACGGCCGGTGCCGACCTGGAAGTCAACAGAAGCCGCGCCAACGCCGATCAGCGATGGACCGGAGTCAGAGCCTTCGGCATTCATGCCGTGGCAAGTAGCGCAGTTGGCGACGAAAAGCTTCTGACCTTCTTCTACATCGGCCTGCGATGCAGAAGTGGTCTCAGCTGCCTTCGCTTCGCTGATGTTACCGGCTGCAGTGTAAAGACTGCCGGTAATCAGCAATCCGAACAGAAGCAGGGCCACAGCGGCGAGCGGGTGGCGGCGCTTTTTCGAAAGAGCCTTCACTTGCTGGTTCCTCACTTAGTTTCTTTGGTGTGGTGTTGCCGTACTTCTTGTTGAGGCAACTAATGAATTTAAGTTGCTACTTCAAGAAGTAGATGATCGCGAACAGGGCGATCCAAACAACGTCAACGAAGTGCCAGTAGTAGGACACGACGATGGAGCCGGTTGCTTCGAAGTGACCAAACTTCTTAGCCAGCATCGCACGACCAATGATCAGCAAGAATGCAATCAGACCACCAGCGACGTGAATGCCGTGGAAGCCGGTCGTAATGTAGAAGGCCGAAGCGTAGGAGTTCGAGTCGAATGCCACGCCCTCGCTAACGAGGACAGCGTATTCGTAGGCCTGAACCGAAACGAAGATCGCGCCAAGGATGAAGGTAAGAATGAACCATTCAATCATTCCCCATTCCTTGAAGTTGAAAAGCCCACCGGAACGGCGAGGCTTGAATTCTTCGGCACGGAACACGCCTAGCTGGCACGAGAACGAGCTGGACACCAGGATGATGGTGTTAACCAGCGCGAACGGTACGTTGAGCTTGGCAGTTTCAGTCGCCCATAGTTCGGGCGCGGCAGCCCGGAGGCTGAAGTACATGGCGAAGAGGGCGGCGAAGAACATGAGCTCGCTGGAGAGCCACACCATCGTTCCCACCGACACCATGTTTGGGCGGTTCGGCGCATGTGGCGCCGTCGTATTTGGGGCATGAGTCGCAGTTGTCACACTGACATTATGTCTCTAAATGCCCCTCAGATACCAATGCAAAAGCGGGTTGGCAGAGGTTTGTTGCGCCACATCTTGGCAACATCCGCGGAAACATGCGGAAGTACAGAGAAAACTCTTTCTACAATTCGTAGAGCTTCATCCGGCGAGTCTCACGAAACAATCATTTATGCAACGAAAGTGTTTCGTATTTAACCCCAGAAACTAGGCATTTTTAGCGACCTGAGCCACATCATCTAACGACATGAATTGGGTAGCGCCCCGGTGTCTGGATAGGCTTTCCCATGTGTCAACGAGCCTTGTAAACGAAAAGTTCCCGACGTGGCCAGATCTATTGGCCACCCTGATCAACGGTGGCGATCTCAGCCGCGAACAGGCCGCTTGGGCAATGAATGAGATCATGTCCGGCGAGGCGAGCGACGTTCAGATTGCCGGGTTCCTGGTTGCACTGCGATCCAAGGGTGAAACCGTGGCCGAATTGACCGGCTTAGTGGACTCCATGGTCGCCAATGCGCGCCCCTTGACCATCGATGCACAAACTTTGGACATTGTTGGGACCGGTGGCGATCGCCAGAACACCGTCAACATCTCAACGATGGCCACACTGGTGTGCGCTGGCGCCGGCGTGAGCATAGTTAAACACGGCAACCGCGCATCCTCTTCGTCCTCGGGTTCCGCCGACGTGCTTGAAGCATTGGGCGTCCGCCTGGAGGTACCAATCGAGCGCCTTGTAGAGGTGTACGACAAGGTTGGGATTGCGTTCTGCTTCGCCAACGTCTTCCATCCCTCGATGCGCCACGTTGCCGGAGCACGCCGTCAATTGCGCATACCAACCGCTTTCAACTTCATGGGCCCCTTGACCAATCCCGCATTGCCCAGCGCATCCGCCATCGGCTGCTCCGACATGGTCATGGCACCAATCATGGCGGGCGTTCTTGCAAGCCGTGGCGTGCGTGGCCTGGTCTTCCGCGGGGATGACGGACTGGATGAACTAACCACCACTGCAGCTAACCGCGTCTGGGAAGTGCGCAACGGCACGGTCACCGAGTTCACGTTCGATGCCCAGGACGTGGGATTTGCCCGTGCGACGCTTAATGATCTGCGCGGTGGAGATGCACTACATAACGCAGGGGTTGTACGAGATGTCATCTCCGGGACTCCCGGACCCGTTCGAGATGCGGTCCTCCTGAACGCGGCTGCCGGAATGGTGGCTTACAGCGATACCGCTGAAGGCAGTTTCGAAGATCGCATGCGGGCGGCGATTGGGAAAGCGGCGCATTCCATCGATTCCGGTGCGGCGAAGGCGACCTTGGAAGCCTGGTCCTCAACGACCCAGGCGATCGTAGGCGCGTAGCACCGTCAGATGCCAACGAAGCCGGTCTTTGGTTCGCGATTTTACAATCGCTGAACCGAAGGCCGGCTTTGTTCTTGAAAAGTCCTTAGTCGCCTAGGCCAAGGGAAAAGGCTGCTTCAAGATCATGTTCCGAATATGCGCGGAATGCAATGTGGGTCTGGGTGCCGCGGATGCCTGGAATCTTGGAAAGCTTATTGGCAATGACTTCGGCGAGGTCCTCGTGCTTGTTGACTCGTGCAATTGCAATCAAGTCCCAGTCGCCTGCTACGGAATAGACTTCGCTGATGCCCGAGATTGCGGAGATCTGCTTAGCGCATTCAGGGATACTGTCCGTTGCAGTCTGGATCATGACGAATGCGGTGACCATCACTGTGCCTTTCGGTTCTAACTTATCGCCTGCCAGGAGGCGGCTGATCTGGAATCAACTCTAGTCGAAAAGCAGCGAATGAGAGGCATGGGCGCATCGCCCCGCTTCGCATAGTACAATGATTTTAATTTGTAGATTCAGATACAAAGTTTTACAATTGTTCCATGATTGTGTTGACCATTGACCAGCGGCGTTCACGTTCCACCGAAGATAAGGTGGAGGCTCTAGTCAAGCAAGCTAATGCTACCGTTCCAGTGGTTCGCCCCTTCCAGCGAACCGCTGGCGATGAAGTTCAAGCTGCCTTGGATAACGCCAACGAAGCTATTCGCTTGGCAGTGATGATGGCAGCTTCAGGGGACTGGAGTGTCGGCATTGGCTTTGGGCAAGTCGAAACGCCACTGCCCGAAGAAACCCGTGCCGGCAGGGGACCTGCCTTTGAATATGCTCGTGTCGCAGTTGAGCGGGCAAAGAACACCAATGCGCATCTAGCTGTTCATGGACCGTCGCATGAAGCCACCCGTCTGGAAGCCGAGCTCCAGCTGACTGCCTGCATAGTTTCAAAGCGACGGGCCACGGCATGGGAAGCGGGCACTCTGGCCGACGAAGGCCTGACCCAGCAGCAGATTGCCAAAGAATTAGGAATCACCCAGCAGGCTGTCTCTTCTCGTCTGTCGGCCGCGCTATGGTTTGAGGCGAACCGAATGATGGATGAAGCTGCCAAATCGCTGAACCGACAGCTGAAGATGCTAAAGGAGCAGTAAATGCTTTGGATCGCTTGGGGGAGTCTGAGCCTGGCGGCGTTTGTCTCTTGCATAGCTGCCTACCTTGGCTATGCCATGGGCAAACGAGCTCGTGTCCGCGACTGGCTAGTTGTGGTCTCTGCCCTGTTCGCCATTCTCTCGGCCCTGCTGGCAGTTGCTTCTCAAACTTCGTTGGAGCAGAACGGGCTTTCGCCGGTGTACGCGATCGTCCTGAGTTCCATCTTTGCCATTAGTTTCGGCGGTCCGTTTACGGAACTTGTTTTCCGGCTTGCTGCGAAGAATGATGTCGAGCTCCAAAAGGAGGAGTCCGACCCTTCACCGCTTCGAGGCGGGCTGTGGATCGGACTCCTGGAGCGCACGGCCATCGTTGGAAGCCTCTGGGCCGGTTGGCCAGAAGGCATTGCCGTCGTCTTGGCGGTCAAGGGTCTTGGCCGGTTCTCTGAACTGAAAAACCATCGCGCCGCCGAACAGTTTATTCTGGGGACTTTCGCCAGCGGTCTCGTCGCTGCCGGTTCCTACGGGCTCGGCCTGCTATTTACCTAGCCGCTTAGCCACCATTGAGGTAACCAGCCGACGCCCCATCAAGAATGCGCCCAGAACCAGTGTCGCGACGATGATGAAGGGGAGTGCCGCAGTGGAATCCATGCCAACGCGAAGCGCAAGGCCCGCTGCTACGGTCACCACCCAGACCAGTACGCCAACAGGGAAGAGCTTGTTGATCGTGGTCCAAGGCTTGGACAGCAAGGTCACGACGACGTAGGCAACCAAGAACGGCAGGGCGGTCATCAGGATGCCGCCAATGCTCAAGGCATGCTCGTGTTCACGTCGACCGAGCAGGGCGAATAGAACAATGAGAACAACGTCGACAGCCATCCACAGCGGCCACTTACGAATAGAATCCTTCATGTACTCATCATAGGTTTACCCCGGTGTCCGTGAGTAATTCGGCGTTGGCTGGATCGTTGTCGGTTCAGACACAGAAGGTCGCCGTCGAGGCTCGCCCGAATGAGCTCACGGCCATGGTGGCCGCAGCTATTGTTCTAGCATTAGTCCTATGAAGATCTGGCCTGGCAATGCATGGATGCAAACGCACCAGATCGCCCTCTATTTATCCGCGATCACTGCCGGTTGCGTTCTCGGCCTGGCCTTGCCTGCCGCAAGCAAGGGTCTCGAGAACTCGGTTAACCCGTTCCTTGGGTTGCTGCTCCACGCTACTTTCCTGGGCATGCCGCTGACCCGTTTTCCGGAGGCCTTCCGGGACACTCGCTTCATGGGTGCACTGTGCGCGGTCAACTTTGCCGTGGTGCCGCTCGTGGCCTTCGGGCTATCGCGAATAGTGGCGGGGGACCAGGCACTGCTCTTCGGCGTGCTGCTGGTCTTGCTAGCGCCCTGCATCGACTACGTTATCGTCTTTACCGGCTTAGCCGGGGGAGACAGCCAACGGTTGCTGGCGGCCACACCGCTCTTGTTGATCTTGCAGATGCTGCTCGTGCCGGCATACCTCTATATATTTGCTGGACCCTCGGCGATCGACGTGATCGTGCCAGCTCCTTTCCTGGGGGCACTGCTGGGACTGATCGTGCTCCCACTGCTGGCAGCAGCACTCACCCAGGCACTCGCCAAACGATTTACCTGGGCAGAGCCCATCGGGGATTGGGCCGACTATCTAATGGTTCCGTTGATGATGGGAACGCTATTTAGCGTGGTGGGCTCGCAGATCTTCACGGTGAGAGCAAGCCTGGGTCAATTAGGGCTGGCCATTATGGTTTTCGCTCTGTTTATCTGCATCATGAATGTCCTTGGATACTCCGCGGGGAAACTCTTCAAGCTGCCCACCGCCTCGCGGCGGGCAGTTACTTTCAGTGGCGTCACACGCAATTCTCTGGTGGTGCTTCCCCTGGCCCTGGCTTTGCCCGCGGAGCTGGAATTAGCCTCTGCCGTGGTCGTTAGCCAGACCTTGGTAGAGCTAATTGGAATGTTGCTGATGGTTCACTACGCACCGAAGCAACGCACCACCAAGTAGTTCGAGCCTTACCCTGCTATGTCCGGATTAAACAGAATTTGCCTGGCCAAGAACACATGGAAGTGACCGGGCCAGGCAAATTGGATTGAGGAGTCAGGGCATTCAGTGATGCCCAGGCGAAAGCAGCCTGCTCCTCATAGAATCCATGATTAGTGCTCGCCACCTGGAGGGCCAATGAAAAGCATGGTCGAGAAGATACCGGCAATAACGACGAATAGCAGGACCGTGGTCAGCGCCGGGCGGGCAACAAGCCAACGCATCGTCGCGTCGGTCCACTTGCGATCATCTGGATGATCGGTTGCCTCGGTACGCCAGGTACCATCCAGCTTTCCCTTGCGTTCCAGCCACTTGTCGTAAGGAATGGTCAGATATGGGACGACGGCGGTCGCGGCAGCTCCAATGATCAGCGACTTCCTCCAGCGCTGATTCATGCCAATGAGCACAGCCATCGTTGCATAAGTCAGGAAGACAAAGCCGTGGATGAAGCCGGCAATGGAAACAGGCCAATCACCAACCTTGACGACGTACTTCAAAATCAATGCAATGATCAGCATCGTCCATGTGACAGCTTCAGCGCGGGCAACTAGACGGTACAGGGCGCTTGGAGACATAGGGTGTTTTCTGTCCTTGAAGGTAGATAGGGGAGTAGTCCGGGAACTCGGTCAAGTACTAGCCTATCTGGCTCCAGGGATACCGCCGACATCCTGCCCTGGAGCATGGAGTTCCCGGTTGACGCAGCACCTACTTGATTTCTAGGCAGGCCCTTGCTGCAGGAAAAGCACCGGATGCACTTGGACCCAGATGCCCCAATGCGCCTGAATCTGGCAGGATGGCACCCATGATCCACGCAGTAGTTTTCGATTTGGACGGAGTGATCCGCAATTTTCCCGAGGCCGCCACTGCTGACGTTGAAATGGAATATGGGTTGCCATCAGGCACTTTGAACGCGGCGGCTTTCGACCCTGCTCGCCTGGAACGACTCACTACAGGTAAAATATCTCGTTTGACATGGATCAAGGAGATTGGGAAGAGCGTTGGATCCACGGAAGCCGCCAACGCATGGGGTCTCATAGAGCCCGTTGTAGATCGCGATGTGCTGCAGCTACTCGACGATCTACAACGTGCAGGTATCACCACCGCCATTCTCACGAACGGCAGCGACACCATTGACATCGAACTTAAGCGGCAAGGAATCGCCACCCACGTCGCCCGAGTATTCAATTCAGCAAAAATCGGTTATCCGAAGCCAGACCGACGAGCATTTCTGCACGTAATCAATGCTCTGCACCTGTGTGCAAACCAGATCCTCTTTACCGACGATTCCGCCGGGAAACTTGTCGGGGCGACCGATCTCGGGATCCACACACATCACTTTACTTCCGCTGCGGATTTGAGGTCGGCATTGACCGGGCGCGGTGTACTCTAGCCGGATCGATCATCGTTTGGAATAACATCAAGGGGAGTGGCAAGAGGAAAGCGCCCTAGTTCTCGAATACCTCCTGATAAACGTCCCAGAATTGGTCCATCGAGCGCGGAGCCCCAAGCAGGACGGCCTCCAGATACATGAGATGCGTTTCCCATCCCGCCAGGTAATTCGAGACGCCAACGCTGAGTTTGGAGTGGCTCAGCGCAAGTTCAGCTCCGAAGAGGCTCGACTGCAGAGTCAAACTAACCTCCGACACAGATTCTTCCGGAAACTTCCAGGACATCACGAGGGCGGATGCTGGCTCGACCTGTTCAATCCGGCTTTCGCAGATGTAGTTTTCCGCATGCTCGATCTGCACAGTAGAACCCACGTCAAGGCTTCCAGCGACGTGAGTTCCCAGCCAGAGTGGCAATGCCTGACGATCAATCATTGCGGGCCAAAGCCTGTCGGTCTATACGCCGAAGGACCACCTGAGATCCACAGATCCCGCCGAAGCGTCCGCGAACTTTCGAATGATGGGCATGAAAAGAGCCTGCTTCGATATACGGGGCAGCCAGCACAAATGGCTGCAGTGAGACCCTGCGTGGGGAGTCGTGGATTTCCAATACTTTACATAATGTAGATTATCGGCTTATTCGCAATGTCGTTGGAAGTAGCCATATTCGTCCATTTACGCCACGGATTTCGAAGGCCGCTTACTGCTCAGCTTGTTGACGCTGATCCTGCAAATCCAGCCGGTGCCTCGCGAAGTCCAGGGTCTGCCGAATGAACTCGCGCGATCGCTCATCATGCATCGAGTAGATGACATGGCGGCCGGACTTCCTCGTTTGCAATACACCAGCTGCTCGCAGCTTGGATAGCAATTGGCCGGCAACCGTTGGACTAACGCCGATCAACTGAGCCAAATCGGACAGGGAAAGATCGTCCATGGACAGCGCCCAGAGCATCTGGAGCCTTGCCGGATCCGACAAGGTTTTGAGTACCGTTGCCGACATGTCCAAAAGATCGCTGGAGACGATCTCGTCTTCAGCCGTTGGGACAATGAATTCGCTGGTCATCTCACGCGCTCCCTCTCCGCATTTCGCCCGCCCTGGTCCGATTCAACTGCTTCAACCCAGCTCTATGGGTGTGTCCATTATGGCCACGGATCAAGATAAAGCGATAGGTATGCTCAAAATTCACAAGACTAAACAGGCTCGTAGCCATCTTTGGGAGCACTCCCCTATTTAAATCATCCGTTTCGAAATAAATCGAAGGCTTCTTGACTAGGCACTTTAACGTCGCCTCGGCACCGCAAGGCATCCCTGCAAGCTGGAATGGTGGCGATTGCATCACAGAAGATTGGCCGCGTCTGCGCTCAGTGGCAAAATTTAGATATGGCTAATCCGTTGCTACGCATTCCCCACGGGAATAAGTACGCTCTTCAGATCCGCGAAGCTCTCAAGCTGCAAGGTATCGAAGTTGACCCGGTTCAGAGTGATCTGATCGACCTTCTAGGACGTACTTTGCGTACGACGATGACGGCAAAGCACCCTGGCGTCTACATTTATGGCCCTCCTGGTCGAGGCAAAACCCTCATCATCAATACCTTGGTCTCGGTGCTGCCTGAAACCACGACAGCGCGCTTCCATTTCCACGAGTTCTTCCAGCGCGTAAATTCCCCGGTCAACCGTGTCCCGGGCCAGCCGCTGGGCGCGATTTTCTCGCAAGGGCTTGAGCGCGAGCTAGCTGGACTGCGGTTGCTGGTCTTCGATGAGTTCCATTGCACCGAACCTGGCGACGCAATGTTCATGGCCAAGCTCATTCGGCATTGCACGGAACACGAGATCCAGCTGGTCACTACGTCGAACTACGGGCCGGAGAAGCTGCTTGACGATGACACTTTCCATCACCTGGTTCAGCCAATTATTGAACGGATCCAACGGGACTTCACTGTATTCTCGCTGGATCATTCGGTGGACTACCGACAGCTCGCCGCCGATCCCGAGCAGGTCTTGGACGGGTATCGGAGAGGCACGCTAAATCTCTTCGAAGCACCAGGAGAACTGCCGGTCCACGATACGATGATCCAGATCGGCTACGACGAAATCGGGCCAGTCCACGTGAATGCGGATGAGATCTGGATCAGCTTCGATCAGATCTGCCGAACCCGCCGCAACACTGCCGACTATCTGGATTTGGCAAGCCGGTATTCGCGCTGGCATATAACCTGCATCCCAGCTAGTGCCACCATGCCAATGGATGAGGAACGCCGATTGGCGAATCTTATCGATATCTTCTACGACAAGAACGTGGAAGTTCATCTGTACGCCGCAGACAATCTGGGCAATCTTGGACACATGCTGCATGACACTGAAAAGGCCCGACTCACCTCGCGCCTGGCTCAACTTCAGCTCAACGAATACGAACGGACTAGCGCTTGCCGATGAACACCGAGTACACCGCACAGGACATCGAGAATATCGTTCGAGAAGTCCTGGAGACTGCAGATGAGAACCTCATACTGCCTATTGTCCAACTGGGACATCCCGTTCTCCGCCAGCAGGCGGTGGCCTACGAGCAGCAGCTTCCACAGGAACTGCTCGAAGAACTCCTTGAAGCAATGCGCCAGACCATGTACGACGCCCCGGGTGTAGGACTCGCCGCTCCGCAGGTGGGTATCCCCCTGCAGATTGCCGTGCTCGAAGATCTCTATCCCATTCCGGAGGAAGCTGCCTCGCACAGAGAGCGTGAGCCGCTGGAGTACTTCGAGATTTTCAACCCCGTATATACGGCATCAACAGAGCGCGCGGCAGTCTTCTACGAAGGTTGCCTGTCTTTCGAAGGATTCCAAGGCGTAGTGAGCCGGCCCGCCGATATCACCGCCACTTATAAAGACCGGGACGGTCAGGAAATAACTCGAAGCTTCTCCGGTTGGCAGGCCCGCATTGTCCAGCACGAAACTGATCATCTGTCGGGCACTGTCTATATCGACAAAGCACTTACCCGCTCCTTGATTAACGAATCCGAACTGTGGCGCCATGAAAGCATGGACGTTGCAACTGCACAAGAGGTTCTGAAATTCTAATGTTCTCCGGCACCACGAACGTTACTTGCCCGGTCTGCGAGCAACCCCTTGGCTTCGAGGAAACTCGGGATAGAACCCTGAGTTGCGAAACCGGGCATCGTTTCGACGCCGCCAAACAGGGTTACTTCAACTTCCTTACTGGCAAAGGAACGAACTTCCTCGAAGACACCTCGGCCATGGTCCAAGCCCGCGATGCTTTCCAGTCGAAGGGACATTATGAGCCTCTGGCGCGCGCGCTGTCCGAGCTGATCAATGATCATCACGACGGACATTCGCTTGACGTGCTGGATGCGGGCGCAGGTACCGGCTACTACCTGGGGAAGATTCTAGAGAACTCTCCTGCTGCTGAACTTGATGCTTTGGCTCTGGACATCTCCCGCTTTGCCATGCGTCGTGCCGCGAAGGTTCCAAGCACGCTCGCTGTGGTCTGGGATGTCTGGCGCAAATTGCCTACTGCCGACCGATCACGCGATGTGGTGATCAACTGCTTCGCACCGCATAACCCGGCAGAGTTCCAACGTGTACTGCGTACTGGTGGATTATGCATTGTCGTGACCGGCGAACCAGATCATCTCAACGAAGTCGTCGACCCGCTGGGCATGCTCACCGTAGGACAGGGCAAGCAAGCCGCCTTGGTGGAAAAATTTGCGGCTGAAGGCCTTAATCATCGCGGATCCAAGAATCTGACATATCGGATGAACCTGAATGCGGACGATCTCTATAACCTTGCATTCATGGGTCCGTCCGGGCACCACCTCTCCCCTGAAATTCTTCATCAGCAGACGCTGGCGTTGGGTTCCCAGCCTGTAACAGCTTCCTTTGGAGTACACGCATTCGTCACGCAGGGCTAGAAGATACCCCAAAATGACTACACCTTTTATCTGCCTTCTACGGCAGAATGTAGGAAAGACCAGTTACGACTGGTCAATGTCCTAACAGAATTTAGGTGAATGCCATGACAACAGCCGAATGGATCATCAGCAACGCTTGGGTGATCTGGCTGGCACTGTTCTTGCTGCTGGCGATCATCGAGATGCTTTCTCTTGATCTCTACTTCATCATGCTCGGCGTAGGTGCCCTTGGTGGTGTAGCGGTCGCACTGCTCAGTGGACCCATGTGGTTGCAGGTCCTTGTATTCTGCGTCATTTCATTGTTGATGATCTTCCTGGTTCGACCTATTGCCGTCAAACATTTACGGAAATCACCCGAGGGCTTCCGCACCAATATCGAGCGATTAATCGGTGCGGATGCACTTATTCTCGAGCCGACCTCGCGCATGTCGGGTTCGGCCAAGATCCGTGGAGAGATCTGGACCGCCCGTGCTGAATCCAGCGTTCCGACCATGAATCCCGGCACCTATGCCGTGGTTTCACGTATCGACGGGGCAACTGCATACCTCACCGCGAAGTCCCCTGACCCTGCAAACGGCTAGCTAGCCTGACGCCCCCAAATTCATCACTACTGCACAAGGAAAGAGAGTACGAACCATGAATTCAGATGGTTTTGGCTTGACTATTGTGCTTGTCGTTCTGGCAATCTTCGTGATTGTCGTCCTGCTGCGCAGCGTGCGCATCGTGCCGCAGGCACGTGCTGGCATCGTTGAGCGCCTCGGCAAGTACAACCGAACCCTAAATCCCGGTCTGACAATCCTGATCCCCTTTGTGGATCGCTTGCTGCCGCTGCTGGACCTGCGTGAACAAGTTGTTTCCTTCCCGCCGCAGCCAGTTATTACCGAGGACAACTTGGTAGTTTCGATTGATACCGTGGTCTACTTCCAGATCACCGAGCCGCGTGCCGCGACGTATGAAATCGCTAACTACATCCAGGCCGTAGAACAGCTGACCACCACTACGCTTCGTAATGTCGTCGGTGGCCTGAATCTGGAAGAGGCCCTGACTAGCCGCGACCAGATCAACGGCCAGCTGCGTGGTGTCCTTGACGAGGCAACCGGCAAGTGGGGCATCCGTGTTTCCCGTGTCGAGCTGAAGGCTATCGATCCACCGCTGTCCATCCAGGACTCGATGGAGAAGCAGATGCGCGCCGAGCGTGACCGCCGTGCTGCCATCCTGACCGCTGAGGGCACCAAGCAGTCCTCCATCCTTACTGCCGAAGGCGCACGCCAGGCTTCCATCCTCGAAGCCGAGGGCGATGCACAGGCCGCAATCTTGCGCGCTGACGGCGAGTCCCAGGCCATCCAGAAGGTCTTCGATGCAATTCACGCCGGCAAGCCGGACCATGAGTTGCTCGCCTACCAGTACCTGCAGACTCTGCCGAAGCTTGCCGAAGGCACTTCGAATACCCTGTGGGTGATTCCAAGCGAACTGACCGAAGCACTCAAGGGCATCGGCGGAGCGCTGGGCGGCAACGGATCGGGCAGCAAGCCTGCCACTCCGGAATCGCCATCGGCCCCAGGTAGCAACCTGTAGCAACAGCTGGTTTAGAACCGATTAGCCGTCTGCGGCGAGGTGCATACAATGCACCTCGCCGCAGACGCGTATAATGGATGTTTTGGCACCAAGAATTATCTTCACCTCTAGTCGGAGGGAATTATTTCCGAGTGCCAAACGTTGGTACGTGTAGCGAATTCTTCAATCATCGCGGAGGGAAAACATGAGCGATCGCAGCCTACGAGGCATGCGCCTGGGTGCACAGAGCATGGAATCTGAGGCAGGTGTGGAGCCGGCTGCCCGTCAGCGTGTGGAATACCGTACCGAAGAGGGCGAGACCGTCTTCGTCGTCTTTGCTGCCGAAGCTGAAATTCCAGCAACCTGGCACACCAAGACCGGTAAGGAAGCCAAGCTCGTCCACGGCGAAGCCAAGGCCGAAGAACCGGGCAATGAAAAGCCTGTCCGTACCCACTGGGACATGCTTCTTGAGCGCCGTTCCGAAGAAGAACTGGAAAAGACTCTGGCAGACCGCCTCCAGCAGCTGCGCGCTGCTCGCGGGGAAACTGCCTAATCTCCCCCACGCACGGTTCCATGCTGCCTTAGCATGGCCGTAGGGGCTTGGTTGAGGGCTGGGTTTGATGACCGATGGTTATCAAACCCAGCCCTCACTCTTTTGCCTGTCTGCTATGGGGCTCAAAGACCACGCCCAGTATTTTCAACTGCGTCAAAGAGCCTGCATGAAATTGCGCGGCCAGCGCCGCCGGCCTAAGCAGCTTCGTAGAAGCTATCTTCATCCTGCACAGTCCGCCTTTGGGGCGGTGGGCTGGTTTGTATTTCACTGCCTGCCCGAGACCTGATGATGATTCCTGGTTAAACGAACTGGCGTGCAACGATCCATCGTTGCACGCCAGTTCGCTTAACCACGGGTATTACTTCTTGGAAGTCAGCTTCTTCCACCGGGCGCCCAAGCCCCAGCGGGTGACATTCCACATTGCTTCGAACACAATGTTGCCGCTCATCTTCGACGCGCCCAGTTCGCGCTCTACGAAGGTCACGGGAACTTCAACGATCGTCTTGCGCAGCATGGCCACGCGGAAGGTCATGTCCACCTGGAAGCCGTAGCCGCGCGACTCAACGGCGTCAAAATCGACTGCTTCCAGGGTTTCGCGCTTGAAGGCGCGGTAGCCTGCGGTGATGTCGCGCAGAGGTAAGCCCAGCATGGTGCGCGAGTAAAAGCTGCCGCCGCGCGAGATGATCTTGCGCAGCATTGGCCAGTTCACGACTTCGCCGCCCTTGACCCAACGCGAACCGATTACGAGATCTGCGCCCGCGGCACTGGCTTCCAAAAGGCGTGGAAGCTGCTCTGGCATATGCGAGCCATCGGCATCCATCTCTACCAGTACGTCGTAGTCGCGAGCCAACGCCCATTCGAAACCTGCAATGTAGGCGGCTCCCAGGCCATCCTTGCCGGTACGGTGCAATACGTGGATATTCGAGTCCTCAGCAGCCATCTTGTCTGCAAGTTCTCCGGTGCCGTCAGGCGAGTTATCATCAACGATCAATACATCCGAGTCAGGAACTGCGGTACGCAAGCGTCCTACGGTCAGCGGGAGCGACTCCAGTTCGTTGTAAGTCGGAATGATTGTAATGACGCGCACGCGGCGGCACCTTTCTGGGTATACAACACAAAGCCTCTTCCCTGCTCGGCGTCGACTGCATGGCTTATGCAGGACACCGGGTAGAAAAGAGTTAATCCAAACTCAAAGTATAGTCATCATTTGCCAATCAGCGCGCTGGAGACACCGCATTAACGAACGATCCTCAGTGACTTCGGCCCTATTCTCCACGCCGAAAGGCACAGAGAATGTTATCTAAGGTCACTGAGGATCGTTGTTTAAATTGCGTAGTTTCCAACGCAATGCATGTGCATCTCGAAGAGGCGCTTAGACCAGCCTAGTGGGTACCCCACCTAGGCTGTCAACCATCAAATGACTTCACTCTTTACCTAGACACCACTAGTCAGGGCCAATTTTGCGAATTCATTCTGCTTATTGAGCATCTGTTTCGCTTTAAGCCGATTCGCTTGGCTCAAGGGTATTGAAAAGCGTGATTCCAGCGCGTACTGTACGCAGGCACTGCGGAATTTCCTCATCAACGACCGGAAGCATCGGAGTTCCAGCTCGTGCATCGGTACTCCAAGAACTGATTCGGACGTCCGGAGTTTGCACAGCAAGTTCAGAGGCAGTCCACACTGCAAAAGTCGCCGGCGCGCCGATCACGAGCTGCCCGGCGAACGGGTTCATCTCGCCCATGGCGCGGTAGGTGGATCGGGTTTGAGCCAAGAAGGCCGCACGAGCCGAAATGCGAGCCTCAGCATTCGTCATGTTCATGCCGGCGCGAACAACCTGCCAGCCATCAACCTCCGTTACCGGAGCATCAGAGCCAAGCACCATTGGCACACCAGCCGAAAGCATAGCGGAGAGGTTGTTCATCGATGCTGCGCGCTCCCCCAGGCGCTGCGCGTACATGCCGTTCGAGCCGCCCCACGCCTGGTCGAAGACCGGCTGCATCGAAACCATGATGGCGTACTGCAGCAAACGGGCCCGCGAGTCTTCATCAACCATCTCGACATGCTCCAGACGGTGCCGGCACATCTGCAGCTTAGCTGCCCCAATCTGCTCAGCAGCCAGGTCAAAACCTGCCAACACCTCGTCCAGGGCGCCGTCTCCGATCACATGGAACGAGGCCTGGATCCCCCGGGAACTGCAAGCGACCAGGTGGGCCGCAATTTCGTCACGCGTCAGATACAGGGTGCCGCTTTCGCCCGGCTGATCGCTGTAGTCTTCGCGCAGGTACGCCGTGTGGCTGCCTAGCGAACCATCCACGCGAAGATCGCCACCCAAGCCCAGCACCTTTCCCGTTGGGAAGGATGCGACCAGCTCCTGGGCGATGTCTGCATCGCTAACCAGTTCGCCCCAGTAGGCATGGACTTGCGGCAGTTCAGGGTTGTCGATGGCCAGCAACTGCTCCAGCGCCTCTCGGCCCTCAATATGCGGGGCCGCCATCTCCACAACGCTGGCGAAACCACGCGAGGCGTAGTGCTCCAGTGCCAGGCGCTGGTATTCCTGTTCGGCCTTCTGCGTATTGGTGAGTGCTTCACGCACGGCGTCGTGATCCGCACCAGAAATGATGCCAGCGGCGAGGTGGCCCAGGTCCAGCAGATCCAGCAGTTCCCGATTGACCAGGGCACTGTGCACATCGCGACGCGCCAGGTAATAGCCGCGGCCTTCCGCGGCACTGGTCAGGTCGGTTTCCGCGGGCAGCTGCTGGTCAGCCCAGTTCGAGTTGTCCCACCCCTGAGCCAGGACCAGCTTGGTCGACTTCTGCGCCTGCTCGGCGACGAGGGAAAGCAGCGAAGAAGCCGAGGTTGCTGCACCCAAATCGGCTCCCGAAAGGGTGCGGCCCAAGGCGGCAAGGTGCGTGTGGGATTCGACGAACGCCGGGGTAATCAAACCACCATTGAGGTCGACCACTTCGTCGACGGCAGACGCGTGGCGCTCGGCTGCGTCTTCGCCGCCCAACCATGAAATGGTGTCGCCATCCACCACCATTGCGGTAGCAAATGGATCGGCCGCTGAGTAGATGGACCCGTTTCGGTAGAGTGTTTTTGCCATCAGCGTCTCCCTTTTCTCGTGCACTGGCTAATAAGTTTTTCGGCTGGACCTGCTGGCTAGTCCAGCACGTTCGAGTAGGCCACTACACCGCGCTTGATCTGGTCTACTGCCTTGTAGGCATTGCGAACCAGCAATGGCGGAAGGTCGCTATTCTTTGCGAACTGGTCCAATGTGTCGATGACCTGCTTGGCCCAGCGCACAAAGTCACCCGGTGCCAGATCGGTACCGCGCAGCGCGCTGTTCAGGCTCGAACCGCGGGCCCACTTGTACATTGGCCAGATCAAACCGGATTCCGGTGGAGCGGTCGGGTCAAGGCCCAAGGCCTCTTCAGCGTCCGATAGCTCGCCCCAAATCTTGATGGTGCTATTCCAGATGTCATCGATCTTGCCCGTTGGCATTTTCGGATCGGCACGGTCCCCGTCGCGGCGTGCCTGGTAGACCAGGCTGGCGACAACCGCGCAGAGTTCTTCCGCATTGAGCTGCGTGAGCTTGCCGGTCTCCAGGATTTGGCTGGTGAGCAGATCTCGGTCGCCATAGATGCGGCGCAGGCGGCGGCCCGAGTCGGTCAGCGCGAAATCTTCGCCGCCCTCGGAAGGCACGAGGTATTCGAACTGCTCGAGCACTTTGCAGACCTTGTCGAACTGCGTGGCAATGGTATTGGTTCGCCCGCGGATGGCGCGACGGGCCTTGTCCGTGTCCTTCTTCAGCTTCCAGTACCTGTCGGCCCAGCGCATGTGCTGGTCCTTCTCCGAGCAGGCGTGGCAAGGATGGTCCTTGAGCTCCAGGCGCAGTGCGTTGATTTCACGCTCGAAGGAATCCGAGCCTTCGAAATCAAAGCTCTGGGCGTCCTGGCGTGGAGGACGCGACTCGTAGATCGCGTTGCGCAAGGATGAAGCAAGGTCCCGGCGCTCCTTCGGTGTGCGCCCGTTGAACCCCTTGGGAATCTTGATCCGCGAAATGATCTGCACTGGTCCGTTGAGGTCTTCCACCGAGAGCCGGCGAAGCTGCGCTTCTTCGGTCAGCACGGTGTGTCGCGGGTTGTACATGGCCTTATCAAGCTCGACGACCACGGCGCGGCCGAAGCGGCGGCCACCTGGCAGGTCCACCACGTCGCCGCGGATCACGGCCTGCAGGGACTGCTCAGCTGCCGAACGGCGCTCGTGGCGGCGGTCCTTCGCAGCGTTCTTCTCGACCTGGGCCAGGTTTCGTTGGAGTTTCAGGTACTCGGTGAAATCTCCGAGATGGCATTCCATCGACTTGGCGTAGCCGGCCAGGGATTCTTCCTTGGAACGCACCTGGCGCGCCATGCCCACCACGGAACGGTCCGCCTGGTACTGGGCAAAGGAGGTTTCGAGGATTTGACGAGTCTGTTCACGGCCAAACTGCGCCAGCAAGTTGGTGGACATGTTGTAGGTCGGACGGAACGAGGAATTCAGCGGATAGGTTCGCTTCGAAGCGAGTCCTGCCAAGGATTCCGGTTCCAGGTCGGGGTTCCAGACAACAATTGAATGGCCTTCGACGTCAATGCCGCGGCGCCCGGCACGGCCGGTGAGCTGGGTGTACTCCCCCGAAGAGATCTGCACGTGGGATTCGCCGTTGAATTTGACCAGTTTTTCCAGCACGACCGAGCGTGCTGGCATGTTCACGCCCAGTGCCAGGGTCTCGGTTGCGAACACCACCTTGATCAGGTTGCGTGCAAAGAGGTCTTCAACGATTTCCTTGAAGATCGGGAGCAGGCCGGCGTGGTGGGAAGCGAAGCCGCGAACCAGACCATCGCGCCAGGACCAGAATTCCAGAACGTCCAGGTCTTCGCTGGGGATCCGGTAGGCGACTTCATCCAGCGCTTGCGCGATCTCGGCGGCTTCTTCATTGGTCGTCAGGCGCAGGTCAGCCATGGCGCACTGCTGCACGGCCATATCGCAGCCCTTGCGGGAGAAAATGAAGAAGATAGCTGGCAGCAGAGCAGCCCGGTCAAGCTTCCCGATAACCGCTGGACGGTTGATGCGGTGCCCCATGCCTGAACTGCGCTGGGGGCCGCGGCCGCCGCGACCCCGGCCGCGCTGCACTCGGCCGCCAGGGCTGTGGGAGCGTACGAGTTTTCGCAGTTCGGGGTTGACCGAGGCCTTTGAATCCTCTTCAGCCACCTTGTCGAAGGCTACGTCTTCGGCAAACAGGTCCACCACGTTAGGGCCGACCATGACGTGCTGGAAGAGCGGCACCGGGCGATGCTCGGAGACGATGACATCGGTCTGGCCCCGGACGGTATCCAGCCAGCCACCGAATTCCTCGGCGTTGGACACGGTTGCCGAGAGTGAAATGATCTGCACGTTGGACGGCAGATGGATGATGACTTCTTCCCATACGGCACCACGGAATTTATCGGCGAGGTAGTGGACCTCATCCATGATCACGTAGCCCAAGCCGTCGAGGGTTTGGGAATCCGCGTACAGCATATTGCGCAGCACTTCGGTGGTCATGACGACGATCTGCGCTTCGGAGTTGATGGAGGTGTCGCCGGTCAGCAACCCGACCTTCTGCGCTCCATAGCGATTCACCAGTTCCGAATACTTCTGGTTGCTCAGCGCCTTGATGGGCGTGGTGTAAAAAGCCTTGCGGTTCTCGCCTAGAGCCTGGTAGATGGCGTATTCGCCAACAACAGTTTTTCCGGCGCCGGTGGGCGCAGCGACCAGTACGCTGTGCCCTTCTGCGACCTTCTGGCAAGCTTCGGCCTGGAATGGATCCAGGTCGAAGGAGATGCTTGACCGGAATCCAGGAAGTGCAGTGCCGTTTTCGACCTGCCGTGCCTTGGAATTCGCGTAGCGTTCCGCGGGTGAAGTCACTTGTGGTCGTTCACTTTCTTGCCCTGGTTCAGAGCTGGGATTTAGGTTCGTCAATCGAGCTAGGGGTTTCAATGCCAGAAGTTTCACCAGCTGCTAGGCGTTCATTCTCGGCTTCCCGTGCCGCCAGCTTCTTTGCGCGCTTCTTGTCGTTGAAGTGGCAGATCAAGGTGGCAACGGCGAAGGTGAGGAACAACGGTCCAGCCAACGCGAACATGGTGATTGCATCGCCGCCTGGTGCTGCCATAGCGGCAACCAGGGCGATGAGGAAGACGGTGATACGCCAGTTCTTCAAGATGAGCTTGGCTGGCAGGACGCCAACCATGTTCAGGCCAACCATCAGTACCGGTACCAGCATGGCCAAGCCGAATGCCAGGAGCAGGCGGAAGATAAACGGCAGGTACTCGGAAATGTTCAGCAGGTTATCCGAGTTCTCCGGCGACAGGCTAATGAAGAATTCCAGCGCAAACGGAAGAACGAAGTAGGCCATCGCCACGCCGCCAAGGAACAGCGGAACCGCGGCTGCTACGAAGCTGTAGCTCAAACGGCGCTCGTTCTTTTTCAGTCCCGGCACGATGAATGCCCACAGCTGGTAGAGCCACACCGGCGAGGAAACGATCAGGCCGACGAACAGCGCCACCTTGATCATGATGTCGAAGGGTGACATCACCGCAGTGAACACTACCGAGCCGCCGGCAGCTTTCACAGGCGCGATCAGCAAGGCAAGCAGCCAGTCGTATACGAAGAAACCGGCTACCGTGCCCAAGGTCAGCGCGATGAGCGACTTGAATAACCGGTTCCGTGCTTCAATCAGATGCTCTTTGAGAGCCATCCGACCTTCTGCGTCCTTGGCCCGCTTCTTCTTGCTGCGCGGGTTCTTGTCTTTATTTGTTGCCACTGAAGAGGTCTACGAGTTGTTCTTTTCGTTGGGGTTCGGATCATTGATGGTGCCATCAACGGTTTCAGATTTAGGATCATCATCCTTCATCTGGCGAACCTCGGACTTGAAAATGCGCAGCGACTGGCCCATCGAGCGAGCCAAGCCTGGAAGCTTTGGAGCGCCGAAAAGCAGCAGTGCAAGCACGATAATGATGACCAAATGCCATCCCTGTAAGCCACCCATGTGGATTCCCTTCTCTCTATCTAAAGTCTACGTCAGAACAAGCCAAGATCGCGCATGTTCTGAGCTTGGCCGCGCTGTGCGCGACGTGCAACGCGGCGAACTCGACGCGCCTCGATTCTTTCAGCTTTGCCCTTATCGCGAAGCTTTTTGATCTTCTCCGGATCCGCGTGCGTTGCATCGGTTCCGTGCGGGTAGCGACGAGGGTTCGCAGCGTACTCGACCACGGTGCCCTCCTGGCTTAAACCGGCGCTGATGTGATCCGCAGCGTCGCCCAGGCCCTCGACGACCGCCATTCCCCGTTTGAACAAACGGAAGCCGGCAAGTGCCGCAACAAGTATTGTCGCCAAAACGAGCACAGTCCACAAAAGTACCCAAAACCACCAAGGAAGCATCTATTAATCCTCATACATTGCGATAGCCTCGTCCAACCAGTTCACTACCTGTTCGCGCGTAGCGTCAGGAGAGACCACAGTCAGTTTACCGCTATGGCGAGCCACGAGCGGCGCAGCTACCTGGTGATCCGAGAACCGGACGTTGGCCAGATACCCCGTACCGACCTTTCCCGTGGACCAGGAAAGAGGATGGAAAGCTTCGATAACCGGTAAGATCTCGGCGTCTACATAGACCATGACCTCTAAGTCATCGTCGTTGGAGGCATACCGGATCTGGACATCTTGCTGGTCTTCATGCCGAGCCGCCAGCTCGAATTGTTCACCGGCAGTTTCCACACTTAACATCCGGTCCACCCGGAAAGTTAATAGGCTCTGGCGCTTTCGGCACCAAGCCCGCAGGTACTGCACCGCTCCGTCTTCAATGAGCCGGATCGGTTCCACATCGCGAACCTGGTGAGTTCGCGAACGGGCCGAGTAGTAATCGATGCGCACGACGTCTTGGGAACGAATCGCCTGAATCAGCTGCTGCGGAATATCGTTCTCGCGCGCCTTGGACAGTGCGAAGCCCAGCGCCCCGCTCCAGCCGTCAAAACGGGCCACCGCGGAATTCACCTTGGCCAGTGCCGCGTCGAGCACCTGCTGGTGCTCGAACTCGGGAATGCTTGCCAGGGCGTTGAGCCCGCCGAGCACGGCTACTGCTTCCAGCGGCGCCAGCTTCTGCGGCTCGGCCAGCAGGGCTGCATTGGAGATCGTAACGGTATCGGATTCAACGTCGCCGTCATTGACGTTGATCAGTTCGTCATGCTGGCCGTACGGGACACCGCACATCATGATCATGGCCAGCTCTTCACGAACCTTGGCAACGCTCATGGAGTAGCGTTCTGCCAGCGCTTCGATTTCTACGGCACCATGGGCGTGCACATACTGGATCGTGTCGATATTTCGCATAACCTGAGTTGTGGTGGTGCCACGGCCGGTGGCGCGATGCGGACGGAACTTCACCTCTGCGTAGGCATCCTGGTTGCCCTGGCTGGTCTGGGAGCTGCGCGCGTCGCGCAGAATCCGGCGCACCTGGGCCACCAGTTCGGAGGGTCCCAGGACTTTCACGGCCGGACCATAAGCTGCCAGCTGCTGGGCAAATGAATGCGGATCCGCATAGCCGATCTGCAGCTCATCCTGATCGCTGCGGCCATTTACTGCCTGGGCGCGCAGCGGGATTGCTTCATCGCCCAAGAGCCGCACCGTTGCCACCAGTCCCGGATTCTGCAGGTCGAAATCCTGCAAGACCTGGGTCATGTCGAAATCCTGGGGGCGGGCGTGGTACTGCCCGTCGGCGTTAGCGCCGCCATGCCGGTAATTCGTGAACTTGCCCTGAACCCGCGAGAGGCGGAAGACACGGGTATCTTTCCGCGTGTGGTCATAGCCGGTGAAGTACCAGTTGCCGTAGCGCTGCCCGATCCCCCACACATCAACAATTCGTTCGCTCTGTGCGCCGCCAGAGGACGTATAGGCGAACTTGAGCGTGTTGCGGTTGAAGACCGCCAGGGCGCATTCGCGGAAGTTCGGTTCATCCATGGAAAGGCGTGGGACCAATGAGCCGGCCAACCGAGCGACCGGCGAGGCCACGCCATCATGGCCGGTGACTCGGGCCGCGGCATTGAGCCCCAATGACTGGAGCTTGGTGTCTTTCCAAAGGCTCGCGGCCAATGCGACCAGGCCGGCTTCTGCGGGGCTGAATTCCACCGGCGGCAAGAACCACTCGGTCGTGTCGATGCTGTAGTACGTAACATCGTCGATTACTTCTTTGTCCAGCTGCAACCCGAAGTCATTGCGGATATCGTCCTTGAGGCGATCCAGCGCCTTCTCTCGGGTCTCCTTGGTACCGCCTGGCACCAAATAGGATCCAATGCGGTCGGCGTTGAACTTCCGTGATTTAGTTGCCAGCGCATAGATGAGGCTGGTCAGGCGTTCTGCCTTGCTGGGTCCCGGGGATTGCTTTGTGCTCACGTGCCTAGACTAACCAACTTTCGCCGATAAGGATGACTTCTGGGACAGCAATGGCCCCGATTATTTAATCGAGGCCATTGCCAGCACTTGGAATTACTTGGTGCCCATCAGATCCACAACGAAAATCAGTGCTTCGTTAGGCGCAATGGCGCCTGGGGCGCCACGCTCGCCGTAGGCCAGGTGCGATGGGATATCCAGTCGGCGACGGCCGCCGACCTTCATGCCCAGCAGGCCCTGGTCCCAGCCCTGGATAACCATTCCGACACCCACTGGGAAGTCGAGGGTCTGCCCGCGGCCCCAGGAAGAGTCGAACTCTTCGCCGGTGGACCAGGCAACGCCTACATAGTGCGCTTCAACGGTGGTGCCTGGGGTGACCTCGGCGCCGGTTCCCTCGACCAGGTCGGTGATGACCAGTTCTTCAGGAGCGTCGGTGCCCGGGAAATCGATCTCAGGCTTGGTGCGGTCGTAGTTGCGTTCTCCGAACGACATAGTCACGGCCTTTCTGTTACTTGCTTTCGCTTACCTTGTCTAATTCTACGTAGAAGACCAGTGGTCCTGCAGGACGCCCCTGGGCTTCAGCGGTGTCGCCGTAGGCCAAGTCCGTTGGGACAGTCAGCAAGACCTTGCTGCCTTCCTTCAGGCCCTGGAAGCCCTGCAGCCAGCCCTGGATGACTCCACCGGCCATATCGGCTTCGAAGCCTTCTTCGTTGCCGAAGTTGCCGTCGAATTTCTTGCCATCTTCCCAGCGCACGCCGTGGTAGTGGGCAGTGACCTTGGACGTTTGGCCAACGGCTGGGCCGTCGCCTTCTTCAAGGACGTCCACTGCCAGGCCTGCCGGGGCTTCGGTGTCCTTGGGGATGGTGATCTGCGGATCGCCCTTGCCGGTCTTCACGGTGGGGAGCTTGCCGTCGTCCTTGAGCTGCTGGACTTCTTCCTTGCCCATCGTCTGGCTAGGGCTCTTGGAATCCGCAATCTTGATCACGATCAGCCGTTCGGCACGCGAGCCTTCGGCCGGTTCGGCGATGGACCCGTCCGGCTGCTGAACGCCTTCGATGGCTGCGTAGGCGATCCAGTCGCCAATCTGGGACTTCAGCAGGGTTTCGTAGAGCTCGGGCATCTGCTCCTTGAGCGTCTCGTCAACCTTCATGGGAGCCGGATCAGCAGTGAAGTTCTCATTGGTCAGCAGGCCGTCGATGGTCTTGTACAGGCCCGACTGGATCTGGATGGTGTCGCCTTCCTTGATGTCGGAACCCTCGCCCTCCACCACGGTGACTGCTTCTGACTTTTCGGTCAGGAGCGGCGCATCGAATTTGACCTCAGGTGCGGTTTTGCTATCTTCTGCTGGCTTGACGTCGATGCCGCTCAGGGATGACGAACCCGAACCGCAGGACGCCAGGGCAAGGATGGACGCGGTGGCGCATACTGCCAAAACTTTTCGCACGAATCTTCTTTCCGGTTGGACTAGCTGGTCATGCATTGCGGGCTTGCACAGGGCAAGGCCCGTAATGATCTGCGTCCAGCTTAGAGGTTTTTGCTGTGTAAATACTTGTTTCCAGCTAGCTAAAGCTGCTGGCCCATCAGCTCAATGAGCTCGTCAATCTGTGAATTGGTGGTTGCGAACGGGTCCTTGCACAGCACAATTCCGCCCGGGCCATCCTCATACTTCATGTGGGCCCAATCGGCGCTATAGCGTCGCCCATTGGCGCGGGCGGCGCGAATGAATTTGCTTCGCAGTGCCGCGCGTGTCGTGGCTGGCGGGTTGTTCACAGCCTGATTGATTTCAGCGTCGGAGACGACTGCGCTGGCCAGGCCGCGGCGCTTGAGCAGGTGGAACAGGCCGCGCTGCGGGTCGATGTCATGGTAAGTCAGGTTCAGCTGCGCGATCCGTGGCGCCGAGAGCTCCAGGGAGTTCTTCTGGGCATAGCCCGTGAGCAGCTTGTGCTTGATCGCCCAGTCGATGTCCCGGTCGATCAGCGAGAAGTCCTGGCTTTCCACTGCGTTCAGCGTGCGTTCCCACAATTCCAGGACGGTATCCACCTGGTCGTGGTGCGCGCCGTGGCGGGCGATGAATTCCTTGACGGATTCGAAGAGGATCCACTGGATCTGCAGTGCGGTCGGTTCGTCGCCGCCCATGAGCCGCACCACGGTCTGGCCAGTGAAATCGTGGGAGATCTGGCGGATGGAGCGAATCGGGTTTTCCAGTCGCAGATCGTGGTAGATTTCGCCGGATTCGATCAGGCGCAGCACCAGGTCGGTGGCGCCGATCTTCAGCAGCTGGGTGGTTTCGCTCATCGACGAGTCGCCCACTATGACATGCAGCCGGCGGTGGTACTCGGCATCGGCGTGCGGCTCATCGCGGGTATTGATGATCGGACGCGAGCGCGTTGTGGCCGAGGAGACCCCCTCCCACATGTGATCGGCGCGCTGGGAGAAGACGTACTTGGTCTGCTCTTCATCGGTGATCAGATGCCCGGCACCGCACAATAGCTGGCGGGTGACGAGGAAAGGGATGAGCATGTCAGCGAGGCGCTTGAACTCGATTTTGCGTGGAATCAGGTAGTTCTCGTGGCAGCCATAGGAGTTCCCGGCGGAGTCCACATTGTTCTTGAACATGTAGATCCGGCCTTCGTGGCCTTCCTCGGCCAGCTGGTCCTCTGCCTGGTCAACGAGGTCCAGCATGAACGCCTCCCCTGCGCGGTCGTGGGCGATCAGCTGCTTGAGCTGGTCGCATTCCGCGGTGGCGTACTCCGGGTGCGAGCCCACATCCAGGTAGAGGCGCGAGCCGTTCTCCAGGAACACATTCGAACTGCGCCCCCAGCTGACTACCGGCTTGAACAGGTGCCGTGCGGCATCCTCCGGGGTGAGCCGGCGCCCATCCGACGGGACATAATTCAGCCCGAATTCGGTTTCCAGACCAAAGATTCTGCGATCCACGCGAAGCTACTTCCCCTCAACTGCGGTTCCGCCACATTGGTCAGAACACGACTTCCAAAGCTGTGTGCCCGTTGGGGCTTACTGGCCGCCCTTTTGCACGAATCCGCGGACGAACTCTTCAGCGTTGGATTCCAGCACCGAGTCGATCTCGTCCAGCAGGTCATCCACGCCGGCGGACTGGCCGGTGGTGTTCACCTGGACCTGTTCCGTTTCGGCCTGCTGGTTCTGGGTGCTGCGGCGGGCCGAGAAGCTTTCCTGAGTCATCGTTTTCTCCTAAGTCGTCGTGAATCCCGGAATTACGCGCCGAGACTCATACCTATTCTGCGCCGATTAGCGACGCCTGGCCAATTCGTCGATAAATTCCGCAATCTCCAGCTGCGTGTCGAACAGCTCGCCAACCTGCGCACGGGTTCCGCCCAGCGGTTCGGGCATGTGGAAGCGGCTGATCTTGCGCGCCCCGGGGACGGCGAAGGACAACGCATCCCAGTTCGCTGCGACCACGTAGGGCGCATAGCGCTGCAGGGTCATGCCGCGCAGGTAGGCCCGGGTATCTTCCGGCGGGCTGGCCACGGCTTGGTTGATCTCCTGCTGGCTGAAGATCCTCTGGATGGCCCCGCGTTCGGCCATGCGGTAGTACAAGCCCTTATCGGTCCGCAAATCAGCCCATTGCAGGTCCAGCATCGCCACGCGTGGATCGGACAGCTCAAGCTGGTGGCGCTGGGCGAAGCCGTTGACCAGCTGGTATTTGGCGATCCAGTCAATCTGGTCTGCCGCGTCCATCGGGTCGCACTCGAGCAACTCCAGGATCTGCGCCCAACGGCTGAGGATCTCGGTGGTGTCCGGATCATCAATGCCGCGTGCCGCACAGTAGTTTTCTGCCGCATGCAGGTAATGGCGCTGGATTTCAATGGCGGTGAGCTGGACCCCGCCGCGCAACCGCACCTTGGCCTTCAGGGTGGGGTCGTGGCTGATTTGCTGCAAGGCCAGGACCGGCTCGACCAGTTCCAGCTGCGGGGCCATCCCCGCTTCGATCAGAGAGAGTACCAAGTTGGTGGTGCCCACGCGCAGCAGGGTGGAGATCTGCCCGAGGTTCGCATCCCCGATGATCACGTGCAGGCGGCGGTACTTGTCCCAGTTCGCGTGCGGTTCATCGCGGGTGTTGATGATCGGGCGGTTGATCGTGGTTTCCAGGCCCACTTCCGCCTCGAAGAAGTCGGCACGCTGGGAGACCTGGAAGGCGGCGCGCTCGTTGAGCATGCCCTGGCCCACCCGGCCGGCACCGCAGAAGATCTGCCTGCTGGCAAAGAACGGGGTGAGCCCGCGGACAATCGAAGAGAACTCGATGCCGCGCGGCATCAGGTAGTTCTCATGCGAGCCGTAGGAGACCGACTTGTTATCGGTGTTGTTCTTGTACAGCAGCAGTTCCCCGCTGCCCAGGCGCTGGGCGGCGGCCGCGGCGCGGCGCATCACTTCATCGCCGGCTTGGTCCCAGAGCACCGCATCACGCGGGGTCATCGATTCGGGGCTGGAGTATTCCGGGTGGGCGTGGTCGACGTACAGGCGTGCGCCGTTGCCCAGGACCATGTTCATCACGACATCCGTGGATTCCTTCTCCTGGTAGAGCGTTGAACCCAGATGCGCGTCGTTGCCATCCAGCGCAATGGATTCGGCGGTCCAGATGCCCTCGTCGTCCAGCCCCGGCTCCAGGTCGGTCAGCTGGCTCGGATGCGCTTGGGCCCGGTCCATGGCGAATCCGCGCGCATCTTGCAGCGGGGATTCGTCGCTGTAGTCCCAGCGTGCTGCCTTGGCCGCCGAATCCTGCTCGGCGACCAATTGCGCGTAGGCGTCAACGATCTGCGCCGAAAGCACCGTGGCGTTGGCCTTGGGCATGTTCGGGCGGATAATTCCGTATTCGGTTTCCAGGCCGACCAGCCGACGTGCGCTCATTTGCCGGCCTGCTGCTGGACCAGGGAACGGATGTTGCTGATCCGCTCGCCCTTGCGGCCGGAAATTCGGGCCCAATCATCGGGGTTGGTGGTGTTGGGCATGTCTTCGTGCTCGGCGAACTCCTCGCGCACCGCACGCAGCAGGTACTCCATTTTCAGTCCGCGTTCGTTCTGCGTAATCAGCGCCTTGATGGCATGCTTCTTGGCGCGGTCCACGATGTTGTGGATGACCGCGCCCGAGGCGAAGTCCTTGAAGTAGAGCACTTCGGTGGCACCGGTAACATAGGTGACTTCGAGGAATTCGTTGATCCGCTCGGTGGAGTACATTGCCTGGACGGCTCCGCGGATCATGCGCGCTATGGTGGCGCCGGCATCCCCGGCATCGGCATCGAGCTCATCGGCGTGCAGCGGCAGTTCGGTCGTCAGGTACTTGCTGAAGATTTCTGTGGCGCCCTCGGCATCGGGACGGCGGATCTTGATCTTGACGTCCAGGCGTCCCGGACGCAGGATCGCCGGGTCGATCATGTCCTCGCGGTTGGACGCGCCGATGACAATCACGTTATCCAGGCGCTCTACGCCGTCAATTTCGGCCAGCAGCTGCGGCACGATGGTGGTTTCCACATCCGAGGAGACACCGGTGCCGCGGGTACGGAACAGCGCTTCCATCTCGTCGAAGAACACCACCACCGGATCTCCATGCAGCGCCTTCTCCCGGGCGCGGGCGAAGATCAGGCGGATGTGCCGCTCGGTTTCGCCCACGTACTTGTCCAGCAGCTCCGGACCCTTGATGTTCAGGAAGTAGCTGCGGTTGCTGGCCCCTTCCTTGCGCTCGACGACGCGCTGGGCCAGGGAGTGCGCCACCGCCTTGGCGATCAGGGTCTTGCCGCAGCCCGGAGGGCCGTAGAGCAGGATCCCCTTTGGCGCGCTCAACCCGTGTTCGCGGTACAGCTCAGGGTGGGTGAAGGGCAGCTCCACCGAGTCCTTGATGGCTTCGATCTGCGAGTTCAGCCCGCCAATGTCCGAGTAGGCAATGTCCGGGACTTCCTCGAGCACCAGGGACTGCATGTCGGTGAGCTGGACGCGGGATACCGCCATGCCCGAACGCGAATCGATGGCCAGCTGGTCGCCCACGCGCAGGTGCATCTCGCGCAGCGGGCCAGCGAGTTCAACGACGCGCTGGTCATCGGCACGGGCCATGACTACGGCGTGGTGATTTTCCAGCAGTTCCTTGACCGTGACCAGTTCACCGGTCTCTTCGAATCCCAGGGCCGCGACGATCACCAGAGCTTCATTGAGCAGCACCTGCTGGCCGATGACCAGCTTGTCGAAATCCATCAGCGGGCTGACGGCCACGCGCATCTTGCGCCCGGAGTAGATGACATCTGCGGACTGGGCGCCGGTGGATTCGATGCCGAGCCCGGGATCGGGGTGCTTGCGCGGGTGCTTGGCCACGATGGTGCCGTGGCTGAAGGGAGTGTCCCCGTCCTTTTCCAGCGCCGACTTCAGGTTGATGATCTGCTCGCGGGTGGTTTCCAGCAGGGCCACCAGGCGCTTGTTATTGCCGCTAATCCCGGCGAGTTGCTTGTCGAGGTTGCGATTCTTGTCGCGCAGCACGTTGACCTGGCGTTCGGTCATCTGCAGCCGCTCGGCCAATTGTTCTGCCTCGCGATTATCGTTCACGTTCCAACCTCCAACATCCAACGTCACCGGGGCGGTTCGTGCGCCCTGATGAGGTTTTTTCCGGTGCTTGGCGCACCGTCTTGCTTCCATCCTAGGAACTGAAGGCCCCGAGTGCAGAACACTCGGGGCCCAATGTCACATAATGAGACGCAATGTCTCAATATATGGTTGCAGCTCAGGCTTCGCCGCCAGCGCCTTCGGCGCCTTCTTCAGCGGCACGCACGCGCACGGACTGGTTGGCATCGCGGGCGGCCCGGCGCAGCTTCTTATCCGACAAGCCGCGCTCGCCCAGTGCTTCAGCGGTCCACTCGCCGTCGGCGTGATCGCGCGTCCATGCGCTCAGGTCCTCATCGGAGTACGAGTGCTCCTTGATGCGCTTGGCCTTCGGGATGCCATCGGCGGAATCGGCCAGACGGCGGCAGGTGATCAGGAATGCGGTGTGCGCCACCATCCGGTGATCCGGGCGGACAGCCAGGCCGTCGACGTGCCAGCCGCGCACCAGGGTTTCGAAGCACTCTGGCTCGGTGAACTGGCCCGAAGCGCGGATGGCCTCGACCACGCGGGACATCTGGGTCACCGAGGACACGTAGTTGGTCCACACGCCGCCCGGCGCCAGCACGGTAGCTACCGCATCCAGGCATTCCCAGGGGCTGAGCATGTCCAGGACCACGCGGTCGATGCTGCCCGGTGCTTCCAGCTCGACGACCCTGTCCTGGAAGTCGCCGATGGAGATCTGCCACGAGGGGTGCTCGCCACCGAAGACGGTGGAGATGTTGCCGCGGGCGATATCGGCGAATTCCTCGCGTCGCTCGAAGGAGTGCAGGAAGCCCTCATCGCCGACCGCGCGCAGCAGCGAGATGGACAGCGCTCCGGAACCGACACCGGCTTCGACGACGCGTGCGCCCGGGAAGATGTCGCCGAACTGCACGATCTGCGCGGCATCCTTCGGGTAGACCACGGTGGCGCCGCGCGGCATGGAGAGCACGAAATCCTTGGCCAGCGGGCGCAGGGCCTGGTAGCGGAAGCCGTCGATATTCTCGATGACCGAGCCTTCGGGCAGGCCGATGATGGCCTCGTGCGGCAGCACGCCCTTGTGCGTGTGGAACTCTCCACCGTGCTGCAGGGTGATGGTGTTGATCCGGCGTTTCTCGTCGGTCAGCTGCACGCGGTCGCCGACACGGAAGGGGCCGCGACGGGCTGCCGCGCCGTGCGGCGCCTGGCTCTTAGCTTCGCTCACTGATGTGATCCTTTTCTTGGTGCTTTTCAGTCTGTATAGAGTTTACTTGCGGCGTCCGGTGACGGCGTTGACGATCTGCCGCTGGTGCAGCAGGCCCACCACCTGCCCGGTGGCGCTGATCACCGCGTATTCGGCGCTGTCCACGCTGGCCAGGTAGTCGATCAGTGCGCGGCCATCGGAATCCTCGGCCACGATCGCGCCCTGGCCCAGGGCACGGGACACGGCCAAGGCCGGAACCTGGGCCGCCTGGTTCGGGTCCACCCGGGACAGTGCCTGCGCATCGATGACCCCGACCGGCATCCCTTTCGTGTCGACCAGGATGATCTCTCCCCCGCGAGCGTTCTGGCGGGAGAGCACGTCGGCTACGGTTGCGTGCGAAACCATGGCCGAAGCCGGGCGCATCAAGTCGGTGGCGATCACGGTGGGCAGGTTCAGCATCATCTTGGAGTGCGCAATCAGCTGCGTGGTGGCTTGCCACATGAACATCGCCACCATGATGCCGACCACCACCGTGATGATCTGGGGCTGCTCGCCGCGTACCAGAGGATAGATCACGAAGTAGAAGACCAGGCCCACGGCGATTGCCCGGCCCACCCAGCTCGAGGCGATGGTGCCCTTGAACTGGGATCCGGTGGCCTTCCAGACGATCGATTCGACCAGCCGCCCGCCATCGAGCGGAAGCCCGGGCAGCGCGTTGAAGGCGCCGAGCAGCAGGTTTGCATAGACGAAGAAGTCCAGCAGCAGGTTCGGGTACACGCCCATGGCCGCGTTCTCGATCACCAGCCAGCCGATTCCGGCCAGCAGGAAGTTCGACAGCGGTCCGGAGAGTGCCACCCAGAGCGAGGCGCCGGGCTTGGCCTTGAAGGAACCGAACTGGGTGTGCCCGCCCATCAGCGTCAACACGATGTGCGCATCGGGCCACTTGAAGGCGCGCGCGGTCATCGCGTGCGCGACCTCATGGATCAGCACGGCCACGGCAATAGCCACCGCGCAGGCCAGGCCCATCAGGTAGGCGTTCAGCGGCGGGATGATTCCGCCGCGCGAAAGCTGGATGCCAACGCTGAAGGTGATGACCGCGGTGATGAGGAACCACGAGCTGGAGAGGTAGACCGGGACGCCCCCGATACGCCCCAGCTTGATTCCAGGGGACTTTTCCTGAGTGTCGCTCACGCGCTAACCTGCACCAACCATCGAGTCATTTCATGTACATCCACGGATGCCAAGCTGTCGATCCGGCGCCAACTGCCTTCTCCCGGGTCGGTGGCGTTGGGAACCAGCACCGCATGCAGCCCGGCCGCGGACGCCGAGGCGATGCCCGGCACGGAATCCTCGAAACCAATGCACCTGGCTGCTTCCAGTTCTTTCCCGGTGCACTGGCCAAGCAGCTGCAGTCCAGCCAGATAAGGTTCCGGGTGCGGCTTGCCGTTGGCGACCTCTTCACCGGTAACGCTGGCCTGGAAGGTGCCTTCGGGGATGCTGAGCATCAGTTCATCGACAATGCTGCGCTCGGACATGGTCACCAGGGCCTGCGGGATGCCTGCCTGCTTGCACGCCGCGAGCAATTCGCGGGCTCCTGGCCGCCAGGGGATCTCGCGGCGGATGCCGGCAACCACCCGGGCAGAGAGCCAGTCGATGATCTCGCGGATCTCCAGCTTGACCCCGGCCTGCTGCAGGGCCCGGGCGCCATCTGGCAAGGCGTTGCCGACCAGGGCCAGGCCTTGTTCATGGCTCCACGAGCCGCCATGGGAAGCCACCAGCTCAGCTTCGGCAGCCAGCCAATAGGGTTCGGTGTCGATCAGCGTACCGTCCATATCCCACAGGACAGCTTGGGGGGTTGCGGGCTCGGTTCCGGCGGCAAAGTCAAAACTGGTGCTTGGCATGAGTCCATTCTAGATGGAAGAGTGGGGCTAAGCCGCTTCGGCGAGCCACGCCGAGAGCATCGAGTGCTGCCAAGGAGTCTTCAATGAACGAGGAATACCACACCCCGACGCTGAATAGCTATATTGCCAAGACCCAGCATGAGATTCGCCCCACCATCGTCTTGGCTGCCTTCGAGGGGTGGAACGACGCCGGTTCGGCGGCCACGGACGCCGTCCGCCTGCTGCTCGAGTGCAACGCCCATGAGCATGTGGCCACCGTGGGCGAGGACGATTTCTACGACTACCAGTTCACCCGGCCCAAGACCCGGCGCACCGGGACCGGGCGCGTAGTGGACTGGCCGTGCACCGAGATCTTCAAGATCCATTTGCCCCAGGCGGCCGCCGACCTGCTGGTGGTGCTGGGTGTCGAGCCGACGTTCAAATGGCAGACCTTCTGCTCGCGGATCATCAAGGTGGCCCAATCCCACAATGCCCATGCCGTGCTCACCCTGGGCGCCTTGCTGGCTGATGTGCCGCATACCCGGCCGGTGCCGACCTCGCTGGCCAGCGACGATCCGCGGTTCCAGGAACACCTGAGGATCAGCGCCTCCACCTACGAGGGGCCCACCGGAATCCCCTCGGTGCTCGGCGTGGAGTTCGAACGGTACGGGATCCCGAGCCTGTCGCTGTGGGCGCAGCTCTCCCACTATGTTGCGCAGTCCCCCAGCCCGCGGGTGCAACTGGCCATCATCGAGCTGCTGGAGGAAGTCATCCCGGTCTCCGTGCCGGACCAGAAACTGCGCGAGGATGCGCTGGCCTGGAAGCATGGGGTCGATGAGCTCGCGGCAGCGGATCCGGATGTGGCCAAGTACGTTGAACAGCTGGAGCAGGCAACGGACACCAGCGAGCTTCCCGAGGCCAGCGGCGAGTCCATTGCCCGGGAATTCGAGCGCTATCTGCGCCGCCGGGGAAAGTACCGCAAAGACAGCCCGGGGTCCGACTTCGATATCTGAAGCCGGACCCCGGGATGCTTGGCGCGGTGCTGCCTAGAGCTTGAGCCCCAGCAGCGCGTCGATGCCGTGGCGCAACGCTTCGGCGCCGTCGCCATTCGAGCCGGCCGGCTGCGCCGCCCACCGGTCGAGTGCCTCCAGCGCGGAGGGCGCATCGATGTCATCGGCCATGTGCTTGCGGATGCTTTCCACTACCTTGGCTGCGTCCTCGTTGCTGGTGGTGGCCAAGGCCTGGCGCCAGGCAGCCACCCGCTGCTGGGCTGCGGCCAGCAATTGTTCGGTCCAGAACCAGTCGCTGCGGTAGTGCTGGGAGAGCAGTACGGCGCGGATCGCTACCGGCTCGACGCCGGCTTCGCGCAGTTTGGAAACCAGCACCAGGTTGCCCAGGGACTTGCTCATCTTTTCGCCGTCCAGGCCCACCATGCCGGTGTGCACGTAGGTCTGCGCGAGTTCCGCGTTATCGCCAGCAGCTGCGTGGGCCGCGGAGAATTCGTGGTGCGGGAAGATCAGGTCCGAGCCGCCACCCTGGACAGTGAAGGGGGCCGGCAGGGTCTTGCGGGCAATCACCGAGCATTCGATGTGCCAGCCCGGGCGGCCGGCACCGAGCTTGCCGCCATCCCATGACGGCTCGCCCTCGCGGGCGGCACGCCACAGCAGCGGGTCCAGCGCATCGCGCTTGCCGGCACGATCCGGATCCCCGCCGCGTTCGGCGAAGAAGCCGAGCATGGTCTGGCGGTCGTAGTTCGAAACGGCGCCCAGTTTCCAGGCATCGTTCTGGGCGGCCAGGGTGTCGAAGTACACGTCGCCTTCCACCCCATCGGCACCAGCCGGCACACGGTAGGCCAGATCCGCATCGAGCAGCTGCTCGACGACCGGGACCAGCCAGTGGATGGATTCCACCGCGCCGATGTAGTTCTGCGGCGGAATGACGTTCAGGGCTTCCATGTCGTCGCGGAAGAGCTGGATCTGCGACTCGGCCAGTTCGCGCCAATCGACGTTGGTTGCTGCGGCGCGCTCGAGCAGCGGGTCGTCCACGTCGGTGATGTTCTGGGTGTAGGCCACGGTGCGACCGGCATCGCGCCAGGTGCGCTGCACCAGGTCGAAGGTGACATATGTGGCGGCGTGGCCCATATGGGTGGCGTCATAGGGGGTGATACCGCAAACGTACATGCTGGCCGGCGCAATAGCTTCATCCGCTGGCGCAGTGGCCTGTCGGGCTCCGGTGGCGGTATTGAAAAGTTCCAGTGTTGGTGCTGAACCAGCCACCTGAGGTACCTCAGGGTTATTCCACGCGTGCACTTATGGACATCCTTTCGCAGATGCGACGTATTTCTTCCTTTAACTCCAAGTGAAGCAAGGCGAGGTTTATTCCCGTTAACTGCAAGATGCCCGTGAAGCAGTCCACGGACATCTTGGAAAACCTGGATCAGGCGGCCATCCAGCCCAATCCCAGAGCGACGAACAGCGCCAGGCCCAGCAGGATGCGGTACCAGACGAAGAAGCGGTAGGAGTGGGTGGAAACGAACTTCAGGAACCAGCCCACAATCAGGAAGCCGACGACGAAGGCCACGACGGTAGCGACACCGGTCTGCGCCAGGGTGTAGACACCTGGTTCGTCGAAGGACTTCACCAGCTTGTACAGGCCCGAGGCGAACACCGCCGGGATCGCCAGCAGGAACGAGTAGCGGGCTGCGGCTTCACGGGTGTACCCCATGAGCAGACCAGCGGTGATGGTGCCGCCCGAACGCGAGACGCCCGGAATCAAGGCCATGGCCTGGGCGAAGCCGTAGAAGATGCCGTGCTTGACGGTCAGCTTGTCCAAGGTGCGCTGCTGCTTGCCGTAGTGGTCGGCGATGGCCAGGATCAGGCCGAAGACCACCAGTGTGGTCGCAACAATCCACAGCGAACGGAAGTTCGTATCGATGTAGTCTTCCAGCAGCAGGCCCAGGATCGCGATCGGCAGGGAGCCGATAATGATCAGCCAGCCCATCTTGGCATCCGGATCCGAATGCGGGATCTTGCCGGCCAGCGCCTTGCACCAGGCGCCGATGATCCGCACGATGTCACGCCAGAAGAAGACGATCACTGCGGTTTCGGTGCCCAGCTGGGTAATGGCGGTAAATGCCGCTCCGGGGTCTTGGGCGTTGGGCAGGAGTTCGCCAACGATACGCAAGTGGGCTGAGGACGAGATCGGGAGGAACTCGGTCAGGCCCTGGATCAATCCTAGGAAAGCTGCTTCAAACCAATTCACCCCTCGACATTACTTCACCGATTGCGACTATCTGGACTCAGAAACACGGAATAGGAAAAATTCACTCCGTGGTCGTACTCACGCATCATCCGAGGGTATGGTGAAGGGCAATAACTCGGAATACTGATCGTAGAGGGCGTCTTCATAGTCTTCGAAGGCATCGGCCAGCGCGCCAAAAGCCGCGTCGACGGATGCCTCGCCAGCACCGCGGCTCTGCGACACAATTGCCAGGTGCTGCTCCAGGCGTGCAATAAATGCTTGCAGTGCAAAACTCGGTTCAGTACTCATAGCATGAGGCTACAACGCACGGCGTTCTTTAGATAGGGGGCAGGATGCTCGAAGAAAGAATTAAGCCACCGCTGCATCATCCCGATGACCAGCGCTTTGAATACCTGGTCATAACTTCTTTCCCGGGCGAACCAAAGCATGTCGCCCGCGCCGCCCTGCGGGAGCACGCCGATAACGGCAAATGGGAGCTCATGCGCACCTGCCGCTATGAAGGCGGCGCCCAAAAATACTGGCTGCGCCGCCGGGTGATGCGCATTCGCAGCACCCTGGCTCCCTGAACCGGCAACTGGGCACATGGCTCCGTGCCCGCGATTGGCCCTCACGGCAACCGCGGGTCCTTGCCTCAGCTGTCGAGCGGGCCTACCAGCCACGAGGCCACCGTATTGGCTGCCGAAGCGGCATTGGACGGGTGGTACCAGCTGGCCTGCACGTCGCGGTAGAGCCGTTCGAACTCCGACCCCCGGAAATATCCGCCACCGCCCAGCAGCTGTCCGGCCACCTGGATGTTCTCCCGTGCAGTGTCCCCGGCCAGGGTGCGCAGCGTCACCAGCTTGGGGAACCACGCGCCCTGGTGATCCGCCTTGGCCTCCAGGTCACCGGCCACCGAGCGTTGCAGGGCATCCAGGGCCAGCAGGCGCATCGCCGCTTCGGCCAAGAGCCCGCGGGCGCGCACATCCTGCGCATACCGGGTCCCGTCCTGGTGCACCCGCTGTCCCAGGGCCTCCTGGGCCAGGGTCACCGCACGATCTGCGATGCCCACGTAGACGCTTGCGGTCAGGGTCAGGAAGGATGCGAAGATGCCGAAGACCAGCGGGTCCTGGTTTGGGCCGGCCGGCAGCCGGCTATGCACCCATTCGCGCGGGGCCACCGCATTTTCCAGCTTCGTGGTGTGCGACTGGCTGGCCCGCATGCCCAGGGTGTTCCAGTCGTTCATGGAATGCACGCCCTCGCCCCTGGCGACGAAGCCGTGAACCAGTTCCCCGGATTCCTCATCCTTGCCGAACACCCCCAACCGGGTGAACGCCGGTGCCAGCGAAGTGAAGATCTTCACGCCATTGAACTCCACCGAGCCATCGGCAGCAGTTCTCGCCCTGGTCTTCGAGTCGAAGAGCACCGCGTCGTTGCCGGGCTCCGAAATCCCGAACGCCATGACTTCGCCCTCGGCAATCCAATCGGCCACCATATCCAGGCGCTGGTCCCCGCGGGCCTGCAGCAAGTACGCGACGCCCGCCCATACCTGGTGCATGTTGATCGCCAGGGCCGTGCCGGGTGCCGCGGTGGCCAGGCGGCGCTGGGCCAGGGCCAGGGTCTGGAAGTTCCAGCCCAGTCCCCCGCGCTCTGCCGGCACCAGCGCCTTGAGGTAGCCCAGTTCCACCAGTTCGTTGAAGTCTTCGATGGCGAACGAGTTCGACTCGTCATAGCCGGCGGCCCGGTCCCGGAAACGCTCAAGCAGCTCGTCGCTCAGTATGGATTCGATGGTCAAGGATTCTGCTCCTGGATTCTGTTGTGCTGGCTGGGCCAACGCTGGTTCTAGTATTCCTGCAAGAGGTTTTGGAGCACCCGCACGCCGAACTTGATGGAGTCCACCGGCACGCGTTCGTCGACGCCATGGAACATTCCGGTGAAATCCAGCTCGGCAGGAAGTTGCAGCGGCGCGAATCCGTAGCCGGTGATCCCCAGTTTGGCCAGCCATTTGTTATCGGTTCCGCCAGAAAGCATATAGGGCAGAACCACGGCATCCGGGTCTTCAGCCAGCAACGACGCGATCATGGAATCCACCAGCGCACCGGCGAAGGGCACCTCCAGGGATTCCTGCTCATGCACCATGGACAGCTCAACGTGTTCCCCGGCCAGTTCACGCAGGGTCTCCAAGGTGGCTTCGTGCTGCTCGGGCAGGGTGCGGCAGTCGATCAGCGCTGCGGCCTGCCCGGGAATGACGTTGTGCTTGTAGCCTGCCTCCAGGGCGGAGGGATTCGCGGTGTTCTGCAAGGTAGCCCCGACGAAGCGCGAGACATTGCCCATGGCCGAGAGCAGCGGGGCCGGATCGGCTTCATCGAAGTCCAGTCCGGACAGCTCGGCCACCTGCTCAAGCAATGCGCGAGTGGTTTTGGTGTAGGACAGCGGCCATTGATGCTCACCGATGCGATGGACGGCTCCTGCCAGATGGGTGACCGCATTATCGGTGTTGAGCTGCGAGCCGTGGCCGGCCATGCCCTTGGATTCCAGCTTCAGCCAGGCGATGCCCTTTTCCGCAGTCTGCAGCATGTAGGCCCGGCGGCCGTTGATTTCGACCGAGAACCCGCCGACTTCGCTAATGGCCTCGGCCGCCCCGGCGAAGAGTTCGGGATGGTTCTGCACCATCCAGCCGGAACCATAGTCCCCGCCAGCTTCCTCATCGGCGAAGAAGGCGATGACCAGATCGCGCCGCGGGGTGATGTTCTCGCGTTGCAGGTGCCGGATGGCGGCGATAATCATCGCGTCCATGTTCTTCATGTCCACCGCTCCGCGTCCCCAGATCATCCCATCGATGATCTGGGCCCCGAAAGGATCCACGCTCCAGTCTTCGGCGATGGCCGGCACGACATCCAGGTGGCCGTGCACGACCAGGGCCGGCAATGCCCGATCGGCCCCCGGGATGCGGGTGACCACGTTGGCCCGCCCGGGAGCGGGTTCATAGATCGTGGCTTCCAGGCCGACGTCCTCGAGCAGCCCAGCGACATAGCGGGCGGCGTCAAGCTCCCCCGCGCCCTTGTTGCCTCCATAGTTCGTCGTGTCGATCTGAATCAGTTTCCTGCAGATCTCTACGGCTTCATTTTCCATGAGTGGAATGTCGCCAGCAGTGGACATCGCCAATGATCCTCTCGTAGCAGTGCTTTGCAATACACACTAGTGGGCAAAGCCCCCACCGTCGTGTGTGCACGTGCGCAATTTCTAGCCGTGAAGTTCCTGGTAGGCCTTCCTCGCGCCCGGGTGCAGGGGCTGGCCTCCGGTGCTGACCAAGGTTTCGGGGGTCAAGAACTGGATGCCGGCGCTGGATTCTGGCACCAGCTGATCAGCGTGGGCGACCAGGAGCTTGACGACGGCTCCGGCCAGCTCCTCGGGCATGTCCGCGCGCGCCATCAAGAGGTTGCCAACCCCGATCGTCTCCACGGACTTGATTCCGCGGTAGGTTCCCTCCGGGATGACTACCCGATCGTAGAGATCCGGGTACCGCTCGCGCAGCTGCGGCAGCACCGCTGAAACATCGAGCAGGCCCAAGTCCATGGTTGAAGCGAGCCGGCTCAGCGAAGCAACCGGCAGGCCGCCGAAAAGGAATAGCGCGTCAATGCTTCCCTTGCCCAGCGCCTCCAGCCCTGCCACGTACCCGTACTGCAGCTCCTTGGGCGCGATCCCGCGATTCTTCAGCTCCGCTGCACGCAATATGCGCTGGCCGGTCACCCACGTACCTGACCCTGGCGCACCGGTGCCGATGGTGCGTCCTGCCAGATCCTGCAGCGAGCTAATCCCGGCTGCTGTGCGGATGATGCAATGGAAATAGTTCTGGTAGACGCGGCCCAGGGCCATCGGCTGCGCCTGTGGAGCGCTGTCCTTCCGGTACTGGTCCACCGTATCGGCCAGGGCAAGAGCCAGCCCGGCCTTATTTTCTGCGAGCATCGCCAGATTCTGGGCGCTGGCCTGGGTATTGAGGGCTGCTGAATGCTCGGCGACGCCGTGGTCCACCAAGGCGTTGGAGAGCAAGGAGGCAAATTGGAAGTACATGCCCCCGTCTTCACCGGAGGCGATATCCAATCGATGCGCAATGGTCAACGAGCTGCAGGAACTCAGCGCTGGCAGTCCGGCGGCGACTGGGGCTGCCAGGAGATATCGAAGCAAGTTCCGCCGGGACGGCATGGGCTCAGGATTCATCGCGCACCTCGGGCTTGCTGCCATGCAGGGGCAGGCTGATCGTTGCTTTGAGCCCTTCGCCCGGAGCCGATTCAAGCGTGAGCTCACCGGCATTCGCGCGCGCCAAGCGATCCACGATAGCCAGTCCCAAACCTGTTCCCGGACTGTGCCGCACACGTTCTGCACGCCAGAACCGCTCGCCTGCATTCGCGAGTTCAGCAGCGTTCATGCCGGCTCCGTGATCCTGTATTTGGATGCTGGCAGTTCCCGGGTTGAGCCGCAGGCCCAGGACGATCTTGCTGCCAGGGGCGTACTTGAAGGCGTTTTCCAGGAGTTCCGCGAGCATCTGCTGCAAATCGAATCCGTTGCACCACACCATGGCGGTCTGCCCCGAGGTGGCGCTGCCATCGAGCACCAGCTGGTTTCCCCGTTGCCGGGCAACCTCGGATTGGCGTTCGACTTCCTCAGCGAGCATCTGCCCGACGTCGACTTGTTGGCCGTGCACGGCTGTCTCGGGCAAGGACTCCCCCGCATTTTGCTCGGCTAGCCGATGCTCGGCGCTGGCCAAGCGCATGACGCCGTCCAGCAGGGTTTCCACCCGATGCAGTTCGTTTTCCACCGCGTGCACTCCGACGGGATCCGCTTGGTCGCCCATGCGCATCTTCAAAAGATCCACGCGCAACCGCAAGGCGGCAACGGGGTTCCGGAGCTGATGGGATGTTTCAGCAATGAGCTCCTGCTGCTGCTTCAGGCTCTCGGCCATAGTTCGGGCCATGCTGCCCAGCGACCGCGATAGCCGGCGCAGTTCCGGTGGGCCTTGCTCTTCGAGGAGAACTGGTGCCTGATGCCGCGCAATGTCATTGACGGCATCATTGAGCCGGTGCACCGGACGGAGCACCCAGAAGGTCAGGCGGTCGGCCAAGAGCAGGAGTCCAGCGCCAATGGAAATGACAACAAGCCACAGCAGGCTGGACTTTTCCAGCACCTTGGCGCGTGCAGTTTCCAAGTTCACTTGCATCGTGACAGAGCCGAGCACTTGAGCAGAATTGCCGAACGGCTGCGAGAGCAAGGCGGTGGCATCCGAGAGAGGATCGATCGGCGGGATCTGGACCAGTCCCAGATTCAGCTCTGAATTGCGCACGGTGCCAGCGACCTCGGGATCCGCAGGATCGATACTGCCCGAGACCAATTGCCGCTGGCCCAGATTGATCAGCAGCCCTTCGCCATAGAGGTCGCTATAGGTGTCCATCTCCAGCTGGAGCAGCGACATGTCATTTGCCAGATCAGCATGGGTGGCAAGCTGGACAAAGCGGTTCAATGCCGACAACCGGTTCAACTGGACTTCAGCGGTGGCATCACGGCTGACGCTCTGCAACAGCATCGCGCTGACGATGGCGACGATTGCAAGCAGCAGCGTGCCCAGGATGCCCAGTACGCGCAGCCTCACGGGTTTGGCGTCTCTAGCCGGTAACCAACTCCGCGAACGTTCACGATCATCCCGGGTGCAGCAAGCTTGGAACGCAAACCGGTGAGGTGGACATCCAAGGAGCGCGACACCGCCACGAACGCGTCGCCCCACAAGCGATCAAGAATCTGCTCCCGGGTTACCACCGCTCCGTCATGCTGGGCCAGCAATGCCAGCAGCTCGAATTCCTTGGCGGTCAGCTGGAGGTGCCGTCCATTCAGAATTGCTTCGTGCTTCCCGGTGTCCACACGCAATCCGCCGGCGATGAGCACACCGCCGTTGTCATTGGATTGGACCTTGGCGCGGCGGGCCACCGCATCGATGCGGGCCAGAAGGACCGCCAGCCCGATGGGCTTGACCAGGAAATCGTCGGCGCCCTGGCGCAGTCCCCGGACAACGCTCCGCTCGTCATTGCGCGCCGAGAGGATGACCACGGGGACTTCACTGATTTGGCGCAGTTTGCGCAGGACTTCCAGTCCATCCATATCCGGCAGGCCCAGATCCAGCAGGATCATCTGGGCACTGTGGTGCTTCAACAGCGCGTCAGCACCGCGGCTGACATGCTCGGCCTGATGTCCTGCGGCGCTCACGGCATCGATCAGGGCGCGGGCGACGGCGTGGTCGTCTTCGACGATCAACAGCTGCACGGCATCATCCTCGACGTTCAGATCCGGGCTCGGCGCCCATGGGTAACTGATCAATTCTAGCAATTCGGAACACGCCGTGTTCTCCACGTCACTGCATTCCTAAGAAAGTGTTAGTACTTGACTGAGAGTTTGCCAGTAAGAAAGATCACTACCAAGATTGAATACGATCTCACACCCCCGTGGTCCGCGTCACTGCCGATGCGACTCCGCGGCGGCATCGCACTGTGGCAAAAGGAAAATCAAATGAGCGAAAACATCCAGGCGCAACGCGCCGACCTAGACGGTGGCGGCCCACCGCGCTGGAAAGTCATTGGCCCGGGACTGGTCGTTGCGGCGACCGGCGTTGGCGCAGCCGACATGGTTGCCACACTAGTAGCAGGCAGCCAGTACGGCTATGCGCTGCTCTGGGCAGTGATTGTCGGCGTAATCCTGAAGATTGTTCTGGTTGAAGGCGCCGGCCGCTACACCCTGGCAACTGGCAAAACCATTTTCGAGGGTTGGAAGACCCTGGGCAAGTGGACCACCTGGTACTTCGGTCCCTACATCATCATCTGGGGCTTCGTTTACGGCGCTACAGCGATGAGTTCCGCTGCATTGCCGCTGGCCGCCTTGATGCCGGCAGTGGATCTGAAGATCTGGGCAGTGCTCATGGGCCTGCTGGGCTTCGCGATGGTCTGGTTCGGAAAGTACAGCTTCTTCGAGAAGATCACCGCTGTACTGGTGGGCATCATGTTCGTGACCGTGGTGGGCTTGGCTTTCATCGCTGTGCCAAACATTCCGGAAATGCTCAAGGGCTTGATCCCGATGATTCCGGAAGGCGGCGTGGTCTACACCCTGGCGTTGGCTGGCGGCGTCGGCGGTACCATCACCTTGGCCGCTTACGGCTACTGGCTGCGCGAGAAAGGCTGGTACACCCCTAAGTGGATGCGGGTCATGCGCATCGACAACTCCATGGCTTACGTCATGACCGGCGTCTTCGTGCTGGCCATGCTGATCGTGGGCGCGGAAGTTGTTCGCGCCGCCGGCGTGACCATCTCCGGTGGCGACAAGGGCCTGCTGGAACTGGGCGACGTGCTGAAAGCCGAATATGGCGATGTCGTAGGCAACGGCTTCCTCATTGGCTTCTGGGCCGCGTCCTTCTCGTCGATCATCGGCGTATGGAATGGCGTTTCGCTGATGTTCGCCGACTTCTGGGGCCATATGCGCAAGAAGCCGGCAAACCACCCGGATACGTTGACCGGTGGCAAGTACTTCAAGTTCTATGTGCTGTGGCTGACCTTCCCGCCAATGGTGCTCTTCTTGCTGGACAAGCCAATTGCCCTGATCCTGGCCTACGGCGTCCTCGGTGCGCTGTTCATGCCATTCCTGGCGGTCACCCTCCTGGGCCTGCTCAATGGCAAGCGCATCCCCAAGGAATGGGCCAACCGCTGGCACACCAACACCGCGTTGGCGATTACCGCAGTACTGTTCATCATCTTGGGTGTACAGCAGCTGTACAAGTCCCTGGCTCCGCTCTGGAGCTGATGGCCTTTCACTAGGTCCAGAAGTCATGGCGGCATGCATTGAATTGCATGCCGCCATGGCTTTCGCGTTTAGGCTGGAGGTTATGAGCATCAAGCGGATTGGAATCCTCGGAGCGGGACGAGCCGGTACAGCCCTCGCCCGCGCAGCAGCATCGGCCAGAATCGACGTACGCATCGCAGGTTCCAGGCCTCCACGGATGATGAAGTACCACCTGGCACAGTACGCATCGCATGCCACCGCCGTACTGGCCGAAGACATTGCCGAGGATGCCGATTTGGTGGTGCTCATGGTGCCCCAAGAGGAACTCGACGACATTGATGTCCCATCCCTGGCTGGCATCTTGCTGGTGGATGCGACCAATCGCTGGGAAGACGAGCCGCTTCCCGACTGGCTGGAAACATCACTTGACGCTGGCTTGTCCAGCTCCGAAGGCATTGCAACCCATTTCAAGAGCTCTCGCGTGGTCAAAGCCCTCAATCACATCAGCCATTGGGACATGGACGCGGATCGGGCAACCAAGCAATCCGCGCAACGCGCCTTGGGCGTCGCCTCGGATAACAAGCAGGATGCCCAGACGGTTTCGGAACTAACCGTCGCCCTGGGTTTCTCTCCGGTCCTCCTGCCCAACTTGGCCGCGGGCCGCGGCTTGGAACCCGGTGGCGCGATCTTCAACGAAGTTCTCGATGCGGCAACGCTGTCCGCCAGGCTCGGCCCATCTTCGCAGTAGAACCGCTAAACCCGCGTTTCACTAGGCAGATCGCATCATATTCCTGTGACGCTCGACACTGATTTTCTGATTTTTTACCTTAAACCTCTACTCAATCCCGGTTTTCCCGCGGAATTCCGGGGTTTTCACCCTCCAGTTGCGGGGAGTTTCCCGATTGGAAATCCCCTGCTGGGGGTGGTAAAGTTTTACTTCGTTGCCAGCGATAACAACGCGAACAACAGACAACCTGCGCGGGTGGCGGAATAGGTAGACGCGCTAGCTTGAGGTGCTAGTCCTCGCAAGAGGGTAGGGGTTCAAGTCCCCTTTCGCGCACAGGTAGAATCCCCGGTTGACTTCGGTCAACCGGGGATTTCTTTATTTAATCCGAACGGATCCCAGCCCTCGATTGAGGATGCGGCGCATGCCTCCGCCGCGCTTGCACGTGCGCTGCCGTAAAGTGCTTATATGACTGACTCTTCCCCGGGCAACATCCCCGCCCAGCAGGGGCTCATGCCAACTGATGATGGCCACCAGCTGTACTGGGAAGAGTTCGGCAGTCCCGAGGGAATCCCGGCACTGCACCTGCACGGTGGACCAGGAGGAACACTCGGCGCGAGCGGCTACCGGAACCGCTGGGATCTGTCCCGTACTCGCCTCATTGGTTTTGAACAGCGCGGTTGCGGACGTTCTCTCCCCTCGGCAGCCGCTGCGGATACGGACATGGGAGAATTCACTACCCAGCGGCTGATAGCCGATATCGAAACGCTGCGTGTCGGGCTGGGTATCGAGAAATGGATTATCAATGGCGTGTCCTGGGGCTCGACCTTGGCTCTCGCCTACGCACAGGCCCATCCCGAACGCGTCGTCGGCATGGTGCTTTTCGCCGTCACGACAACGAGCCGTGAAGAAGTCCAATGGATCACCGAAACTGTTGGAGCGCTTTTCCCGGAAGCATGGGACCGCTTCTCGCGATTCGCCAGCAGCCACATTCCGGCCTACGCGGCGGGTGAACTGCGACTGGTCGAGGCCTACGCGCAACTGCTCGGCTCCACCGATCTGGAACTTCGCGATGCGGCGTCCCGCGAATGGGCGCTGTGGGAGGATACCCACATTTCCCTCGGATCGGAGAAGGTAATCCGCGATCCGCGCTGGCACGACCGCCGCTTCCGGCATTCGATGTCACGGCTGACCACTCATTTCTGGGCCCATAATGGTTTCTGCAAGCCGCCGATCATCGAGAATATGGCTGGGATCCGGAACCTGCCGGCCGTTTTGATCCACGGACGAGCCGATGTTTCCGGACCGTCAATGACGGCATGGAAACTTCACCAGCTCTGGCCAGCTTCCTCACTGGTTATCTGCGAGACCGATGGCCACGGCGGAGCAGAAATGGTCGATCACTGGACGTCGGCGAACGCGAACATGCTGGACCTGGCTTCTTGATAGCATCAGAGGCGGAGTTTTGAACGAAAAATTCCGTCACTAGCACAGCACTACTGGAGTACTGAACATGCGCATAGCCATGCTTTCCCTGCATACCTCACCGATGCAGCAGCCGGGCTCCGGCGATGCAGGTGGCATGAACGTGTACATCCAGAACCTTTCCTATGCGCTGGGCGCCCTGGGCCACGAAGTCCACATGCTCACGCGCACCGCCAACGAATCCGAGTCGCTCCAGGTCAGCGAGGGCGTATGGATGCATCAGGTGCAGATCGCTGCCCATCGGAACCTTGCCAAGGAACAGCTCCCGGCGATCATCGACGAGGCCGCGGAGGAAATCGCAACGCACTTGCACGGAGTGAAGTTCGATGTCGTCCACGGGCACTATTGGCTCTCCGGAATGGTGGGGCTGCAACTGGCGCAGCGCTGGTCCGCTCCCTTGCTGGTCTCGATGCACACCTCGGCTGCGGCCAAGGAACACGAATCAGGTCTCCCCGAGCCGGGGAAGCGAAAGGAAGCAGAGAAGCAGCTGCTCGCCGACTGCGCGCGCATCATCGCGAACACGCCCGTCGAAGCGAAACAGCTGCAGCGCTTCTACGGCGTGGACTCGAACAAGCTCGACATCGTCCTGCCGGGCGTCAACCACCGCATCTTCCACCCGGATCAGGACAAGCTGCGCCGGCCTCTGGGCGACGATGACTTGCACCTGGTCTACGCCGGGCGCATGCAACCGCTGAAGGGAGCCCATCTTCTGCTCGAAGCCATGGGCATCGCGCGTCGCGAGGATCCAGCCCTGCGCATTACCGCATCGCTGTTCGGCGCGCTGTCCGGGGCAACGCACTACGACCTGCCAGCGCAAGTCCAACGCCACCGCTTGGAGGACGTCGTCCGGTTCTTCGATCCGCTCTCCCCCGAGAAGCTGGCGCTCGTCTTCGCCAATGCCGACGTCGTTGCGGTACCGTCGCTCTCCGAGACTTTCGGGTTGGTGGCGGCCGAAGCGCAGGCCTGCGGCACGCCGGTGTTGGCCAATGCGGTGGGAGGGTTGGCCTACGCCGTCAATGACGGCGAATCCGGTTGGCTCATGACCGAGCCTGATGCCCAGCTTTGGGCCGCTAAGCTGCTTGAACTGGCCAGGGATCCTGAACAGATTACCGCTGCCGGACATGGGGCGCTGGAACATTCGGCCCTCTTCACCTGGGAACGCGCGGCCGTGGCCACCCTGGCCAGCTACCGTGTCGCCCAGTCCGAGCGCCAAGTACGTTGAACGCAATAGTGTCTTGGCCTTCATTGGAAATCCATTGAAGACCAAGGCACTAGCGGTGGAGCCTAGCTGCGCACCAGATCCAGCTCGAAGTGGGGCTTGGACTTGCGTGCATTCCACGCGTGGACCTTGTATCCATCGGCTTGCGGCTGGAAGGCCAGGTCAACCGATGCCGGAAGCACTACCGGGGTCTTGAACTCGATGCTCCAGTGGTACGTTCCGTTGGCTGGTTCGATCCCCGCCAATGCCCGGGCTGCCAGATAGATGCCGTGGGCAATAGCCGCTGGCATGCCCAACGCCTTGGCGCTGAGCGCGGACAGGTGAATCGGGTTGTAGTCGCCGGCTACTGCGGCCCAACGACGTCCCGTTCCCTGATCCAGTTTCCAGCTCGCGGTACGCTGCGGTGCAGCAAAGGCCGGATGCGCGCTCTTCTCCGGTGTACGGCCCTCGAGCCGCACGCCCTTGGCCAAGAACGTGCTGCGCAGCAGCACCCGGTCCTGCCCGTCCACGACGAGGCGCATCACCAAGTCGGAGGTGGCCCCATGGGGATGGGCCGAAAGGTTCTCGCTGTGCACCTCGATATCGAATGCTTCGTGCTCCCCCAGCGGCTGGTCCACGTCGACCTGGTTGGACAGGTGGATCATGCCCAGCAGCGGCATGGGGAAATCATCTTGCACCATCAAGGACATAGCCAGCGGGAAAGCCAGCGAGTGCAGGTAGAGGCTGGGCAGCACGCCGTTCATCGGCGCGCCTACGGCCTGGCGGAACTCGGCGAGTTTCACCGGATCGGCCTTGGCGCCCTGGAAGACCAGGACGGTTTCGGGCAGCACCGGGTTCTTCGGCTTCCGCTTCAGGGTCTTCACGGCCTTGGCATAGACCGAGGCCATCGAGGGAATCCCGGTGACGATCTGCGCACCCATCTAGGCACCTACCAGCGATTGGCCGCAGACCCGCAGGACCTGGCCGTTCAACCCGGCTGCGGCATCGGACCCGAGGAAGCTAATCGCCTCGGCAACGTCTACCGGCAGACCGCCTTGCATCAGCGAAGGCAGAACCATGCGGGCAACGGTGCGGGTACCCAGCGGGATCTTCGCGGTCATCTCGGTCTCGATGAACCCGGGAGCCACAGCGGCGATGGAGCCGCCATTTTCTGCAAACAGCTTGGCGCTGGCGTGCACCATGCCGATCACCCCGCCCTTGGAGGCTGCATAGTTGGTCTGGCCGCGGTTGCCGGCAATGCCGGAGGTGGAAGCCAGCGAAACGATGCGCAAACCGGGCAGCTTGGCTGCCAGGAAGGCTTCATTCATGCGCAGCTGCGAAGCGATGTTCACGGCAATCACCGAGTCCCAGCGGCCGGCATCCATATTGGCCAGCAGCTTGTCCCGGGTGATACCGGCATTGTGGATCACCAGATCCAGCGAGCCATGGCGGCCGATCGCATGATCCATGATCTGCTGGGCGGCATCCTGGGCGGTGACATCCAACTGCAAGGCGGTAGCACCGATGGAGTTGGCGACCTTGGCTAGCGATTCGCCGGCAGCAGGCATATCTACCACAACCACCTGCGCGCCGTCGCGGGACAGCGTCTTGGCGATGGCCGCGCCGATGCCGCGAGCGGCACCGGTCACCACCGCGACCTTGCCGGCCAGCGGCTTGGCGAAGTCGGCAGGCAGCACGCCATCATTGGTGCGCACAGAAAGGAACTGGCCGTCCACGTAGGCGCTGCGCCCGGAGAAGAAGAAGCGCAGCGCGGCCAGCGCACTAGGGCTGGCAACGCTGGTGCCTTGGGCAAGCACGATGCCGTTGGCGGTGGCTCCCCCGCGCATTTCGCGGCCCATCGAGCGCACGATGCCGTCGATCCCCTGGCGCACGGCGGAAAGCTCCGGCGCATCGTCATCGCTGGCGGGACGGGAGAAGGCCACCACGCGGCCACCTGGCAGCAGCTTGCGCAACGCCTGGCCGGCCGCCAGCATCAGCGGCGACAGCTCGGTGGGGTGCTCGAGTTCATCGAGCAGCAGCACCAGCCCGCCGAGCTTGGCATCGCCGGCGTCGTGCCGGCGCACATCCAGCCCCCAGGCGACCAGGGTGTCGCTCAGGTCCTGGGCCTTGGACGAGGCACCGAGCACCAGCACCGGGCCGGGCAGCAGTGGCGCATCGGGGCTGTAGCGGCGCAAGCGCGGAGGACGCGGCAAGCCCAGCAGGGTGGCCAGCTTCTTGGTGATCCCGGAATTAACCAGTTCCATGTACTTGTCCGCCATTAGCTGCGAGCCTCCAGAATTGCGACGACGCCCTGGCCACCTGCGGCGCAGACCGAAATCAGCGCGCGGCCCGAGCCCTTTTCATGCAGCATTTTCGCGGTGCTGGCAATGATGCGCCCGCCGGTGGCAGCGAAGGGGTGCCCTGCGGCCAGCGAGGAGCCGTTCACGTTCAGCTTCGACCGGTCGATGGCGCCCAGCGGGGCATCCAGCCCCAGCTTCTCGCGGCAGAATTCCTCGTCCTCCCACGCCTTGAGCGTCGAGAGCACGGTGCCTGCGAAGGCCTCGTGGATCTCGTAGAAATCGAAGTCCTGCAAGGTGAGGTTGTTGCGCTCCAGCATCCGGGCGGTGGCGTAGGCCGGAGCCATCAGCAGGCCCTCGGCACCGTGCACGAAGTCCACTGCTGCCGCTTCGAAGTCCACGAAATTGGCCAGCATTGGCAGGTCGTTGGCTTGCGCGTACTCTTCGCTGCCCAGCAGCACGGCCGAGGCGCCGTCGGTCAGCGGGGTGGAGTTTCCGGCGGTCATGGTCGCCGCATCGCCCAGGTTCTTGCCGAAGGCGGGCTTGAGCTTGCCCAGCTTTTCCATGGTGGAGTCGGCGCGCAGGTTGTTGTCCTTGGACAGGCCGTTGAACGGGGTGACCAGGTCGTTGAAGAAGCCGCGGTCGTAGGCGGCGGCCAGGTTCTGGTGGCTGGCCAGGGCCAGTTCATCCTGGGCCTCGCGGGTGATGCCCCACTTCTTGGTGGTGATTGCCTGGTGGTCGCCCATGGACAGGCCGGTGCGCGGTTCGCCGGTGCCGGGGGCTGCGGGGGCCAGATGGCCTGGGCGCAGCTTGGCCAGCGCGGCGAGCTTGGCCTTGGTGCTGCGGGCGCGGGAAAGCTCCATCAGGATGCCGCGCAGCGCATCCGAGACGGCGATCGGCGCGTCGGAGGTGGTGTCCACGCCGCCGCCGATGGCGGAATCTAGCTGGCCCAGCTTGATCTTGTTGGCCAGCGAGCCGATGGCTTCCATGCCTGTGGCGCAAGCCATCTGCACGTCATAGGCCGGGGTGGCGTGATCCAGCGAGGAGCCGAGCACCGATTCGCGGATCAGGTTGAAGTTCTTGGAATGCTTGAGCACCGCGCCGCCGGCGACGGCGCCGATGCGCTGTCCCTGCAGGCCGAAGCGGGCGACCAGGCCCTCGAGTGCTGCAGTGAACATGTCCTGGTTGGACGCATTGACATAGGCGGTATTGGAACGGGCGAAGGGAATGCGGTTGCCACCGATGATCACGGCGTTGCGCACAGAAGGCTGGCTCATGTTCGTTGAACTCCTACAAATATTCTGGTGTGACAAGTATTACTGTAACCAAGAGTACATGATACTCTGAGTTACGTGAACAAGATCACTGAGGAAATCGACCGCGAGACCGACGGCCGGGCAGCTCGCTGGGAAGCGCATCGCACCGCGCGCCACGAGGAACTGCTCAAATTGGCACGCAAAGCCGTGCACAAGCTCGGTCCCCAGGTCTCCATGGAGGACATTGCCGGACACGCAAAGACCTCCAAGCCGGTGTACTACCGGTACTTCGGCGACAAGGAAGGCCTGCGCCAGGCACTGAGCGCCATGGTCATCAACGACTTCCGCAAACGCGTCATCGCCGCAGGCCAAGCCAAGGAAGATGAAGTCAGCGCGCTGCATGCCATGGTCTCCGCCTACTTGGAGCTGGCCACCAACAGCCCGAACCTCTACTTCTTCGTCACCAGCGCTCCGCGCTCGGCCGAAGATGAAGCAGCCGGGGCGCTGACCACCTTCTTCGAAGAAGCCTCCGCCTTGATCAGTGAACGCCTGCTCAGGCTCTACGACCAGCAAGCCACCACCGCCACCTTGGACCTGTGGCCGCGCGCGGCGCTGGGCATGGTTCGGGCCGCCGGCGAACGCTGGCTGCGCCAACCGGATTCGGAGCAGAAACCGAGCTTGGAATCGCTGGCCGAAGAACTGACCAATTGGCTGGCTTACGGCATCGCTTCCACCAATGCACCAAAGACCCGCTGAATTACCAGCATCCATCCCTGCCTCACCATTGAATGAAAGGTACGTCATGAGCGAGAACCGCATCAACGTCAACGCCCTGTCCGAACAGCTCTTCGGTCCTTATGCCGAAATCCGCAAGGCCTCCCGCGCCCGCGCCGCGGATCCGCAGCTGCAGCGCGACCCGCTGCTGGGCATGGATGAGCACCGCGAACGCGTTCTGGGCCAGCTGGGCATCCTGGTGCAGCAGGAAGCCGTCCAGCGCGCCTTTCCCACTGAATTCGGTGGACAGAATGACCACGGCGGCTCCATCGCCGCCTTCGAGGAACTGGTCGCCGCCGACCCGTCGCTGCAGATCAAGGCCGGTGTGCAGTGGGGCCTGTTCGCCGGGGCGATCCTGCACCTGGGTACCGAAGAGCACCACAAGGCCTGGCTGCCAGGGGCGATGAACCTGGACACCCCCGGCGCCTTCGCCATGACCGAAATCGGCCACGGCTCCGATGTGGCCGCAGTTGCCACCACCGCTACCTACGACGAAGCCACCGATGAGTTCGTCATCCATACTCCGTTCAAGGCCGCCTGGAAGGAATTCCTGGGCAACGCCGCCCTGCACGGCAAGGCCGCCACCGTCTTCGCGCAGCTGATCACCAAGGGCGTGAACCACGGCGTGCACTGCTTCTACGTGCCGATCCGCGATGAAGCAGGCAACTTCCTTGAAGGCATCGGAGGCGAAGATGACGGTCTGAAGGGCGGGCTGAACGGCATCGATAACGGCCGTCTGCACTTCACCAACGTCCGCGTGCCGCGCACCAACCTGCTCAACCGCTACGGCAACGTGGATGAAACCGGCACCTATTCCTCGCCGATTCCCTCCCCGGGACGCCGCTTCTTCACCATGCTCGGCACCCTGGTCCAGGGCCGCGTATCGCTTGATGGCGCCGCCACCAACGCCTCGAAGATCGCCCTGCAGATCGCGATCACCTACGGCAACCAGCGCCGCCAGTTCAACTCAACCTCGGACACCGAGGAAACCACCTTGCTGGACTACCAGCGCCACCAGCGCCGGTTGATCACCCGCCTGGCCCGCACCTACGCTGCCTCCTTCGCCCACGATGGGCTGCTGGAGAAGTTCGACGCGGTCTTCTCCGGCCGCGAAGACACCGACACGGACCGCCAGGATTTGGAAACCCTGGCCGCTGCATTGAAGCCGCTGAGCACCTGGGATGCGCTGGACACCTTGCAGGAGGCCCGCGAGGCCTGCGGTGGCGCCGGGTACATCGCCAAGAATCGCTTCACCCAGCTCTACGCTGACCTCGATGTCTACGTGACTTTCGAGGGCGATAACAACGTGCTGCTGCAGCTGGTGGGCAAGCGCCTGCTCACCGACTACGCCGCCGAATTCCGCAAGCTGGACACCGGCGCGATGGCTCTGTACGTGGCCAAGCAGGTGGGCACCACTGCGCTGCACCGTTCGGGCCTGCGCAGCGTCGGCCAGGCTTTCGCCGATATCTCCGATGAGCGCAAGAGCGCCAACTTCTTCAAGGACCCGGAGAACCAGCGTGCCCTGCTCACCGACCGCATCAACACCAAGGTGGCCGAAGTTGCCGGCGCCCTGCGTGCTGCCGGCAAGGACAAGGCCAAGGGCGCCGCGGCATTCAACGAGAACCAGGACCTGCTGATCTCCGCGGCACGCGACCACGGCCAGCTCTTGCGCTGGGAAGCGTTCACCGCCGCGTTGGAGCAGACCGGCGATGCTGCCACCAAGGAGGTGCTGACCTGGCTGCGCGATGTCTTCGCCCTGAGCCTGGTCGAAGACGACCTGGGCTGGTACCTGTCCCACGGCTTGCTCTCCATGCAGCGTGCCCGCACCCTGCCCGGCTACCTCAACCGCCTGCTCGCCCGCCTGCGCCCGCACGCACAGGACCTGGTCGAGGCCTTCGCCTACACCCAGGACCACCTGCGCGCGGACATCTCCTCGGGCGGCGAAGCCGAGCGCCAGGACGAGGCCATGGAGTACTTCCGCAAGCTGCGCGCCAGCGATGACGCGCCGGTCAGCGAAAAGTCGCTGCAGAAAGCCAAGGGCTAACCCGTAGCCACGCCGATGCCCGTATCCCAAAGCATTCTGGGTGCGGGCATCGGGTGGTTAACCGTTCAAGCGCTGGGCCAGCGCCACAATGATCCCCTCAGGTCCGCGAATGTATGCCATTTTCCACACGCCTTCATAGTGTCCGATGCCGCCGATCAGCGGATAGCCGTGCTGGTTCAAGTCATCCACCGTGGCCTGCAGGTCATCGAGCTCGAAAGCGATCGAACGCAGTCCCAATTCATTGGCCATCGCCGCACGGTTTCCCGGCAGGTGCGCTGGTCTTTCGAAACTCGACAGCTCGATTCCCACATTGGATCCGGGAGCCTTGAGCATCACGATATTCGTGCGCGAGTCGGGAACAGCGCAGACGGTCTCCAGGAACTCGCCTTCAAGCCCGTTCGCCCGGCCTTCCACTTCCAGCCCCAGGCTGACAAAGAAGCCGGTCACCATCTCGAGGTCGGCAACGGTGATGCCTACATGGTCGAATCGAATGGGTCGCGGCATGGGAATCGGTTCGCTTTCGCTCGAAGGTACGCCACAGCCTACCCCGATGGACGGCGGCGAACCAGATCGCCGCTGCCTTTTGGCACCGGCAAACTAGCTAGCCCCCAGTGAAAGCTCGTCCACCACCTTGGCTACCAGCTCCCGCTCTTTCGGGCTCACCGCCTGAACCGGCAGCGGCAAGCAATCTTCAGCTACCCAGCCGAAATGCTCGGCGATGGCGGCACTGATCCTAAGGCTCCCGCCGCAGTGTGCCATCAGCTCCCACAGCGGCTCCAGTCTCACTGAGATCGCCAACGCCTTTTGCGGGTCTCCTGCCTGCACGGCACGGGTTATTGCCACCATCGGAGCCGGAACGGTTCCGCCCACCGCGGTAAACCACGCGTTGCATCCTGCGATCAGGCCAGCTGCCCCTAAAGCGTCGCCCGATACGCCGATACCCACGTGTTCGGGCAGCACCGCACGAATTGCGGCCACATGCTCCTTGGCCTGCACCGGATCGGCCGGAACCCCGGGAATCTTGATTGACACGATCCCGGGCAGCTGCGCGATACGCCCGTAGAGCCGGTTGCTGAAGGCGAAGTGGGTGGTCCGGGGATTGTCGTAGACAATGACCGGCAACTCGCTGTGTTCACTGGCCGCCTTGAACAGGGCGAAGACCTCATCGTCATTCAGCTGCTGATAGCCCACCGGGGCCAGCAGCACGCCGACGGCACCGGCGTCCCGGGCATCGCCAATATGTTCCAGGACGCGGGAAGTGCGCAGCGCACCCACGCCAGCAAGCACTGGGATCCGGTCCGCATGCTGCACGGCCAGCTCGATGACGCGCCGGCGCTCGGCGCGATCCAGGTACATATACGAGCCAGTTGAGCCCAGCACGGTGATCGAATCCACCTCGGCCCGCACTAGCCGCTGCACCAGGCCAATGAATGCCGGCTCGTCGAGCCGGTCATCGCGCAAGGGCGTGAGCGGGAAGGCGCTGAGCCCGGTCCACGCAGTTGCCGGCGCCGCGTTGTTCTTCGCTGCCAAGCTCATGATCCGTTCTCCTTGGTGATGCGCTGGTTCCTCGATCTTACGGCGAGCAGTGCGCAGAGGATGACCGCGCATCCGCCCACAACGGTGGGCCAACCGATGGGTTCGTGCAGCAGCAAGCCCGCCCAGCAGATGGTCATCACCGGTTGCGCCAATTGCACCTGGCTCACCTGCGCCATCGGCCCGATGGCCAATCCCCGGTACCACGCGATGAAGCCCAAGAACATGCTCACGACACCGAGATAGGCGAAGGCGGCCCACTCGCCGGGTGTCGCCGTGGGCGGGTGCTGGACCGCTGAGACGGTGGCGAGCGTCAACATCACCGGAGATGCGAGAACCAGCGCCCAGGAGATGGTTTGCCACGAGCCGAGCTCGCGCGAGAGCAGGCCGCCTTCCGCGTAGCCGATAGCGCAAGCCAGTACGGCGCCGAAAAGCAGCAGGTCTGCTCCGTGCAGCCCGCCCAGCCCGCCACCTTGCACAGCCGCAAAAGCCAGGGCGGCCAGTGCCCCGGCAGCTGCCGCAATCCAGAACCTGGTGCTCGGGCGTTCCTTGGTGCGCAGCACTGCGGCAACTGCCGTCGCCGCAGGCAAGATGGCGATGACTACCGCACCGTGGCTGGCCGGAGCCGAGGTCATTGCAAAAGAGGTCAGCAGCGGAAACCCGGCGACGACTCCCCCGGCGACGACAAGCAGCCGCCAGCATTGCGGCCGCGTAGGAAATTTCTGGCCGGTCAACCAGAGTGCGCCGATGGCTAGCGCTGCGGCGATCACCGATCGCCCTGCACCGGCAAACAGCGGATGCAGGTGGCCGTGCTCTACGGCGATGCGGGTGAAGGGCACGGTGAAGGAGAAAGCGAGAACGCCCAGTAGCCCCCAGAGCAGTCCGGCACCCGGGGTGGATAGCGGTTGTCGATTATTGACAGTAGCGGTACTATGTAGCTTCATGTTTAACAGTAGCAGTGAGCGTGTGGTTGCGAAACTCCAAGAGTGGATTGCGGCAGCCCCTGCCGGGAGCCAGTTGCCCTCCACGCGTGCTCTGGTGGCGGAACACGAAGTCAGCCCGGTCACGGTGCAAAAGGCTTTGCGCACGCTCATCGGCCAAGGCGTCGTTGAGTCACGCCCCGGTATCGGCACCTTCATCCGCAAGCAACCGGTAGCCCGGGCGCACGACTACGCCTGGCAAACCGCCGCGCTGGGGGTCGTCCATCGCCCGTTGCCGGAGTTGGCCGCCGCCCAGCGGGCGACACCCAATGACGTCATCTCCTTGCATTCTGGATACCCGGATCGCGAGCTGCTGCCTGAACGCCTGGTGCGCAGCGCCTTCGCCCGAGTTGCACGCAGCGACGCCGTGCTCCAGCGCACCGAAGCCGCGGGATTGCCGGAGCTGCAAAGCTGGTTCGCCAGCGAACTCGGGGCGATCACCGCGCCGGGACTGAGCGCCCCGGCGGCCAGCGATGTTGTCGTGCTCCCGGGCAGCCAAAGCGGACTGGGGTCGATCTTCCGCTCGCTGGTTGGGTCCGGAAAGCCGATGCTCATCGAATCCCCCACCTACTGGGGCGCCATCCTGGCTGCCGCGCAGGTCGGCGTGCAGCTCATCCCCATTCCCGCTGGGCCGCACGGTCCGGACACCGAGGTATTGGACCGTGCTTTCGAGCAAACCGGGGCTCGCGCTTTCTACGCGCACCCGAATTTCGCCAACCCCACCGGCGCCCGCTGGTCGCCCGAGGTTTCGCTGCGGGTACTGGAGATCCTGAAGCATCGCGGCGCGTTCCTGGTGGAAGATGACTGGGCCAAGGATTTCGGGATCGACGTGGATTCTTCACCGGTCGCCGCCCGTGATGACAGCGGCCATGTGGTGTATCTGCGATCCCTGACCAAGAGCGTTTCCCCAGCAGTGCGCGTGGCCGGGGTAATTGCCAGGGGCCCGGCACGTGAACGGATCCTGGCCGACAACCAAGCGCAATCGATGTATGTCAGCGGCCCGCTGCAAGCGGTCGCATTGGATGTGGTCACGCAACCCGGGTGGCGCACCCATTTGCGCTCCGTGCGCCAGCAGCTGGCAACCCGCAGGGACCTGGTCCTGGATGCTTTGGCGCAGCATCTGCCCGAAGCCCAGGTTGAACAGATCCCCCGAGGCGGGCTGAACCTCTGGGTACGGCTGCCCGATACAGCTAATCCGGCACAGCTGGTGCGCGACTGCGAGCTGCGCGGTGTAGCGATCGCGGCCGGCGACAGCTGGTTCCCTGCCGAGCCGACCGGACGCTTTTTGCGGTTGAACTTTGCCGGCCCGAATCCCGGAGCCTTCAGCCAGGGAGTGGAGATCATCGGCCAGGTGCTGCGCGGCTAGGTCCAATGCGAAGAGCTAACCAACATACCTGGTCTTCGTAGGGCTGCGAGGTCCGTTGGTCGAGGACAGTGCCTGCGATCATCAACTCCGTTTCGACCGGCAAGGCATTTGCCAGCGTCGCGGCATGTTCCTCGTACTCAGGATGCCAGAAGGCTTCCCAGTACCGTTTTCAGCGTTGTGGGCTACCCGTAGATATGGATGCTGCCGCCATACCCGGCGGGAAGACCTCGGCCTAGCAACCACTGGCCGAGCACTTCGTTGACCTGGGCGATGTTCAAGGATTGTGGGCCTTCGAATTCCATGTCCGTATCAGGATGGCTCGACAGAAAGTCCGGGTCGGCACCGTAGCCGACCCTGATGTTGCATGCCTGATGGCCAACGACAGCGAGCTCCAAAGTGTAGTTCCCATCAGAAAGCTTGGTGCCTTGGGCATACTTGGTCATCGGATTGTTTTCAAAGGAATAGTTTTCTCCCCATTCACGGACCATGCGCAATATTGAGGGGATCTGGGCCACCGATTCGAGCTTATGCAGCTCGTCATGCCGGCTGGTGCCCCACCAGATTTCCTCCGGAGCCACTTCATCCTCCAAGAAGGCATCAAGCTCGGTGGCGTTAAACCAGTTGAACTTCCGGCTCAAACGCAGCTGCCCGATTGAGTCCATAAACTTATCCATATTCGGATCGTAGCGATGAGGAAGGACAAATAAGACACATCCTGAGTCCGCCTGGACAGCCCAAGATACAAGCGGCACGAAACACGGGCCGATTCACTTGGCTAAGTTAGTCATAATCATGCGCGCGCCTCGTAGGTTTTGAAAGCAATAATCAGTTCGCTGCACCCCAACGACCCAAAGAAGGGCACAGGCCCCGGTGAATGAAAAATAATTTCATCCACCGGGGCCTGTTGAACTCTTTGCTGGCTACAGTCCGTCTACCTCGACCAGGCCGCGGCGCGTAGGCACCGGGGCCACGTGCGTGCCGTTGGCCGCCACGCGCTGAACCGACAGCAACCGCGGCGGCGCGCCGTCGGCGGTTTGCAGGATCCACGGACCGACCATCAGGTAGCCGCGATCATTTTCGGCCTCGGTGACCACGCCGGTAATCACGAAATCACCGTAGGGTTCCTGGCTGAAGGATGCGGCAACCAAATCGCCGTGGGACAGCTCGGAAACTTCAACGTCTTCCGGGGCGAACTCGCCTTCGAAGACTGCGGGGAATGAGCGCACGTCCTTATCAGGCTGGCGGGCCATGGTTTCGCCGCCGTCGGCGTCTTTGGCTTTCTTCTTGGCAGCGGCCGCGTTCAGCCCGCCGACCATGACGTCATCGAGCACGGTGGCGTGCGCGGCACCGGAGATCAGGAAGTTGCCGAAGCGGGCGGTCTTGTAGAGCACCGAGATCACGTCCCCGGCTTCCACCTCGCCGAAGGCCGCTTTCATGCCGGCTACATCGCGCTTGGAAGGGCCCTTGATAAAGACGTCCACGGGGTGATTCTCCGATTCTGCAGGAATTAGGTTCTGCGCTTAAGCGTAGGCCAGTTACCAGCCACGAAGAAAACGCCTAGCCTCGCAGGGCGGCGTCGAACCATCCGGTAATGCTCGCCGGATGGGTGATCGCGGTGCCCACCACCACGGCGAACGCGCCGGCATCCAGCGCGGCTTTGGCCTGCGCCGGGGTGTGGATCCGGCCCTCGGCAATCAATGGCGGCTCCAGGCCCGCTGCTGCGATCTGCTCCAGCAGCTCAAGGTCCGGCCCCTCGGTCTTGTCCCGTTCCCCGGTGTAGCCGGCCAGCGTGGTGCCGATCAGATCGGCCCCGGCCTGCGCGGCAGCCAGCGCGTCGTCCAGCGACCCGCAGTCGGCCATTACCAAGGCGGCAGACCGTTCGTGCACCGCGCTAATGGTTTGTTCCAGGCTCTTGCCGTCGGGCCGTTCGCGGCGGGTGCCGTCCAGGGCCACGATGTGCGCCCCGGCGTTGGCCACCGCCAAGGCGTGGTGGATGGTGGGGGTGATGAACACGCCCTCATGGCCGTCCTTGAACAGCCCGATGACCGGCACCTCGACGGCCGAACGGGTGAATTGGATATCCGCGATGCCCTGCACGCGCACCGCGCCGGCGCCTCCGATCACCGCCGAGGCAGCCACCTGCGCCATGGCCTGCGGGTGGCGCATCGGCTCCCCCGGATAGGCTTGCGCCGAAACGATCAGCCGTCCGCGCAGGGCTTGCAGTGCTGCTGCCGAAAGCAACATGTCTTTCTCCTCTTAGTCTTGTGGCCAGAATAGGCTGGCCGCCCCGATCAGGGCGGCATCGGTTCCCAAACGGGCAGGTTCCAGCGCGGTGCCCCGCACCAGGTCGATGGCGCTGGCGGCGAAGCCCTCGCGCAGACCCTCCCACCAGATCTTCCCCGCCCCGGCCATCCCGCCGGCAATGACGATTTTCTGCGGGTCCAGCACGTTGGCCAGCGATCCGGCGGCGGCGCCTGCGGCCAAGCCTCCGGTATGCACTGCCCGATAGGCCAAGGCATCGCCGGCTTCGGCCAGCGCGGTGACCGCCTGGGTGTCGCGCACCTTCGGGTTGCCGGCCAATCGCTGGTAGTGCCGGTGGATCGCCGGCCCGGCGGCGATCGCCTCCACATGACCGGTGCGTCCGCAGGAGCATTCCAGCCCGGTGGCGTAGGCCGAATCGATGTGCCCCATATGCCCGGCCACGTGGTGGAAGCCGGTGACCAGCTGGCCGCCGTGCAGGTAGGCTCCGCCGATTCCGGTGCCGATGGCCAACAGCATCATCTGGCCGGTTCCCCGGCCTGCGCCGAAGCGGGCCTCGCCCAAACCGTGGGCGTGCACGTCATTGACCGCGCGCACCGCTAAACCGGTGAGCCGTCCCAGTTCGGCTGCCATGTCGGTGCCGGCCCAGCCCGCCAGGGTATCGGTGGCCGATACCACCTTCGCGGTTTCCGGGTCGATGACCCCGGCGGCGCCGATACCCAACCCGGCCGGCTGCGCCGAGCATGCACCGCGCAGCTGCTGCACCACGCCGGCCATGGCCGCGATGATCGCGGCGGAGCCTTCGCGGGCCGGTGTGGGTGCTTGGCTGCGCGCGGTGATGGTGCCATCGCGGCGCACTACGGCGCCGGCGATCTTGGTGCCGCCCAGATCCAGGGCGAGCACCTCGCCGGCGCCTGCTAGTTGTTCTTGCACTGGGCCAGAGCCTACTTGGCGGCCACCGGCAGCAGGCCGGTTTCGGCCAGGATCCCGCGGATCGAGGCGGCCTCGGAGGCATCCAGCGACGCCATCGGGGCGCTCATGGCGTTATTGGAGATGATGCCCAGTTCCACCAGGGCGGTCTTGAAGGCGCCCAGGCCCGCAGCCCCTGGCGACACCCGGGAAGCATCGGGGGTGTAGACGATGTCGAAGACGCGGGCCAGGCGGTCCTGCTCGGCCGCGGCGCCGGCCCAGTCGCCGGCCACTGCCTTCTCGAACAGGCGGCGGTAGCCGGCTGGGTCCACGTTGCCCAGGCCCGGGACCACGCCGTGGGCTCCGCCCAGCAGTGCCCCGTCGACGACGACCTCATGGCCGGTGAACACCGAGAAGCCCTCGATGTCCTTGGTGGCCAGCAGCAGCTGGCGGAAGGACACGTCGTCGCCCGAGGAGTCCTTCACGCCCACGATGGCGCCGGACTGCGCCAGCCGGATGGCCACATCCAGCGGCAGCTTGTGGTGGGTGCGCACCGGCACGTCGTAGGCGAAGATGTCGACCTGCAGGGTGTCGTGGATGGCGGTGAAGTGCGCTTCGATCTCCGGGCCGTTGGAGATGGCATAGAACGGGGTGGTGACCACCAGCGCGTCGGCGCCCAGGGCGATCAGGCGCTGGCCCTCGTCGATGACGCGGGCGGTGGTCTGCTCGCTGGCACCGACCAGCACCGGCACGCGGCCAGCGTTGGCGGCCACGATCCGGGTGAGTACCGCGTCGCGTTCGGCATTGGCCAGGTAGGGCACCTCGCCGGAGGAACCGAGCACGAACAGGCCGGCCACTCCCCCGTCGATCAGGTGTTCCACCACGGCATCCAGGCCGGCGGCGTCAATGGCGCCATCGGCGGTGCGCGGGGTGATGACCGGCGGGATGACGCCGGAGTACTTCGGGTTGTTCGTGTAAGCCACGGGGATTCGGTCTTTCTCTAGGTGCCGCAATTGCGGCGATTGGTTAGTGCTCCAGCAGTGCCGGGGCAGCACCCAACAGGGTGCGGGTGTAGTCATTGGTGGGCGCGTCGAATACCTGTGCGGCATCGCCTCGCTCGACGATTTGCCCGGAGTTCATCACGCAGATGGTGTCCGAAACATAGCGCACGGTCTGGATATCGTGGGAGATGAACACCATGCCCAGGTTCAGCTCTGATTTCAGGTCGGTGAGCAGGTTCAGCACCTGCGCCCGCACCGAGACATCCAGCGCGCTGGTGGGCTCATCGGCCACGATCACCGCAGGTTCCAGGGCCAGCGCCCTGGCGATGGCCACGCGCTGGCGCTGGCCGCCGGAGACCTGGCTGGGCAGGGCCGAGGCCGCCGAAGCCGGCAGGCCCACCACCTCAAGCAGTTCCAGCGCCTTGGCCTTGCGCGAAGCATCGCTGCCGATGCCATGCACGCGCAGCGGGTCGGTGAGCGTGTCCATGATCGACATGCGCGGATTCAGCGCGGTGGCCGGGTCCTGGAAGACCACGCCCACGCTGCGCCCGAACTCCTTGCGGCCTGCGGCGTTGCGCTTGCCCACCGGCTTGCCGTTGAACAGCACCTGCCCGCTGGTGGGTTCCTGCAGTCCCACCAGCACCGAGGCCAGGGTGGACTTGCCGCAACCGGATTCGCCCACGATGCCCACGGTCTTCCCGCGGCGCACCGCGAAGTCCACCCCGTTGACGGCCTTGATCAGGCGCGGGGAGAACAGCTTGCCGCCGCGGATCTTGTGGTGCACGTGGATATCCTGCAGCTCGATGATCGCGTTGCTCATTTGCTGGCTCCTTGAAGGTGGCTGCCATTGCCCTGGTGGCTGGCCCAGCGGTGCTCGCTGCCGGCGTCCACCGGGACGAAGGACAGGTGCTGGTCCGGGTCGGCGCCGGCACGCTGCGAACGCTCGGCGAAGCGGTCGCCGGCGGCGAAATCGTACGGGCTGGGGACGGTGCCCGGGATCTGGTGCAGGCGTTGCGCCTTCGACTCGATGGAGAGCACCGCGCCGAGCAGGCCCTGGGTGTATTCGTGATGCGGGTCAGAGAGCACCTCGCTGATCGGACCGGACTCCACCACCTGGCCGGCGTACATCACGGTGACCCGGTGGGCCAGCGAGGCCACCAGTGCCAGGTCGTGGGAGACGAAGACCATCGCGAAGCCCAGCTGCTCGCGCAGCTCGTTGAGCAGGTCGACCACCTGCTTCTGCACGGTGACATCCAGCGCGGTGGTCGGCTCGTCGCAGACCACCAGCTTGGGGCTGCGCGAGAGGGCCATGGCGATCAGCACGCGCTGGCGCTGGCCGCCGGAGAGCTCATGCGGGTAGGAGCGCAGGGTGCGCTTGGCATCCAGCTTGACCAGGGCGAGCAATTCCTCGGGGGTCTTGCGTCCGCCGCGGCGGGTGAGCTGGCGCAACTGGTCGCCGATGAGCATCGAGGGGTTCAGGCTGGACAGCGCGTCCTGGTAGACCATCGCGATCTGCTCGCCGCGCAGGCCCTTGTAGACCTTGTCGTCCCCGGCCCGGGTGCCGCCATCGGAGGTGGCCGGCAGCAGCTCCCGGCCCTCGAAGGTGATGGAGCCGGAGAGCTTGGCGCTGCCGGGCAGCAGGCCCATGATGGCCAGCGAGGTGATGGACTTGCCGCAGCCGGATTCGCCCACCAGCGCCATGGTTTCGCCCTCGCGCACCGCGAAGGAGACATCCTGCACGATCGGGGTGTCCCCGTAGCGCTCCGGGAAGCGGATGGACAGGTTCTTGACCTCCAGGATGGTGCGCGGCGCGCCCTGGGAGGTATCGAGCACCAGGCGGTCGGTGCGCTGGGCCTCGGCCGCTGCCAGCAGGTCCAGTTCCCCGCGCAGCCGCTCGGCGGCCTGCGGGTCCGCGGCCGCCTTGGCCTTGGCCAGCGCAGGTTCGCCGTTCTTCTTCGCCTGCTTCCTGGCCGAGCCCTTGGTGTTCACCAGCGCATCGGTCATGCCTTCGGCCAGCATGTTCAGCGCCAGCACGGTCAGCAGGATCACCAGGCCGGCGAAGGTGGTCGCCCACCACGCGCCGTTGAGCACCAGGGTGCGGCCGTAGGAAATCACGTTGCCCCAGCTCGGGGCCGGGTCCTGGATGCCTGCACCGAGGAAGGACAGGGATGCTTCGAGGATGATCGCGTCGGCCACCATCACGGTGGCGAAGACCATCACCGGGGCCGCGCAGTTGCGCAGCACGTGGGTGCCCAGGATGTAGAAGCGCCCGGCGCCGATCACGCGTTCGGCGCGCACATAGTCCTCTCCCCATTGGGCCAGCACGTTGGCACGGACCACCCGGGCGATCTGCGGGGTGTAGATGATCGCGATGGACAAGATGATCACCGGCAAGGTGTTGCCCAGCGAAGCCAGCAGCGCGGCGGCCAGGGCGATGCCCGGGAAGGCCATCACCATGTCCATGATGCGCATGATCGTCTCATTGGCCCATTTGGCGCTGGTGGCGGCCAACGCACCGAGCAGCCCGCCCATGACCAGTGCCAGCGCCACCGACCCCAGGCCGACCAGCAGCGAGGCTTGGGCGCCGAAGAGCAGGCGCGAGTAGATGTCGCGGCCCAGCCGGTCGGTGCCGAAGAAGTGCTCGGCGCTCGGCTTCTGCGCCGGGATTCCGGTGGCCAGCGGGTCGTGCGGGGCGATCAGCGGGGCGAAGAGGGCCACCGCGGCAATGGCCAGCAGGAAGGCCAAGGCGATTTTGGAGCCTGCCGGCAGCGCCTTGAAGCGGGCGCCGGAATCGGAAAGGCGGTTCACGAGGTTGTTGCGTGGGGCCATGATGCTCATCCCTACACCGTCCTAATTCGTGGGTTGATCAGCAGGTAGAGCAAGTCGACGATGATGTTCACGAGCACGAAGGTGATCGCGATGGTCAGCGTGACGCCCTGGACCAGGTTGGTGTCCTTGTTGGTAATGCCGTTCATGATCAGCTGTCCCATGCCGGGCAGGGAGAAGATCATCTCGATGACCACCGCACCGCCCAGCAGGTAGCCGATGCGCAGCCCGAGCACGGTCACCGGGGTGACCAGGGCGTTGCGCAGCACGTTCTTGGAGATCACTTCGCCGCGCGGCACGCCGTTGCCGATGGCGGTGCGCACGTAGTCGCGGTCCAGTTCCTCGACCATCGAGGTGCGCACCACGCGGGTGAGCGAGGCGGAGACCGGGATGGCCAGGGCCAGGGCCGGCAGCGCCATATGCAGCAGCCAGGTGCCTGGGCCCGATCCTTCGGGGGCAGCTCCTCCGGAGGGGAACAGCGGGCTTGAACCCAGGGCGAACCACTGGATGAGCAGGATGCCCAGCCAGAAGGACGGGGTGGCGATCGCCGCGATGGAGAAGATGCGGACCAGCTGGTCCGGCCAGCCATCGCGGTACAGCGCACCGAGCAGGCCGAAGGCCAGCGAGATGACCACGGCGATGACTACGCCCAGGAAGGTCAGCTGCAAGGTCAGCGGGAATGCGCCGGCGATCATCTGGGAGACCGATTGGGCTGGCGGGGTGGTCAGGCCGAAGTCCAGGCGGATGAGCCGGCCGATGAAGCTGATGTACTGGACCACCAGCGCGTCGTTCAGGCCGCGTTCCTCGCGGTAGGCCTCTTTGGCGGCCTCGGAGGCGCCCTCGCCCAGCGCGGAGGTGGCTTCATCGCCCGGGGCCAGCTTCATGATGATGAAGACCATGGCGGAGATGCCAAGGACCATCACCGGCAGCGCGGCCAGGCGGCGTAAGAGCAGGTTGAGGAAATTCCCCATGGAGTAGCTCCGTCGAGTATCGAAGTGTGCAGGTCATTGCGCTGTGCGGGCCGGGCGGCACGGCGTGGGTGCCGTGCCTCCCGGCCTGCTGCGCGGGGCCGGGGCCAGCTAGGCCTTGCGGTTCACGCCGACAAAGGAGATGCCGGTGGTTGGCAGCGGTGCGAAGCCTTCCAGCGCGTTTTCGTCCCAGGCCGATGGCAGCTGGCGGTGCAGCACCGGGTAGAGCGGGGCCTGTTCGGCGACGATGTTGATCGCCTTGCCCCACGCCGCCATGGCCTTGTTCGAATCATCGGTCTGGATGGCCGCGTCCAGCTGCTTCTGCAGCTCCTTGTATTCGGCCGTATCGTTCCAGCGGAAGCGGTTCTTCGGCCAGACATCGCCGCGGTAGAACCAGCTCATCAGCAGGTCCAGGTCGTTGCCGAAGACCGATGGGTCGCCCGGGGCGGCCACCACCGAGAAGGTGCCGCTGTCCACGTTGTCGGTGTACAGCGCGCCGGACTGCAGGTTCTTCATGGTGACCTTCACGCCCGGGATCTTGTTCCAGGATTCGAGGATCAGCGGGGCGATGTCCTTGACCCACGAGGTGTCGGTGGTCAGCAGCTCGAATTCCAGCTTGTCCACGCCGGCTTCGGCCAGCAGCGCCGCGGCCTTCGCCGCGTCGTAGCCGTAGACCGTATCCGCCTTGATGTACTGCGGGTGGCTTTCTTGCACATAGGAGCTGGCCGCCTTGGCGTTGCCCAGCAGCGCGGTGCTGATGATCGACTCGGTGTCCAGGCCGTAGTGCAGTGCCTGGCGGACCAGCGCGTTGTCGAATGGCTTCTTGGCGCAGTTGAACATCAGGAACAGCAGGCCGAAGGAATCGGCGCTCTTCACCGTGGCCTTCGAAGCCAGGCGGTCCATATCCAGGTACGGAACGTCCTCGATGGCCTGCACGCGGCCCGATTCCATGGCGGTCACGCGGGCCGCCGCATCGGAGAGCAGGAACCAGGTCATGCCGCTGGCGGTCGCCGGGTACTTGCCGTTGTAGCCCTCGAACTTCTCGAAGACGATCTTGTCATCCTTGGTGGCCGAGACCAGCTTGTACGGGCCGGTGCCGATCGGCGCGGCGTCGAAGCCGGCCTGGTCCTTGGAAGCCACGGCCTTCGGCACGATCTTGACCACCGAGATGCGGGTCGGGAACAGCGGGAAGGCGTAGTTCAGCGTGAACGCGACGGTCTTCTCGTCCTTGGCCTTCACCGACTTGATGAAGGGGATGAACTGGGCGAACAGCGAGGCGTTGCCGGTGTCCAGCACCCGCTCGAAGGAGTAGACGACGTCCTGGATGGTGACCGCTTCCCCGTTGTGGAAGGTGGCCCCGTCGCGCAGGGTGATTTCCCAGCTGGTGTCGTCAATCTGCTTCGGCTCCGCCGCTGCCAGCGCCAGGTACGGTTCACGGGTGGCCGGGTGCAGGTCCACCAGGCCTTCGAAGATGTGCATATTGGCGGCGAACGGCGTCGCGCCGGAGGAGGTCATCGGGTCGAAACCTGTGGACAGGGCGTAGGAAATGCCTGCCTCGATGGTGCCCGTGCCGGCAGCTGCGGTGCTGCCCGCGCCGCCGCTGGCTCCTGGGGAGCAGGCGGCCAGGCTGGCCGAGAATGCCGCAGCAGCGCCAACCATGCCGGTGATCTTCAGGAAATCTCGTCGTGCAAAGGGCTTGTTGGCTACTTCGTTCAAAGCCATTCTTGCCACCTCCAGGAAAATGAGTGAGTGTTGTAGGACGTAGGATGTCCGATCTATGGTCTAGACTGTAGTGGACGTCACGCCGCATGGTCAACTGCGTCACATGAACTTCTCCGCCCGCCGAGGAAAGCAGGATCCGTTGAGCACGATGCCAGCCCGCCGATCAGATGCCCGTGCCCGCCTGCGCGCGCTGACCAATGACATCACCACGCTGATCCTGGAACGCGGATTGCTGCCCGGGGACCCGCTGCCCACCGAGCAGGAACTCATGGCCGAGCTGGGTGTGGGGCGCAACTCCCTGCGCGAGGCGATCAAGGTGCTCCAGGCCCTGGGCATCATCGACACCCGCCACGGTTTCGGCATGTTCGTGGCCCAGGAAAACCTCAACGCCCTGCATGACTCCCTGGCCTTCCGCGGGCAGATGTCGCTGCGCCACCATGGCCATGAGGCCAGTGAGCTGGTCGATGTCCGCCAGGCACTGGAAACCGGACTGATCGGCCTGGCCATCCGCGCGGTCACCGACGAGCACCTGGAGGCCTTGGAGCAGTGCGTAAGCCAGATGGAGCAGCACGCGGCGCGCGAGGAGACCTTCGTCGAGCAGGACAAGGCCTTCCACCGCATCCTCTTCGAGCCGCTGGGCAACCAGCTGCTGACCAACCTGCTCGGAGTGTTCTGGGATGTCTACCGCACCATCTACGATGCGATCGACTCCGATCTGGAAATCACCCAGCCGGCCAAGACCGCCCAGGACCACCGCGATATCCTCGACGCGGTACGCGCCAAGGACGTGGAAACCGCCCGGCAGCTGATCTCCGAGCACTTCCACGGCATTCGCGCCCTGCTGGCGAGCCGGGAAGTTTAGCAAAAAGAACCCTAAAGCATTCCTTTCACAGCTAAGCTGGGGTGGTGGACACACTTCAACGCTATGCACCCAATGAAAACCTCAGGCGCGACGAAGCGGCCTGGCGCGCACGGAATATCGAATGGCACTTCGCCGAGGTCCAGCTCGATCTTTCCAATGCCACCGATCGCACAGCCACCAGCTTCAGCTCGATCACCACGCTGAACTTCAGCTCCAAGGATCCGGCAGCCTTCATCGACTTCATCCACGAATCCGTGGACGAGGTACTGGTCAACGGCACCGCGATCGACCTGGAATCCGCAGTGCTCGATGCACGCATCTACCTCGATCAGCTGCGCACCGACGTGCCGAACACCGTGAAGATCACCGGGCGGGCGATCTACTCGCGCTCCGGCGAGGGCCTGCACCGCTTCGTGGATCCGCAGGATGGCCAAACCTACCTCTACACCCAGTTCGAGCCTTCCGAGGCGCGCCGGGTCTTCGCCTGCTTCGAGCAGCCCGACCTGAAGACCAGCTACCGCTTCACCCTCACCGGCCCGGCAGCCTGGCATCTGGCCAGCAACCAGCCGATCGTCGATGAGGTACTGCACGATGACGGCACCAAGACCGTGGCCTGCGCCCCGACTCCCCCGATCTCCAGCTACATCACCGCGGTGCTGGCCGGACCGTACCACGTGGTGCGCGGCGAGCACCTCCAGCGGCTGGAGGACGGCGAAGAGCTGAGCATCGAGATGGCCGCCACCTGCCGCGCCTCGCTGGCCGGGCACTTCGACGGCGACGAGATCATCAAGCTGACCAGCCAGGGCCTGGACTACTACCACCAGCTGTTCGACTACCCCTACCCGTGGGGCAAGTACGACTCGGCGTTCGTGCCGGAGTACAACCTCGGCGCCATGGAAAACCCGGGCCTGGTCACCTTCACCGAACGCTACGTCTTCACCTCGCACGCCACCGAAGGCCAGTACGAGCAGCGCGGCAACACCCTGATGCACGAAATGGCGCACATGTGGTTCGGCGACCTGGTCACCATGAAGTGGTGGGATGACCTGTGGCTCAAGGAATCCTTCGCCGACTACATCGGCACCCTGGCCAACGACGAAGCCACCGATTTCACCACCGCGTGGACCACCTTCGCGGCGCGCCGCAAGGCCTGGGCCTACGTGGCCGACCAGATGCCCACCACCCACCCCATCGTGGCCGACATCCCGGACCTGCTGGCCGCGGACCAGAATTTCGATGGCATCACCTATGCCAAGGGCGCCAGCGTGCTCAAGCAGCTGGCCGCCTTTGTCGGCGCCGAGGCCTTCCGCGACGCCGCCCGCGCCTACTTCCGCAAGCACGCCTACGGCAATACCTCGCTGGATGACTTCCTCGAAGCGCTCGAAGCGGCCAGCGGCCGCGATATGGGCCAGTGGGCGGATGCCTGGCTGAAGACCAGCGGCGTGCCGAAGCTGCACGTCGAGTACACCACCGATGCCGGCGGCACCATCACCGCGGCATCGCTGATCCAGTCGGGCACCGATCCGGTCACCGGGCAGAAGATCGCCCGCCCGCATGTGCTTTCGGTCGGCGCCTACCAGCTGGACGGGAGCCAGCTGGTGCGCACCGACTCGGTGGACGTGGAGCTCTCCGGCGAATCGGCGGCCCTGGACTTCCTGGTCGGACGCCGGATCCCGGATCTGCTGCTGCCCAACGACGGCGATGAGACCTATGCGCTGATCGAATTCGACCCGGTTTCGCGTGCCACCTTGCTCGGCCACCTCTCGGGCCTGGGCGACTCGCTGCCCCGCGCCACCTGCTGGGCGTCGCTGTGGGATGCGGTGCGTTCGGCCACCTTGGATGCGCAAAGCTACGTGCAGGCGATCCTCGATCACGCGCACGCCGTCACCGACGCGGGCGTCTTCGGGGTGCTTACCGACCAGTTGGCCACCTCGATTTCCAAGTACGTTGCCCCCGAGCTGCGCGCGGAGCTGCGCCAGAAGGCCGCCGCAACCCTCACCGGGTGGCTCACCCGGTTCGAGGCCGGCGGAGACCAGCAGACCACCACCGCGCGCACCCTGGTTCGCCTGGCCCGTGCCGGCGTGGCTCCGGAGGCGCTCGACGCCTTCCTGGGCGAGCAGCCCAATGCCTACCAGGTCACCGTCGATGAGCAGCTGCTGTGGGGTTCCTACATCGCGCTGGCCGCTTCCGGCCGGCTCGACGAGGCCGCCGAGGCATCCATGCACGAAGCGGCCAAGGCCAACCCCACCAGCGTGGCGCAGAATTCGGTTCGCACCGCGCTGGCGGCGCGCCCGGATCCGCAGGCCAAGGACACCGCTTTCGACACCGTGCTGATGGCGCGCGATGAACACGGGGAGCTGTCCAACGATGCCCTCTCGGCCACCGCGCTGGGCTTCACCATGGGTTCCTCCGCCCTGCTGGCACCGTTCGAGGAACGCTACTGGGCCGCGATCCTGCCGGTCTTCGAGACCATGGGCATGGAATTCGCCACGCGCGTGATCGAGGGGCTGTATCCAGGGCACCAGGATCTCCAGGGCGCCATCGAGCAGAACCATGCACTGGCTACCGCTACTGCATGGCTGGAACGCCATGAGAGCGCACCGGCCGCCCTCAAGCGCATCCTGCTTGAGGAACGCGCAGAACTGGAACGCTCGCTGAAGGCCCAGGCCTACAGCCGCACCAGCCGCTAGGCGCTGGCCCTCCGAAGGCCGGCCCGCTGCTTATCCACGCAGCGGGCCGGCTTTTCCGTGCCGCTACACGCTGCCGGCCCAGCGGAGATGGCAGGGCCACAGCAACCATGGCCTCAAGCAAAACAAGGGCCTGGCCTCGAACTTGATCGAGAACAGGCCCTTGGATCTTGGCTCGCTACGGAACCCGCGCGGTCCACTGCGCGGTAGCGAATTTGGCCTCGGCCAATTCCTTCGCCGCCAGACGGGATTCGGCATCCAGCTGCGCCGGCTTGGCCCCGGTGCGCTTGGCGAAGGTGTCCATCATGACGTTGATGATCTCCATGCGATCCAGCTTTGTCTGCGACTTCAGCGGATCCACACGCTTGACCGCTGAGGTGATGCCCTTGTCGGAGATCTTCTCCCGGCCAATGCGCAGCACCTGGGTCATCTTCTCCGCGTCGATGTCGTAGCTCATCGTGACGTGGTGCAGCATCGCACCGTTGGCCAGGCGCTTTTGCGCTGCGCCGCCGATCTTGCCGGCAGGGGTCGCGATGTCGTTCAGCGGCTTGTAGTACGCTTCCAGGCCGATGCTTTCCAGCGCTTCCATCACCCAGGCGTCCAGGTACGGGTAGGAATCGGCAAAGCTCATGCCGTCCACCAGGGATTCAGGAGCGTAGAGCGAGTAGGTAATGCAGTTGCCAGCTTCCATGAACATCGCGCCGCCTCCGGAAATGCGGCGAACCACCTGGATGCCGTGCTTTTCGGCTTGCTCCATGTCCACTTCGTTCTTCAGCGACTGGAAGGAGCCGATCACGACGGCGCCTTCGCTCCAGTCCCAGAAGCGGATGGTCGGCTTGCGGGTCCCCTTGGCGATTTGCCGGGTCAGCACCTCATCCAGCGCCACTTGCTCGGTGATTGGAATGATCTCCGGGCCCAAGACTTCCCACTCGTGGTCTTCCCACTTGGTGGCGTGTCCCAGCGCGCGGCGGACGACGCGCGCGATGGCGTCTTCGTCAAAACCGAACATCACTGCGCCTTCACGCAGATTGTCGGTTACCGCATTGCGTATGGTGCTGTGGCTGGCGTCCGCTGGCAAACCGCGTAGCGCATCATTCAAGTCATCGAGTGCATCATCTGGTTCCAGGAAGAAGTCGCCATTCAATGACACTTCGGTGATCACGCCATCGGAAGTATCCAGATCTACAACGACTAATTTGCCACCGACTACCTTGTATTCACCATGATGCTTCATGGTTTCATTCTATCCCCGGCTGCCCACTAGTCGAATCCACGCGCCCCCGGATTCGGTGGTTCGCAGTGGCAACATTCGACGCCGGATAATAATCGAATAAATATTCGAGAATACTTCCACATTCCTCGGATTTCCGGGCCAAACTGTCTGTTGCCGGCAGGATAATTAACTATGGCTATACCCGATTTCATCCATGACGACGATGATGAACATCGTCTACCGTTGCCCCCAGCTGGCACTCGCACAGAATCCCACAAGGATTCGTTATTCAGCGACCATCTCGAACATCACCTGTTCCATGGTCCGCTGAAGCAATTGGCAGATGAGCTCTACGACGCGGGCCCGCTCAATGGCCCCGACGACGCCCTCGAACGGCTGAAGAAGATCCAACGCATTCAGAGCACCCTCGATGCAATGACATCTGTGCTGCTGGCCGATTCAGTAGAACAAGTCAGTGAATCATTTGCCGATATGATCGCCACCGCGGGGACCGCTACCGAGGAGGAGGAACGCGAGGCTCGGAAAAGTGCTCAATACTATGGCGTTGACCGCGGCAGTGACCAGGTCATCAACTCCAACTTCATCGCAGAAGCGGCTGTCGCGCTGCGTGAGACCCCCCGCATGGTATTCAAGCGGATGTTCTATGCCAAGGGTCTTCGCTACGCCTGCAAGGAAACTCTCACGGCTCTGGCTGCCGGAGAGATCACGCCCAAGGCAGCGCATGACATCGTGAAGTATTCGCAGGACTTGCTCCCCGAACAAATCATGCAGATGCAACGCGTGCTGTTGCCCATGGCGAAGACCGCGTCTGATGACGCGATATACCAACGCGCACGCCGGTTCCATGACAGGATGTGCCCGGAGGCCGCCGAACAAAGGTACAAGAAGTCTGAAAAGAATCGCAAGCTCACGCTGTGGGATAACGAAAATGGCATGTCCACCCTCAAGTACTACAACAGTGCCGCAGTGATTCATTCCATCAAGAACTCCGTGAAGTGGCTAGCTGATCAGCATAACGATCCGCAGGATCCCCGTACCCGGGAGCAAATAGAAGCGGACGCCTTTGCAGACATCATCCTCAACGGCTGGCCGGACCGGGAAGGCACGCCCCTCAAGCCACGGGTATCCATCACGATTCCCGCGGTGGAAATGCTGGCGGATCCCACAAGGACCGTGGCTGACCTGGAAGGCTACGGCCCCATCCCACTGGGGGTCGCATTGGCGTTGGCAAAGGATGCGCCTTCGTTCCAGCGCGTGCTGACCGATCCATGGACTGGCGCCGCGATAGATGTCGAGCGCAGGCGCTACCGGCCCTCGCAGAGTCTCAAGGATCTGTTACGGCACCGCGATGAGCATTGCTGCTTCCCCGGCTGTCGCCGTCCAGCTGACCGCTCCGAGATTGACCATATAAATGGCTGGGCTCACGGAGGGCATACGACCAGGAACAATACGCATCTGCTGTGCAAGCAGCATCAAATGTTCAAGCATGCATTGGGTTGGAAAGTCGTTCCGCGTCCTGACGGATCCAAGATGTGGGTGACTCCACACGGGCTGAGCGCACTCGTTATTCCGGAAAGCGTCAAGCGTGTGGACCAATTCGATCATGTAAATGATCATTGCCCAGAGCGCCCTAAGGTCATTCCTTTGCCGCATATTCGACTCACGGCAGAAGTACGCAGGGTACTTGGGCTCAAGCCTCGCGTCGACATTCCAGACGAGGATCCCGGTCCTGAATCGCCGCCAGATGACGGCCAGAAGGAAACAGGCTGAGGACGCTATCCCGATTGACCGGTTTTTGGGTGACAGAATTTTTCAGTCACCAGCACCTCCACACCACCAATAACACCATTCACGCAACGGCGATGGAGCCAGTTGCTCGGAGCAGTGCGGCCAAGACGTCTGCTTCGACGAGTCAGCGAATCCTTATTCAGCCGCCACTGGAAACCCCGACGGCTATAGCACCGAAAAGCTCTGGGCAAACGCTCCTGACAATATTTTTCAGTCATCCCCGGCTGCCCCGACGGCTATTGCGCCGAACGACGCTGGGGCGGACGCTGCTGACAATATTTTTCAGTCACTGGCGCATCCAGGAAACTGCCAAGATGCCGCGATGCGCATCGTGGCGCGAAAAACGAATCCTCTTAGACGGTTCCGTGAAAACATTTTTCAGTCACTGATGGACAGGCGTGCTGTTAAAGCAGCAGCGGCGTGTTCCCAAATACTGGAAACACGCCGCGAAAGCTTGCTAGGGACGAAGTATTACTTCTTGCCGCCGAAGCCCTTGAAGCGGGCGTTGAAGCGCTCGACACGACCAGCGGTGTCCATGATGCGCTGCTTGCCGGTGTAGAACGGGTGCGAAGCTGCCGAGATTTCGACGTCGATTACTGGGTAGGTGTTGCCATCTTCCCATTCGATGGTCTTGTCCGACTTAGCGGTCGAACGGGTCAGGATCTTCTCGCCGGATGCCAGGTCGTTGAAGACAACTGGGCCGTACTGTGGATGGATATCAGCCTTCATAGCTATACACCTTTTTTGTTTATGGCCACTGGATTTTGCCAGTAGCTACTTACTCGGAAATTGTGTCCCGCATTCAGGGCTCCATGAAGAGACCTCAATGCACAGACAGTCCATCCTATCGCAAAAGCGGCGGCGGCAGAAACCTTCTTAGCGTGGCGCGGAGCACAAATGCCAGAATGCAATTGCGCTAGCGGCACCAACATTCAGGGAATCCACTTCGCGGTACATAGGGATGATCACGGTCCGGTCAACGGCGGCCAGAGCTTCATCGGTAACTCCCCTGCCTTCGTTGCCCAAGATCATGGCGACCTTCTGGCCAGACTTGATCTCTACTTCGTTTAGCGGGATCGCGTCCTCGGTCAGTTCCATGGCGAGCATCTCGTAGCCATGCTTCTTCAAGGTCTGGATGTCCTCTGGCCACGACAGCATGCGTACCCAAGGAAGGTCGAAGACCGTCCCCATTGAAACGCGGGCGCTGCGACGGTACCAGGGGTCCACGCATTTGGGGGTGAGCAGCACAGCGTCAACGCCGAGCCCTGAAGCCGAACGAATAATTGCGCCGAGGTTAGTATGGTCGGCGATGTCTTCCAAGATGGCAACGCGCGAACTGGCTTCAAGCACTTCGTCCAGATCCAGCGGTTCGGGACGAGTCATCGCTGCCATGGCGCCGCGGTGCAAGTGGAAGCCGACCAGATCCTGGAGCTGCCGATCATCCCCAATGAAAATCGGCGCGTCCGGGAAACGGTTGAACTCCTCGGTTAGCTGGTCCAAATGCTTTTCGGCGAGCAAGAAGCTGCGCGGCACGTGGCCCGCGTTGATCGCACGCTGCACCACTTTGGTGCTCTCGGCAATGTAGAGCCCGTTTTCCACGTCAGTGCGCATACGCAGGTTCGCTTCGGAGAGCCGGAGGTACTCGTCGAGGCGGGAATCAGCCAGATCCGCGACCGGCAGGATCCGTTCAGGGTTGAGAATTTCAGCCACGAGCTACACCAACTTGTAGAGCATGTTGCCCAAGGCAACCAGGCCCAGGATGACGATGACCAGGCGCAGCAGCCCAGGCGAGAGCTTGCGGCCAATCTTGGCGCCGGCAAATCCGCCGATCAGCGAGCCGACAGCGATAAGCAGGACGACGAGCCAATTGATGCGTTCCGGCGCAATGATCAGGTACATCGCGGCCGCCACGAGATTCACGATCAGGGAGAGGATGACCTTGATTGCATTGGACTGCTGCAGGGATGCTTGCAAGAACACGCCGAATACCGCCATCAGCAGGACTCCCTGCGCGGCGGTGAAGTAGCCGCCATAGACACCGATGATGAACACCAGGATGTAGAGGACCATTGGAATCTGGGCGCGATCGGCATCATCCGGGTCGGTGCCGCCGGAAGCGGCCTGCCGGGTCTTCGCCCACTTGGCAAGACGGGGCTGGAAGATCACCAGCACCAGCGCGCAAACCAGCAGCACCGGCGCAACGATGCCGAAGACGGACTCCGGCAGGTTCAGGAGGAGCAAGGAACCGATCAACCCGCCGACCAGTGAAACCGGCACGAGTTTGAGCAGCGTCTTCTTGACGCTGGCAGCTTCTCGACGGTACCCCCAGGCACCGGAGAAGCCACCAGCAACCAGACCCATGGCGTTGGAGACGACGGCATTCACCGGAGCCATGCCCAACGCCACGAGAATGGGGAAAGTGACCAACGTGCCCGAACCGACGACGGTGTTGATAGTTCCGGCCCACAGTCCGCCAATGAAGACCAGGGCTTCGCGCCAAAATTCGATCACGTGGAATTTTCCCCTTTAGTTATTGCTGTTAGCTGCGTGCAAAAGCAGAGTAGCGTCCACCTTCACGGCGCAGGCTCAGCGGCATGCCGTAGGTTGCTTCCAGGTTCGCTTCGTTCAGCGTGGATTCGATCTCGCCGGCAGCGACAACTTCGCCGTCGCGCATCATCAAGATGTGGGTGAATCCCGCTGGCACCTCTTCAAGGTGGTGGGTTACCAGAACCAGCGCCGGGGCATCCTCGTCGGCTGCCAGTTCCGCCAGCTTGCCAACCAGGTCTTCGCGCCCGGCAAGGTCCAAGCCTGCTGCAGGCTCATCGAGGATCAGCAGTTCGGGATCGGTCATCAAGGCACGGGCGATCAGCACGCGCTTGCGCTCGCCTTCTGAAAGCTTGCCGAAAGGCTGGTTCATGAAGGTGGACATGCCCCAGTTGTGCAGCAGATGGAAAGCACGGCGCTCATCGAGCTTCTCGTACTTCTCGCGCCAGCGACCGGTCATGCCGTAAGCCGCGGTGAGTACTACGTTCAGCGCGGTTTCGTTGGCTGGAATGGAGTTGGCAACCAGGGCTGAGCTCAGGCCGATCAACGGACGCAGATCGAAGACCGACACCTTGCCCAAACGTTCGCCAAGGATATCCGCGGTACCGCGGGTTGGGTGCAGCCGGGTGGCCGCAATGTTCATCAAGGTCGACTTGCCGGCGCCATTGGGGCCAATCACAATCCACCGCTGTCCTTCTTTGACTTCCCAGGACACGTCCTTGAGCAGGTCTTTTCGCCCGCGTACAACGCTGACATCTTTGAAAGTTAGCACTTCGCTCATGGTATTCAAGATTAGACTTTTCGCCCCTGTTTCACTAATTGGAAATGCCGAACGGGGCCTGAGATCGCCGGATTGACCTGTATTGCGTCCAACGGCAATACTAGTTCGCTCCCCTGGGCCTGGTCAGCAGCTTTGCGCCAACACGTCATGTTTGGTCGTAAACACCGAAGCAATGAAAAATGGTTGCATGGCTTCATCATTGGTTTTCGCATCCCGCCCCGCTTTCTCCCGCACCGACTTCAACGCTGTATTGCAGCAAGCGGCCGCCGCCGGGCTCATTCCCGCCGCGGACGAGAGCCAGATCAAAGCCAGCGAAGAGCGGCTGGTCGCCAAGTTCCGCCTTGAACAGGCCGATCAGGCGAAGCTGCAGCAGGCTGCTGCGGCATTCGTCGATGCGCAGGTCGCCGACGGCGCACTGGAATACGCGGACATGTGCGTAGCGGTGGTACCGGCCGAACTCGTCGATGCTCCGCAGCTGCTCTTGCTGATGGATGTCGATTCCACCTTGATCAAGCAGGAAGTCATCGAACTGCTCGCCGCTCACGCTGGACGGGAAGAAGAAGTGGCTGCGGTGACCGAAGCCGCGATGCGCGGTGAACTGGATTTCGCCCAGTCCTTGATCCAGCGCGTAGCTACCTTGAAGGATCTGCCAGATACTGTCCTTGCCGAGGTAGGCCAGCGCATTGTCCTCTCGGACGGCGCCGAAGCCCTGGTCAAACGGTTCCACGCTGCTGGGCACAAGGTCGGCGTAGTTTCCGGCGGGTTCCAGCAGATCTTGGATCCGTTGGCTGCCCATCTGGGCCTGGACCATGCGCTGGCTAACACCCTGGGCATTTCCGAGGGAATTCTTGACGGAACCGTTCACGGCCAGATCGTCGATCGCGGCATGAAGGAAACGATGCTGCGCGCCTGGGCCGAGGAACATCAGATCCCGATGACGGCAACCGTCGCCGCCGGTGATGGCGCCAATGATCTGGCCATGGTTGCTGCCGCGGGTTTGGGCGTGGCTTTCAATGCGAAGCCTGCCCTGCGCGATGAGGCGGTCGTGCGCCTGGACTTCTCGCGCCTGGACGTCATCGCCGACCTAGTACTCAATGATTTGGCTTAGCGGAATCCAACAACTGCATAACAATTCTGCCGATAGCGGCTTTCGGTAACTTGATCGGTTGTTCCAGCGGTTAGTATTTCTATTGACGCGTTTAACGGCTGACGGCATAAGTCCTAGCCGCGCGCGTAGCCCCTATCGCTTTCGAAAGAGCTACCAGACCAGTGCAGACCCCCTCCCCGGACAGTTCCTCAACTACGCCTACGCACTCCGCACAAGACAAGAAGAAGCCGAAGAGCAAGGCCAAGCCTTGGATCATTACCGGTTCTTGTGTCGCAGCCGTAGCCGCAGCATATTTCGGCGGAGCCGCCTATGTCAGTTCCCAGGTTCCAGCCAACGCGTCAATTGCGGGCGTGAACATAGGATCCATGAACAAGGACCAGGCTCGCGCCGAATTGGAACGCGAGGTACTCCCCCTGGCTGAAAAGCCAATGGATGTCACCGTCAACGGTGAAAAGTACACCCTGGATCCGGCCAAGGCCGGCCTGGAACTGAACGTTGATGAAACCATCAACGAACTGACTTCCTACGAAATCAACCCGGCCAAGCTCTACGAGCGGCTCACCGGCGAATTCCACGTCACCCCAGCGGTCGACGTAGATCAGGAAAAACTGGGCGCGCAGCTTGAAGCGCTGGCCAAGAAGGCCAATGCCGAGGTCGCCGAAGGAACTATCGACTTCAAGGATGGCACCTCGAAGCTGACCAAGCCCGTTGACGGCGTAGCGCTGAAGACCGAAGAAGCCGCCACACTGATCAGCGAGGAATGGGAAATTGCCGGCGCGGCGATCGACCTTCCTGCCGAAGTCAGCAAGCCGGCGATCTCTGCCGACACCCTGCAGGCGTTCTACGACAAGGACGTCAAGGCGCTGCTGAAGGACGAGGTCATCCTGGCATCGGATGACAAGAAGGCGTCCATCTCGGCCGCGTCTATTGCCGCGGCGGCAAAGTACGCGCCCAAGGATGGCGCCCCAGCGATCGCATTGGATGACGAGAAGCTCTACAAGGCTGCGACGAAGAATTCAGATCTTTCCAGCACTGCCAAGGATGCGCAGATCGTCTTGAAGGACGGCAAGCCGTCCATCATCAAGTCCTCCAAGGGCATCTCGCTGGAGACCAAGGGCCTGGGCGCCAAGGTCCTGGCCGCCACCGCTGCCAAGAACCGCACTGCCGAAGTTGAGATGACCGAGAAGGAAGCCGACTTCACCACCGCAGATGCGAAGAAGCTCGGCATCAAGGAACCGATCGTCACCTTCTCCACTCCCTACCCGGCTTCCGATACCGTACGCACCAAGAACCTGCATGCCGGTTCGGCGCGCGTCAATGGCGATATCATCAAGCCCGGCGAACGCTTCTCGCTGCTGCAGGCCTTGGGCCCGATCACCGTGGCCAACGGCTATTACAGCTCCGGGGTCGTGGAAAGCGGCTTCAGCACCGAAGCCGTAGGCGGCGGACTCTCGCAGATCTCCACCCAGATGTACAACGTCGGCTTCCTGGCCGGATACGACGACATCACCCACAAGCCGCATTCGCGCTGGTTCGAGCGCTACCCCGCGGGACGCGAAGCCACCTTGTGGGAAGGCCAGATCGACATGATCTGGGAGAACAACACCCCCTACGGCGTGATGATCCAGGCCTGGGTTTCGGGCGACAAGGTCAATACCCGCCTGTGGTCCACCAAGTACTGGGATGTCTCGCAGAAGAGCTCGGGCAAGTACAACCAGACCAACCCCGAAACCAAGTACAACCCGGCCGAAAAGTGCGTCTCGGAATCTGGTGGCAAGAAGGGCTTCAGCATCGATATCACCCGCTACCGGGAAGCCTTCGATGGATCCAAGAAGCTGCCAGCTGAAACCAAGAGCTGGACCTACAGCCCATGGCACAAGATCGTCTGCGGCGACAAGCCCAAGGACTGATCCAAGCGAAATCGCCGGGCGCCTCCCTTTCGGAGGTGCCCGGCGATTTCGCTTAACCCTGCGCATTTTGCCCCAGGCACGGAAAAGCTGGCGGTCGGAACCCCCGCACGGGGTAACTGCCGCCAGCTGATGCGCGCTGCTGCGGGGGCTTACTTGCCCGACTGCTCCAGGAAGTCGCCTGCGCCGCCAACCAGCTCGGTGTGGCCGGTCTCGACGTCGGCGAAGACCATCTTGGCTACCTCGGCGCCGAACTCCTCGACGGAGTACAGCTTGCCGGCAGCTTCGCGGCGGGCGTCGATAGCACCTGGCTCCATGCGGTTGAGCAGGGTTGCGGTGATGGTGCCTTCGATCATGTCACCGGAGACCACCACGAAGGTGATGTTCTTCTCGGCCAGCTTCGGGATCATTTCACGCAGTGCATCTTCGCCGGCGCGCTTGGACTTGGCCACAGCGTCGTAGGCATCCATGGTGGTTACTTCGTTGATGAAGTGCGCCTGGTGGCTGGTAACGAAGACCACGCGGCCGCCCTCGCTCAGCTGGGGCAGCGCGGCTTCCAGCATGGCCACCTGCGCGTCGCGGTTCAGGCGCAGCGCATAGTTTTCGCCCATGGAGGTTTCCATGCCGCCCGAAGCGTTGAGCACGACGACATCCAGCGAGCCGAAGTTCTCAACAGCCGCGTCAACCAGAGCCTGCGGACCCTCAACGGTGGTCAGGTCGGCGCCCACGGCAACGGCCTTGCCGCCCTTTTCTTCAATAGCGGCAACAATCTTGTTGGCGCGCGGGGCCTTGGCGCGGTAGTTGACCACTACGCCAACGCCCTGCTCGGCCAGCAGCTGCGCGGTCACCGCACCGATGCCGCGCGAGGAACCGGTTACAACGGCACCTTTGAATTCACTCATGGTGGTACTCCTTTGGATTTCTTGCTTAAATCTTCTAGTGGCCCATGCCCAGGCCGCCATCAACCGGGATCACGGCACCTGAGATGTAGCCTGCTTCGTCGCTGGCGATCCAGCGGACCACGTTGGCAACCTCTTCAGGCTCAGCAAAGCGGTTGGCAGGGATGCTGGAGAGGTATTCCTTCTGGGTGTCCTCTGGCAGCACAGCGGTCATCTCGGTGTTGATGAAGCCCGGAGCCACAACGTTGGCGGTGATGCCGCGTGAGCCCAGTTCACGGGTCAGCGAGCGGGCGATGCCCACCAGGCCGGCCTTGGACGCCGCGTAGTTGATCTGCCCTGGCGAGCCGTAAAGGCCGACGACCGAGGAGATCAGCACGACACGGCCGCGCTTGAGCCGGATCATGCCCTTGGACGCGCGCTTGATCACGCGGAAGGCGCCGGTGAGGTTGGTGTCGATCACCGAGGTGAAGTCGTCTTCGCTCATGCGCAGCAGCAGGGTGTCCTTGGTGACCCCGGCATTGGCGACGAGGACTTCTACCGGACCGTGGGCCGCTTCAACTTCCTTGAAGGCCGCGTCGATCGATTCGCCGTCGGTGACATCGGCCTTGACGCCGAGCAGTCCGGCGGGAACCTCGCCGCTGCGGTAGGTAATGGCCACTTTGTCGCCGTTGGCTTCGAATGCGCGCGCAATAGCAAGTCCGATGCCGCGGTTGCCGCCGGTCACGAGGACACTGCGGCCAGTGGTTGGTTCCGTAGTCAATGTATTTCTCCGTTCATGCGCTCGCTGTCCTGGCATGGTAAATCTCTCCAAGGGCCAGCCGAAAAGCGCACTTTGCCTAGTTAAGTAGCTACTCCGTGAACAATCCTATTAGTTACTACCCAGTTTTACCGCTTCGACAGCGCGTAGAAATTACACTCTTCGTGCCGCAGGTGAGACAATGGGAGCAGATCCCGTACTGCGAAGCGAAGTCTTTTACATGTCCCCACAGCCCACGAATCACGGTTCCAGCCAACCGGAAGTTCACCGCATTACCGAAGCGCGCGAGTCCCATACCACCGAGCGCGATTCACGTGTGCGCAAATACACGATTTCCATGACCGTGCGCCTGATCTGCTTCGTTCTCGCTTTCTTCTTCGATGGCTGGCTGCGCTGGGTCTTGCTCGCGGGCGCAATTATCCTTCCCTATATCGCAGTGGTGATCGCCAACGGCGGTGCGGATCTGACCAAACGCGAACCGCCCGCCGAGTTCTACAAGGCTCCCGGCGCCCAGGCTATCGCCGCACCGGACGAAACCGCGCCGGCCGCGCAGCAGGCACCGGAACCAGAAGTGATCGACGGAAGCTTCGCCGAAGAAGCTGATCCGGTGCAACAGCCAACAACTGCTCCCAAGGAGGACTAGTGGATCTGCTAGGTTCGCTCGGCGGCTCCCCTGCCGCCGCCGAAATCCAGTGCTCGCGAAAGGGCTGCCGCAACGCCGCCAGCCACCAGCTGCTGTGGAATAATCCGAAGATCCACACCCCGGACCGGCGCAAAATCTGGCTGGCCTGCGAAGAGCACCGCGACTGGCTCGAAACGTATCTGAAGGAACGCCTGCTCCACAAGGAAACGCTGCCGATGCCGGGCAATGAAGGAGAAAGCAAGTAGATGTATCGTTTTCTGGCCAGTACCCGGTGGGTCGGCTGGCTCATTCTGGTGGCGATCTTCGCCGCCGCCTGCATTGGCTTGGGCAATTGGCAAGCCGACCGCCGTGCCGAAGTCCTCGAGGGCATCGAACGGGTCAACCGCAACTACTTCGCAGAGCCGGTCACCGGCACGCAGGCCCTGGAGAATTTCCAGGACCTGGACGAGGACAAGACCTGGATGACCGCGCAGCTCACCGGCCAATATCTGCCCGCGGATACCATGATCGTGCGCAACCGCATCAAGGCCGGCAGCCCCGGCTACGAGGTGCTGGTGCCGTTCAGGACCAACGAGGGCGGAACTGTCGTCGTGAACCGCGGCTACCTGCCGATCGGCAACCAGGAAGACGGCCACCCGGATGCTGTTCCAGCGCCACCTGCCGGAGAAGTCACTGTGGATGTGCGTTTGAAACCATCGGAAATCCGCTTGGACCGCGGCGCCCCGGAGGGCCAATTGGCTTCGATCCAGCTCGAAGACTACGCCAAGCTCCTGGACTACGAGATCGCCCAGGGCGCCTACGGCCTGATGTATGAAGAGGATCCGGCCCCGGCCACTGCGCCACTGCAGCTGGACGCTCCGGATATGGATGAAGGTCCGCATCTTTCCTACGAGATCCAGTGGTACATCTTTGGCGTGCTGGCCTTCATCGGCTTCTGGTATGCCGCTCGCCAGCAGAAGAAGCTGAACGCCGAGGATGCCGCCGAGCAAGCCGAAGCCGAGGCGCTGGGCCTGGACGAGCCGCTGCACAAGGTGCGCAAGATTCGCGCCAAGCCGGATAAGAAGTTCCGCCGTGACGGCACGCCGACCGATGAAGCCATCGAGGATGCGCTGCTCGACCAGGCCGACCACACGCCAGGGGGCCTCCCGAAGTAGCTGCGGGAAACAAGGGAGCCGCGCGGCAGCTGGAATATTCCAGTTGCCGCGCGGTTCTCTGCTTAATGCAGTTTTCTTTCAGCTGCCGTTGGCCGGCGGAGTCCAGCGGATCCCGCTGTCGCTGCACCCAGGAGTCTTGTGCCCCTCGCCTTCGAGGCAGGAGGCATCGATGAGGGTGCGGTCCCCCACCGGCTCCTGCAGTTCCAGCGTGTAGGGCGCGGTCTCGTTGCCCTGGCAGGCATGCGCTTCGCCTTCCAGCGGTTCAACCACGATCCCGATGGCGATCTGGTCTTTGGACAGCTCCACCTGGGTGGCGGTCACCTCGCCGGTCACCCCGGAGGAACAGGCAAGCCGCATGACCCCGAGGTCGAGGCTGGTGCTCGACGCGTTCACCCCGGCAGGGTCCAGCAGCGTCCACTGGGCGTTGACCTCATCGGAAACCTGTGCGGCGCAGCCGGCCAGCGCGCTGGCAAGCAGCAGCCCAGCGCCTGCGATCCGCGGTAATTTGCGTCCAAAAACACTCATGGCTTGGCAGCTCCCCTTAAAGATGGTGATCTGCCAAGCCTACGAGAGCTATTACGGGTTGTCAGGAGTTAAGTCAGCGAAACCAATTCCAGGTAATCCTCGTTGAAGAGGTCCTCATCGCCATCAGGCAGGATGACCACGCGCTCAGGCTGCAACGACATCACTGCGCCCTCATCGTGGGACACCATGACCACGGCACCCGGGAAGGTGGACAGCGCGCCCAGCACCTCGGCGCGCGAGGCAGGGTCGAGGTTGTTGGTCGGCTCATCGAGCAGCAGCACATTGGCGCTGGAAGCCACGATGGTGGCCAGGGCCAGACGGGTCTTCTCGCCGCCGGAGAGCACGCCGGCCGGCTTGGTCACGTCGTCGCCGACGAACAGGAACGAGCCGAGGATCGAGCGGACGTCGGCATCGTTCAGGTGGTCAGGCGCGTTGCGGCGCATGTTCTCCAGCACGCTGGCTTCCGGATCCAAGGTGTCATGCTCCTGGGCGAAGTAGCCGATCTTCAGGCCGTGGCCCGGAATGATCTTTCCGGTATCGGGTTCGGAGACACCGGCGAGCATGCGCAGCAAGGTGGTCTTGCCGGCACCGTTCAGGCCCAGGATGACAACCTTCGAGCCGCGGTCGATGGCCAGCGAGACATCGTTGAAGATCTCCAGCGAGCCATAGGCCTTGGACAGGCCTTCGGCCATGAGCGGGGTCTTGCCGCAGGGAGCCGGATCCGGGAAGCGCAGGGCTGCAACCTTGTCGGAGGCACGCTCTTCCTGCAGCCCGGAAAGCATGCGATCCACGCGCTTGAGCATGGACTGCGCCGCCGAGGCGCCGGAGGCGCGGGCCTTCATCTTGTTCGCCTGGGTCAGCAGGACCGAAGCCTTCTTCTCGATGTTGGCGCGCTCGCGCTTGCGGGCACGCTCATCGGTTTCGCGCTGGATCTTGTAGCGCTTCCAGTTCATGTTGTAGACATCCACCACGCCGCGGTTCGCGTCGAGGTTCAGCACCTTGTTCACGGTGGATTCCATCAGGCCGGTATCGTGGCTGATCATCAGCACGCCGCCGGGGTAGTTCTTGATGAAGTCGCGCAGCCACATGATCGAATCGACGTCCAGGTGGTTGGTCGGCTCATCGAGCAGCAGGGTCTCGGCGTCCGAGTAGAGGATGCGGGCCAGCTCGACGCGGCGGCGCTGTCCACCGGACAGGGTGCGCAGCGGCTGGTCCAGGATGCGGTCCGGCAGATCCAGGTTGGCGCAGATGGCGGCCGCTTCGGATTCGGCAGCGTAGCCACCGGCAGCGATGAATTCTGCTTCCAACCGGTCGTACTGGCGCATGGCCTTGGCGGAGACGGCAGCGTCCTCGCTGGCCATGTCCTCGCGGTTCTGGGCCAGCTTGGTGACCACCACGTCCAGGCCGCGGGCGCCAAGGATGCGATTGCGCGCCAGCTGCTCCATGTCAGGGGTCTTGGGGTCCTGCGGCAGGTAGCCGATGGAGCCCTTGAAGGTGACCTCACCCGAGGCTGGCTGGGTCTCGCCAGCGAGGACCTTGGTCATCGTCGTCTTGCCGGCACCGTTGCGTCCCACCAGTCCGATCTTGTCGCCCTTGTCGATGCGGAAGTTCACTTCGTCCATCAGCAAGCGGGCGCCGACGCGTAGCTCAAGGTTGGCTACGGAAATCATATGGTGTGGCCCTTTCATGCGGGTACAAGAATTGTGCGGCCCACAAATTGGGCAACTTGACTATTCTACCGGCCAACCACGCCGTGGCCGGCGGAACGTGCACAAACTAACAGTTTGGGGTTGAGCTGGCTAAAGAATCGAAGCCCGCACTTCCACCGCAGTGGAAATCCGGGCTTCGAATCGAAATTATTCCTTGTCGCTGGGTTGCGATCGGTAATCCATCATCTGGATCAGGCGGCGGCGCAAGGAGGCTTCGCGGCGCAGGTCCCCGCCGCTGGTCTTGTCGATGTGGTCCTTGCCGAAGCGCCAGAGCAGCACGTCGTCCAGCAAGCGGTCCGGACCCGGCGAGTACCGGTGGTCCAGCGCCGCACGCACATCGGTGACCACATTCGCATCCAGCAGCTGCGCCAGCTGCCAGGTCTGGTCTATGCCGTGGGAGCCGAGCAGCTCGGCGGCCCAGGACCAATCGTCATCGCGCTTGCGGTCCACGTGCGGCAACAGCGTCTGCCATATTTCGCCGATCTTCTCGCCGGTCAACGGCTCGGATCCGGCGCCCTGCTGGTCGTGGTAGCCGTTCAGGCGGTGGTACAGCTCGTCGATGTCCGTGAAGTAGTCCTCCACGGTTTCCAGCATCGCCGCGGTGGCGGTGAAGTGGCGGTCGATCTGCGGATTCCAGGCGGCCTCGCCGGGATGCTTGAAGCGGATGTCGTGCTCCATTTCGGACCAGGCATGCTGCAGCACGGTGCGGATCTGCACTTCGAAAACGAAGTTGCCGCTGGCTACCACCGGCTTGCCCAAAGCCTCCTGGAATTTGCGCACGATCGGCTCGCTGCGGGTCTTGAGCAGCAGGTGGCGCGAGGAGTAGCCGTAGGTGCCGGACTCCACCGAGCCGATGTCCTTCTCCCGGTCGCTGCGGCAGTCGAAGGAGTCGCGGTGCGACTTGATCAGGCTGGCCACCTGCTGGATTTCATGGGGCAGCATCACGATGATGCGGATGCCCACCATGTCGTGGATTTCGCGCAGCGGGTTGGGGAATTCCAGCACCGGGGCGGTCTCGGAACTTTCCTGCAGCCGGCGCGAGGCCTTGGCCGCGAAGGACTGCGGCGATTTCACCCGGCCGGTAATGAACAGCGGTTGCACCTCGGAATTCGCGAACAACCGGCGAATCTTCGCCTTCATGGCCGACATGACGGTATTGAGTTCGCCGGTCACAGACTTGTACTGCTCAACGGCGGCCGCAATCTGTTCGGAGAACTCGTCGTTCGCCTGGCCCTGCGCCGGATCCATCATTGATGCCTCCTGGATGCTAAAGCGTTCCTGAAAATGCTGTCCTCATGCTCATGCCCTGGCGCCAGCCGGGTGCGGCGACGGCCCTTATGGGCGGGAAAGGCGCTTAGCCATGTCGTCGAACAATGGCGCCTTGTCCTCGGTCTTCTTCTGCGCTGCAGGCTTGGCTTCCTTGGCTGGCTGCGCGTTCTGCTTGATCGGGGTGACCTTCGAGTCCGATCGGCCTGCCGCGATGCCTTCGGCGCGGGCTCGGGCCAGCGCGTCCTGGTGATCCTGTTCCAGGACCGATAGGCGTTCTTCCTCGGCGGTCTTGGTGTCGGTCAGCGCAGCGTTGTAGCCATCATCATAAGCGACGCCGTACTTCTCGGCGTTTTCCCGCTCTTCGTTGTATTCCAGCTCAGCGCGCAGCTTCGCGGCTTCGGACTTCTTCTGGTACATGTGCACAGTCAGGTGGGTGATGGCCAGCAAGACGATTGGCGGCATGGCGGCAACCAGCGCGGAAACCAGCGGCGGCACTCCGTTTTCGATCGAGTCCACGGTCAAGATTGCGTGGGTGGAGTTCGCCGCGGTGGAAACGATCGCACCGAAGAACAGCAGCGACCACGGGTAGATCATGGCCTTGCGATGGAAGCCGTTCAGGGCCACGATGGCCACGGTGGCGGCCACGATCATGCCGTCAATGATGATTGGCCAGATCCAGGCCAGGCGCGGGCTGATGCCCGAGCGCTCGGCCAGGTCGGTCAATGCAGCGAACGAGAGCACGAATGCGCCGATGGCAATGAGGACCGTCGCGCCTACGGCCGTGCCTAGGACGGCGCGGTGCGGTTCGGCCGGGACCTCTGGTTTGTTATCTTCCATGCTGCTGAGCAGACCTAACTTTTTGGGAATTATCGGTATGTCTTCAAACGCGAGTTTGCTGGACCGCACCCGAGGCGCAGACCACCGCGTTCCATTTTAGCGTGCGCCTTGCGGTGCTGGGGTGCCTCGGCTCAAAGGGCGCGAAGGTCGATGAAACCGGTACCGCTGATTTTTCCGGCCAGTCCCCGGTGATTCGCCTCGAAGATGAAGTAGAAGGCGCTGATCGCGATATAGATCACAACGAGCATGTTCAGCAGCGGGTAGGGCGTGAAGTCGACCATGCTGGTGGAAATCTGGAAGAGGAAGTTAATCCCGCCAAATCCGAGCAGGCTGCGCAGCAAGGCCCGGACGGCCGGAGCCGGTTGCCCCTGCCCGTCGGTGAGCATCAGCCAGGCGCAGCGCTGGCCGAGGGTGGCCCGTCCCGGCGCCAGGCTCGGCAGCCAGAAGACGCAGAAGACCACGAACAGCGGAAGCCAGAAGTTCATCCACTGTTGGCCGAACTCCGGAGCACCCAAACGCTCCAGCAGTTCCAGGGCAGCACCGATGACAAGGAGCGCTCCGGCGGTGAAGCCTGCATCGAAGATGTTGGCCAGTGCACGGCGGGCGCGGGTCACCGGCCGCGCCGGCGCATTGGCCGCGTCCGCTTCCACCGGGCCGGACAGGAAGCGGAACATCGGCAGGTAGGCGATCATCGCGCCCAGCAGCGCGCCGGCAGTGTTGGTGATCAGGTCATCGACGTCGGCCACGCGGTAGGCGCAGGTGTACAACCCCCAAATAGCGGTGTACTGGGTCAGCTCGATGGCCAGCGAGGCCGCGAAGCCGAGCAGGACACCGGTGAAGATGTTGCCGCGCAGCCAGCGCACGGCCAAGATGCCCAGGGGCATGAACAAGATGATGTTGAACAGCACCTGCCACAGGGTGAAGCTGGTGGCGAATCCGCTCAGCCCGCGTTCCACGATGGCCAGCCTGAAATCATCGACGAAACGGCCGGGCACCAGTTGCGGGATGGCCACCCCGGGACGGCAGAATTCGTCGCGCGTGGACGGCAGCGGAAGCATGGTGTAGCTGAACAGGCCGAATCCGTAGACGGCTGCGGTTGTGGTGGTGATGGTGCGGCGCCAGGACAACCGTCCATGCCGGCGGTATTGCACGGCCAGCAGGAAAACGCCGGCGGACGCCAAGAAGAGGGCGCCGCCGAGAATGGCGATTGCCGCTGGCCAGAACATTGTTTGCATATTTCTATCTAAGCGGAATATTCCGGGAGAAAGCTGGGCTGCAGAATGTGACCTTGGCTATGCTTTCGGCCCGCGCAGCACTTGCCTGGTTCTGGCATCGGCAGTGAAGAGGCCGATGAACAAGCCCGCTACGAGCACGCCAGCCAGGGTCTTCATCACCCAGGCCGAGTGCCACTGCTCGATGGAGAGCTGGTCGACGAAAACCGCCACCAGGATCAGGCTGGATGCATAGATCATCAGCTTTTCAGATCCCCAGGACACCTTGTGCGAAATGGCGAACAGCGCCATCAGCCACAGGATGTACCAAGGCTGGATAATCGGAGCCAGCAGCACCACCGCCGAAAGCGCCCACGCCGCTAGGCGGACCGGGCTGGAGGTGTCCTTGGCCAGCGCCAGGCGCGCCACAATGGCCAGCGCGATGACCTGGAACACGCCCACCACGATGGCATTCACCAAGGAGATATCGGCGCCGAATATGCCAGCGAGATTGCTCAGGGACCAGCCGATCAGTCCCACGGGAGCGTACGGGAACGCCGCATCGCCCGCGGTGAACATGGCAAGCAGCCAGCCGAACCAGAGGTTGGTGACCGCACCGATCAAAAGCAGCCAGGTCAGCGAGAGTGCTGCGACCTTGGCCCAGATTTTCCACCTCTCGCGCATCGACGGGCTCCTGCCCAGCAGGACCAAGCCGATAAAAGGCAGCGCCAGCAGCACGATCGGCTTGACCGACACGGCTATGGCCAGCGCCATCGTGGCGGCCATGGCGTGGCGGTCGTAGGCATAGGCGAAGGCACTGAAGACACCTGCGATCATCAGCGCGTCATTGTGGACGCCGCCGATCATGGTCAGCAGGAACAGCGGATTGCCCACGATGGCCCAGTTGGCCCAGTTGGCCCAGTTGGCGCTCTGCCCCATTTTCTGCGCCAGCTTCGCAGTGAAGTGATAGCAGCCCCAGACACCGAGCACGGCAACGATGCGCAGCAGGCCCACGCCGATTTCGGGAATGCCGTTGGAGGCGAAGTAGATGATGCGGGCGAGCACGAGGAAGAACGGGCCATAGGGCGAGGGCGATTGCGCCCACAGGCTGTCGGATCCGCCATCGAACCAGCCCGGAAGGGCGGACACGCCTTCGGCATACGGGGATTTGCCGGCGTGCAGCATGCGGCCCTGGGCCAGGTAGGAGTAGACGTCGCGGCTGAGGATCGGGAAGCTGAGCATCAGCGGAGCAGACCACATGGCCAGCACGCGGGCCAGTTCCCGCCCGGTGATCTCGCCGGCAGCCTGAACCCATGGCCGGGCCAGGATCCAGGTTCGGGTCAACCAGACAATTCCCACGGCCATCAGCACGATGCAGCTGATGACACCTGGCACTTCGGTTCGGAATTCTATGAAGAAGCCGCTGCGTGCCAGCGGGGACAGCTGGTTGCGCGGGAACCAGCCGATCCCCCAGGAGGCGACGGTGATCATGGCCGAGGCGGTGAACCCTTGCCATGATAGTGACCGCAGGCTAGCGCGCTGCGGTGCCAGCTTCGGCTGCTCCACTGCCACTAGGCTTTCTTGCTCTTCTTCAGCCAGTTGGTCGAGCTGAGCAGATCAGCGCAGATGTTCTTGGTCTTCGGATCGAAGAAGACAAGGTACAGGGCGCAGGCGATGGAGATGCCCCAGGAAATCAATTGGACGCGTGGAACCAGGGAATCCTGCAGGAACTGCCAAACGAAGATCTGGTCAGCGGCCTGGTAGGCCAGGAAGAAGATGGTGGTCAGGTGCAGCCAGAGCATCTGCCAGTCATCGCGCAGGCCGGTAACGGCGAAGAACGGCAGCAGCCACAGGAGGTACCACGGCTGGATCACCGGGGAGAGCACGACAATCGCCGCGAAGGCGATGGCCATGCGCTGCACCAGATGCGAGTGCTTTCCGCGGAAGATCAAGACGAAGGCGATGGCTACGCCGACCAGGCGGCCGAAGAGCTTGGCCGCGGGCAGGATCCACTCGGTGGACAGCCCGAAGGCGGAGACCAGCCCGCTCAGCGCGATGACCGCAATGCCTACCGGGGAGAAGATGGAGTATCCGGTACCGGTGAAGAGCATGACCTTCAGCCAACCGAACCAGTAGCCGTTGAGCCACCCAACCACGGTCATCAGAGCCAGGAAGATCATGCCGGTGTAGAACCAGTAGAGGATGCGGCGCGGCCAGGCAGCATTAGGCCCTGCCCAGAGCAGGCCGATAAACGGCAGCAGTACCAGGGTAATCGGTTTGACCCCGACCGAGGCCGCCAGCACCACGATGGCCCAGAAGCCGTAGCGCTTGCATGCCAGGTAGACGGCCCAGACCGACAGGCCGGTCATCAGTGCATCGTTGTGCGCACTGGCCACGAAGTTCACCAGGAACAGCGGGTTCGCCACGGTCATCCAGGCGGCTTTGGCCCCGGAGACACCGTGCAGTTCGGCAAGCTTGGGCACGTAGCGCAGGCAGAGCAGCACGCCGATGAATGCAATGGCGCGGAAGGCCAGGATCGCCGCGTCGGTCGAAGGGCCGGTCAGCTTGACCACGAGGAATTCGATGCTCAGGTAGAGCGGGCCGTAGGGGGTGCCGTCCTGCGCCCACATGGTGTCGGCACCGAGCTGGAACCAGTTATTCAGCGAGGATATTCCGTCAACATAAGGATCCTGCCCGGCATCCACCAGCCGGCCTTGGCCGATGTAGGCGAACACGTCCCGGCTCATGATCGGCAGGGTGACGAACATCGGGATGCTCCACAGCCAGACCGCGCGGCGGACCACCTTCAACGAACCTTCGCCCCAGCCCTTAAGCTTCTGGCCCAGGCGCCACCAGGAACGGAAGAGGACCCAGCAACCCAGGGCCAGCAGGATCACGCAGGTGATCACGCCGGCCGGTTCGGTGCGCAGCATGATGAAGAACGGGTCGCGGTTCAGCGGGGATACGCTGGCCAGCCACCCGGTACCGAAGGATCCGAAAAGGATCAGGGAGGAACCGATGACGCCGCTGAGAAGGGTCCTGTTCACTCCAGCGTAGGGCGGGGAGCTCACTGCTGCTGGCTTGCTGGCTGACACACTGACACCTCGGGCTGTAACGGACATGAGTTCGAGAGTAATTAAGCCAGCGTCGCATGTGCCGTGCCCTTGCAAGCAGGCAATTCAACAGCCGGAAATCTCAGACGATTTTAGCATCGAGCACGCGTCCAAGCCGGTTGAAACACTGTCCCTCCGCCCTGCGACGAGGGTGCGCTCCCCCACAGCGCTTCTTGAAGTGTAGATTGGTTACGTGGCTAGTAACTCAGAAAAAATTGTATGGATCGATTGCGAAATGACCGGCTTGGATCTGGTTAACGACGCATTGATCGAAGTAGCAGTGCTCATTACCGACTCCGATCTGGAGATCGTCGACGAGGGCATCCAGGTAGTCATCAAGCCCGAGCCGGCAGCTCTGGCGCAGATGGATGATTTCGTTCGCAATATGCATGTGGTTAGCGGCCTGCTGCCCGAGCTGGCGAACGGCATTCCCATGGAGGAAGCCCAGCGCCTGGTGGTCGACTACATCAAGAAGCACGTTCCGGAACCGAACAAGGCGTTGCTGGGCGGCAACTCGGTGGGCACCGACAAGAACTTCTTGGCACGCGATATGCCCGAGGTCATCGAGCACCTGCACTACCGCATTATCGACGTGTCGACCTTGAAGGAGTTGAGCCGCCGCTGGTTCCCGAAGGCGCACTACGGCGCTCCAGCCAAGACCGGCAACCATCGCGCACTGGGCGACATCCAGGATTCGATCAACGAGCTTCGCTACTACCGCGACGCCATCATGGTTCCGGCGCCGGGACCAACCTCCGATGAGGCCAGGAAGATCGCCGCAGGGATCACCCAAAGCGCCGGCTAGCCGCCAAACGAAGGCCCCGGCGCATTGGTGATGCACTGCACAGTACCCCAGGGGCCTTCCGATTGGCATCAAGCGCGGAATTGTGTGTATAGTATTTCTCGTTGCCAGATACGGAATTGGTTCGCAAAAGCGTTCTGACTAGTAACGAAGCAAACATGGTGGGTATAGCTCAGTCGGTAGAGCGTCTGGTTGTGGTCCAGAAGGTCGCGGGTTCAAACCCCGTTACTCACCCCAGAGACAAAGACTCGATCCAGAACGAAAGTTCCAGATCGAGTCTTTTGCTTTACCCGCACGCCTGGCACCGGCAGGTACGTTTTTCGTTACGACCGCGGAGGCAGCGACAACTGCGTTCTCTCCGATCGTGACGCCGGAAAGCAGGGTCGCGTTCGCGCCAATCCAGACGTTGCGCCCTAAGATCACTGGAGCGGGAATAGTATCCGCCCACCGAGCAGGATCATGATCGTGTTTGAGTGCAGCCACAACAACGTTGTGCCCGATCAAGCACTCATCCCCGCTACGGGTACCGCCTTGGTCAGGGAATTTGCGGCGAGCATTGATGAAGACGCTCGTCCCCAGTTCGATATTGCGTCCAAATTCCGGGTTGAACGGCTCGAATAGCACCACTGACTCGTCAACGTCCATGCCGGTCAACTGCCGCAGCAAATCCCGTACTTGCCCTGGGCTGCGGTAGCCGTTGGCCGGCTCCGCGCAAATGCGCAGCTCGCCCTGGCTAGTGCGATGCATGAGCGCATGCAGCTGCGAACCGGCGGTAATTCCCTGGCCGGCGTGCAAGGCTTCTCAAAGATCACCAATATCCAAGAATTCACTCATTATCCATTCTTCACAGTGGCTCGAACCATATCGCCCCTGGACCCGCGGCAAAGCCTTTCCCTCAGGTACTGCAAGCAAAGGGATGATCACGGCACAGGGATTCATCTCATGAGGCAGCTCAGCGGCGAGCAACAGCCCCACGGCCATGAATAATGAGCATCCCGTCACAATCCCGGAGATGGCGCCATGCGAATTGGTATTTCCGGCCTGGATACGTGTATAGTATTTCTCGTTGCCCGGTACGAAATCATGAGCACTACAGCTTCTGACTAGTAACGAAGTAGACATGGTGGGTATAGCTCAGTCGGTAGAGCGTCTGGTTGTGGTCCAGAAGGTCGCGGGTTCAAACCCCGTTACTCACCCCAGATCGAAAGACCTGGTTCGGAATGAAAATTCCGAACCAGGTCTTTTCTCGTTTTCGACGCCTTGAAGCGCAATCGGCAAGGCACCGGGCCTCGTTGACTCCAGACCGAACACCCGGAATCCAGAGGCACACACCGCCAGTCCACGCCAGCGAATCCTCCTCGGCGTTCAGCATCGCGCCGCTAGCCGCCAACCCGCCTTCACCGCCGGCAATGGCCACCGCATGGAACCACCAGATGCCCAGGCACCCTGCCGACGCCGAAACAAGCGGATTCCATCATGCGACAACCGGGTCGATTTCGCGTGGAGCGATCCGCAACCCGCGGGACGGCTCCAGGGTTGCATCATTGGCACTGCGCGCCCCTGCACAACGGGCCGTTTGCCTCCACTAGGCCCCGGTCCGAATTATCGTTGGTTCCGGTGAAGCCAACGCCATTACGCGCGGATTCGAGCTGCGGATTCGTCGCCGACAGGACCGGTTGAACATGCGGTTCGAACCTACCGGCGAGCGCAGTGCTGCCCTGATGCGGTGTTAAGTCATATTTCGGTGGCTAGGAACACGGATTCGAAACTATGTTCGAATGGGTTGTGTTTTGGGGTCTATCCCCGTGTTTTTCGAGACTTTTTGCGTTATCTAGTGACTTGAATCGTTGTTTGCCCTGGCGAGTAGGCACGAATTGGCTTGAGCAACCATAATGGATGATGTACTTCGGCAAGCCAGTGAGCTTTATGCCTTCGTTCCATCCACCGAAAGGTACTCCCCCTGTGAAACGCGCGCTCTTTGAAGAGGACCACGAGCAGTTCCGTGAACTGGCTACGGAATTCAACGCCCGGGAGATTTCCGGTAAATACGCTCAGTGGGAAAAGGATCATCAGATCCCCCGCGAGGTGTGGCAGTCTGCCGGTGAAAACGGCCTGCTGGGTCTTGCAGTGCCTGAGCAGTTCGGTGGCATGGGCATCGATGATTACCGCTTCCGTGTAGTGCTTGATGAGCAGCTCGTGCGTTCGGGGCATCTGTCCGTAGCCTTGGCCTTCCACCTGCACGACGACCTGGTGCTGCCGTACCTGCTCTCCTACGGCTCTGCCGAGCTCAAGGCCAAGTGGCTTCCACGCATGGTCGATGGCTCCACCATTACCTCCTGCGCGTTTACCGAGCCTGGAGCGGGGTCCGACCTGCGTGCGGTGCGCACCAAGGCGGTCCGCGATGGGGATGACTGGCTGATTAGCGGCCAGAAGACTTTCATCGGCAATGCTGCGTTTGGCGATGCCGCTCTGGTGCTTGCGCGCACCGATGGCGAGAGCGGACGTGCGGGCGAGCAGTCATTCTCGCTGTTCATGGTCGAGCGTTCCGAGGGGTACACCAACGGCAGCCCCTTCGACAAGATTGGGCTGCGGGCTTCTGATACCGCTGAGCTGTTCTTCGACGATGTCCGCGTCTCGTCTGCGGATCTTGTTGGCGAGGCTGGACAGGGCCTGGCCTATGTCAAGGCGCAGCTTCCCCAGGCCCGTCTGGCTATTGCCGTGGCTGCCTCGGCGATCTGCACCGCGTCTTTCGAGCAGGCGCTGGAGCATGCGAAGAACCGCTCTACCTTTGGCCAGGCGCTGACCGAGTACCAGAACACCCGTTTCGAGCTGGCTAACCTGAAGACTGAGGCGCATGTCACCCAAAGCTTCGTGGACCGGGCCGTCCTGGCATTCAACGACGGCGAGCTGGATCCTTCCGAGGCTGCCGAGGTCAAGCTTTGGGCTAGTGAGAGCGCTAAAAAGCTTTCCGATCAGGCATTGCAGCTGCATGGCGGCTATGGCTACATCATGGAGTACCCGATTGCCCAGTCCTTCACTGCCTCCCGCTTGCTGACCATCTTCGGTGGCACAAGCGAGATCATGCGTGAAACTATTGGACGAGCACTCTAAGCACTTTTGAAAGGAACCGATCACGTGCCTATTCGGCAGATCACTGTTTACGGAGAACCTGTACTTCACAAGCGTGCGGTGGAGGTCACCGAGTTTGATGGCGCCTTGCGCGAGCTCGTTGCCGATATGCACCTCACCATGGATGAAGCGCATGGCGTGGGCCTGGCGGCTCCGCAGATCGGTTTGGGCCTGCGCATGTTCACCTACGTCTTCGCTGACCAGGACGATGCTCCCGAGCGGGGCGTAGTGATCAACCCCAAGCTGACCCTTTCAAAGGTGTCGCAGGCTCCTGCGGATGCTGATGACGACTCCGAGGGCTGCTTGTCCGTGCCCGGGTTGAACTACCCTCTGCAGCGTGCTGACTATGCGAAGGTGGAGGGTTTCGACGAGTTCGGCAATCCGATCTCTTTCGAAGCGCACGGCTGGTTCGCGCGCATCATGCAGCACGAGTACGACCACCTTGATGGCTACCTCTACGTGGACAAGTTGCAGCCACGCTGGGAGAAGAAGTGGAAGAAGGCCAAGAAGGCTCTGGGTTGGGGCGTGCCTGGCAATACCTGGTTGCCGGGTACCGATGAGGATCCATTCGGCCACTAGGCTTCCCGCCGCCTACCGGGCAGTCTTGAAGTCCAGATACCGCTGATGCAGCGCCGCACCGATTTTGCCGGTGGGCGCTGTTTCTGCGTTCCAGACCTTCGAACCCCTGCCTTGTTCTAGCCAGAAGGGCAGGAACATGCCGTTCTTGCCGGGCAGGATCTGCGCAGCCATCTGCTCGTCGGCTACCAGCGTGCGATTCGCGTAGCCCAGGTAGTACTCGTCAAAGGGACCAAGCAGGCGCAGTGGCAGCCCGGCGGGCTCCATCGCTTCAAGCTCCCGGTGGGCGCGGCTGCCGGCGATGACCCAGTAGCCCTCTCCGCGCTCATCGTTGCCTGCGTCCGCCAGCAAGCCGCCGAGTGCTTCTGCGGCGGCTCTCATGGTGGTCAGCGTCTGTCCCGTGTACCAGGCTGCGTCGCGAAGGGTAGCTGGCCCATGCGAGTGCAGGTACCGGCGCAAGAGTTGCGCCAACGGATCTTCTGGTTCCCGGTGACTTGCAATCCATTCATCCACGAGCACGAAGTCCTGCGCGATGAGTTTCGCGTCTTGTGGAATGGGCCCCTGGCAGATCAACCCGTCCAGGACGAGGACCTGCAGGATAACCAGTCTTCGCTGCTGGCCCGTCTCCACTCCATTCTGGTTCAGTGCCTTGAAGAGCGCGGAGCGGCTGGCTTGCCCGTGCTCCTGCAGATGCGCGCTGATGATGCCAGCTGCCTGGTCAATGTCCTGGGTGCCGATCTGCAGTCCCCGCATCCTTGTGGCCGAGGAGCGCAAGGTGCGTTCACGTGTTGCGCGAGTCATCCAGCGCGCATCTTCGGCCAAGCAGATATGCAGCGTGCCCCGCATGGTCCATGACCGCATGAGCCGTCCTTCGCTGAAGAGCGCATCGACTTGCTGGCGGGATTCTTGCGCTGCGGAGCGCTGAGCCAGCGCGTAGCGTCCTGCAGCGAAGTCCTGGGACTTGGAACGCGAGCATGTGTTCTGCGGCCTGCAGTACGGATTCTGCCGGCTCCAGTAGCAGCTGGCTCGCCATGCGCGCCGCCAGCGTCCGGGTACTGTCTATTAACCAACCTCGATCCAATGCTTGATGGCCTAAAGCCTAGCAGTGCGGGGGTCCAGAGGTGCCCGCGAAGCGGCGCACCTGCAGTCGCCGTTGACGCAGGGGCGGCGCAGGTGGAAACGGACCTCCAAGCCCGGATGCGCGCAAAGGTCGAGACCTGCCTGGACTTTGCTGGAGAGGTGCTGGCCAGGTGCTGGTTCTCGTTGGTGCGCTGGACCCGGGAGGCCCTTTTGGAGGGCGTCGTGCCGCCCGGATGGAATAGCCGAAGGGACCATCCCAGCGCGCAATGCGTTGGGATGGTCCCTTCAGCTGCAAGCAGCGGGGTCCTAGGCGGTGACGGCTTCAGCCTTCACTGCAGGCACTGCAGCCGGGTGGGTGCCGGCCATCGATTCGATGACGCGAACAACTTGGCAGGAGTAGCCGAACTCGTTGTCGTACCAAACGTAGACGACAGCGTTCTTGCCGGACACGATAGTGGCCAGGCCGTCAACGATGCCGGCGCGGCGCGAGCCGACGAAGTCGGTGGAGACAACCTCAGGCGAATCAATGTAGTCGATCTGCTTGTGCAAGCTGGAGGTCAGCGAGGTTTCACGCAGGTAGGCGTTGAGCTCTTCCTTGGTGGTCCCGTTCTCCAGGTTCAGGTTCAAGATCGCCATGGAGACATCCGGGGTCGGTACGCGGATGGCGTTGCCGGTCAGCTTGCCTTCGAACTCCGGCAGGGCCTTGGCCACTGCCTTGGCGGCACCGGTTTCGGTGATCACCATGTTCAGCGCTGCCGAACGGCCGCGGCGCTCGCCCTTGTGGAAGTTGTCGATCAGGTTCTGGTCGTTGGTGAACGAGTGAACGGTCTCGACGTGCCCGTGGGTAACACCGAACTTGTCGTTCAGGGCCTTGAGCACTGGGGTGATGGCGTTGGTGGTGCACGATGCAGCGGTAACGATCTTGTCTTCTGCGGTGATCCACGAATCGTTGATGCCGTGGACGATGTTCTTCAGATCGCCCTTGCCCGGTGCGGTCAGCAGAACGCGGGAAACGCCCTTGGCAGCCAAGTGCTGGGACAGTCCTGCCTCATCGCGCCAGCGGCCGGTGTTATCCACCACGATGGCGTTGTCGATGCCGTGCTCGGTGTAGTCGACGGTGGTCGGATCATTCGAGTAGATGACCTTGATCAGGGTGCCGTTGGCGAGGATCGTGCTGTTTTCCTCGTCGACCGTGATCGAGCCTTCGAAGCGGCCGTGCACCGAGTCGCGGCGCAGCAGCGAAGCGCGCTTGACGATGTCGTCATCCGAGCCCTTGCGGACCACGATGGCGCGCAGGCGCAGGCCGTAGCCGCCACGCTCGATCAGGATGCGGGCCAGCAGGCGTCCGATGCGGCCGAAGCCGTAGAGGACAACGTCCTGGGGTTCAGCGTCGGTTGCGCCGGCCTGGCCAACCTTCTCGCCCAATTCATCGGCCAGGAAGGCGTTCAGATCAGCGGAACCGGATTCCTTGAACTTCTTGTTCACGCGGCCGAGGTCAATTGCTACCGAACCGACGTTCAGGGCCTCGATGGCATCCAGGATGGCCTTGGTGTCGTTCAGGTCGAGCTCTTCGCCATCGATGCGGCGCACTACTCGGTGGGCCTTGATGATGTCGATGGCGGACTGGTTGATCAGCTTGCGGCCGTAGACGGAGGTCACCACATTGTTCTTGCGGTACAGACGTCCGATCAGTGGGATCATGGCCTCGGCGAGCTCTTCGCGCCCGCTCCATTCTTGCTGGGCAACGACAGACTGCTGGGTCACAGAAAATCCTTCCAATTCAGCCGACTCGCAGATCCATAAAGTCGGTTGGCACCGTGGGAAGCACCATTGCTTTTGCGGTGGCACGAGGTAACAGGATCATCCTCGTAAGTACATGATCCATTCTAGACCGTGCGCAGAAAAACTGAGGATCGGGGACTGTGAATCATCTCACCAGCGCACTAAGGGCTGATGCCGGCGCAATCGCAGGAAGGAAGAGTGTGAATGGGATGGCCGATACGCCGGGTTTTGTCGCGCCGAAGCGGGACGGTCATCTATCTACGACTGCCGTTGCCGGCAGCCTCTAGCGGTCCACCCGACTGCATGGGGCGAACAGCCCTCATAACGCAGTCTGTCTGACCTTGCTCCGAGTGGGGTTTACCTAGCCACCCCAATCACTTGGGGTGCTGGTGGTCTCTTACACCACCGTTTCACCCTTACCAGGAAATCCTGGCGGTCTATTTTCTGTGGCACTAGCCTGCGGGTTACCCCGAGTGGGCGTTACCCACCACCCTGTTCTGCGGAGCCCGGACGTTCCTCGGGGCAATTGCTTGCCACGCGACCGTCTGGCCATCCCATTCACTACCAGTCTAATGCGTTGGGCGTGGGCTGCAGACCACTTCCGAACGCTGATTCGATCACAGCCGGCTTCACCCGAACCGCTGCGCCTCAAGCAACCGCAACCAGATTTCGCTGATCGTCGGATAGGCGGGGACCGCATGCCACAGCCGGTCCAGGCTGACCTCGCCGACGATCGCAATGGTGGCCGCATGCAGCAGTTCCGCGGCATCCTGGCCAGCGAAAGTGGCGCCGACGATCACCGAACGCGCCTGGTCTATCACCAGCTTGGCCCGCCCTGAATACCCGTCGGCGTGCAGGCTCGCCCCGGCCACCGCACCCAGATCGTGCTCGATAACCGAAATCTGCAGGCCGGCGTCGAGGGCCTGGCGTTCGGTGGGTCCGACCGCGGCGATCTGCGGATCGCTGAAGACCACGCGCGGCACCGCATGGTGGTCCGCCGTGGCCGCATGCCTGCCCCAGGGCGCATCGAGAACCCCGGTTCCATTGATCCTCGCGGCAATGGCCTCGCCCGCGGCCCGGGCCTGGTACTTGCCCTGGTGGGTCAGCGGGCTGCGCCCGCTGGCATCTCCTACGGCGTAGAGCCAGTCGGTGCCCGCCACGAGCATCGTGTCATCGACCTGCAGCCGCCGGGACGGGTCCACCCCGAGAGCTTCGAGTCCCAGGTTCCCGATCTCCGGCCGCCGCCCGGTGGAGACCAGCACTTCCTCGGCTTCCACGAGGGATCCTCCGGGCAGCTGGAGGCCGGCTATCCCGTGCTCATCGCGGTGGACCTGCAACGGCGTGGTGTCCTGGTGCACCACTACCCCGGCCTCGGCCAGCGACTGGGCCACCAGCTCGCCGGCGAACGGCTCTTCGCGGCCCAACAACGACCCGCGGGCAAGGATGGTGACCTTGGACCCGAGGGAGGCGAAAGCGAAGGCCAGCTCCACCCCGGCAACTCCGCCACCGATGATGGCCAGCCTCGGCGGAATCGCCTTGGCCGCAGTGGCCTCCCGGGTGCCCCACGGCCTGGCTTTAGCCAAACCCTCGATCCCAGGCAGAACCGGAGTGGATCCGGTGGCCAGGACTACGGCCCGGGCCGAGTACTCGCGATCCGCCACCTGCAGCAGGCCGCGCCCGGAAAGCCGCGCCCGGCCGCGGATCAACTCGATGCCCGCCGAGCGCAGCCACCGTTCCTGCCCGGCATCATCCCAGTTGCTGGTGAAGGCGTCCCTCCGCGCGAGCACCGCCTCGGGATCCAGCGCACCAGTCACCGCTTCGCGGGCCCCGGGAACCCGGCGTGCCGCGCGCAGCGCATCGCCGCTGCGCAACAGGGCCTTGGAAGGCATGCATGCCCAATACGAGCATTCCCCGCCCACCAGCTCGGATTCGACGATGGCCGCCTTCAGGCCCTGCCGGGTGGCATAGTCGGCGGCGTTCTCCCCGGCCGGCCCGGCGCCGATCACGATCACATCGAAGTCGCAGTGCTGCCCGGAGGCAGTTTGGCTAGCTCTTGAGTTCTGCTGGGGCATGCTCTGTCCTTGCTCTGCGTGAAGCGCTGCTGGGTAGTGGGTTCAGCCTAGCCAGATCTGCTCTGCGGGTACATGCCCTGGGCAGAAGATCAGGTGAACTCCGATAAGCTGGAACGCGTGCTTATTTTGTTGCCGCCTTCCGAAGGCAAGACCGCCCACGCCGAAGGTTCTCCGTTCGAAATCGAGGACCTGTCTTTTCCGGAGCTTTCCGGGGAACGCCGCCTGGTGCTTGACGCCCTTGCTGAAGTCTCAGCCCGCGAAGATGCCATGGACCTGCTGGGAGTCGGAGCCTCGCTGGCCAAGGAAGTAGCGCGGAATATCAATCTGCACACCGAGCCCGCAGCCAAGGCGCACGATATCTACTCGGGGGTGCTCTTCGAGGCCCTGGACTACGCGAACCTGGATGAAGCAGCGCAGCAGCGCGCCGATGAATCCATCATCGTGGTCTCCGCCCTGTGGGGTGCCGTGCGTTTTGGCGATCGCATTCCGCCCTACCGCTTATCCATGTCGGTCAAGCTCGAGCCGCTGGGCAAGCTGGCCACCTGGTGGAAGAAGCGCCTGGCTCCGGTGCTGGATGCGGTGGCCGGCGACCAGCTGATCGTGGACGCGCGATCGAGCACCTATGCGGCCGCCTACAAGCCGGCCAATGGCAACACCGTTGCGGTCAACGTCTTCCAGATGCGCAATGGGGTCCCGAAGGTGGTCTCGCACTTTGCCAAGCACACCCGCGGAGAGGTCGCCGGTTTCCTGGTCCAGCAACCGGTCGCACCGGAAAACCCTGGAGAATTGCTCGAGCTGGTCCAGACCAAGTGGGAAGCGTCCCTCGTCGAAGACAAGAAGGGCTTGGCGCTGAACATCCTGCTGCCGGAGGACCACCAGTTCACCACAGTGAATTAGCGTCCTTGGGCAAGTCGCCGAAGGCGGCTGGTGCCCTGCCGATGAAGCGTGCTGGCATGGCTAATGCGGCTTCGTCAAAGCGCTGCGACTAGTTCAATCTCGAATCCGGCAGCATCTTCCAAGTACGCCGCGTAGTGCTTTGGTCCCCCGGCGTACGGGTGCAGCTCCGGGAACATCAGGGTGAATCCGTGATCCAGCGCCTGGGAAGCCAACGTTTCCACCGCCTGCCTGGTGCCAGCATGGAAAGCCAAATGATTCAGCCCGGGAGTCAGGCGGTCATGCCGTTGCTTTTTGGCATCCGGTCCGGATTCCAGGACTATATAGAATCCGTCGCGGGCATAGCTGACGCCATCAGCCCATTGGGAATCCACCACATAGCCAAGGCGAGTGAGCAGCCAGCCCAGGGAAGCTGTACTGGCTGCCAAATCCTCAACCCATATTTCCAGATGATGCAGCATGGAACTCACTGACTAAGGAGTCAGCACGAAGTCCCATGGATCGGAATTAACTTGGGAAACCTCGATCTCCACGGTGTGCCCAAGATCGTTGAGCACGTTGCCCAAGGCGCGGGCACCAGCCGACAGCCAGACCCATTCCGAAGCGAAGTGGGAGACATCGATCAGGTAAGGGAACCCGCCGCTGGCAGCTTCGCGTGCCTCGCTTGCCGGGTGGTGGCGCAGATCAGCAGTCACGTAGACATCGGCCTGGTGCGAGCGCACCGCGTCAAACAGGGAATCGCCGGCACCGCCGCAGAGGGCGACCTTCCGGATGATGCCCGTTCGATCTCCGGCGACACGTACACCGCCAGCCACCGCTGGGAGCACGGTGTAAACGCGTTCAGCGAAATCCTCGAGCTTCATCGGCTTCTCCAAGAAGCCCACCCGCCCCAAGCCTTCTTCTGGCAGTCCGTCCTTGGACTCGATCAACGGCACGCAGTCCTTCAGCCCGAAGGCATCGGCGAGAGCATCGTTGACTCCCCCGATGGCGCTGTCGGCATTGGTGTGCGCCGTAAGCAATGCGGTTCCGGATTCGATCAGGCGGTGAATGGCTTCGCCCTTGAAATTGGTGCCGGCAACCTGGGTGACTCCGCGCAGGAGCAACGGGTGGTGAGTGATCAGCAGATCGGCCCCACGCTCGATTGCATCCTCGATCACCTCCAGCGTTGGATCAACAGCCATCACGATCTTGGAAATCTGCTGGCTTGTACGTCCGGTCACCAAGCCAACGGCATCCCAATCTTCGGCCAATGATTTTGGCCAAAGTTCCTCAGCTGCTTCAAGGACGTTACCCAAGGTGGTCTGCGGAACCGAGGTGTCTTCCACCGGTTGCTCAGGCGTTTCTCCGGTAACGGGCTTGAGCGTCGAGGCATCCAGGGAATCGCTGCTCTTCCCCAGGTCTTGCGAGTTATCTGCCTTGCTCTGCATACTCACCACCCTACGCGGTGGGCATGGGGATGGAACAGAATGCAACGCCGCAACGTTGTGAACTGTGTGAGTATTCCCAGCCTTCAGTCCCCTCATCAATTCAGCCCGTTCCTGGACGTCCAGGACACCAAGTTGAGCACCTTCGTACTAGCCGGCGGTTGCTTCTGGTGCTTGGATGCCGTGTACCAGCGAACGCGTGGCGTCCACGCCGTGATTTCCGGATACATCGGTGGCCACACCAAGGATCCGACCTACCGCGAAGTCTGCAGCGGCACCACCGGCCATGCCGAAGGTGTCGCCGTGATCTTTGATCCGCAAGTGGTTCCGGCCGAAGTCATCTTGGACATGTTCTTTACCGTGCACGACCCGACCACGCTGAACCGCCAGGGCTACGACGTCGGTACGCAGTACCGCTCGGCGATGTTCCCGCTCGATGACCAGCAGCGTGGCCTCTTCCAGGACGCCATCGAGAAGTTCTCGCGCGTATACCCCAATCCGATCGTCACTACGCTCGAAGAGTCCAAAGATTTCTATCCTGCCGAGCAAATCCACCAGGATTATTACTCCGAAAACCAGGAAGTCGGCTATTGCCGCGTGATTATCGATCCAAAGATCGCAAAAGTCAGGAAATATTACGCTCAATGGCTAAACGAAGCCTAGTCGCGCTTTTGGCCTACTAGGGTTAGTTGTGAACCTCATAGGTCTCCGGCGGTTACGCCAGATTCCGGCAATTATTTCGCCGCAACCAACTGCGGCCGCATAGAGTCACGTAAGGATTGCATACAAGATGGGCAAGATCTACAACAACGTCACCGAAGTCGTCGGCAACACCCCGCTGGTGAAGCTGAACCGCGTCGGCGAGGGCCTGCCAGGGAACATCGCTGTGAAGCTGGAATTCTACAACCCGGCGAACTCCGTCAAGGACCGCATCGGCGTGGCCATCGTTGATGCAGCCGAGGCCTCTGGTGCGTTGAAGCCAGGCGGCACCATCGTTGAGGGCACTTCGGGCAACACCGGCATCGCACTGGCGATGGTCGGTGCGGCCCGCGGCTACAAGGTCATCTTGACCATGCCTGAAACCATGTCCACCGAGCGCCGTGTGATGCTGCGCGCTTTCGGCGCCGAGATCGTGCTGACCCCGGGCGCCGACGGCATGCGCGGGGCCGTGGAGAAGGCCAAGGAAATTGTTGCGACTTCCGAGAACGCTATCTGGGCGCAGCAGTTCGCCAACACCGCGAACCCGCAGGTCCACGCAGAGACCACCGGTCCGGAGATCTGGTCTGATACCGAAGGCAAGATCGATGTCCTGGTTGCCGGCATCGGTACCGGTGGCACTATCACCGGTGCAGGCCGCTACCTGAAGGAAAAGAACCCAAACCTGAAGATCGTGGCCGTTGAGCCCAAGGATTCCCCGATCCTCAATGGCGGAAAGCCCGGCCCTCACAAGATCCAGGGATTGGGAGCGAATTTCATCCCCGAGGTGCTCGACACCGAGCTCTACGACGAAGTCCTGGATGCCAGCATCGAGGATTCGGTATCGACCGCTCGCGCGCTGGGCGTCAAGGAAGGTATCCTCGGCGGCATCTCTGCTGGCGCAGCCGTTTGGGGTGCGGTACAGATCGCCGCGCGTGAAGAAAACGCCGGCAAGCAGATCGTTGCGATCATCCCTGACTTCGGTGAACGCTACATCTCCACCCTGCTCTTCGACGACATCCGCGGCTAAGTAAATTTGCAGAAGCAGAATAAATCGGCGCGAGCCACTGTTGGGTCTATAGAGAGACCTGTATCGGTGCAGCTCGCGCCGATTTGCTGTGTGACATCTGCGGATTGTCCCCGAGCGAACCGCAACCCCTAAGGTAGTATTCATGAGTTTTTTCTCCCGCCTGCGTGAGGATTTGGCCAACGCACGCCAGCACGATCCGGCAGCGCGAAGCGATCCTGAAAACTTCTTCGTGTATTCCGGACTGCACGCGATCTGGCTGCACCGGTTGGCCCACAAGATGTGGCAGAACCCCTCGCTGAAGTGGCCAGCGCGTTTGCTATCCCAGGCGAACCGCGCCCTGACCGGGATCGAGATCCATCCCGGCGCCACCATTGGGCGCCGCTTCTTCATCGACCACGGCATGGGCATCGTCATTGGCGAGACTGCCGAAATCGGCGATGACGTCATGCTGTACCACGGGGTGACCCTCGGCGGCCGTTCACTGGCCAAGGTCAAGCGCCACCCGACCATCGGTGACCGCGTGGTCATCGGTGCCGGGGCCAAGGTGCTCGGCCCGATCGTGATCGGCGCGGATTCCGCCATCGGCGCGAACGCCGTGGTCGTCAAGGATGCCCCCGAAGGCTCGATTGTCACCGGAATCCCCGCACAGAACCGTCCGCGCAGGCCCGAAGAACGCAAGCCTGCAGTAGACCCGGCCGAGTACATCGACCCGGCCATGTGGATCTAGTTCTATTTCTCCTGCCACTGCGGCAAAGCAAACCCGCCCAGCACACGGACCGGCCACGGTCCGCCTGCTGGGCGGGTTTTCGCTTTCGCCCCGATCCTTGCGGGCAAAGCAAAACATCGATGCCCGGTACCACTGCGAGTCTGGTACCGGGCATCGATGCCTATGCGAGTGATGGAAGCCGTTTAGGCCAGCTTGTGGTCCGCAGCTTCGGTGCCATCGGCCAGCTCTACGACCTCGTCCTCAGGATCCTGGGGCTGGGCGCCGAGCTTGCCACGGGTCAGCTTGTGCATGATCATGGCCAGCGCGCCGTCACCGGTCACGTTGGTTGCGGTGCCGAAGCTATCCAGGGCAATGTAGGCTGCGAACATCAGGCCGACTTCGACCTCGCCGAAGCCCAGCATCTGTGCGAGCAGTCCGGCAGCGGCGGCGATAGCGCCACCTGGCACGCCTGGTGCTGCAATCATCATGACGCCGAGCATCAGGATGAATGGGAAGTAGGTGCCGAAGGAAACGTCGCCACCGGTCAGCAGGAGCACTGCGATGGAGAAGCAGGTGATCTTGACCATCGAGCCTGAAAGGTGGATGGTGGCGCACAGCGGGACGACGAAGCCGGCTACCGTGTCGGAAACACCATTTTTCTTGGCTGATTCCAGCGTCACCGGAATGGTTGCAGCCGAGGATGAGGTACCCAAGGCGGTGAAGTAGGCATTGCGCATGCCCCACAGTGCGGCCAGCGGGTTGCGCTTGTTCATCGCCCCAGCGATGGAGTACTGCACCAGCAGGACAACCAGGGTCAGTGCGAAGGAGACCACGGCGACGAAGAGGAACTTCTGCACCACGGTGACGGCGTCCCCGGCAGCGGACAGATCCAGGAAGATTCCGAAGATGAACAGCGGCAACGCTGGAACAATCACACGGCGGATCACCATCTCGATAATGCTGCGGAACTCCACTGTCCCACGGAAGATCACGGTGGATCGGAAGGCCGTCAGGCCCAGGCCCAGCATGAATGCCAGTACCAGTGCAGTCATGACGCCCATCAGCGGAGTCAGCACGATTTCGGTTGCCGCTTCGCCCGCACTGCCGACCAGGGAAATATACGGTTCGAAACCTGATCCTTCGCCTGCGCCAACTTCCTCGACGCCTCCGCCGGAAAGCGACTTGGTGAATAGCCAACGGCTCACGAAGTACGCGAGCAGTCCCGCGCACAGGGTGGAGGCGTAGGCGATAACCGCGGTGATGCCCAACCACTTTCCTGCGCCCTTGCCGAGTTCAGCGATAGCCGGTGCCACCAAGCCGAAGATGATCAACGGCACGATGAACCCAAGGAATCCGGAGAAGATCGAGTTGTAGGTCAGGAATACGCTTCCTAGCCACACCGGCATAACCGGGCCAAGCAGAATACCCAGCAGGATGGCAACGAGCACCCAGCCAAGCAGTGGGATAGATTTCAGCAGCTTCATGAATGTCCTTTAAACGGTTAGGGATCGGAGCGCACTGTTGGACGGGCCACAAGTGTGTCGTGGCGCACGCCTCAATCATGATAGACGTAATTTTTGTTACACCGAAATCCTGTGAATGGATTGAGTGTTACGAGAATACGCCCTTCTGCCGAATATTCTCTACCGTAAATCGCAACACGCTCAATCAGGTTCGATCTCTGGTGCAGCAGGGGTTCGTGAGTTGAATATTCGGCGATTTTAACGGCAGCAGGGCGGGTCTGCCCCATTAAGCAGTCCCGCCCTGGCTTGGATTCATTGATTATTCGAAGTTCGCTTCGACCACGCCTTGTTCTTGGCCCTGGCCCACCACCTGGCTTTGCACGCGGAGGTTGAGCACGGATCCGTCATCGGCATTTTCATAACTCACGAAGACCGAACCGGCTCCGGCATCGCTGCCCGTTTGCGACCAGTTCGGTCCGCCCGCCGCCGAATGCCCGGTGAGCAAGGCGACCACCTGATCGGTGGCCAGCTGTTGCATCTGCGCTTCATTTCCATTGCCCCAAGCGACGACCAGGGCATCTGCATACTCGGTAGCGCTCGATGGGAGCTTGCCCAGCTCTTGGCCTCCGACAGTTCCAGATTGCTCCGACTCCCCGGCATCCCCGGGAGAGGATGCCGTTGGCGATGCGGACTGCGTTGGGCTGGCGTCAGGAGTTGACGGCTCCTGGCTTGCGGTGCCACCTGCAGTGCTGCCGCAACCGGCGAGCGCAAGGCACCCGGCCAGCGCCGCCACCGAACTGAGCTTGAGTAGTTTCCTAGGTGCGTCCGGCATGGATTTCTCCGCTCTCGCAGGGGGTCGCTGATTCCTTGTGGGTTCGATACTCCACCGGAATCGGCAGCGTTTGCAAGTCCGCCGCCCTCCAGCAGGTGTCGGTTGGAGCATTTCTCAGTAGGCTTGGGGCATGAGCCAGCACCCTGCCGATAGCCATGACACCATTCGAGTACGCCAAGCCCGGGAAAACAACTTGCGAGGTGTTGACATCGATATTCCAAAACGGCGCATTACCGCGTTTACCGGTGTTTCCGGTTCGGGCAAGTCCTCCCTGGTGTTCGGCACGATTGCCGCAGAGTCCCAGCGCCTGATCAATGAAACGTATACGGCCTTCATCCAGAGCTTCATGCCCTCGATGCCCCGGCCTGACGTAGAAGTGCTGGAAAACCTCTCGACGGCCATCGTGGTCGACCAGGAACGCATGGGCGCTAATTCGCGTTCTACCGTGGGCACGGCGACCGACGCCTACTCGCTCTTGCGCGTTCTGTTTTCGCGTTATTCCACTCCGAGCGCCGGCGGCGCTGGCGCGTACTCGTTTAATCTCGGCCAGGGCGCGTGCCCTGTCTGCGAGGGTTTCGGCACCGAGGCGAGCATCGACCTTGATGAGCTGCTGGATTGGGACAAGTCGCTGAACGAGGGGGCCATCAAGGCGCCGAACTTTGCCCCGGATTCCTGGCTGTGGCAGACGCTGACTGCCGGCACGCAGGCAGATCTGGACATGAAGCTCAGGGACATGCCCAGTGCCATGCTTGACCGCTTGCTCTACGAAGAAGCAGGCAAGGTCAAGCTCAACGGGGCCAACATGAGCTACTCCGGTCTGGTCACGCGCATCAAGTCCAATTACATCCATTCGGGCAGGGAGATCAAGCAAGCCCATATTCGTGCCTGGATCGAACGCATCTCCACGACTGCACCGTGCTCTGCCTGCGCCGGATCACGGCTCGGCCAGGCCGCTCGTGATTCGAAGATCAATTCCTTGGGAATCGCGGACATGACTGCACTGCAGGTTTCCGAACTGCTCGAAATCCTCGAGAAGATCCAGATCCCGGATGCAGCGCCATTGACCACCAATTTGAAGGCAGTGCTCAAATCCATGGTGGATTTGGGGTTGGGATACCTGTCCCTTGACCGTCCGGCGGGGACCCTTTCGGGCGGCGAAGCCCAGCGCGTGAAGATGATCCGGCATCTTGGATCAGCACTCAGTGATGTCACGTATGTCTTCGACGAGCCCACCGTTGGATTGCATCCCCATGACATCCAGCGGATGAACGGGCTGCTTGCTGGCCTTCGGGACAAGGGCAATACCGTGCTGGTGGTGGAGCACAAACCCGAGGTCATCGGCATCGCAGACCACGTGATCGACTTGGGCCCGGGCGCTGGTACCCATGGCGGCACCATTTGCTACAGCGGTCCAGTGGACGGCCTGCTGTCCAGCGATACGCTGACCGGAAAGCACTTCACCACGCGTGCTGCGCTCAATGCGAACCCGCGCGAGGCACAGGGGTCCATGCAAGTGCGCAGTGCCTCCTTGCACAACCTGAAGAATGTTTCCGTGGATATCCCTACCGGCGTGATGTGCGCAATCACCGGTGTCGCCGGTTCCGGTAAATCCACGCTGATCCGGTCGACAATCGCCAAACGTGATGACGTGGCGGTGGTGGACCAAACCGCCATCCGAGGCTCCCGGCGTTCGAACCCGGCCACCTATACCGGGATCATGGATCCGATCCGTGCGGCGTTTGCTAAAGCCAACGGCGTGAAGCCTGCCCTGTTCAGCGCCAATTCGGCCGGAGCGTGCCCGGGGTGCAGCGGTGTCGGGTACACCTATACGGACTTGGCATCGATGGCCGGAGTGGCCTTGCCTTGCGAGCAGTGCGGCGGCAAGCGATTCACCGCTGATGTGCTGGAATACACCCTGGATGGGTTGAACATTGCCGAAGTCCTGGACTTGAGCATGGAAGAAGCGCTGGAGCAGCTCAAAGTACCCAAGGCGAAGGCCGTGCTCGAACGCCTGAACCAGGTGGGTCTGGGATACCTGAAACTGGGACAGCGGCTGAACACGCTTTCTGGCGGCGAACGGCAGCGAATCAAGCTGGCTATCCATTTGGGCCAGGGCGCCGGTACCTACATCCTGGACGAGCCAACCACAGGATTGCACATGGCTGACGTGCAGAACCTGCTGCGCCTGCTCGACGAGATGGTCGATGAAGGCAATACCGTCGTGGTCATCGAGCATCATCTGGCGGTGGTTGCCCACTGCGACTGGGTCATTGACTTGGGTCCCGGGGCAGGGCACGAGGGAGGAAGCATTGTCTTCGAAGGGACCCCGGCCGACCTTGCCGCCTCCGGCACGCTGACCGGAGTTCATCTGTCCGACTACATCAAGGGATAGGAATGGCAAAGAAGCTCAGGAAACCGCTGCCTGCCGACGCGCAGGAGCTTGCCAGGTTGCATGTCGAATGCTGGAAAGAAACCTACACGCAGCTGCTGCCAGATGGTTTCTTCGACCCTGCCCACAGTGAGCAGCGGCTGCGCATGTGGGACAGGGTTCTGGAGGACCCGAATCCGCTCTTCAGGATTTCGGTGGCGGAAAATGAGGACGGGAAGCTTGTCGGCTTCGCCCTCAGCGCACCTCCCACCGGCAATACCGACGGGATACCGGAGAACGTTTCTCGCCAGCTGTACAACCTGTATGTGCTCAAGGACTTCCATGGCGACGGAACAGGGCAGGCGCTGCTGGATGCAGTCCTTGGCGATGAGCGAGCCGTGCTGTGGGTGGCGGCCCAGAATCCGTGTGCCATCCGATTCTACGAACGCAACGGATTCGCCTTCGACGGCGTGAGCGAGGACGACCCGGCTGCTCCGCAAATTACCGACGCAAGAATGATCCGGTAGCTAGCAAGCGGAGAGAATCCCGACGATGTCCGGGTCGCTCCCACGACCCAGTTTCGCGTCGATTTTCAGCACCAGCTGAGCCTGGCGAATCAGCGTGCCGTATTCGGGGCCAGGATCGGGGGTCGCACGGATTCCCGTGGCGCTGAGTTGGCGCGATTTGTCCATGGCCAGCTCCTTGAGCACATCACGGATCAAGGCCAAATCCTCTGGCTGCACCGCCCAGCTATCCCTATGGCCACGAAGCCAGGATTTGCGCCGCGCCCCCTCCAAGCCTTCGGGCAGCTCGCCGACGCCTTGCAGGTGGTCGAGCATCGAGGTACCGACGTTCTGCTCGGTGATGTCTTGGGACAGGCACCGGTCGATGGCGTACTGGACACGCAGCCACCATTGCCCGGCGGTATCCAGCTCCGAGCGCAGCCGCAGTGTCCGCAAGGCCAGAACAACGCCTACGGCCGCGATGAGTACTGTCAAAAGCGGGACGAGCGAGAGCAGGATCCCCAGCCCCGCGCCCCAGCTACCACCATAACCGTTCATGCTCCGATCCTAGCCCCTGAATCGGGGTCGGACCGGAGCAATCCTCGGGTTGGAAGAACTAGATGCGCACCAGCATCTTGCCGGTGTTCGCACCGCGCATCATGCCAAGGAAGGCGTCCACGGTATTCTCGATGCCATCCACGATCGTCTCGTCGTAGGCGATCTTGCCTTCGGAGAACCACTTGCCCATGCGCTCGCCGAACTCGGGGGCGAGGTCGAGGTAGCTGGAGAGGGTGAATCCCTGCAGTTTCAGGCCGCGGGTGATCAGGTTGGCCATGTTCTTCGGGCCCGGAGTCGACTCGGTGGTGTTGTAGCTGGCGATAGCGCCGCACAGCGCAGCACGACCGCCATCGTTGAACGCTGCCAGGGCGGCTTCAAGGTGGTCTCCGCCCACGTTGTCGAAGAAGACATCGATGCCTTCCGGGGCTGCGGCGGCCAGCTGCCCGCGGACATCGCCATCCTTGTAGTTGAAGGCGGCATCGTAGCCGTACTTGCTGGTCAGCAGTTCAACCTTCTCTGTACTGCCGGCCGAGCCGATGACGCGCTTGGCACCCATGAGCTTGGCGATCTGCCCGGCAGCCGTGCCCACGGCACCTGCAGCGCCGGAGACGAAGACGGTCTCGCCCTCGGCAAGATTGGCGACTGCGCTCAGGCCTACATAGGCGGTCAAGCCGGTCATTCCCAAGATGTGCAGGCGCAGCGACGAGGAAACGCCGGGCAGATCAGGTGCGGACTTGAAATTGGCAGAGTCGGCCTGCACGGTGTCAGACCAGCCCAGCTGATGCTGGACCAGGGTACCTGCCGGGAACGCTTCGTCCGCGGTCTCGATGACACGGCCAATGGCGCCGCCGAGGATCTGCTCGCCAATCTTGAATGGCGGGATGTAGGAACGGGTGTCATTCATGCGTCCGCGCATGTACGGGTCCACGGAAATGAACTCGTTGCGCACCCGGATTTCACCGGTCTTTAGCTCCGGCAGCTCAACGGTCTGGACGGTGAAGTTCTCCTGCGTTGGCCAACCGGACGGACGGGAGGCGAGCAGGATCTGCGTGCTGGTTGCTTCAGTCATGGTTACCAGTTCTTTCAATTCTCGGTGATATTGGAAACTCTCGGTGTCGTTCTAGTTGCCCAGCGCCAGGCCGAGGACCAGCAGCGCAACTGACAGCAGCGGGAACATCCCTTGCTTGACGGCCAGCTTGGCTTTGCCCGGGCTTCCCAGTGCCAGCACCAACGCAGCGGCCAGCATGGAGCCGGCTCCGGCGAAGACCAACGTGGCACCCACAGCCAAGTGGCCCATGCCCAAGGCAATCACCCCGGCAAGTGCGGCAACCGCCAGGAAGAGGTTGTAGAACCCCTGATTGAAGGCCATTTCGCGCGTTGCTTCTGCTTCAGCCTCGCTGGTCTTGAACAAGGCGCGGGTTTTTCCAGTGGTCCAGGTGATGGACTCCATCGAGAAGATGTAGACGTGGAGCAGGGCAGCGGCGGTTGCGAAGATCTGCGCGGCGATGATCATGGCTTGTCCTTGGTGTTGGGAAGGCAACTATTCTGTAACGACCATTTCAATATATACTGGAATGGTCGTTACGAAAAGAGGAGGTGGGTGTGATGGCGCGTACATCTGCATTCGACAAGGAAGCGGCTATCCAGAACGCCCGCTCGGTGTTCTGGTCCAAGGGCTTCGAGGCCACGTCCATTCCCGAACTTGAAAATGCCACCGGCCTGAGCCGTTCAAGCATCTACAACTCCTTCGGCTCCAAGCGCGGCCTGTTCGATGCCGCAGTGGACAGCTACCTCAATGAAATTGTCCGCCCGCGGTTGCGTCCGCTGCTCCAGGACCCAGTACCTTCACAGGCATTGGGAGACTATCTGCGTGGGCTTGCTGCCGTTTTCGCGAAGCCGGAGTCCCTGCCTGCAGCCCATGGGTGCCTGCTGATCAACACCGCCAGCGCACCGATTGCAGCAGAGAACGAAATCGCCGCCATCATTGCCGCGTACCGGGAAGAACTTGATGAAGCCATGGGCCGTGGCTTGCATGCCCTTCGGCCGGATCTTTCAGTCGAACGCCATGCCCTGCTGAGCGACACCATTACCGGTCTGGTGGTAGCGGCCTTCGCACTGGTGCGCATCTCCCCCAGCGAAGCTGTTCGCTTGTTGCAATGCGCCGAGAACTTGCTGGAAGACTAGTACCGGCTCCTTTCCAGGATCAAGGCGCAAGCCCCGGGGCATCTGTTGTCCGGATTGCTTCTAGCCAGGCACTGATCCACGGATCCATTCAGTGAATGCATCGCGGAGGGCTGCCGGCTCGATGCGCGGGGGCTCCGCCGACTGCTGCCAGCGGCAGATCGTTCTGCAATCACCGGCGCATGCTTGGCAGATGAGTTCGCACGCAGGGGGCCTTATTCGTCGCGCTTGCCACAGAAAATCCAACTGGCTTTGGCTGCCGCACCGATTTTCCGCACCTCTGGGATCAGTTCCTCCATGAGCGCATGGCACTGGCCGGGGCCTGCGCCTATCCCACCCAGCATTCTGCTGAGCACGCCCCACGGCTACCAGTTCCAGCGAAGCGGGACAGCGTGCAGAAGGGCTCAAAAGGCAGAAGCCCACCAGTTCAATCGAATTGAACTGGTGGGCTTCGGATCAGCCAGCAGCTGCTAGCGTCAAATCGCTTCGCTTAGTGGGTGTCCTCGGCAGCGATCTCGGTACGGTCACCGCTCCACTGCGTGTGGAAGGTGCCTTCCTTGTCGGTGCGGCGGTAGGTGTGCGCACCGAAGTAGTCGCGCAGGCCCTGGGTCAGGGCTGCTGGCAGACGGTCGCGGCGCAGGCCATCGTAGTAAGCCAGCGACGAGGAGAACACTGGTGCAGGGATGCCCAGCTGGACAGCAACGGAAACCACGCGGCGCCATGCTGGAACTGCCTTGTTGATGGCTTCAGCGAATGCCGGAGCGAACAGCAGGTTCGAAGGCTTCTCGCCTGCCGAGTAGGCAGCGGTGATGTCCTTGAGCAGGGCTGCACGGATGATGCAGCCTTCACGCCACAGGCCGGCGATCTCGTCGAGCTTCAGGTCCCAGTTGTATTCGCCGGCAGCCGAAGTGAGCATGTCGAGGCCCTGCGCGTAGGAGACGAGCTTCGAAGCGAACAGCGCCTGGCGCACGTCCTCGACGAAGTTCTCCGGCAAGGTGACCTCGGCGGTTTCGCCGGTCAGCACCTTCTGGCCCACGGCGCGGATATCGCGCTGCGAGGAAAGGGAACGGGCGAAGACCGACTCGGCGATGGCCGAAACAGGCGAGCCCATATCCAGGCCGGACTGCACGGTCCAGCGGCCGGTGCCCTTCTGGCCTGCGGAGTCCTGGATGACGTCGACCAGCGGCTTGCCGGTGGAAGCATCGACGTGGCCGAGCACTTCAGCGGTGATCTCGATCAGGAAGCTGGACAGTTCGCCCTGGTTCCATTCGTTGAAGATCTCCGACTGCTTGGCTGGCTCGATGCCGGCGGCGCTGCGCATCAGATCGTAGGCTTCGCCGATGACCTGCATGTCGGCGTATTCGATGCCGTTGTGGACCATCTTCACGAAGTGGCCTGCACCGTCGGTGGAGATCCAAGCGCAGCACGGTGCGCCGTCGTCGGCCTTGGCGGAGATCTTCTCCAGCATCGGGCCCAGCGACTTGTAGGATTCAGCGGAACCGCCGGGCATGATCGATGGGCCGAGCAGCGCGCCCTCTTCGCCACCAGAAACGCCGATGCCAACGAAGTGCAGGCCCTTTTCAGCCAGGGCAGCTTCGCGGCGGCGGGTGTCGGTGTAGTGCGAGTTGCCGGCGTCGATGACCACGTCGCCCTCTTCGAGCAGCGGCACCAGCTGGTCGATAACCGAGTCCACTGGACCACCGGCCTTGACCATGATCAGCACGCGGCGCGGGGTTTCGAGGTTTGCTACCAGCTCTTCCAGGCTTTCGGTGCGAATGAAATCGCCCTCATCGCCATGTGCTTCAAGCAGCGCGTCGGTCTTGCCGACCGAGCGGTTGTGCAGGGCGACGGTGTATCCGTTGCGAGCGAAGTTACGGGCAAGGTTTGCGCCCATGACGGCCAGACCTGTGACACCAATCTGTGCAGGCATAAAAATAAGTCTCCATCGATTACGGGGAGTTGAACCGCCAAGCAGAGACCGGATGAGTCACGATCCCTGTTCACGGCCACGTGACCTTTCCATCCTACAAGGGCGATGCCCGTGTTTTACAGAGGATCGCGTAAATTAAAGCATATTTATTTCGCGGATCGACTCGCCATAGTCCGATTTGGCGCAAGTCATTGGCTAAACTGACCCCATGGCAACTAGTCTGCACGCTCATGTGGTTGAGCACCTCGGCTCTCGCATTATCAGCGGGCAAATTCCGCGCGGCTCCATTATCCTCGCCGCCGACCTCGAGCAGAAGCTCCAGGTCTCGCGTTCGGTGATCCGTGAAGCCATCCGCGTTCTGGCCCAATGCGGCCTAGTCACCAGCACCAAGCGCGTGGGCATCCGCGTGCTGGGGGCCGAACGCTGGAACCCCTACGACGATCATGTCATCCGCTGGCGGCTGGCCAGCGACCAGAAGGGCGCACAGCTGCGCTCGCTGACCGAGCTGCGCATTTCCGTAGAGCCGATGGCCGCGGAACTGGCTGCCGAGTTCGCCCCCGAAACGATGCGCAAGGAGCTGATGATGCTCTCGGCGCAGATGAACCATTACGGGCGCCAAGGCGATTTGCGACGTTTCCTGGAACTGGATATCCGATTCCACGCTGTGGTGCTGGCCGCCTCCGGCAATGAGATGTTTGCGAACCTCTCCACCCCGATCGGAGCGATTTTGCGCGGCCGCACCGAATTGGGCCTGATGCCTGAACGCCCGCACGAGGAAGCCCTGCTCTGGCACCAGTCGGTCGCCGATGCCATCTCCAATTCGGACTCCGCCAGCGCGCGGAAGAACATGGAAAGCATCATGCGCCGGACGCACAACGAGATCTGCAGCCTCTGGGACGGCGCGCCGCGCTTGTTCGTGGACCCGGCCAAGAGCGCCCAGTAACCCGGCATTCCCTTCTTAAATGCGAATCCGCCGGGGCAGCGATGCAGATCGCTGCCCCGGCGGATTTTTTGTCCTGCTCGCTGCCCTTAGTTAGGCCAGCGCGGTCGCCAGGCCGTAGAGCACCATGACGCAGGCGAAGCCGACCACCGATACCAGCGCCTGGCCAACAGTCCAGACCTTCAAGGTGGTTGGCACATCGATGTCCAGGAAGCGCGAGATCAGCCAGAAGCCGGAGTCGTTGACGTGGCCGGCGAAGACCGAGCCTGCTGCCAGCGCCAGCACCATGGCGGCGACCTGGAAAGCGGTCAGCGAGGCATCCGCCAGCACCGCCGGCTGGACAATGGCGGCCGCAGTGGTCAGCGCTACTGTTGCCGAGCCCTGGGCCAGTCGGACGATGGCCGCGATCAGGAAGCCGGCGACAATCAGCGGCATGCCCACCGATTCAAGCGATGTGGCAATGGCGTTGCCGATGCCGCTGGCACGCAGCACGCCACCGAACATGCCACCAGCGCCGGTGATCAGGATGATCGAGCAGACCGGGCCCAACGCGGAGTCCACGATGGTCTCGGTCAGGGTCTTATCCTTGCCCTTGCGGAAGCCCAGAAGGAACATTCCCAGCAGCACGGTGATCAGCAGGGCCACCGGAGTTTCACCCAGCAGACGCAGCCAGCGCACCCAGGAGGTTTCCGGGTCCACGACGCCGGCTGAGCCGAGCATATTCAGCCCCGTGTTCATGAAGATCAGCAGCAGCGGGAGCAGCAGCAGGCTGAACACCGTGCCCACGGAAGGAGAGGACTTGAACTCGTCCTTAGATGCGCCGTTGCCCAGTGCCGTATCCAGGATATTCGGTACCGGGATGTTGAACTTCTTGCCGACAAACTTTCCAAAGAGATGGCCTGCAACGAACCACGTTGGAATCGCGACGACCAGGCCGAGCACCAGCACGAGCCCGACGTTGGCTTCCAGCAGGCCGGAGGCGGCCACAGGGCCCGGGTGCGGCGGAACGAAGACATGCATCACCGAGAATGCGGTGGCCGATGGGATGGCGTAGAGCAGCAGCGAGCCGCCCAAGCGGCGGGCCACGGTGAAGATGATCGGCAGCATGACTACCAGCCCGGCATCGAAGAAGATCGGGAAGCCGAAGAGCAACGACGCAACCGACAAGGCCAGCGGTGCGCGCTTCTCGCCGAACTTGGAGATCAGCCAGCTGGTCATCACATCGGCGCCGCCACTGGTTTCCAGCATGCGTCCGAGCATTGCGCCAAGGCCGACCAGCAAGGCCACACTGGCCAAGGTGGATCCGAAGCCGCTGGTCAGCGTCGTAATGACCGATTCAGCAGGGATGCCGGAGGCCACCGCGGTCAGCAAGCTGGTGAGCACTAGTGCGAGGAACGCGTGGACGCGGAAGCGGATAATCAGCACCAGCAGCAGCGCTACCGCACCGACCGCCAGCATCAGGAGCCCGGGCGTACTTAACGTCCAGTTCAGTTCAAGCTCAGTTGTCATTGTCTTCCTTGATCAATGGGAGGCTTATGCCATGGGTGGTCTGTGGATTGCTGCCAGCGCACTGCGCTAGGACAGTTTGGCGATCAGCTGTCGAACGATGTCCTCGGGGCTATCGGCAATGTCGGCGCTGAGCACAGGCTCGTCCGCAGCTGGGGCCTCCAGCGTGGCCAGCTGGCTGTCGAGCAGGCTGGTGGGCATGTACTCGTGCGAGCGCGCGTTCATCCGATCGCGAATCAGGGTCGGGACACCGGTGAGGTGGACGAAGATCGTCGCTGGCTCCAAGCTGAGGATGAGATCCCGGTAGCTGCGCTTGAGTGCGGAACAGGCGATCACCAGCGGCGCCTGGCTTTGCTTGCTTTCGGACAGCTTGGTGCCGATCAGCTGCAGCCACGGCTCGCGGTCAGCGTCATTCAGAGACTGACCGCTGGCCATTTTTTCCTTGTTGGCCTTGGGGTGCAGGCTGTCGCCATCGATGAACTCATGATGCAGCTGGTCAGCCAGCATCTTTCCGATGGTGGTTTTGCCGCTGCCCGAGACACCCATTACAACAAGGGGCGGGACCTGTTCACTCATCCATTTACTCCGTCGTACGTGAACCTAATATATGACTTATGCTGTATCCAAAGTCATAAAGTATGATTTAACTAGAGTAAGAGTGGCGGCCGATGCTGTCAACAGGTCGCACCTGGTCCATTGCGGACGATTCTGCAAAACATGTGACCATAGAGGGAATTCCCGACTCAATTGGCCCTAGGTTCAAGCATGGCTTGAACCCAGCCTTAGAAAATGCTGAATTTCTGCGATGTCACTGTAGAACCCCAGCTCAATGCCATGTACTCTCGGTTTTTAGGTGGATCGAACCCGACCACTGCACAGTCTGACCATTGGAGCGAATCATGGGATTCATTGGATGGATAGTTTTGGGCTTGATTGCCGGAGCGATCGCAAAGGCCATTCTGCCCGGCAAGCAAGGTGGCGGCTGGATCGCTACCCTGATTCTCGGCGTCGTAGGCGCCCTACTCGGAGGCTGGATCGGAAGTGCTATCTTCGGTGAGGGCGTGGATGAGTTCTTCTCGATCTCAAGTTGGCTTCTTGCCATCGGTGGCGCCCTGATCGTCTTGGTCATTTGGGGCTTCATCACCAAACGACGGGCATAACGCTCCTCCCGAGGGACCATTGTCCCGCGGATCTTGAATTCCCGCCGAGCAGCAGTACCAACTGCTGCTCGGCGGGTTTTTCTCTTGTGTTGGCTACTTCACCCGCAGCAGCTCAGAGCCCACGGCTTCCCTGCGCAATTCGAAAAGCAGAAGGCTCCCCTCCGTGTCCGAGGCTTCCCCAAGTGCGGTATGGAACACCTTGAAGCTCAGTACCGCTGGGCAGTTGCGTGCGAACATCTGGGCCACGGCAGCAGGCCGGGACCGCTGGCCCGGGGCGTCGAAGACCATATCGGTAAATCCTTCGGGAACCCAGCGTGCACCAAGGTTGTCGTCGCCATCCAGGGAAGCTTCCTGCTGCTTTTCCCAGCGTTCAACGATCCGTTCTTCCGAGACATCTTGCGGCGCGTACGCCTCCACGATCTGAATCTCGTATCCGGCCTCCTGCAGCTGAGCTGCCAGCTTCTGTGCTGAATCCTCGGACGCAAGGACCTTGTCAATGACGACATTCAGCCCTTGCTCGAAGCATGCGGCACGCAGGTTCTCGCTGAGCATGGAAGATTCCTCATGCACCAGGCTCGCCATGTCCATCGGGAAGAACTGCTCACCGCGCTGCTCGCGCTCTTTGACTTCCCGAGGCTTGAAGAATCCTTCGTAGGTTCCGTCTTCTTGCGCTTCGCGCATCAGATTCGCCTTGAATTCATCGGCATCGATCACCACATAGTCATCTTCATGACCGCCAAGCAGTTCGCGCAGCAGGCTGCTCTTGCCGGCTCCCGGAGCTCCGGCAAGCACAACAGCTTGGCGCTGCGCTTGGGCGCCGCCCGCTGCCCGCAGTTCCTGGTCGATCAACCGCCGATGCAACTGGTCGCGTTCCCCGATCGCCTTCCACGAGCCCGGGGCCACTTCTTCGAACCAGTCAGGGTTGCGCACGGAGATGAACGGTGAATCATTGGCCAGCACTTCTCCGGGCTCATTGAGTTGAGCAATAGTCTTCAGGTGTTCGGTGATTTCTTGGTCATCTGCCATATTCGAATCCTAATCGGGATTAATCGCGATGACCCCACAGCACGCTGACAGCCGATTATCGTATAGTTCGATGATGGGCCCAGTGCCCGCGCACGACGTTAAGGAGACCCATGGCTACCGCACCGCTACCATCTGCAGGCAAAGGCCGAGCCGGGCGAACCTTCGCGCACATCGGCACCGAGCGTACTCGCTGGCGCGGGCTGATCCATGCCTGGTCCACCCCGGGCATTATCATCATGAGCCTGGTGCTGGTCGTACTGGCCAACGGACGCTTGGCGGAATGGACCACCGCGGTCTTCGCGCTCTGCTCGATCCTGCTCTTTGGCACCTCGGCGCTTTACCATCGTGGCAACTGGACCGACAAGGTCATGGGGCTCTTCCGCCGGGCCGACCATGCGAACATCTTCCTGCTCATTGCCGGCACCTACACTCCGGTAGCGGCATTGACCTTGCCCGGTCCGCAGGCGATCATCGTGCTGTCCGTCATCTGGGCCGGTGCACTGGCCGGCATTGCCATCAAGTCATTCTGGCCCGCGGCACCCCGCTGGGTTGGAGTCAGCCTCTACATCCTGCTCGGGTGGGGCGCATTGATGCAGTTGCCAGCGTTCTGGGCCGCGAACCCCGCGGTGATGATCCTGATTCTCGCTGGCGGCTTGGCCTACACGATCGGCGCGGTTTTCTACGCCACGAAGCGGCCAAATCCGCTGCCGAGCATTTTCGGATTCCACGAGCTCTTCCATGCCTGCACCGTCATGGCCTTCCTGTGCCACTGGACGGCTGTGCTTCTGGTGGCCCTATAAGCGCGCGAACCCACTGGAAAAAGCGATCGCCGCAAGCTCCACGAGGAAGCTTGCGGCGATCATTGGCTGAATCCCAGGCCGGACTAGCGCTGGCCGTAGCGCTTTCGCACGACCACGAGGCCGATCAGCGAAATCACGGCGATTGCCATGTAGTACAGGCTCGGTGCATCCAGCGACCCGGTCAGGTCCAGCAACCAAGTCAGTACCAGCGGGGCAATTCCGCCCAAAAGGGTCACGCCCACGTTGTAGGCCACCGACAGGCCCGAACCACGGATGGCAGCCGGGAAGAGGTTGGAGAGCAACGCCGGCAGCGGACCGAAGTAGAAGGACATGATCACGCCGAGAACCGCGATCACGATCACCATCACGATCACGCTCGGGTTCGACGTCATCAGCTTGAACAGCGGATAGGCCAGCACGAACGCCGCGACCGCCGCGTAGGTCATCACCCGGGCCGGGCCAATGCGGTCGGCCAGATGGCCCACCAGCGGGACGCCGCACAACGTGATGATGCCCGCCGAGATGCCGCCCAGGAAGGCCGCGTCGGCAGGGATCTTCAGGTTCGTGACGGCGAAGGTCGGCATGTACAGGATCATGTACACCGAAATCGTGGCCACGCCAATGGTAGCCGCCGCGGCCAGCAGGCGGCCGTAGTGCTGGGTGAACAGCGTGCCCAGTGGCGATTTCTCCTTGGCGGCGGAAACGAACTCGTCGGTCTCATCCAGCTTGGCGCGGATATACAGGCCCACCGGCCCGATCAGCAGGCCAACGAAGAACGGCACGCGCCAGCCCCAGCTCTCCAGGGCTTCCTGGCTCAGGCCGGTGGTCAGGAAGTAGCCGAAGGCAGAAGCCAGCAGCATGGATGCACCCTGGCTGGCGACCTGCCACGAAGAGTAGAACGCCTTCTTGTGCGGTGCGGTTTCGATCAGGAATGCGGTGGCCGTGCCGAATTCGCCACCGGCAGAGAAGCCCTGGATCATGCGCGAGAGCAGGATGATCAAGGCACCCGCCACGCCTGCCACCTCATAGGGCGGCGCCACGGCCATGATCAGCGTACCGAGCATCATCAGGCCCAGGGTGAGGGTCAGCGCGTTCTTGCGTCCCTTGCGGTCGGCGTAGCTGCCCAGCACCATGCCGCCCAGGGGGCGGATCAGGTAGGAAATCGCGAAGGTGGCGAAGGTGAGAATCAGCGCGAACGTGCCGTCCGATTCCGGATAGAACACCTTGGCAATGGTGGTCGCGAAGGTGGCATAGACAATGATGTCGAACCATTCCAGCGCCGCGCCAATGGAACTGGAGATGACCGCCTTGCGGGCTTTGACGATCTGCTCGGGTGTCGCCTTCACCTCGGCGCTCACGAGCTGACCTGCGCAATCAGCGAATCGATGAAGTTCTCGCACGCCACGATCTGCTCCAGCTCGATGTATTCGTCCGGAGCGTGGGCTTGGGCGATATCGCCAGGACCGCACACCACGGTGGGGATGCCGGCCGCGGCGAACAGCCCGGCCTCCGTGCCATAGGTGACCTTTTCATCGGTGGCAATGGCGCCGCAGGCGGCCGCGAAGGACACGATCTCTTCCTCCGCAGCGGTATCCAGTCCCGGAGCGCCCGCCTGCTGGGAGAACTCCACGGAGCAGCTCGGGTTCTGCTCGCGCATCTGGGCTTCCAGCTTGGCCGCTTCTTCGCGCAAGCGCGCGGTCAGCGCCTCGCGGTCCACCACCGCGAGCGAGCGGTACTCGAAGAACACCACCGCCTGCGAGGGAATGGTGTTCACCGCGATGCCGCCGTCGAACTTGTTCACGTTCATGGTGGTGGTCGGTTCGATGAATGCTTCATCGCGCGGGCCATGGTTGCGCAGCTCGGCCGAAACCTCCTCGACGAAATTCGCGAAGCGCAGCGCATAGGAAATTGCGTTGACTCCCTCGGAAGGCAGCGAGGAGTGCGCTGCGACGCCGTTGAATTCGGCGCGGAAAACGTTCATCGACTTGTGGCCGCGGATCGCCCGCATGCTCGATGGCTCCCCCACGAAGCATCCGCGAGGCGCCAGCTTCTCGTCAACAATTCTCTGCACCAGCGACACCGCGCCGACGCAGCCGACTTCTTCGTCATAGGACAGTGCCAGGTGGATTGGTTCGGCAAGTTCTGCGCCGGTGAGCTGGTCCAGCTTGGCCAGGATCACCCCGAGGAAGCCCTTCATGTCGCAGGTGCCGCGGCCATAGAGCTTGCCTGCGCGCACCTGGGCGTCGAATGGATCGCTACTCCATTTCTGCCCGTCCACTGGCACCACGTCGGTGTGCCCGGAAAGCACAATGCCGCCTGTGCGGGTTCCGTCGGCGGCGGGGATGGTGGCCAGCAGGTTGGCCTTGGTGCCCTCTTCGTTGTGGATCAGCTGGGAGCTGATGCCATAGGCGTCCAGCTTCTTCACGACATTCCCGATCAGCGCAAGGTTGCTGTCGCGGCTAGTGGTGTCCACGGCGATGAGCTCGTGGATTTCTTTCATGCTTGCTTCGCTGGGCGCGGGCATTTCAGCTCCTGGTTCTAGGCGATGATGCTATGGATTCATGTTTCCATATTGCTCCCGCACCACCTAGAAGATGTCAAAGAATGGCCTCTGGCTAGTCGGGAATAACACCGGCACCACGCAGATAGTGCATGATCGCGTTTTCGAAGGCGGTTTGCTGGTCCACGGGTCTTGCCGCTTGGCCCAGCGCGGCCGACAGGTGGGGGTAGCGGCCTGTTTCCAGCTGCGCGAACAGGGCCGCCGGGTCTTCGGGCCGCTGCTGGCTTTGCTCATTGAGCGCAAATGCTGCGGTGATGGCGTTGAGCATCGCCAGGCAATGCAGCTTGGCCCCTGCCTCCAGCCCGCTGCCTTCCAAGGCCGCTAATCCACGTTCCAGGTAGGCCAAGGCGTTCGGCCCCACGGACGACTTGCCCATGGCCAGCAAGGGCACCCAGGGATGCCTGCGCATGATCTGCAGGCCCTGGGTGGCCAGGCCGAGAAGCTGCTGGGCAGCCGAACCGGCCAGCGATTCCAGTTCATATTCCGCGCTGATCTGCTCAACCATGAGTCCGGTGAGCTCCTCATGGGACTCAACGTAACGGTACAGGGAGGCGGCTCCTGCTCCGATCTTTGCAGCGACGGCTCTGATGGATACCGCTCCCATGCCTTCTTCATCGGCCAGCACGATCGCCGCCTGGGCGATTTTGGCCCGGGAGTGCCGGGGCCTGGGCCCGGTGCGAGGCTGATTGCCGGTCATCGCCCGTCCTTTCCCGCAGGGCGCGTCGCGCGCCGTGCTCTGGCTGTATAGTTAACAGCGAACACTGTTCGCATTTAACTCTACAGGAGGAACCATGCGCTTGCTGATGATCGCACCGGGAACACGAGGCGATGTCGCGCCGATGGCCGGCCTCGGCCAGAAGCTGGCGCTCCATGGTTTCGTTGTATCCATTGCGGCAAACCCGGCATACAAGGACCTTGCCGTTTCCGCAGGCTGCCGATTCCGGGAGCTCCCCGGCGACATGGGCGCCTTGGTCAAGCCGGCAGCTCCGGGCGCTAAGGCCAGCCCCAAGGATCTGCGCCGGTACCTGCGGGAGCTCCGGGACTATTTCGAACTGGCAGCTACCGGAACGATGGCCGCAGCCGAGCGAGGTGCCGATATCATCATGACCAATGCGGTAGCACCCTATGCCTACGACGTGGCCGAGGCCATGGGCATCCCCGCGATCGGCGCGCACCTGCAACCCATTGAACCCAGTGCAGCGTACTTGCCCATGGCTTTGGGTGCATCACGCAGCTTCGGGCCACTGGGCAACAAGCTGCTCGGCCAGCTCTTCGCCGCTTCCAAGGCGCCGTACGACCTCCCAGCAAAGCGGGTACGCGAATCCCTGGGATTGCCCGCGCGCAGCCGTATTGCCTCCGAACGCCTTCGCCGCCAGCACCGGAGCCCCATTCTCCACGGCTTCAGTTCAGTTATCGTTCCCCGGTCCGCTGATTGGCATGAGGGGATCGTCAATTGCGGGTACTGGTGGCCGCCAGCCGATCCGGCATGGACACCGTCGCAGAGGCTGCTCGACTTCATCGACGAGGGGCCGGCGCCAGTCTTCATTGGCTTCGGCAGCACGCAGGCGCTGGAACCGGACTTCATCACGGATGTTGCCCGGCGCACCGGAAGACGGACTATCGTGCAAGGGGAACCGGAAATCGACGAACCCGGCATCCTGGGCATCGGCGCGGTACCCCACCACTGGCTGTTTCCGCAGATGGCGGCCGTCGTGCACCATGCCGGGGCCGGCACCACGGCCGCTGGCCTGCGGGCAGGCGTCCCTGCAGTTCCGGTTCCGGTCTTCACCGACCAGCCGTTCTGGGCCCAGCGCATCCACCGGCTCGGCGCGGCTGCCGAGCCCATTGCCTACAAGCACTTGACTGCGCAGCGGCTCGCGTCCTCAATTACCGGAGTCCTGGCCAATGAGGACCTGGCCGATGGCGCCCGGCGAATTGCCCGGCAGCTGGCAGCCGAAACGGACAGCTCGATTCCAGTGATAAGGATCCTCGAACAGCTGGGCGCCAGGCACCGGCCCAGCTAGCCTGGCCGGGACCGGTAGAATTGGAACTCCAGCCCCTCGCAACAGAACAGCTCATGCGCGGTTGCCATGCGCTTGAGCAACGCTGATCGACAGGGCCATCCCATCGCTTCCCATTCCGCCACCGCCCCTGTGACCGTTTCCTGGGACCACGAAGGAACCAGCACCACAGCCATCTGGCTGTCCGCCAATTCCCGCCGGGCACCAGCACACATCGTGGTGGCCGATGACCGCTTGAGCGCGGATGCGGCCATGCGCCACGCGGCCCGCGGCACGGCCATGCTGTGGACCGGCGACTTCCACAACGCCAAGCAACTGCTTGCCGCCATGGACCGGCGCATGGCGGCCGCCAACGCGGCCAAGGCCAGCAGCGCGAAGGCCAAGAAAAAGGTCCTGGATGATGCGCAGAAGTTCTACGCCATCCGGCAGGCCCGGGCCCAGCGTTCGCGGATGCTGTCGCTGATCCTGATTCCCTTGGATTTCCACGCCGAGGACGGCCTGGCCGTCCTGGACTTGCCCCGGGCGCCGATCGTCGGTCCGGCGGTGGCATTCGGCTACGAGCAGGCCGCGGACCTGGCTGGACACCTGGCTGTGGCCAGCCTGCAGGAACTAGCTGGCATGCTCAGTGCCCACCAGTGGTTCCTGAAGGGTGTGGACGTTCCGGCACTGGGAGCGAAAATCCACCCGGCCTACGGGACGTTCATGCCCACCCGTCAGGAATATGTGGATCTGGTGGCGGTGGCTCCGCTGGAGGACCTCTCGCTGGCTTTCGACATCGGCACCGGAACCGGAGTGCTCTCGGCAGTGCTGGCCCGCCGCGGAGTCAAGCAGGTCATCGGCACCGACATCCACCAGCGCGCGGTGGACTGCGCCAACGACAACTTCGCGCGCTTGGGTATTTCCGGCGCCGCCCGTGCGCAACTGACCAGCATGTTCCCCGAAGGCCGGGCCCCGCTGGTCGTGTGCAATCCCCCGTGGCTTCCGGGCAGCGCGCCGAGCACCCTGGATGCGGCTATTTACGATCCCGAGAGCAAGATGCTGATGCAGTTCCTGCGCGGATTGCCTGGTCACCTGACCGAGAACGGCGAAGGATGGCTGATCATCTCGGATCTCGCCGAGCTGCTGGGCTTACGTACCCGCGCGCTGCTGCTGGAGGCCATCGAGGCGGCAGGCCTTGAAGTCATCGACAAGATCGACACCGCGCCAAGGCACCACCGCGCACAGGATGCCCAGGACGTGCTGCATGCGGCCCGTTCGAAGGAAGTCACTTCATTGTGGAGGCTCAAGGCCAAGTAGCCCCGAGTGCGTTCCATGCAGAAACGGCAAAGGTGCCCGCGGAATTCGCGGGCACCTTTGCCGTTTAAGCTCCTGCGTGCCTGTTGCTACTTGTCCAGGCCGTCGCGTACGTCCTTGGCCGCATCCTTGACTGACTCGCCGGCCTGCTTGGCTTTCGCAGCGGCTTGGTCCTTAACGCCTTCAGCCTGCAGGCGTTCATTGCCGGTCGCATCGCCTACGGATTTCTTGGCCTTGCCCGAAACTTCTTGCGCCTTATTCTGGATCTTATCGCCTAGGCCCATTGGAAAATCTCCTTCTGCAGTTGATTCGACAGCGTACCTTCTCCAGCCTAATGGGCCGCGCAGATGATTCACCTGTCCCGGGCCTCTGCATTAGCTGGCAGATTTTCCCGGTTCCTCCCCGGCTGCGCAATTGCGTGTATCCTTACGCGTTCGTCCGGCGATCACACCGCATCCAGCAGTGCGCGAAGCTGTTCCTTGTACTCTTCGAAGGCGGTTCGCCCAGCGCGGGTCAAGGCAATGTAGGTCACTGGGCTGCGCCCCTCCAGGATCTTGTCCACCTTCACGTAGTCAGCGTCTTCCAGCTTGCGCAAATGCGTTGCCAGATTACCCGAGGTCATCGACAGCAGGCCCTGCAGCTTGGGAAACGAGATGCTGTCTCCGGCCCGCAAGGTGTCCAGGACCGTGACGGTCCTCAGCCGTGCCTGGGCGTGGATCAGCGGGTCAAGCTCCTGCATGCCCACCCCGGATCAACGCTCCTGAGACCAGTTCCGGCTTGCTGCCGTGCAGCAGGCCCAGCACGATGAATCCCAGCCCGCCAACGGCACCGGCCAAGAGGTTCAGCGGTGCCGGCACGGCCAGTGAGAGCAGGGCAATAGCCAGGATCCAGGACCCGAAGACCAGCTGGGCCCGGTCGTTGAAGAGCACCGAGCCGGCAACCACGAGCACGCCGATCACCAGGCACAGGCCGGTGAGGGCAAAAGTCGCCATGCCCATTGAGCTCAGCCCCTCGACATGCAGCCGCCAACCGAGCAAGGCGGTGATGATCATGCCCAGGCTGAAGGTGTTGCCGTAGATCGCTCATTGCGCCATCGACGGACCTTTGGTCCCCGAACCGCGCTTGGCCGAATGCACGGCGGAAATCACGATCGCAATGAGGAATGAGGCAACTGCGGTGCCGATGCCAACCGCCGGCGGCAGCAGCGGCGCAGACTCGTGCCCCACCGTTTCCTGACCACGGCAGAAGCCGCAGGCCAGGGCCTTTCAAGAGCGATTGCACGTCGCATGGAAGCGAAGTGGATTTTTCCTGCAGCGCTCGGTTTGCGCTTGGCGCTATTTGCGCCCGAGCACGGCCACCAGGAAATCGGCGGCAGGCAAATGGAAGTTCCAGGTCGAATAGCGTTGCTGCAGTGCCAGCCCCGCCTCCAAAGCGTCGGCCTCGAAGTCATCGAACCCGTAGCCGCGTCCCGAGCCGAAGCCGATGATCATGCGCCCGTCCGCCGCCAGATGCCCGCGCAGTTGCTGCAGCGCCGGGCGGCGTTCGGACTCGGAGAGGAAGGTGACGACATTGCCGGCAGAAACTATCAGGTCGAATTCCTGGTTCTCCCCCGCTGCGTCAGCGATGGTGAAGTCAGCCAGATTGCCGACCTGCCATCGGGCTTTGGGGTAATCTGCCCGGGCAACATCGATTAAATGCGGGTCGAGGTCCACGCCAACCACTTGGTGCCCTTGCTCGGAAAGCCAGCCGCCGATCCGCCCGGTCCCGCATCCGGCATCCAGAATTCTGCTACCCCGGGCAACCATCGCGTCAACGGCGCGAGCTTCCCCAAAAATATCCTGGCCTTCGGCGGCAAGCGTGCGCCAGCGCTGGGCAAAATTCTGCGAGTGGTCCGGGTTCTTGCGAACGGTGGCGAGCCAAAGGTTTTCTTCTGGTGCAGTCATGCATCCAGTTTCGCACTTTCGCTGGCATCCGGCGATTGGCTGGCGCCGGCCGGGAATACGAAGAAGACCGCTTCAATCACTCTTTCCAGAGTGATTGAAGCGGTCTTCGTTTTGGTGGGCCCTACCGGGATCGAACCGATGACATTCACGGTGTAAACGTGACGCTCTACCAGCTGAGCTAAAGGCCCTCCTGCAGTGTGTGAAATCGGGAAGTTTCTTTCCTTCAGTCCTTCGCTGCAACAAGTAATAATCTAATGCATCCCGGACTGACTTGGCAAATTGAAATGGAGGTTTTCATAGAAGAGTGCCGAGCGTCACCACATCGCCTGATCTTGGAACCTACTCTCCAGTGGCGTTGCCGGCAAGTTCGAGGCTGTTCGCATGCACGGGTAATCCGCAATCGCCAGCATCGCCCCCACACCTGCTTATTCCACGCTGCACCACTGGGACCAGCGCCACCGAGGCGCGAGCTCAGTCCAGCGCGGAAGAACACGAGGCGCCTGGATCTGCGGACTTGCCCCGCAGGTGGAAGCGAAGCAGCTCGATGAGCGATAGCACGTACCAGGAAACGGTGATCGAAGACGACGCCGCCACCCTCCACGGGGCATTGGAAAACAGCGATGCCAGATCGCTGTACCGGGTTCGCAGATTCGAAGCACCCTCCGGTGCCGCGCAAGGGCCACCGGCTCAGCCACGCTGGCTTCGGACGACAATGCCAGGAGTCCAGCGTCATCGAGGATCAAATATTCAATGAAGCCGGCACTATGGGCACCGCAGGACTTGCCCGAGTGGAAAAATCGCCTCAAGGAGACAAAAAATCCCCGATCCGAATGGATCGAGGATTCTTATTTGGTGGGCCCTACCGGGATCGAACCGATGACATTCACGGTGTAAACGTGACGCTCTACCAGCTGAGCTAAAGGCCCTTACCATGTTCGCTTTTGCAAGCCAACGAGGAATAACTCTACACAGGTTTCTGCGTCCGGGCAAATCGGTGAGCCGACTTTTTTCGTGAACTGGAGCACAGCCCATATCGGCACGCTAAACGGCGCGTTCCACTGCCGCCTTGTAATCATCAATGCTTCTTGGCTGCGTCATCTCGCTGCGGAAAATATCGCGCACTTCACCGTCAACCAGGTACAGCGTCAATCTGGCCGCGACCCCACGCTCAGGGTCAAAGGCGTCGGCCTGTTGCGCCACCGCCCCATGAGGCCAAAAATCGGCCAGCAGCTCGAAGTCCAAGCCAAGCGACTGCGCATAGTTGCGCAGGGTGAATTTATGGTCCACCGAAATGGCCACGATGCGCACCTGGTGCTGCGTGAAGAATTCGGAGTGCTCTTGGAGTGTTGCCAGTTCCGACCCGCATACCCGCGAAAATGCCCAGGGATAAAAGACAACCAGCACCCGGCCGCTAGACAGCCCGGTACTGGTTATCGTTTCGCCGTACTGATTTTCCAGCGAGAAGTCGAACAGGCGTGAACCTGTTTGAATCATTAGTTCTTCTTACGCGGGGCGAGGCGGATTGCGGACCAATCCTCCGAAACGCCTTCACTAGTAGTTACATGCAGGCCAGCGGTTGGCGCCTCCTGCTGGATAAGTGCTGGGGATACATGTCCCTCGCGGCCCTGCTTAGGAGTAAGCAGCCAAACGATGCCACTCTCGTCCAAGCAGTTCAGCGCGTCCATCAATGCGTCAACTAGATCTCCATCGCCGTCGCGCCACCAGAAAATGACTGCGTCGACAACGTCATGGTCCTCTTCGGTGAGCAGCTCTGAACCAATCAGGTCCTCGATCGATTCGCGCAGATCGTAGTCCACGTCATCGTCGTAACCCAGTTCCTGAATAAGGTCTTCATTAGCGAAGCCCAATTTTTTGGCGGGCTCCAAGTTTGCCGATACGGCGTCGCTCACTTCATTCCTCCTGCTGGTGCAAAGCGTTACTACCAACGAAACACGGTTTTGCCGCTCCGTTCAAGCGCTACAGCGATAACACGCCGAACAAATATAACCCACATTCCAGTGACCCGCATCATATTGACATGGCCATCGGGAAGTTAGCTCCCGTACCTAGTTGCGCAAGTCACTTCAAATATCTGATTTAAACCGGTTCTTGCTGGAAAACGCGCCACAAAACTGGATCGTTTAACACTAGAGTTGCATATGAACCGGCAGTGCACATCATTCCAGTGCTACTGCACCCGTTGTCCCAATACCGATGCACCGCAGCGCAAAACTGCACAGCGTCGGAGCCGCAATTCAATCAAGGAGCTTCCGTGGCTGTAGAGGAACACATCTCCCAGATCCGTAGCGGGTTGACTTACCAGCTGTCCGATCGGGATCCTGAGGAAACTCAGGAATGGATGGACTCGTTTGACTCCCTCGTAGAGACCCAGGGCACCGAGCGTGCCCAGTTCATTATCCGCTCGCTGCTGCAGCGTGCAGGTGCCAAGTCCGTGGGCGTGCCGCACGTGACCACCACCGACTACGTGAACACCATTCCTGTGGACCAGGAACCAGAATTCCCGGGCGACGAGGCCATCGAGCGCCGGTACCGCGCCTTCATGCGCTGGAATGCCGCCATCATGGTGCACCGCGCCCAGAACCCTCATATCGGCGTTGGCGGGCACATCTCCACCTATGCCGGTGCAGCGACCCTGTATGAAGTAGGTTTCAACCACTTCTTCCGCGGCAAGAACCACCCAGGCGGCGGCGACCAGGTCTTCTTCCAGGGCCACGCCTCGCCAGGCATGTACGCCCGCGCATTCCTCGAAGGCCGCCTGTCCGAAGAGGACATGGACGGGTTCCGCCAGGAAAAGTCGAAGGAAGGCCACGCGCTTCCTTCCTACCCTCACCCGCGTTCCCTGCCTGACTTCTGGGAATTCCCAACCGTCTCGATGGGCATCGGCCCAGCTAACGCCATCTACCAGGCGCAGCTGAACCGCTACCTGCAGAACCGCGGCATCAAGGACACCTCGGACCAGCAGGTCTGGGCCTTCCTGGGCGACGGCGAAATGGACGAGCCGGAGTCGCGCGGCTTCCTGCAGCTGGCCGCCAACGAAAAGCTGGACAATCTGAACTTCGTCATCAACTGCAACCTGCAGCGCCTTGACGGCCCGGTTCGCGGCAATGGCAAGATCATGCAGGAACTGGAAGCCTTCTTCCGCGGTGCCGGCTGGAATGTCATCAAGGTTGCTTGGGGCCGCGAGTGGGATGCTCTGCTCGAAGCAGACAAGACCAACGCGCTGGTTGACATCATGAACCAGACCCCGGATGGCGACTACCAGACCTACAAGGCTGAGTCCGGCGCATTCGTTCGCGAGCACTTCTTCGGCCAGCGTCCGGAAACCAAGGAATTGGTTGCCGACATGAGCGACGACGAGATCTGGAACCTGAAGCGTGGCGGCCACGATTACCACAAGGTCTACGCCGCCTACAAGGCTGCTGCGGAGTTCAAGGGCAAGCCGACCGTTATCTTGGCCAAGACCGTCAAGGGCTACGGCCTGGGTTCGCACTTCGAGGCTCGCAACGCGACCCACCAGATGAAGAAGCTGACCATGGAGGACTTGAAGAAGTTCCGTGATCACCTGCGCATCCCTATCACCGACGAGCAGCTCGAAGCGGACCTCTACACTCCTCCGTACTACCGCCCAACCGAGGATTCGGCTGAGTACAAGTACATGATGGAGCGCCGCGAGGCCCTGGGCGGTTCGGTGCCTACCCGCCGCCAGGAAGCTTCGAAGAAGCTGGCCCTGCCAGGCGAGAAGACCTACGCGATCGCCAAGCGCGGTTCGGGCAAGCAGCAGGCGGCCACCACCATGGCCTTCGTGCGCCTGCTCAAGGACCTGATGCGCGACAAGGAATTCGGCCACCGCATCGTGCCGATCGTGCCAGATGAGTCCCGTACCTTCGGCATGGACTCGTTCTTCCCGACCGCGAAGATCTACAACCCGGGCGGCCAGAACTACCTGTCCGTGGACCGCGACCTGGTCCTGGCCTACAAGGAATCCCCTCAGGGCCAGCTGATCCACCCGGGCATCAACGAGGCCGGCGCTGTCGCAGCCTTCACCGCTGCCGGCACCAGCTACTCGACCCACGATGAACCGCTGATCCCGATCTACGTGTTCTACTCGATGTTCGGCTTCCAGCGCACCGGCGACCAGTTCTGGGCAGCCGGGGACCAGATGACCCGTGGCTTCATCATCGGCGCTACCGCCGGCCGCACCACCCTGACCGGTGAAGGCCTGCAGCACGCAGATGGCCACTCGCCAATTCTGGCCTCGACCAACCCTGCTGTGATCACCTACGATCCGGCCTACGGCTACGAAATCGGCCACATCATGCGCTCCGGCCTGGAACGCATGTACGGCGGAACCCACGCCGATCCGAACGTGATGTACTACCTGACCGTGTACAACGAGCCGATCAGCCAGCCAGCTGAGCCGGAGAACGTTGACATCGAAGGCATCATCAAGGGCATCCACCTGCTCAAGGAAGCTACCACCGACGGCCCGCGCGCACAGCTGCTGGCCTCGGGCGTGGCCGTGCCATGGGCGCTGGAAGCCCAGGCCATCCTGGCCGAGGAGTGGGGCGTTTCGGCTGATGTCTGGTCGGTCACCTCGTGGAACGAACTGGCCCGCGACGGCCAGCGCGCCGACGCCGACGTGCTCGTGGATCCATCGAAGCCGCGCCGCACCCCGTACGTGACCTCGAAGCTGGAGTCCACCCCGGGCCCAGTCATCGCGACCACCGACTACATGCGCGCCGTGCCCGAGCAGCTGCGCCCGTACGTGCCAGGTGAATTCCACACCCTGGGCGCAGACGGCTTCGGCTTCTCGGACACCCGTGCCGCGGCCCGCCGCTTCTTCAAGATCGATGCGCACTCGCTGGTCGTGCAGACCTTGCAGTCGCTGGTTGAGCGCGGCGAAATCCCTGCGGACACCGCAGTGAAGGCGCACGCCAAGTACGACCTGAATAACGCTAACGCCGGCCAGTCCGGCAACGCTGGCGGCGACGCCTAGGCCCCAGGGTCCAGGTGCCCGGAGCTTGCTCCGGCGCCGCATTGAGCAGCTGCCCGATGACGAGGTTTTCCTCGTTGCCGGGCAGCTGGCTCATTTAATCTCACCTTTACCTGCTGTGCCGGGCGCGGGGGAAGAAAAGAAACTAAGCTGGAACCCATGAGTCCTGAAATGGATGCCGCCGCAGCTCCGAAGAACCGTCCCAGCCGATCCCAGGCACCCAGCAGTGAAACGCTCAAGCGACTCAAAAGCCATATTGGCGTCCTGTCCACCACCGCGCTGAAATACCTGGACCAGCAACTGCCCTGGTACCGATCGCTGGCGCCCAATGAGCGCGCCGCCTTGGGACTGATCGCCCAGAAGGGCATCTCCACCTTCGTTACCTGGTACGAGGATCCCTCCTCCACCCCGTCCTGGGTGGTGACCGACGTCTTCGGCGCCGCTCCCACGGAGCTGACCCGATCCATCTCCCTGCAGAAGGCCTTGGGCCTGTTGCGCACCATCGTGGAAGTGGTCGAATCCCAGGTGCCCGACATCGCCGCCGAGCATGAGCAGGCAGCCCTGCGCGAAGCGGTGTTGCGCTATTCGCGCGAGGTCGCTTTCGCCGCCGCCGATGTCTATGCCCGCGCCGCCGAAACCCGCGGCGCCTGGGACTCGCGCTTGGAGGCCCACGTGGTCGACGCGGTGCTGCACGGCGAGGCCCACGACTCGCTCTCCTCGCGCATTGCGGCCATTGGCTGGAAGTCGCAGAAGAATATCCGCATCCTGGTGGGCACCACCCCTTCGTCCAACCCGGCCACCTTCGTCTCGGCCCTGCGCCGTATTGCCATCCGCTACTCGCGCGATTCGCTGGTGGGCGTGCTCGGCGACCGCTCGGTGCTGATGCTTTCGGACACCAAATTCGAAGAAGCGGATCTGAGCCGGCTGACCCGGTTCTTCGGGCCCGGCCCGCTGGTCTACTCCCCCATGGCTCCGACGGTGAAGGAAATGCACCACGCCGCGGTGGCAGCCGTGGCGGGATTCAGCGCCGCCAAGGCCTGGCCGCAAGCACCGAATCCGGTCGGTGCCGATGACCTGTGGCCAGAACGCGCCTGCAACGGCGATGAATTGGCCCGCACGGCGCTGGTGGACCAGGTCTACATTCCGCTGCAGCAGGCCTCCAATGGCCTGGCTGAAACGCTCTCCAGCTACTTGGCGCTCGGCCACTCGCTCGAAGGCACCGCCCGGGAACTGTTTGTCCATGCAAACACGGTGCGCTACCGGCTCAAGCGGGTCAGCGAAGTCACCGGTTGGGATCCACTGGTTCCCCGGGATGCCTTCGTCCTGCAAACCGCGCTGCTTTTCGGACGGCTCCACGAATCGAACTTGTAGGCTTCAACCAAAGAGCGTCGAGCTCCCGACACCGATAATTCCGAGTTGATCGCGCATTACAGCGGAATTCAGCTTCTGGATACGCTAGGCTTTTGTAGAAATCCTACAAACAGTCACCACGAGCTTGGTACTCAAATGAAGCGCCAAAAGCTCCCAACATTTGGAAAGCTGTAAGAGTGTTAGCAATCGTTTGCCCCGGACAGGGCTCCCAGACCCCAGGTTTCCTCACCGAATGGCTCGACGTCGAGGGCGTGGCCGAGCATTTGCAGGCGCTCAGCTCGATCACCGAGCGCGACCTCACCGCCCACGGCACCACCTCCGATGAAGAGACCATCAAGGACACCGCCGTCGCCCAGCCGCTGATCGTCGCTGCCGGCCTGGTCACCGCCCGTGCGCTCTTTGGCAGCTCGCTGCCGGCAGGCGCCGTTGTGGCCGGCCACTCGGTTGGCGAGATCACCGCGTCGGCCCTGGCCGGCGCGGTGGACGAAGCTGACGCCATGAATTTCGTGAAGGTCCGCGCCAACGCCATGGCCGAAGCCGCTGCGGCGGCTCCGACCGGCATGGCAGCAGTGCTCGGCGGCGACCCGGATGAGGTCCTGGTCAAGCTCGACGAACTGGGCCTGACCCCGGCCAACGCCAATGGCGGCGGCCAGATTGTGGCCGCAGGAACCATGGAGCAGCTCGCGGCCCTGGGCGAGAACCCGCCGGCCAAGGCTCGCGTGATCCCCCTGAAGGTTGCCGGCGCATTCCATACCGCGCACATGCAGCCCGCAGTTGGCATCCTGGAGGAACTGGCCGGAACCATCACCCCGAAGGAACCAGCGGAAACCCTGCTCTCGAACTTCGACGGCAAGGCCGTAGCCGATGGCCAGGCGAACCTCGATTCGCTGGTCGCCCAGGTATCGCGTCCGGTCCGCTGGGACCTGTGCATGCAGACGCTGGCCGAAGCTGGCGTGACCGGTGTGCTGGAACTGGCACCGGCCGGAACCCTGGTGGGATTGGCCCGCCGCGGGCTCAAGGGCGTGAAGACCCTGGCGGTGAAGAGTCCAGCGGATCTGGAAGCTGCCAAGACGTTCATCGCCGAGCACACCGCCAACTAGGCTTTTGCGCCGTTCACAGATTGTGCACGCCGGGAACGTCATGTTGCGTCCGCCGAGCGCGTCTCTGGCCTAAGCTTTAAACCGACGAAACGTGCCGCGCATTCTTGATGCGCCACCAAAGTTTCATTAAGCCGGCTGGAACCGGTTCCTGGAAACAGGATCTGCACCCAGCCACAAAAATGACCGGAGTCCTCCGGCTAAGAAGAAAAGGAGCCATCCATGGCTAGCAACGAAGAAATCCTGGCGGGCCTCGCCGAAATCGTCAACTCCGAGACCGGCCTGGACGAAGCAGACGTGCAGATGGACAAGTCCTTCACCGAGGACCTGGACATCGACTCGATCTCGATGATGACCATCGTCGTTGAGGCTGAGGAAAAGTTCGAGGTCAAGATCCCTGACGAAGAGGTCAAGAACCTGAAGACCGTCGGCGACGCCGTCAACTTCATCGCTGCGGCACAGGCCTAAGCTTCCCGGCGTTTTTCGCCACACCGTTGTGCGGGCAAGCCGCGCACACCGGCCGGTACGTCAAGCCGGCCCCCTGAATTTCCAAGCACAGTTCTTATTCGCACAGTAGAGAGTTTGATGATGGCGCGCAAAGTAGTGATCACCGGTCTCGGAGCCACCACCCCAATCGGCGGGGATGTCCCCACCCTATGGGAAAACGCCCTCAAGGGCGTCTCCGGCGCCGTAACCCTGGAAGATGACTGGGTTAAGGAATACGACCTGCCGGTCACCTTCGCCGCCCGCGCTGCTGTGCAGCCGACCGAGGTACTCTCCCGCCCGGAGACCAAGCGCATGGACCCATCGACCCAGTTCGCTGTGGTTGCGGCCCGTGAAGCCTGGGCCGACTCAGGCCTGGTCAAGGAAGAGATGGACCAGAACAAGCTGGCCGTTGCCTTCGCTACCGGCATCGGCGGCGTCTGGACCCTGCTCAACGCTTGGGACACCCTGCGCGAAAAGGGCCCACGCCGCGTCCTGCCCATGACCGTTCCAATGCTGATGCCTAATGGCCCAGCAGCTGCCGTGTCGCTGGACCTGGGTGCCGCCGGTGGCGCGCATACCCCGGTTTCGGCTTGCGCTTCGGGTACCGAAGCGATGCACGTTGGCCTGGAGCTGATCCGTTCGGGCAAGGCCGATGTGGTCATGGTCGGTGGCGCAGAAGCCGCGATCCACCCCATGCCGATGGCCGCCTTCGCGTCCATGCATGCACTCTCACGCCGCAACGATGATCCGACCAAGGCTTCGCGCCCCTACGACACCGACCGTGATGGCTTTGTCATGGGCGAGGGCGCTGGCGCGCTGGTGCTGGAAGCCGAAGAGCATGCAATCGCCCGCGGCGCACGCATCTACGCCGAGCTGGCAGGCTCCTCGGTCACCTCCGATGCGCACCACATCACCGCACCGGATCCAGAAGGCATGGGTGCAACCCGTGCGCTGAAGGCTGCCATGTTCGATGGCCGCATCCAGCCAGAGGACGTAGTCCATGTGAACGCCCACGCAACCTCCACCCCAGTTGGCGACAAGCCGGAATACGCTGCGCTGAAGAACGCCCTGGGCGATCACCTCGAGAACGTGTGGGTATCCGCGACCAAGTCGCAGATGGGCCACCTGCTAGGCGCCTCCGGTGCCGTGGAGTCCGTGCTGTGCGCACTGGCCATCTACAACCGCAAGGCCCCGGTGACCATTAACCTGGACAACCAGGATCCAGAGATCCCGTTGAAGGTCGTCACCGGCCAGCCTGCGCAGCTGCCTGCAGAGGGCTCCATCGTTGCGCTCAATAACTCCTTTGGCTTCGGCGGCCATAACGCCGTGGTCGCCATCCGCAGCGTCTAGCCGTTCCGGCAGCTGCAGGCGAGCGCGCCATTGGGCTGGTTGAAGATTACTCTTCAACCAGCCCAGTGGTCTTTAACCCCGAAAGAATTGGCTCAGAGCCATTGCTTCGGTCCTGACATGTTCGTTAAGCTCAAGTACCGCCTCATGTCTGAGGCAACTGACGGTACTTGCCACGAGCAAAGGATCCCTTCCCATGCGCACCCTGATCGCCACTTCCTTCGTCTCCTTGGACGGTGTCGTCCAAGCCCCGGGCGGCGAACCCGGCTACCGCAATTCAGGCTGGACGATGAACTCGGTCGAGTTCGACCCCGCCGCCTACGAACTGAAGGGCGCCGAGCAAGAAGAAGCCAGCGCCATGCTCTTGGGCCGGCACAGCTACGAGGCCTTCTGCGCGGTGTGGCCCTCGATGACCGAGCAGTTCCCGCAGTACAACGCGATGCCCAAGTACGTGCTCTCCACTACCTTGCGGGAGAAGGACTTGGCCGGGAACTGGGGCGAGACTGCGATCTTGCGCTCGGTCGCCGATGTGGCGCGGCTTCGAGCCGGCGACGGCGGCCCGATCAGTATCCATGGATCGGCAACGATGGTCCACTCGCTGCAAGAACATCAGCTCATCGACCAGTACAACCTGCTGGTCTTCCCGGTTTTGCTTGGTGCAGGCAAGCGCCTTTTCAGCGACGCGAGCCTGGACGCGCAGAAGCTGGCCCTCATTGATTCGCAGGTCTACTCCAACGGCATCCAGAAGAACGTGTTCAAGGTTCAGCGCTAGCTGGTCCTAGCTGGCTGCGGGCAGGTAAGGCCGGGTGATCAATTCCAGGTAGTGCCCGGAAGGATCAAGCAGATAGACTCCCCGGCCGCCGTGTTCATGATTAATCTGCCCTGGCAGCTGCCGTTGGGGATCGGCCCAATGCTCCATTTTCCCCTCGCGGATAGTCGCGTAGGCGCGGTCGAAATGCTCGTCATCGAGCAGGTAGGCATAGTGCTGCGCTGGGAAGTCCATCGGTGGTGCAGCGAATTGAAGCAGCACCCCGTGGGCCAGGCTGATGTTGGTAAATGGTCCCCAGCTTGATTCCGCGCGGGCTTCGAGCAGCTCAAGATAGAACTTTGCCATGCGTTGCGGGTCGAGTGAAGCGATGATGGTGTGGTTGAACTGTGCGGTCATGTCTCCCTTTCGTGGTTCAGATGTGCTGTTCTTTGGTGGAATGCATCTGGCACGGGAGGGCCGCGGATCAGGGAACGACCAGTTTGCCGTTCCGGGAGTGGCCGCATGCGGCCTGACTGGTCTTCATCGCCATCGAGCATAGCACTGCGCTTCGGCGCTTCTCCACAACCGCAGTTTTTAAAGCAAGAAGTGGGATCCCCGGCATGGGATCCCACTTCTTTTGGGTAACAACCCCGCACCATCGGGGTTGTATCTGAGTGCCGGTTGATAAGTCACTCAGGGACTGGATAACCAGTTGCTAAACCACCTGGTTGAGCCATCGAACAGGCGCGTCTTCGCCTGCGTGACGGAAGGGTTCGAGTTCTTCATCCCAGGGCTCGCCGAGAGCGATGGACATCTCCTGGTAGAAGACCGAGGGATTTCCGTCGCCCTTTTCATAGGCCCACCGGATGCGTTCTTCGCTGACCATGACGTTGCCAGCGCAATCAACGGTGGCGTGGAAGATGCCAAGATCAGGGGTCACGGACCAACGGCTGCCGTCGGCACCCGGGCTTGGGTCTTCGGTGATTTCGAAACGAAGGTGCTGCCAACCATGCATCTCACTGGTCAGCAAAGCGCCGGTACCTTGCGTACCTACCCACTCGATTTCGGCGCGACAAAATCCGGGTGCGACGTGCTGTTCGGTCCACTCCATTTTTACTGGAGTACCGAGCACGGACCCGATTGCCCATTCCAGATGTGGGCATAGCGCTGCAGGGGCGGAATGAATATAAATCACGCCTCTGGACATCGGTGCAGACATGCCATCCTCCGTTGCGGTGTTGATCGTCTTCCCCTACGTCAACATCGTTCCGGTGCCATCGCCGCCGATACTTCCATTTTGCCCGATGAAGAGGCCTTTCGCCACCCAGAAAGGCTATTTTTGCAGATTGGTACCAAATAGTCAGGCTCGGGGATGGGCTTGGCGGTAGCTTTGCCTCAATCGGTCAACCGAAACGTGAGTATATAGCTGGGTCGTTGCCAGCGAAGCATGCCCGAGGAATTCCTGGACAGCACGCAAATCTGCGCCCCCATCCAGCAGATGCGTGGCTACGGTGTGCCTTAAGGCATGCGGGCCGCTGGCAGCGGTATCCCCCAGCGATTGCAAGGCCTTGGAAATGACCTCTCGTGCCTGGCGTACATTCAAGCGCGCACCGCGCACCCCTACGAGCAAAGCGCCTTGAGCTTCCTGGCGGGCCAGGACCTTGCGATGCGACCGAATCCACCCGATGATCACGCGCTCGGCGGGCTTGCCAAACGGAACAACCCGTTCCTTGTTGCCCTTGCCGAGAACCCTGACGGTGCGTCGTTCGAAGTCGATGTCGTCAACGTCCAAGGCCACGAGCTCGCTGATACGCAGGCCGGATGCGTACAGCAACTCGGCGATGACTTTATCGCGTGCCGCTACGGCCTGGCTCTTGGCATCGGGGGCAGGTTCCGGCTTGCTCTCGCTGACTTCTTTTCCAGCAGGCGGCTGGGCTGTTTCGGAGAGCAAGCGGTCGATCTGGCTTGGCTGCAAAACATGCGGAAGACGCCGTTCCTTCCTGGGCGCGGCCAGCCGCAGGGCAGGGTCCGCGTCGATCAGCTGATGCTTCAGCGTCCACGCGAAGAAGCTCTTCACCGCAGAGATCCTGCGGGCCAAGGTGGTGCGGGAAATCTGCGATTCATGAAGCTGTGCCAACCAATCGCGGAGCGTATCAACTGAAATCTGCTTGAGGCTCGGATCCTGCGCATGGTGGAGCAAGAACTGGCCGAGGTTCCGCAAATCCACTTCGTAGGCTCGCAGGGTATTAGTGCTGCGGCCGCGTTCGCGTTGCAGGTACTCCAGGTAGTCTGCCACCGGCTCAGCGAATTTTGCTGACATCGCATTGCTGGCGTGCGTCGTTGATTCTTGCTTCATCACTATTGAGGATACCCTCAGCTGCGTCACCGGTCAGTTTTGGCGCACCAACTTCCATGCCAGGCCATCGGTGGCAGCCATTTGCAGTGTCTCCAATCGATTGATGGCGCGTAGCGTCTGGATCAACGGCACCCCGCTGCGGGCAGAGATCTCATCAACCAGCAATCCTTTGGTGAAGGACATGATGTCGTACACCATTGCTTCGTCCCTACCCAGGATGTCCGTCGGGCGTTGCTGAACTTTGGCACTCCGCGGCTCTGCTTGGCAGTGGTGGCCAACCAGGCCCAGCGCATCTTGCGGGCTGGCGAGCAAGGCCGCACTGCCTTCTGCAATCAATCGGTGGCACCCTGCGGAGTTGGGCGCGAAAACGCTTCCGGGAACGGCCGCTACATCGCGTCCCAACTCGACTGCATGGCTGGCGGTGTTCAGCGCTCCTGAGCGGTGGCGCGCTTCGCTGACGATAACCAGCCTGCTCAATGCCGCGATCAGCCGGTTGCGGTTCAGGAAGCGGAAGCGTGCTGATGTGGTTCCGGGAGGCACCTCTGAGATCAGCACGCCGCGAGCAATAATCTGGTTGAGCAGGTTGCTGTTGCCCGAAGGGTAGAGCCGATCGATGCCGCCAGCCATAACCGTGATCGTTGGCGGGTTCGGATGCTGCCAATCGTCCACGCTCAGAGCGGCCCGGTGCGCGCTGGCGTCAATGCCGTAAGCGCCACCCGAGACAATGGTGTACCCGTTCAGGGCCAGGGTCCGGCCAAGATCGAAGGTGACTTGATCACCGTAGTCACTGGCATCGCGGGAGCCGACGATGGACACGCTGCGCGCCAGCTCTTGGCCTTCGAGCAATTGCGGGTTCGCTGAACGCCACCACAGGCACAGGGGACGTCCCAGTTCCAGGTCGGCTAGCTGTCGCGGCCACGAAGCATCGTCCGGGATCAGCAATCCGCCACCCGCGCGCGCAGCGGCATCCAAGGCTCCCGCTGGGTTGCTCAGCGACAGGCGCTTTCTCCATCGGGCCAAGGCTACGCTCAAGTCTTGTGCGCCATCCCCGGGCGGGTGGAATCCGAGGATTCCGTCGACCGGCGCTTTGAGCGCGGCCGGGTAGAAATCCTCTCGCTGGATCAGGCGCAGCAGTTCCTGTGGGCTCATCAGTTCCAGCAAGGCCGTGGCCACATAGTCGTTGGGCTCGATAAGTTGGTTCAATTGGGCGTAGACCCGGCGCTCCTGGCTGGTTGGAGCCGAGGCTTTTCCGGCAGTGTTCACATCGTTGAAAGTCATGGCCTTACCTAGCTATTTTCCAAGTTCTGGCGAAGGTGAGCGGCGATGGCCAGATCATCCTCGGTCGGTGCTGCATGCCCTTGCTGGTCTGCAACCGTCCACGCGACCCGCAGGAGGCGGTGGATGGCGCGCGCAGAGAGCCCGCGTCGTGTGGCGAGTTGTTCAAGCGCCGCCCGGGTCTTGGCCGGGTATTCCAGTTCATTCCTGAGGATCTGAGTTGGTATTTGCGCGTTGCAAGCAATGGAGAACTTTCCCAGCCGCTCCTTGCTGCGTGCCCGGGTGGCCAAGACGCGTTCACGCACCTGTGCACTGGATTCATTTGGTACTCCGCTAAGAAGCTGTGCTTGCGCTACCGGATTGACTCTGACTTGCAGATCCACACGGTCGAGGATGGGTCCTGAAAGCCGGGCGAAATAGCGCCGGCGGGCCATGGGCGTACAGGTGCACCCGGTACCGGTGCCGAAGTTTTTTCCGCAGGGACACGGATTGGAGGCCATGATGAGTTGGAAACGGGCCGGCAGCCGCTGGTGGCCGCGTATCCGCGCGAGGTTGATATAGCCTTCCTCGATCGGTTGGCGAAGCGCATCAAGTACTCCGGTGTGGAATTGCGCTGCTTCATCGAGGAATAGAATGCCCTGGTGCGCGCGGGTAATGGCCCCGGGAATGAGTTGGGCGGTTCCGCCGCCAATCAGGGCTGAACGGGACGCGGTGTGGTGCGGCGCCACGAAAGGCGGGGTGCGTTGCAGCTGGTCCAATTCCCCGGATCCGCCCCGAGTAATGGAATGCACCGCGGTGGCTTCAAGGGCTTGCAGGTCATCAAGTGGCGGCAGAATCGATGGCAGGCACTTGGCCAGCATGGTTTTGCCGGCACCGGCCGGTCCGACCATGATCAGGTGGTGCCCGCCGGCCGCGGCCAGTTCCAAGGCGAGCCGAGCTTCCTGCTGCCCGTTGACCAGGCCCAGGTCCGCATCGCCCGAGGCAGCAGTTCCTGCGGCAGGGCCAGCAGATTCGGTAGGCGCCTGCGGCTGCCGGTGGCGCAGGTAAGTGGTGACATGTTCGGCTGGGGCACCGCAGCAGGTGAGGACCTGTCCCAGATGGCGTAGCGCCATGACCTCGATTCCATGCACCAGCCTCGCTTCGGCCCCGTTAGCCTCGGCCACGATCACCCGGTCGAGACCATGGACCTTGGCTAGCTGCACCGCTGGCAGCACCCCGGGTACTGGCCGCAAGGTTCCATCCAAGCCGAGTTCCGCCATGAACAGCGTGCTCGGTGACGCGAACAGCTGTTGATCAGCGGCCAAGGCGGCGATGACGATGGCCAGATCGAAAGCTGATCCATACTTGGGCAGGGTGGCTGGCGAAAGATTGACCGTCAGTTTCCGGTTTGCCAGAGGAATCCCTGAATTCCTTGCCGCGGCTTTGATTCGTTCACGGGCCTCGCTCAAAGATGCATCGGGCAAGCCCAGCAGGACGAATCCTGGGATGCCGTTGCCGAGGTCGGCCTCGACTTCCACCAGTGAGGCGCTGACCCCGTGCAGTGCCACTGCGCTGGTCCGGGCGGTGCTCATGAGCGCACGTTCTCATGCAGCCGGCATTCGAACCCTGTTGCTGTCAGATAGACCTCGACGATGTCCACGCGAAGTTCGGCAAGAAACATGCGATGGCATTGGGCCCAGGAAATCAGCAGCCTGTTGAGCCGGCGGAATTTTGCCGCGCTGATCGCCTCGAAGCCCGATCCATAGCGTTGCGAGGACCTGGTTTTGACTTCGACGGCGGTGATCTGGCCGTTGCCGGCTCTTGCCACCAGGTCCAGCTCCCCTGCTGGGCATCTCCAATTGCGATCGAGGATTTCGTAGTGCTGCCCGGTGAGAAATGCGGCGGCAGCTTGTTCGCCATCGGCCCCTAGGCGTTGCTTCGCGGTCTGCATGTTTGCTCCTCGATGTCTGCGATCCGTAATGGAAACATCGTCGGAGAATTATGGTCCACAGCGGCGGCGCCCGCCGCGGAATGTGGACAATTCGCTTTAAGCGAGATCGCCGGCTTTGTTCCAGGAACAGAGCCGGCGATCGAATGCCACAGTGCCTCGCGCTAGGAGCCCAGCCCATCCTTCGGGATCTGGAACTCGTCAGGGTTGAGTTCTTCGACGTTGACGTCCTTGAAGGTCAGCACCTTGACGGACTTCACGAAGCGCCCTTGGCGGTAGATGTCCCAGACCCACGCGTCGGTGAGGTTCAACTCGAAGTACACTTCCCCGGCGTTGGACAGGGTCTTCACGTCCACTTGGTTGGCCAGGTAGAAGCGGCGCTCGGTCTCGACCACGTAATTGAACAGCCCCACCACGGTCTTGTACTCGCGGTATAGCTGCAGTTCCATGTCGGACTCGTAGTTTTCCAGGTCGTCGGCAGCCATCACTTTGCTTTCTTTGTCGTGGCTTCACCTTGGGCCTGATCAGCACCCGAAGTCAAGTTCCAGCTCTTGCGGTGGTAGTCGCAGGGACCCTGCGCAACGATCGCGGCACGATGCGCAGCGGTGGCATACCCCTTGTTGATCTCCCAGCCGAAGGCCGGATGCTCGGTGGCCAGATCAACCATGATGCCATCGCGTTCGACCTTGGCCAGGATGGAAGCTCCGGCGATCGCCTGGCAGGTCATGTCGCCTTTGATGATGGTCGTCACCGGGATGTGCAGGCCCACGGGTTCGCGGTCATCGGCCAGGATGTCGAAGAGATCCGGTTCCGGTGCGGTCAGCCAGTCGTAGCTGCCATCCAGAAGCGCCGCCTCGGGCTGTACCGCGCACAGCTCCATGGCCCGCGATCCGGCCAGGCGCAGGGCGCCAGTAACTCCCAGCTCATCGATTTCAGCCGCAGAGGCATGCCCAACGCCATAGCCCACGGCCCACTGGCGAACTGGATCGACCAGTTCCGTACGGGTTTCCGGGCTCAGCAGCTTGGAGTCGCGCAGCGCTGGGAACTCCGTGACCTGCTCAATATCTATTACCGTCATGCCGACGGTAATCGGACCAGCCAAGGCGCCGCGTCCCACCTCATCGACCGCTGCGATATAGCGGAACCCATGCTTGGCTGCCAAGGCGCGCTCATGTTCTAGCGTGGTTGCCTTGCTCTTCAAAACGGCCATGGGCGGTGCCCCTACTTCGCCACTGCGTGCGGGACGTTGGCGAAGACTTCTTCGTGCGAGTCGACGATGCCCCAGCGCGAGGTTGGCCAAGAGATCACCGAAGCGCGGCCCTGGACGGATTCGAGGTCGACGAAACCGCCCTGGCGATCGGCGTGGAAGCGGGAATCCGCGCTGGCACCTCGGTGATCACCCATCACCCAGATTTTTCCTTCTGGGACGGTCGCCTTGAATTCCATGTCTGACGGGCTGTCGCCGTCAAAGATATACGGCTCGTCAATGGGCTCGCCGTTGATCGTGATGGCGCCTTCCGCGGTGCAGCATTCCACGGTGTCACCGGGCATGCCGATGATGCGCTTGACCAGGTACTGCTCATCAGCCGCTGGCAGCACGCCGACAAAGGAGAGCACATTCTGGAACGCGGTGGGGTACTCGGTCAGCGGTGGCAGCCATTCCTGGTCATCGCGGAAGACGACGACGTCGCCACGTTCCAGCTCGAACGGCCCGGGAACCATGAGGTTGGCGAAAATCCGGTCGTTGACCTCGAGGGTATGCTCCATGGAGCCTGATGGGATGTAGTAGGCACGGAAGAAGAAGGTCTTGATCACGAACGAGAGCAACAGCGCGATCGCGATGATGATGACAATCTCGCGGACGAAGCGCCATATTTTGTATAGGGGTCCCCTGCTTGGAGGAGTCTCTGCTGATGCTGCGCTCACGATTCGATTAGTACCTTCCATTGTCGCGTGTAATCCCCATCTTACGTGTCTTGCCAGGCGCAACGGATCATTGCATAGCCACGGCCAGTTGCCCAGAAACGCACCAATGGCCAGGTCCGTCGCCGGGCCTGGCCATTGGTGCGTCCGTTCAAGCGGGCTGCGGGCTACTGGGTGGCAGCAGGCGACATGATGCCACCGCTCTGCTTGTAGTCCACGGGGATTTCGCCGATGGGCTTCTCAGCGTCAATCAGCTTTTGGACTTCGTCCAGCTGGCTCTTATCCACCGACAGGGTGATGCCGCCCGTTTCAGGATTCAGCGTGTATGCATGGATGGCAGTGCGCACGGGGTTTTCCTGCTTGCCCTGCCACTTCATGATTTCGGAAATCGCCGAACGAAGCTCCTCGCTGCTGAATTGGACTAGGTGCCCGATAGCCCCGGCTTCTTCAATAACGGATAGCTGCTCTTCGCTGGTCGTCGAAACATTCAGCTGCCCGTCCTTGATCCAACCCTGGACGTATTCATCGCCCAAGGCTTCGGAGAGCTGGTCATTGGTCTGGAGCAATGCGTCTTGGTCCACGGTGTTCCCGCTCGATTTTTCTGTTTGCTGCGAGGGTTCCGATGCCGTGGCGCTGGCCCTAGCCTGCGCACCTGGATCGGTTCCCTGACCACAGCCGGTTAGCAATAGGGCAGCCATGGCGGCAGTAGAGGCCAGCATGATTGGCGTGCGTGAAGTTCTAGCGTTGAAATTCATAATTTACACCTCGGTGATATTCACGTTGCCGCAACGATCTTAGCTTTGAGACTAGTGCCGAAATCGTAGAGCAACCAAGGAACTACATGTGTGCCAAGTAAAAATGCCCCGCTACTTGTTCTCAAGTAGCGGGGCATTTTCAGCAGGACCCAGTCCCGCCGGAACAGAATCCCTTAGCCGTGGCGACGTGCGTTGCGGCGGAACAGCAGGAATGCCGCACCGGCCAGGGCCATTGCGCCACCGGCGGCGATCAGCGGAACGCTGTTCGAACCGGTATCCGCCAAAGGATCGTCCTTCTTAGGAGTTTCCTTTGGAGTTGCAGACTTGCTTGGCTCGTCGTCCTTCTGGTCCTTCGGAGCTTCCGACTTATCGTCCTCCGAAGCGGAAGGAGAGGTGCTCTCCGATGGCTTGTCGCTTTCTTCTTCGGAAGGCGATGGCGAGGTGCTCTCGGAAGGCTCCGTAGTTGGTTCCTCAGTAGGTTCCTCGGTAGGCTCCTCAGTAGGTTCCTCAGTAGGTTCCTCGGTAGGCTCCTCAGTCGGTTCCTCGGTAGGCTCCTCAGTCGGTTCCTCGGTAGGCTCCTCAGTCGGTTGCTCGGTTGGAGTCGGCGTCGGAGTCGGCGCAGCAACGATCACGACGTTGGCGTTGACCCGCTCAGAGGTGTTGAAACCGTTCTTGGCCACAACGCTGAACGCAAACTTTCCTGGTTCTTCCGGGGCAGGGAACGAGAAGTTTCCTTCAGCGTCCAGCTCAACCTTCTTGTAGAGCTTGCCGTCAACGACCACACGGATGATGGTGCCAGCCGGAGCATTGGCAAGGGTACCGGTGATTGCTTCACCAGGTTCAACTTCAGTACCGTTTTCCACCGTGATGGCAGGGGTATTGATATGGAATTTCAGCGTGTAGCCATCAATGTAGCCCTTGTCGAAGACATCATCGAGCGAGGTGTACATGGCGATGTCATCAGCGGTGTTTTCCTTCAGGTCTTCACCTGCGGCGTTGGCCGAGTTGATGCCTGCCGCCTTGCTGCCTACGAGCATTGGGCCACCGGAGTCACCCTGGTCAAGCACGCTCTGGCCAGGATTTTCAGCGACATAGCCAGCAACTGAACGGTAGGTCTTATCCGAGCCACCAACGAAGAAGACGCCTTCACCGATAATCGGGGAGCAGCTCCAACCGGTCGTACGACCCGAAGAGCAAGCTTCCGACCCAACTAGTGCCTTGGTCGTGCCAGTCACGTTGATAACTTCGTCGCGAGGTTCCTTGCCGTCAGCCCATTCGGACACAGCAGCGTGCAAGTTCAGCGCAGGATTGATGTTATCGATCACCGAGATGTCCGTGCCTGGTTCCAGGTTATTGAACTCTTCCTCGGTCATGGAGTCCAGTTCTTCGGCGGATAGGCCCGAATTACCCGGACCACCGAACTGGTTGAATCCAAAAGTACCCAGCTCGGCACCCAGAGTTGGCGATTGGCCTGGAACCGACTGTTCGGCAAGGCCCAAAATCCTGGTGGCGCCATCTTCCGAGCAGTGCCCAGCCGAGATGATGGCATCTTCGCCCTCTGCGGTCCACGCGGTGAATCCGAGCGAGCAGACGGTCGACTTACTAGTAGGTGCGCCGGACTTGTCCATTGCGTAACCCAAGGCGCCGTAAATATCCTCTGCGGCGGTGGTCTTGGCAACACCCGAGCTTTCTACACCGTCAACGTGCGTAGCTTCGCTGACGAACTGCTCAACGGTCAGCTTCTCAGGCAGGGAGCCAGCGGACTTGGACTTCAGGTCGTCCGCAGCTTCCTTCTCGTCGAAGCCCTTTGCATAGATCTTCAAGCCATCGTTGGTCTGAAGGATAGCGGTGATGCGCTTCAGTTCCTTCGGCTCGATGTTGGCCAAGAGCTCGGTGTAGACCTTGTCTACGGTCTTGACCTGCGAGTCGACTTCGGTCACCACGATAGGAGCCGGAGCAGCACTGGCCTTGACGATCTCCTTGGCCTTGGCAGCGTCCTTCTTGCTTACGGTGATCTCGGCTTTGCCGTCCTTCACCGAGGCAGTGGCGTCAATGCCTTTCGCATTCAGTTCGTCGCGGACCTTGGAAGCAGCGTCGCTGGTCTCCCCGTCCTTGACGTACTCTTCAACGGACTTATTGAGGTCCTTCTCAATAGCCTTGCCGAGCCCCTCGGTGTCCAGAGCGGTTTCGCTGGCCAAAGGCTTCTCGCTTGCCGTAGCGGACGCAGACGGCGATTCGGAGGCCGTTGGCGCCGCTGCGGCAGGCATGAAGCTAGAGCCGACCACCAAGGCGGTCGCGGCTGCTGCAACGATGCCGCGTTGCGCAGTCTTCTTTTTTGGATGTGGCATTAATGCTTCTCCCAGATTTATGGTGCGAGTGCCCGCGCGTCCCCTTACCTAAGGGCGCGCGCGTAAGCACAGGTGTTGTTACCAAAATGAAACAATACTTGGTTCCGACACAGCTTTTCAACCATCGAATCCAACAAAAATATAAATTCCAGAACCCGTTTCACCTAGTCAAATAGCTCTACCCTCATCGAGGTTGGTTACAACTTACGTGCCAGTAATATTGGTTTAAGATTGGACTTCTCTTTCTAATCCCTAGTCAGCTTGGTGGATCCTGAGTGTTGTCGCGAAATTTACACACCAATTGCACAGCAAATCGGGTGGGATGGAAATCCATCCGAATTAATTCCATTAACCTAGAAAAATAGCGCCAGATGGGTAGTTCTACCCATCTGGCGCTATCAAAATCGCCGGTTGCTACGGCGTGTCATCTGATTACTGAACGCTGATCGAGCGGCCAAATCACCTCGGTCGCTTTGCCCGTGACGCGCTCGACGCTGATCATTCCGCCGCCGCTTGCGCCCAGCAATGCCCGCGAATCCTTGGAAGTGGAGCGGTGATCGCCCATGACCCACAAGCGGCCAACCGGCACTTCTACGGAAAACTTCTGTTCGCTCGGAGCATCCCCGGCGAAGATGTACTGCTCGTCTGCAGGCTCGCCGTTGACGAGCAGTCGCCCATCGGCGCTGCAGCATTCCACGGTGTCTCCCCCAACGCCAATGACGCGCTTGACGTACTTATTGCTGCTCCCGGTGAGGCTGAACGCCCCCAGCAGATCATCAGCGAAGCTGGCCTTGGCGTAGGGCAGGAACGAGCCGCGGCCATCGAAGACGATGATGTCTCCGCGTTGCGGTTCGGCATCCGAGTAAGCGCGGCGGTCTACGGCGATGCTCTGGCCAGGATTGAGCGTGGATTCCATGGAGTTGGACTCGATATGGAAGACGTCGATCAGGGTGGCGCGAATGACGATGGTGGCCAGCAGACCAAGAATGATGGCGAGTACAGCGAAGCGCCAGACCCATGGAAAGGCCCGGCGCTTCATTGTTGCCCGCTCAGTGCGTGCAATCCGGTTCATTGAAGAACGCAGATTACTTCTTTGCGCTGAAGTCGCGCTTCTCGCGGATGCGAGCAGCCTTGCCGTGACGATCGCGCATGTAGTACAGCTTTGCACGACGAACGTCACCCTTGGTCACAACCTCAATCTTGTCGATGATTGGGGAGTGAACTGGGAAGGTACGCTCAACACCGGTGCCGAAGGAAACCTTGCGAACGGTGAAGGTCTCGCCAACACCCTGGCCCTGGCGACCAAGGACGTAGCCCTGGAAGACCTGAACACGGGAGTTCTTGCCTTCGATGATGTTGACGTGAACCTTCAGGGTGTCGCCTGGGCCGAAGGCTGGAACGTCGGAGCGCAGCGAGGCTGCGTTAACAGAGTCAAGAATATGCATAGTGCATCTCCTAGGATCAATGCCGCAGGTCACCGAATCCTCGTAGCGGGGCCCGACACCGGTCGGAACCAGTGAAATCCCCGGAACGTTGTACCACCGATTGCCTCTAGCAAACGGTGCGGCGGTCTTCTGTGGCTCGAACTTCCCCCTGCGGCAGGAGTCGAACAAAAACACACCAAGAAACAATTATGCCGTATCAGCGAAGCCGATGCGAGTTTGCCCGAAATGGCTTTCGAGTGATTTTGGCCTCTTAGTCGCTCTCGGTGCCAGCGCCGGTAGCCCAGTCCAATTCGGATTTGGGGGTTATGGCACCGTCAACGAGCGCGAATCCGCTGTGCCATAGGGCATCGCGGTCCCTGCGGTTCAGGCTCTCGGCATCCAGCTGCGTGATCAGGTCGGGGCGACGCTCTGCGGTGCGCTTGATCTGCTCGTCGCGGCGGAACCGTCCCACCCGCTGGTGGTTGCCACCGAGCAGCACCTCGGGGACATCGCGGCCGCGCCAGGAGGCCGGCTTGGTGTACACCGGGTATTCCAGCAGAACATCCGAGTGGGATTCTTCTACCAGCGATTCCGGGTTGCCGATGACTCCTGGGATCAGCCGGGCGATGGCTTCCACCATCACCATCACGGCCACTTCTCCCCCGTTGAGCACGTAATCGCCGATGGATACGGGGATGACGTTGAAGTTCTCGTGCGCGTATTCGATGACGCGCTCATCGATGCCTTCGTAGCGGCCGCAGGCGAAGACCAGATGCTCTTCCTCGGCAAGGTCGTAGGCCATCTGCTGGTTGAAGACGGCGCCTGCAGGCGAAGGGACAATCAGGGTTGGCTTGGGGCCGCCAGCATCGGCTGGGCGCACCGCGTCCAGTGCCTGTCCCCATGGTTCCGGCATCATCACCATGCCGGCGCCGCCACCGTACGGGGTGTCGTCGACCTTGCGGTGCTTGTCGGCAGTGAAGTCGCGCAGGTTGGTGACGTTCAGATCCAGGATGCCGTCTTCGGCTGCGCGGCCGATCAGCGAAAGCGAGAGCGGCTGGAGGTACTCAGGGAAAATCGAGATGACGTCAAGGCGCATGGCTTACTTTTGTCCCTCTTCGTCGCTGCCGTCTTCATCGCTGTTCAAGGTCAGCAGGCCTGCCGGCGGGGTGATGACCACGATGCCGGCTTCCGGATCGATCTCTGGGACGAATTCGTCGACGAACGGGAGGTAGATCTCCTGGCCGTCAGCGTCTTCGAAGACCAGCAGGTCCTGGGCGGGGTTGGTGCGCAGTGCGGTGATGGTACCGACCTGCTCGCCATCGAGCATCACCTTCAGGTCCAGCAGTTCATGCTCGTACCATTCATCCGAGTCGTCTTCCGGCTGATCGGAAACTTCAATCTCAAGGCGCGCGCCGCGCAGGGTTTCAGCCTGGTTGCGGTCGGCGATTTCCTTGAAGGAGAGCAGCAGGATGGTCTTGTTCCAGCGCGCATTGGCGATGGTCAGCGTCTTGACCGGGCCGTCGACGACGATGAGTTCTTCGCCAGCGGTGAAGCGCTCTTCCGGGGTGTCGGTCATGACCTGGGCGGTGACTTCGCCACGGATGCCGTGGGGCTTGCCGATGCGGGCAACCTGCAATCGCATAGTCTGCTGCTCTTTCTGCACTGTGTTCCGTGGCGTGTGCCGGGAGACTGGAATGGAAATTCTAGGGGTAAACACGAAAGGAGTTTCCGTCACTAGTTAGGACGGAAACTCCTTTCGTTTCGAAGCCAACTTAAAAGCCAGACCTCTAAGTTGCTTAGCCTCGGCGACGGTCGGTGTCGATTACATCGACACGTACCGGCTCCTTGGCCAACGCTGCCATTACGGTGCGCAGTGCTCGTGCGGTGCGTCCCTGGCGTCCGATCACACGACCGAGATCCTCAGGGTTCACACGTACTTCGAGCAGGTCGCCGCGGCGGGTGGACTTCAAGGCGACCTTGACGTCTTCCGGTTCCTCGACAACCCCGCGTACCAGGTGGTCTAGCGCGTCAACGAGCACTGTTACTCAGCCTCGGTAGCTTCGGCCTCTGCCTCTTCAGCAGCTGGCTTTTCAGCCTTCTTGGTGATTGCCTCTGGGAGGATCACCGAACCCTTGTCAGGAGCAACGAATGCTGGCTTAGGCTCGGCAACCTTGTAGGTGCCTTCCTGGCCATCGATGCCTTTGAACTTCTGCCAGTCACCGGTGATCTTCAGCAGTGCGTGTACCTGCTCGGTTGGCTGAGCGCCAACGGACAGCCAGTACTGTGCACGATCCGAATCGATCTCGATAACCGATGGGTTCTCGGTTGGGTGGTACTTGCCGATCTCCTCGATGGCACGGCCATCGCGCTTAGCGCGCGAGTCCATGACGACAACGCGGTAGAAAGGTGCGCGCATCTTACCGAAGCGCTTCAGACGAATCTTTACGGCCACTTTTGTGGTCTCCTGTTTCTCAACATGGTCGAATCCGATTTTTAGCACCTGTGGGGCAGGCCTTACTTACCAGACTCTAAAAGGACAGGATTCATAGCGGAGAGAGGGGCCACTGCGAATCGAGTACCCTGCAATTATGCCAGAGAGCGTGCGTGGTGGCCAACTCTAATTGGCCCCGCGCGTCGGGCGAAGATCATGAGCTTGCTCACCCTGGGGGCCGCACCCAGATGCAGCTACTAGCATTGAGTGCATGACCGTTGCTTCCGCATTGCTGGGTTTCAGTATAGTTGCCGCCCTGATGACGTTGATTCCGGGTGTCGATACCGCGCTGATCCTGCGATCGGCCATCGCCCGGGGACGCGGTGAAGCGCTGCTGGCGGCGCTGGGGATCTGCACGGGAGTATTCGCTTGGGGTGTGGCCGCGGCCGCGGGAGCTTCGGCAATTCTGGCCGCCTCATCCCTGGCCTACCAGGTGCTGGTCTATGCCGGTGCAGCCTATCTGGTGTTCTTGGGCGGGCAGATGATCCATCGGAGCCTGCGGGGCAAGCAGTTGGCCACGATCCGAGTTCCGGTATCGCACAGCAGGTATCGAACCTACCTGACCGGGCTGGTGACCAACGTGCTGAACCCGAAGATCGGCGTCTTCTATATCGCCGCGATCCCGCAGTTCACCCCGGCGGGCACCAACGCCCTATTCATGGGCATGGGGCTATCGGCGGTGCATGTTGCACTGACCCTGGTGTGGGCAGTGGCCTTGGTATACGGGGTTCGGATCGCTGGCCGCTGGCTGGGCTCAGCGAAGTCGGTGTCCTGGATGGACCGGATCACCGGGACAGTGCTGATCGGGTTCGGACTGAAAGTTGCGCTCTCGCGCCCATAGCATCTTGGCCACGCCGGCAGGTGCAGCAGTTCGCGGCTCCGGGTGCTCAGGCGGCCACCGGAACACTGTTTCTTCGCGGTACCTGCATCGGGTCCAGGTGCTTGGGCAGCAGGATGTGAGCCAGTCCCCCAACGGTAACCAGGGTCAGCAATCCTGCATGAATGGCATGGTGGTGCCTCCGGCACAGGCAGCTGCCATTGCGCGATGAAGTGCACCCGCCACGTTCCCACCAGTTGTCGTGATGGTATTCGAGCATTTCAGGCGGTGCGGTGCATCCCGGGACGATGCATCCGCGGTCGCGGGCGAAAATTGCGCGCTTCATTGCATCCGTGAAGAAGCGTTCCTTGCGTCCTACATCCAGCGGTTGCCCATCGGGTCCGAAGACCACCCGGTAGATCTCGCCTTGGCAGATCAGCTGTGCGGTGTCCGCGGAATCGAGTTTCACCCCGTGGTCGGAGGTGGCGCGAAGCTTGGCCGGATCTCCAAGATCCTGCGGATCGCGCAACTGGATATGGATGCCGATCCTTGGAATGATTCCATTGGGCGCGGCACCTGCCGTGCGCCCTCTCAGCGCGGCCAATAGTGCGTTGAGCCGGCGCTGGGCCACCGGAACCTCCCCATCGCCAAGCAGCAGGGACGCTTGGAGGCCTTCGCCTGCTCCGCCTGCGCCGCGCGTTTCCTGCTCATCAACAAGCTTGTCAGGTTGTTGCTGCGCTCCGGACAAGGATTCTTCCTCCCCGTGCCCGTCCTGGGCCCATGGCGGTGGTGGTTCCTTGCTGCTGAACAGGTCGTCGGTGGCTGATTGCCCGGCATTTGCCCCGGGATCCGCTTCCTGCTGGTCCTCTGAGGCGTTCTGGCCATCATCAGGGGCAGCGCCTGAACCGGATTTGGCGGCACGGGCGGCTTTGCCTGCCTTGGTACGCGGGTTATCGGCCTGGGCCAGGGTGGAGCGGAATTCCTCGCGCTGGGTCCCGGCGATGTAGAGCTCGTACTTGTCGCAGTCGCCCACGGTGCCTCGCGGATAGATTCCGGGTGCCGGGTTCCTGGTTTGCTTGCGGGCCCTGCGCTCGGCGGAAAGCATCGCCGCGAGCTGGGTCTCGCGTGTGGCACGGTCAGGTTCCTGCAGCAGGGCGGCGGCTTGGTGATCGAGCAGCTGGCCCTGTTCATTGCGGGCGGACGATTCCAGCGGCCGGCCTTGGAAGCTCGTGTCAGCCGGCTCGAATTTGTCCAGTGCGCGGGCCGTGCGGGCAATCAGCCGCGGGTCCAGATCCGGCGCTTCGGCGTAGAGCCTGGCCAGCTGGGACAAGCGCGGGGCGGCGGTGCTGCCATCCATGAGGCGCCGGGCGATGAGCAGGTGCGCGTCATTCACCCGGTGCTGCCCCTCATGGGCGTTGATCCCCATCCAGCTGGCCAGGAAGTCGCCGGTGTTCTGGTAGTGGGCGCGGCCTGAATGCTGGCGGGCGGGGCGGTCGTAGCTGGTCCGCGATGCGGAAACGGCCGCCAGCTCATCGTCTTCCAGCAGGTGGGCGCCGGTTGATTCGAGATGGATAGCGCAGTGCAATTGCTCCCGCAGGGTGTAGCGGTAGAGCGTTTCAATCAGCCGTGCATGCCCCGCCGCCACCCGCGGGTCATCGGACTCGCGCAGGGTGCAGGAGAGCTTGGCCAGCAGCGCGCAGCAGGAAGCCATCAGCTCAAGGAGCACTTGGATCGCTCCGCGCGGGAGCGACCCGGTGATGGATTCGCGCAGGATCTGGATCGCTGCGGCTAGCTGGTGGATGCCCATGGACCCATCATGGGCGCGGCCAGAGGCCCGAGCTGGCAGCCATCGCCAACTGTGGATAAACCGCTAGCCGCGTTGGCGGACCTTGGATTGGCGGATGACCAGGAAGATCAGGTACGGGGCGCCAATCACCGCGGTGGCCACCCCGGCGGGCAGGATCACCGGGAAAGCCCGGGCCGCAACCAGGTCGGCCAGCAGCACGAAGATCGCCCCGATCAGCGCGGCATGGGGCACCGGCGGGATGGTGCCGCGGGCCACCAGCCGCGCGGCATGCCCGCTGGCCAGCGCAACGAAGGCCAGCGGCCCGGCGATCACGGTCGCGGCGATGGCCAGCAGCGAGGCGATGCCGAGCATCAGGACCCGGTCGCGCCCCAGGTTCATGCCCAGCGCGCGGGAGGTATCCGAATCCAGCGCCAGCACCTCGCGCTGGTTGCGCAGCAGCGCGGCCGCGGCCAGTCCCAGCACGATGACCACCGGCGCGAAGGCCAGGTCGGCCCAGGAGATCGCGTTGATGGTCCCGGCCAGCCAGGTCAGCGCCTGCTGGGCGTTGTAGATTTCTCCCAGGGTCAGCATCCAGGAGGTCAGTGCGGCGCACAGCCCGGAAAAGCCCAGGCCCACCAGCACCAGCCGGTTGCTTTCCAGGGAACTGTGCCAGACCAGCGCGAAGACCAAGGTCGAAACCAGCAAGCCGCCCAAGGTGGCGGCAATGGGCAGCCCGTAGTGCACCAGCAGTTCCGAACGCCCGCCGGCGTGCACGCTCAGGGCCAGCACGGCCACTGCGCCCAGGGCCGCGCCGTTGGTCACCCCGAGGATGTCGGGGCTGGCCAGCGGGTTGCGCGCCACGTTCTGGGTCAGCGCCCCGGCCACTCCGAAGCCGGCCCCGGCCAGCACCGCGGCCACGCTGCGCGGCAGCCGGAACTCGATGATCGTCAGCTCGGTGCGCGGATCCGGGGCCGCGCCGAAGAGCGTGGCCACCACATCGCCCAGCGCGATCGGGGTGCCCCCGATGGCCAGGTGCAGGCAGAAGGCCGCGAGGGCCACGGCCAGCAGGATCAGGCCGGTAGCCACAGCGCGCCGGGCGCGCACCGCGGAAGCGGGGGTGCGGATCGCCGGGGCGCTCATACGGTGACCGCCTTGCGGCGCCGGGCCACGTAGATGAAGAAGGGCGCACCGAGCAGCGCGATGACCACGCCCACGGGCAGTTCCCCGGGGCGGGCCAGCATGCGGCCGAGCACATCGGCCACGCACAGCAGCAGCGCGCCGCACAGGGCCGAGCCGGGAATCACCCAGCGGTAGTCGGCGCCGAAGATGCGCCGGGAAATATGCGGTACCAGCAGGCCCAGGAAGGCGATCGGCCCGGCCAGGGTGACCGCCAGCCCAGACAGTGCCACGATCGCCGCCAGCCCCAGCCCGCGGGCAGGCAGGGCGGTGACCCCGAGGCTGCGGGCGGAATCCTCGCCCAGGGTCAGCGCGTTCAGCCCGCGGGCATTGGCCAGCGCCAGCACGGTGCCGGCCACCAGCAGCGGCCACAGCGACAAGAAGGATTCGTAGCCTTGGACCACGGAGCCGACCTGCCAGAAGCGCAGGGTTTCCAGGGCGGCTTCGCTCAGCAGCACGATGGCCGAGACCACTCCGGCGCAGAGCGCGGTGACCGCGGCGCCCACCAGCAGCAAGGTGATGGGCGATCCCCCGCGCCCGTCGATGCGCCCGATGCCGAAGACCACCAGGGCCGCCAGCAGCGCTCCGCCCAGGGCCAGCAGCGCCTGGGTCCACGCCGGCAGCGGGCCGGTGAAAGCGGCGACCGAGACGATGGCCAGGGCCGCCCCCTGGTTGATGCCCAGCAGGCCGGGTTCGGCGATCGGGTTGCGGGTGTGGCCCTGGATCAGCGTGCCAGCCATCCCCAAAGCGGCGCCGGCAGCCAGCGCGGTAACGGTGCGCGGCCAGCGGATCTCGCGGATTGCGATGTCGCTGACCTGGCCGTCGGGGGCCAGCAGCGCGTGGCGCAGCTCGGCGAAGCTGGAGGTGGTGCTGCCGATCCACAGGCTGAGCCCGATGACGGCGCCCACGCCGGCGGCCAGGGCCAGCAGCGAGCTGATGCGCGGTGTGGTGCGGTCGATGGTCGGTGGCCTTTCTCGGGCCGCGGAGTGCGCGGCGGGTGCGTGCAGGATATGCGAAGCAATGATGTCGCAGGACCTTGACCGGGACGGCCGGATCCATGCTACTGTTCTTCTCGCGCGCTAAGCTTACCCTTGCCTAAGTGGGGCAAGCAAAAATACATCATGCGCTAATTAGTCAATCACCTTCATGGAAAGCACTCGCATGCACACTCCCCGCATTCTCGCCCTGAGCGCCGCCCTGGCCGCGGCCGCCCTGGCCCTGTCCTCCTGCGCCAGCTCCTCCCCGAGCACCGAGCCGGCAGAAACCGCCGCCACCGCGGAAGCCGATTCCAGCTTCCCGGCGGCCATCAAGCACTTCCGCGGCACCACCGAGCTGGCCGAACGCCCGCTGCGCGTCGCCGCACTGGACCCTTCCTACGTGGATGCCGCCATGCTGCTGGGAGCCGAGCTGGTGGCCTACACCGAATACCGCAAGGGCAACAACCCCTTCCCCGAGTACCTCGGCGACATCACCGAGCAGACCGACGAAGCCGTGAACGTCGGCACCATCACCGAACCGGATCTGGAAAAGCTGCTGGCCACCGAGCCGGACGTGATCATCTCCGCCGACGTGCGCCAGGGCGCCATGTACGACCAGCTGAACAAGATCGCCCCGACCATCTTCTCCGAGTCCACCGGACCAACCTGGAAGGAAAACGTGGTGCTGCTGGGCGAGGCCCTGGGCAAGAAGGAGCAGGCGGAAACGGCCGTGGCTGACTACGAGGCCCGCGCCTCCGCGGTGGGCAAGGAAATCCTGGCGAAGAAGCCCGAGACCACTTACTCGCTGGTGCGTTTCGCCGGCGAGGACACCGCGCGCCTGTACGCCACCGATTCGTTCATCGGCGAGATCATGGTGGACATGGGCATTCCGCGCCCGGAGGATGCCCCGGATACCACCGAGTCGATCTTCGTTCCGCTGTCGCCGGAGGAAATCCTGAAGGCCGACGCCGAAGTGATCTTCCAGTCCACCTGGGCCCCGGAAGGTGCCGAGGGCGACGCGTCGCGCGCCCAGGAAGACAAGTTCACCTCCAACCCGTTGTGGGAGAAGCTGGAAGGCGAGGTCATGCAGGTCGACGACTCGATCTTCCTCTCCTCGGTGTCGCTGCAGGGCGCCCACGAGGTCATCACCCAGGTGGCCGAACACTTCGAGGTCGATCCGCAGCTACCGTAAGCGGCACCCGGAAAACCGGCAATTAAAATACTCGAGTCCCTGCCCGGCGTCTTTCGCCGTAGTCAGGGACTCGATTCATTTACCGGCTCCGTGCGTGGGAGCCGGTGCCAATCAGTGGTTATCTGGCAGCTTTGCGCACCGGATCGACAGCGACCTCTGCGTGCTTCAGCCGCTTCTCAGCGCGTTTTTCCTTGATGCTCTTGCTTGGTTTTTTCGCTTCGCCCTTGCGTGGGGATTTGCTCGACATGACGTGCCGTCCTTTACCGGAGACGCGCTGCGCCTCCAACAAGTGTGGGGAGAGTACCCCATAACCTGAACCATAGGAAGTTTCGCACCGAAGAGCAAGGGCTGGAGCCTTCCCGGCGATTCTCCCACGGCGTTCGGCGAGCGCCATGGCGTTTTCGAAGATACGTTCGAATCCGCGTTGGCCGCCTCTTCGGCCACTGGGCCATCCCTGCGGTGCAGATCAGGGAAATCGAGGCCGACACGACGGCGCCTTCCCAGCGCCCGCCTAGCTTCACCGCGTAGTCTGGAACTTGGCGCGAGGAACTGCATATCTTCGCGCGAAATTAACTTTGCCGTGGTCAAACTAAGGATCATTCTCCGTGGATATCAGGGAACAGCAGCTGGACGCCTACATGGTCACGTGGAAGCTTGAGCGCGAATTCGGCGGGATGACCACCGTCTGCACCCAGCGCGCGGCCGCTTTCGCCCAGCGGCACGGTTCTGCCGCGGTGGTGACCTTCGGCCCCAACGAACAGCTCCCGCAGATCGTTGGGGAACTCGTGGAGCGCGGCAAGCTTTCGCCCAAGGTCCGGGTGCTCAATCCCTACCTCCACCTGGCGGAGCATGACCTGCAGCCGCAGGCCAGCATCCCCCAGCGGAAGGCCGAACCGGCCTGCCTGGACTTCACGGTACGCCAGTCCGTCCACCACCCTGGCCAGGATTCCGCCTTGTTCTGCGAGCACAGCGTTGCAGGCCCCGAAGGCGGGGTTGCAGGCCCCGAAGGCGGGATCAAGAAGACCACGTACTACCGGGCCGATGGCACCGTCTTCTTGTCCGATATGAAGTTCCATGACGGCAAGGCCCGCCGCATCGTTGAGGCTTTTGACCGCAGGGGAACCCTGGTGGCCCGCTTCCCCAGCGCGGCGGCTTTCTACCGCCATTGGCTGTCGCAGATCGTCGACCACCCGAACTCCTTGGTGGTCATCGACAGCAAGTACACCGCGGCCATGCTCGCTTCCTGGAAACCGGTGCATGTGCCCAAGGTGTTCGCGTTCCACAGCATCCATGTGGCCAAGGGGCAGGACCTTGCCAGCGGCCAGCTCTCCAAGGGCCACGAACCCATCATCGAAGAACGCTCCAACTGGGATGCTTTTGTCTTCCTGACCCACGCCCAGCGCCAGGCCTATGTCGACCGCTTCGGCGCAGCAGACTCGGCATTCGTCATTCCCAACCCGCTGAACCCGTCCACCGTGCAACCGCCGGTACCGGCACGCAGCTCGACCAGCCTGATCGTGGCCGGCTCGCTGACCCCCAACAAGAACGTAGCCGCCGCCCTGGATGTCCTCCACGAGCTGGCCCTTCGCGGCAAGCGGCCGACCCTGCACATTGTGGGCAAGGGCAGCGAATACGCCGCGCTCACCGAACGGGCCGCCGAGCTGGGCCTGCGCGAGTCGGTCATCTTCCATGGCTATTCCGACCAGCTCCCCCGCCACTTCGCTTCCTGCACGGCGCAATTATTCACCTCGACCAACGAGGGCCAGGCGCTGGTCATCCTCGAGGCCCAGGCCCAGGGATGCATCCCGGTGTCCTTCGACATCAACTTCGGCCCTGCCGACAGCATCGCCGATGGGCATAACGGCTTCCTGGTCCGCCATGGCGATATCCAGGCCATGGCCGACCGGGTGCAGCAGCTCATGGACGATCCCGCCCTGGCCGCCCGGATGTCGCAGCAGGCCCGCACTTTTGCCAGCGAGTACCAAGCTCGCGATCTAGTCTCACTTTGGGAGGACACCATGTCCATAGCCAAGATGCTCAAGAAGCTGGGCGCGAAGAACCGCGTCCCGCATTTCGAAGCAAGGCTGCGGGGCGTCGACTTCCCCGACGGCCAGGGATTGCAGGTGCGGGTAGAGCATCGGGCCCACGTCGAAGACCTGCCCGAACCGGCAACCTTCGAGCTGGTCTTCGTCAATCGGGACAGCAAGGCAGAAATTGCGGCCGTGGCCAGCAGCAGCGTGGACGAGCAGCTGGCGGTCTTCGATGTGGAACCGCAGCTCTTGGGCGAGACCCAGGAACAGGATGCAGCGGTGGACGTGAACCTGCGCCTGCGCGTGGGCAGGGCCATGGAAATGAAGCGCCTGGGTCTGCCCGAATCAATGATCCTGCCGTACTTCACCACGCAGAAGAACCTCTCCTTCCGCCCTAGGCAGTAGCCGGGCAGCAGGTCGCATCCAGCGCGCGTTCGGGACTTGCTGACAATTCTCCAAATCCGGTCCCATAAAGTCGATCGCATGCGAATTCAGATGTCCCAACTGCGGCCGCTGCTCAAAAGCCACCGGATCCTCATGACGGTTCCGGGCATGAAGGATTTCGAGAACACCGGAAGCACCTACAATCCCGAGGCGTGGATCAGCTACCAGGAAGACCTCGCGCTGGATCCCTACACCACCTTCTGGGGAACCAGCGGAACAGCCCTTCCGCGCATGGGCGCGTTCTCCTACACCCATTCAAAGCTCAACAAGGCCATCAGCGTCGGGCGGTTCACCTCGATCGCCAAGGGCGTGACGGTCATGGGAGCCAAGCACCCCCTGGAGTGGGCATCGACCAGCCCGGTGTTCTACAACCAGCGGCTGCTGATGCGCACCTACGCGGCTGATCACGGCGCGGAACTGGGGACGACGAAGTACGGCTACACGCCGGGGAAGATCTCCATCGGCAACGATGTATGGATCGGCGAAAAGGTCACGCTGGGCCATGGGGTCGCCATCGGCGAAGGCGCGGCCATCGCCTCGAATTCCGTAGTCACCAGCGACGTCGAGCCGTACACCGTGGTCGGCGGCCTGCCGGCCAAGAAGATCCGCGACCGCTTCGATGCGCCGACCGTCCAGGCCCTCCAGGCATCGCAGTGGTGGCAGTACGCCCCGGAGAACCTGACCCACCTGGACGTGGCCAACCCGGCCGCCTTCGCCCAGCAGGTGCTAGAGCAGGCCGAGGCAGGGAATGTACGGCCATTCCAGACGAGGCCCTTGACCGCCAAGACCATTGCCGAGCACCTGGAGGCCCTGGGCACCGGAACCGGGTGAAGACAGGAAGTGCCCCCGGGCGCTCGCCGCTTCGGCGAGCGCCCGGGGGCAATGAAGCCTCGGTGCGTTGTCTCCGCGTTAGCCTACGGCGACGCGCAGTTCGTTGTTCCAAGGGTCCCGGAAGCGAAGTTCGGCTCCGGTGTGGTGGTTTGCCACCTTGGCGTAGGCCAGCCGCTCGGCGAGCTTGCCCACTTCTTCTTCGGTCGGGACGTTGATCAGCACTTCGCCCAGCCCCAGCGTGTCCTTGCGCGGGCCGGCTCCGCGCGAGTTCCAGACGTTCATGGCCATGTGGTGGTGGTACCCGCCGGCCGAGACGAACAGTGCCTGCTCGCCCAGGGTGGTGGTTTCGTCAAAGCCCAGGGTGCTGACGTAGAACTGGCGGGCGGTTGCGACATCGCCCACCTGCAGGTGCACGTGGCCTACATCCGCGGCGGCCTTGCGCTGTTCGGCAATGGCCTGCTCGGTCAGGTGCTCATTGAGGAACTTGTTCGGATCCAGGTAGATGGTGTCCATGGCCACCTCGCCGCCGCTCCAGCTCCAGGTATCGCGCGGGCGGTCCCAGTACAGCTCGATGCCGTTGCCCTCCGGGTCAGTGAAGTAGAACGCTTCGGATACCAGGTGATCGGAGCTGCCCACGAAGCGGCTCTGGTCGAACTGGGCTGCCGACAGGACGGTCGCAGCCAGATCAGCCTTGGTGTCGAAGAGCAGCGCGGTATGGAACAGGCCCGCTTCATTGCGCGACGGGAGCTGCAGTCCTGGCGCGTTCTGCAAGTTGACCAGTTCCTGGGTATCGCGGCCCAGGCGGGTGCCTTCGGCTGATTCGGCCAGCACTTCAAGGCCCAGGGCCTTCTGGTAGTACTCGCTCATGGTTTTCATGTCGCCGACCTTGAGCTGGACTGCGTTCATGTGGGTGGTGGCCGCTAGTTTGTCTTGCTGGAGTACTGACATGGCAAGCTCCTTTTCCAAGTGCATCGATTCCTTATTGATTAACAGCCTATCGCAAATTACTTGATGCTTCAATGAAATTGGGATGTTCAGCCGATCACAGCGAATTCTGTTCCGGAACCCCGGCTGCACGGAATCCATCCGCGAGGATTGATGAAACCGCGACCCTAGAAGTCAAGCACAAACAGCGACTGACTTCCCTGGCCAAAGAACTCAAAGCCAAAAAGGAAGTAGCCCGCGAGCTGCCCGAGGATTCTGGAGGCGGGAATCCGATGGCCGAGCTCCCGCGCATGAACCATCCGCGGGGCAACTTTGCCCGCGAGTCCTAGCCATGCAACCCCAACAAGGAGAAGCCTGGCCCCTAGCAGCGGGACGCGCAGAAGAACGAAGGGCCAAACCGCTAGGCGCACCCTGGTTACCTCCTAGCAAACGACCGGATTCAGCTTCGGGCCGGCCTTGCCCCTCAATCTAGGCCAATCAAATCCATGCTGGCAGACACCTGCGAAGCGAAAACACTTGCGGTCATAATAAAAGCTGGTTGCCAATCCAATTGCCAGTTCTTGCAACCAGCATCCGAAAGTCATATGCGTCAAAGAATTTGAATATTCAATAAAAATGCATAACTTGAGAACATCACTAGACTGCCCTGCAAAGCCTTCAGGGCATCCTCACTCGCACAACAAGGAACCAATAAGAATTGAAGAAAACAACTGCATGGATATCCATTGCGCTCACCGGGTCGCTGGTCACTGCAGGAGCCGTCGTCGCGGCCACGCACAATTCAGACAATCACGGAATCGTCACGCGCGTAATTGACGGTGACACCGTAGATATGACCATCGCCGGCAACGAGACGCGGGTGCGCTTGCTGAACATCGACACTCCAGAAACCGTAGACCCAAATAAGGCCGTAGAGTGCTTGGGCCCCGAAGCTTCAGAGCATTTGGAATCATTGCTTCAGCCTGGGGACAAAGTCGACCTGGAATACGACATCGAACGAGAAGATCGCTACGGCCGCACACTGGCCGCCGTCTACAAGGACGATGAGTTCATCAACAGGTCCATCGCCGCTGCTGGCCTAGGCATCGCCGTGAAGTACGAGCCGAACACCAAATTCTACAACGAGGTGCTCGAAGGGCAGAACGAAGCCGAAAAACGCACCTCTGGCCTATTCAGTCCGGAAGTATCTTGCACAATCGCCTCGCAAGCCAGCAATGCAATCTACGCGCTCAATCAGGTTCCAGACGAAGCCGCCACGGCCATCGACGAAGCCGAGTCCTTGGCGGGAGAAGCTGCAGCCGCCGTGGCAGCAGGTCTCGCGACCAGCAAGGCACTCAAGTCCATAACTCCCAGCTCCCACCCAGTTACGGCGGCCCTGCTCGCAAGTTCATTCAAGGACGCGGTTGGCACCCTCGAGCACTCAATCAAAGAAACCCAGAAGCTAGAAGACAAGCATTCTGAGCGCCGCAATGAGCTCATCAAGGAAGAAAAAGAACGCAAGAAAAAAGAGGCCGCAGCTAAAGCCAAACGCGAGGCCGAAGCCAAGCGCAAAGCTGAAGAAATTGCGGAACGTCAGGCCGCGCAACGCGCGGCCGAACGTCAAGCCGCAGAGCGACAGGCCACATCGCAACCAAGGGCCACTACGCCACGACGCAGTACGCCAATACAGCCTTCGGTACCTAAAAATTACAATGGCCCACGCTGCTACGCACCAGGGGGAAAAACATGGAAGCCCTGTGGTTAGCTCATCAGGACTGCTAAGCGACAGCTAGTAATTCAAAGCCGGCCGAGCCTCGCGCATTCCAGTATTGCGCGGGGCTCGTCCATTTATTCAGGTCAAGTACCAGCACGCTTCCTCTTCCACTCGCTAGGACTTCCAAGTATATTGACTGGTGATCCACCTCACCTTGGGTTTTGGTGGTTTACCCAGAGCTACGGAAGGTTAGTTGTGAGCGTTACCGAAGAATTCAGAGCAGCCCGTGACCGTCTCCTGGAGCTAAGGGAGGATTACCACCAGGCTCGCGCCGAGTTCGCATGGCCGGAATTCACCCATTTCAATTTCGGCTTCGACTGGTTCGACCACGTTGCCCGGGATCCGCAGCGCTCCGAGCGCCCAGCACTGGTCATCGCCGAATCCGACGGCAGCTGCACCCAGCGGACCTGGGCAGAACTATCAACCCGGTCCACCCAACTTGCGCGCTGGCTCAGCGACCAGGGCATCAAGCGCGGGGATTCAATCGCCATCATGCTGGGCAACCAGGCCGAGCTTTGGGAATCGATGCTGGCAGGCATCAAGCTGGGTGCGGTCATGGTCCCCTGCACCACGCAGCTGACGCCCACCGATCTGGCCGACCGCATTGCCCGCGGCCATATCCAATGGGTCGTCACCAACGAGGGCGAAATCCCCAAGTTCGAATCGGTGCCGGGCGATTACACGCTGATCCAGATCGGCGGGCAGCCACCGGCTGGCATCCTCGACTACTCCCAGTCATCCTCGGCAGAAGCGGCCTTCGCCCTGGAGCACCCGACCCGCGCCGATGAAACGCTGCTGCGCTATTTCACCTCCGGCACCACCTCGAAGGCCAAGCTGGTCGAGCATACGCATACCTCGTATCCGGTCGGGCACTTGAGCACGATGTTCTGGATCGGCCTCGAACCAGGCGATGTCCACCTGAACGTCGCCTCGCCGGGCTGGGCAAAGCACGCGTGGTCCAACTTCTTCACCCCGTGGATCGCCGAAGCGACGGTCTTCATCTACAACTACGACCGCTTCGACCCAGTGACCCTGATGACCCAGATGGACGCCCAGCAGGTCACCAGCTTCTGCGCGCCGCCGACCGTCTGGCGCCTGCTCATCCAGGCCGACCTCGGCGCACTGGAGCATCCGCCGCAGAAACTGGTCTCGGCCGGCGAGCCGCTGAATGCAGAGGTCATCGACCAGGTCCACAAGGCCTGGGGGCATGTGATCCGCGACGGGTTCGGGCAGACCGAAACCACGGTGCAGATCGCCAATCCCCCGGCGGAGCCCATCACCATCGGCGCCATGGGACGCCCGATGCCCGGCTACGAGATCGTGCTGCGCGATCCGGCCACCGGGGAAGAAGGCGATGTGGGCGAGATCTGCCTGGTCACCGCCCAGCGCCCGCTGGGGCTGATGAAGGGCTACTTCGAGAACGAGGAAAAGACCAATGAGGTCTTCCGGGACGGGGTCTACCACACCGGGGATATCGCCGAGCGGGACGAACGCGGCGTCCTGACCTATGTGGGGCGCGCCGATGACGTCTTCAAATCCAGCGACTACAAGATCAGCCCTTTCGAGCTCGAATCGGTTCTGATTGAGCATCCGGGCGTGGCCGAAGCGGCCGTCGTTCCAGCACCGGATGAGCTGCGGCTGACGGTGCCCAAGGCCTACATCGTCGCTTCCGGCGGGCATGAGCCCGGACCGGAATTGGCCGAATCGATCCTGGCCTACTGCCGCGAGCACCTTTCGGCTTTCAAGCGCATCCGCCGGCTGGAATTCGCGGACCTGCCCAAGACGATCTCGGGCAAGATCCGCCGGGTGGAGCTGCGCCAGGCTGAAGAGGACCGGCACCGCGCTGGCGCCCCGGCGGGCACCGAATACAGGGACACCGACTTCCCGAATCTCAAGGGGTAGAGACCTCGAGCATCCAGGGCGCATTCCGGACATGGCTTCGGCAGGCGCCCTGGATTTTCCTCTTCCCTCGAAACGTCCGCCAGCCCATCGCTACTCCCCTTCCTCGCGTCAAGCCGCCAGGGCTCGCTTCGGGTTTATTTCCAGAGGTTTCCCGCTTAAGAAGCCAATAGTTTACATCGTGAGCTGACACTCATACTATGAGTTCTCATGCCGTGGCTTATGTCACACTGCTCCCCGATTCCTCTAGAACGGATCCAACATGTCCGATATCGCGATTCTGATAAATACCGCGGTGGCCGTGCTTGCCGCCGTGGTGCTTATCGTGAGATTCAAGGTCAACCCAGTCATCGCCTTGGTCATTGGCTCGCTCTACCTGGGCCTATCCACCGGCTTGGGAGTCTCCAAGACCATCGAGACCATCACCCAGGGTTTCGGCGACATCATGGTGGAAGTCGGACTGCTGGTGGCTTTCGGCGTGCTGATGGGTTCCATCCTCAATGAGACCGGCGCCATCCGCCGCCTGGTCGAGCACCTGCTGAACACTTTCGGCCCCAAACGGCTGCCCTACACCATGGCGTTGGCTGTCAGCACCGCGCTGCAGACCATTTTCCTCGATGTGCTACTGGTCATCGCGGCCCCCTTGGCCCGGCGCATGGCGCCGAAAATCGGCAAGAACGGAACCGCGCGCATTGCCACGGCCATGGCCATCGCCGGCGAGGTCGGCATCGTCCTCATGGTCCCTGGCGTCGGCGCCGTCGCCTTGGCCGGCATGCTTGAAGTTCCCCTGGGCAAGATGCTGATCTTCGGCCTGCTGGTCGTCGTGCCCACGGTCTTGATTTCCGTCGCCATCATGTCCTTCTTCTTCGACCGGGGCTTCTGGAAAGCCGAGAGCGATGAGCAGCTGCTGGCGCAAGACGAGCCGACACCGGGAACTCGCAAGCTGGAGCGCGGCGAAGGAACCGGCCAGGATGCGGCACGCACCGGTAACGCCGGAACGGCCGCCGCGGCCACCGCGGTGCAGACCGGGCAGCGCCGCGAGGCGCCCCTGTTCCTGCTCTTCCTGCCGCTGCTCGCATCCTTGCTGCTCATCGCCAGCGGCGCGCTGGCCGAGATCCTGGGCTATGAGGCCAGCTGGATCCAGCTGGTCGGCAATCCGGTAGTTGCCCTGCTCATCGGCCTGGTCGGAACGATCGCCGTGGCACGCTACACCATCGGCCAGAAGGCGATTGACCGCGGCGTGGCCAGCGGGTTCAGGGAAAGCGGGCAGATCCTGTTGCTGACCGGTGTCGGCGGCTCCTTGGCAGCCACGGTTTCCACGGCTGGATTGGGCGACATCATGGGCCAGTTCTTCTCGGCCAGCACCGTTGCACCACTGGTAGTGGTCTGGGGCATCGCGGCCCTGCTTCACATTGCCGTAGGCTCGGTGACCCTTTCCGGGATTACTGCGGCAAGCCTCTTGGCACCGATCGCCCCGAGCCTGGGCATCGACCCGGTGCTCATCGCGTTGGCGGCAGGTTCCGGAGCGCTGTTCATGGTCCATGTCACCTCGAACACCTTCTGGCTCCTGCAGTCGTTGTTCGGGCAGACCGTGCGCGGTGCCCTGAAGACCGTCAGCGTAGGCGTCTCGGTCGCATCCATCGTGGCCCTTGGAATGGCCATGATCCTCAACATCTTCATTTAGCGCGACAGCAAAGGAACGGCAGAACATGTCAGAGCACATCGCCCCATTGACGGGTGTCCGCGTTCTCGAATTGGGCAATTACATTGCCGCCCCCACTGCAGGCCGGCTCCTGGCGGACTTCGGCGCCGAGGTCATCAAGGTGGAACGCCCGGGAACCGGGGACGAGCTGCGAAATTGGCGGCTCAAGAAGGGCAGCGTCTCGATGCTGTACCGGACGATCAACCGCAACAAGAAGTCCATCGTCTTGGACCTGCGCAGCGATGCCGGCCGGGAGGCCGTGCTGGAACTGGCCAAGCACTGCGATGTGCTGCTGGAAAACTTCCGTCCGGGCACCTTGGAGAAGTGGGGCCTGGGTCCAGAAGAACTTAGCGCCGTGAATCGGGACCTGGTGATCACCCGCATCTCGGCCTTCGGCCAGACCGGGCCGCTCTCCGAGCGTCCGGGCTTTGCCGCCGTGGCCGAGGCCTTCAGCGGCTTCCGCAATCTGGTGGGCGATCCGGATCGCGCGCCGGTTCGTGTCGGCGTATCGATTGGCGATTCCATTGCCGGACTGTATGCCGCGTTCGGCGCGGTGATGGCGCTCTACCAGCGGGAGATGGCGCGCGGGGAAAAGGCCTCCCTCGGGTTGGACCATCGCGTGATCGATGTGGCGCTGCACGAGGCGATGTTCTCCATGATGGAATCTTTGCTCCCGGACCACGGCGCCTACGGCGAAACCCGGACCCGCACCGGTGGACGCATGGAAGGCATTGCGCCATCCAATGCGTATGCCTGCGCCGATGGGGCCAGCATTGTGGTCGCCGGAAACGGTGACGGGATCTACCGCCGCTACATGGAAGCCATCGGCAGGCCGGAGCTCGGGGCCGATCCGCGGCTGCAGGGCAATGCCCAGCGTTGGGAGGCCAGGGAAATGCTGGATGCCGCCATTGGCCAGTGGGCCGCAAGCGTGGATTCGAGCACGGCACTGGCCATCCTCGATGCGGCAGGAGTTCCTGCCGGTCCGATCTACACCGCAAAGGACATTGCCAACGAGCCGCAATACATCTCCCGGAACATGATCCAGCATCTGGATGTCTCCACCGGCGAGGAAACCTTGCAAGGTGTCGGCTTCCCCGGCATCGTGCCGGTCATGGGAGGGACCTCGCTGCCCATTCGGAACCTCGGCCCCGACCTCGGGGAGCATACAGAACAGGTATTGGGCGGATTGCTGGGAATGACCGATGCGCAAATCGCGCAAGCCTCGGCTGGCGAAAGGAATATCGCGTGAGCTACTCATTCACCCCCGCAGCCGCGTTGCGCGACGTCACGCTGCGTGACGGGCTGCAGCTGACCGGGAAGCTTTTGAGCACCCCGGAGAAAATCAGGACCGTGCGCGAGTTGATCCGGCTCGGAGTCCAGGAAATCGAGCTCGGCTCCATGGCGCGTGCCGACCTGGTGCCGCCAATGGCCGATACCCTCGATGTTGCCCGGGGGCTGCGCCCCGACGAGCTGGAACGCTGCTGGATCTGGGTGGCGACCCCGGGGCATGTGGCCAAGGCGGCCAAGGCGGGCCTCCGGAACTTCCAGTATTGCCTCTCAGTTTCCGATGCGCACAACCAGGCGAATATCGGGCGCAGCACGGAGGCGAGCCTCGCCGCCCTGCCAGAAGCCGTGCGCTATGCCCAGGAAGCCGGCGGGCGCATCCAGCTGTGCCTGGCCACCTCGTTCACCTGCCCTTTCGAGGGGCAGGTCCCCGCCGAGCGCGTGCTGGAGATCGCCAATGATCCACGGGCAGAGGGCACCTGCGACATCGTCATCTGCGACACCCTGGGCCAAGCAGTTCCGGCACAGGTCGCCTCGCTCATTTCCAGGGTGCGCGGCGAAACCCCGCAACGGCGCATCGTGTTCCACGGCCACGATACCTGGGGGCTGGGTGTTGCCAATACGCTGGCAGCCATTTCGGCAGGAGCCACCCTGGTTGATGGAGCGCTCGGCGGCTTGGGAGGCTGTCCCTTCGCCCCCGGGGCCAGCGGGAACACGTCCAGCGAGGACATCCTGTTCGCCACCCAGCCGCCATGGCTCACGCCGCAGCGCTTTGCCGGGCTCGTCGGGCTCTCCGAATCCTTGCTGCAGGAGCTGGGCGAGCCGAACCGTTCCAAGTCGGCCCAGGGGGCGCGTTCCAAGGCAGAAGCCTTTGCCTGGGTGATCCCCTCTGATGCCACCCCGGATTGCGGCACCAGCCTCTAGTGCCGCTGCTGCCTGGTGCCGCCGCAGCCCTCGGACCGGGCGGGCGGCGCTAGGCGGAAGGCCGGTGGGTTTCGCCCGGGAAGCGTCCGCCGATCAGCCGGGTCATCCGTTCAGCAGTGTCCAGCAACGGCTCGATCCAGCTCTGGCAGGTCTCCCGCGGCATGCGCAGGGTGGGTCCGCTGATGGTCACCGCCGCCACCAGGCCCGCCGCGGAATCGAACACCGGTGCGGACAGTCCCGAGGCCCCGCTTTCACGCTCCCCCGTGGTGATCGCGAAGCCATCGGCGCGGGTCTGCTGAACCGCTTTCTCCAGGCTGGCCATGCCGGTAATCGTGGCATCGGTCAACGGCTGCAGCTGTGATTCCTGCAACCGCTGCATGAGCTCGGGCTTCCAGGCCAGCAGCACGCGGCCGGCAGATCCGGCATGCAATGGGGCGAGCTCACCCAGGTGCATTTCCCTGCGCAGCGCGTGGCGCGTTTCGGCAATGCCCACGCACACGCGGAATTGCTGCTCGGCACGGAAGAGGCAGGCTGTTTCCCCGGTGAAGTCGCGCAGTTCGCGCAACGACGGGCTGATGACGTCCAGCACTTCCCGCCCCCGGGTCGCCGGCGCGGCCCAGTAGGCCATTTTCATCCCGATGCGGAAGCCGTCATCCTCGCGGTCCAAGAAACCCTGCCCCACCAAATTCGCGACAAGACGCTGCACCGTGGAGGCAGGCAAATCCGTTGCTTCACGGATATCGGCCAAGTTCATCACCGGCTGGCGCAGTGAAAAGGAATCGAGGATGGAACTGATTTTTCCCAAGACCAACAGGGGGTTGTGCTTCTTGGCGGGGGTCTCTTCCTTTGGCATATTCCAGACGCTAGACCATCGGCATCTGCGAGTCCAGTTGCCTGCCCGGCACTGCTCTCCGGCGACACTGCCAGCCCGCCACCGGCAGCGTCCCCGCCAGCAGGTTCAGCCGGATCGGGCATTCGGTCACTATGCATGCCCGCACAGGAAGCTACTGGACAAAATTCGTGAAGTTCAGCACCTGCACCACGCATGATGACGCAACAATTCGCCAGAACTGTGCACTGAAGTATATTGAATCCTGAAGACCGAAGAATTCTGTCGGGCGCAGGCGCCCATCACGCAAAGGACCCCCATGGGCAATACCGAGAAGTTCCGCGCAGCACGCGATCTGCTGCTGGCAGCACGCGATGACTACGACCGGGCTCGGGCAGAGTTCACGTGGCCGGAATTCACCGATTTCAACTTCGCCTACGACTGGTTCGACGAGGTAGCCAAGGACCCGGCGCGGGCCAATGAGCCGGCACTGATCCTCACCGAACCCGATGGCAGCTCGGCACGCTACAGCTGGGCCGAACTTTCACGCCGCTCCACCCAGGTGGCCCGCTGGCTTTCCGACGAAGGCCTGCAGCGCGGCGATACCATCATCGTCATGCTGGGCAACGAGGTGGCCCTCTGGGAAGTGATGCTCGCCGGCATGAAGCTCGGCGCAGTCATCATCCCGACCACCACGCAGCTGGTCAGCGCGGACCTCGCCGACCGCATCGAGCGCGGCAACGCGAACTGGGTGATCACCAGCCATGACCAGGTCGCCAAATTCGAAGCAGTCCCCGGGGACTACCGGATCGTGCAGGTCCGCGGGCAGGCCGCTGAAGGGACCTTGCACTATGCCAAGTCCCACGACGCGCCGGCCGAATTCCGCCTGGATTCCCCGACCCTGGCCGATGAGAACATGCTGCTCTACTTCACCTCGGGCACCACCTCGTTGGCCAAGCTGGTCCAGCACACCCATACCTCGTACACCATCGGCCACCTGGCAACGATGTTCTGGATCGGCCTGGAACCAGGCGATGTCCATCTGAATGTGGCGTCCCCCGGGTGGGGCAAGCACGCCTGGTCGAATTTCTTCGGCCCGTGGATCGCCGAAGCGACGGTCTTCGTCTACAACTACGAGCGCTTTGATCCGCTGGCGCTGATGAACCAGATGGATACGGAGAAGGTCACCAGCTTCTGCGCGCCGCCCACCGTTTGGCGCTACCTGATCCAGGCGGACTTGGGCACCTTGCAGACTCCCCCGCGCAAGCTGGTCTCTGCCGGCGAGCCGTTGAACGCCGAGGTCATCGACCAGGTGCGCACCGCATGGGGGCAGGTGATCCGTGATGGCTACGGGCAGACCGAAACCACGGTGCAGATTGCCAATTCGCCGGGTACCGAGGTGAAGGTCGGCGCGATGGGCCGCCCGATGCCGGGCTATGCGGTGGAGCTGCGTAATCCGACCACCGGGCAGCTGGCCGAAATCGGGGAAATCTGCCTGCGACTGGATCCCCGGCCTGCCGGGTTGATGAAGGGCTATTTCGCCGATCCGGAGAAAACTGCCGAGGCGCTGCGTGGCGGCGTGTACCACACGGGAGATATCGCCGAACGCGATGATGAAGGCGTCTTGACCTACGTGGGGCGTGCCGATGACATCTTCAAATCCAGCGACTACAAGCTCAGCCCCTTCGAGCTGGAGTCAGTGGTCCTGGAGCATCCCGCGGTGGCCGAGGTGGCGGTGGTGCCTTCGCCGGATCCGCTGAAGCTCTCGGTGCCCAAGGCCTTTGTGGTGCTGGCATCGCACGTCGAGCCCGGCGCGGAGGTCGCCAAGGACATCCTCGGCTTCTGCCGCGAGCACCTGGCTCCGTACAAGCGGATCCGGCGGCTCGAATTCACCGCGCTGCCCAAAACCATTTCAGGCAAGATCCGCCGCGTGGAGCTGCGCCTTGCCGAGGAAGAGCAGCATGCGGCCGGCACCAGCCCGAGCGGCGAGTACCGGGATACCGACTTCCCTGAGCTGAAGGAACGCGGCTAGGAACGAAAAGCAGAAGACCGCCCGGCGGGAAGCGGATTTAGCTTCCCGCCGGGCTGTCCTTTTGACTGCGGCGAGCGCCTAGCGCTTGTTCCTGGCCTTCAGCACATCGACGATGCCCTTGCCCAGATAGAAGGCGCCATCGGCGTACCAGGCCAGCATCAGCAGCTGGCGCGCCGGCTTGGGCAGCCAGGCGAACTTGCCGCTCTTGGCCAGGACCAGGTGCGCTGCCGCGCCGGAGGCCAGTACGGCGGCACTCGAACCCATCAGCGCTTTCGGATTCCAGTTGTGGCGGTACAGCAGCCGTTCCAGTCCCTTGGCCTCGCGCTCCTGCTCAGCCAGTGCGGACTTCAAGGTCTTGAACGGGCCGCCGGTGGCAATGACCCTGCGGTCTTCGGGCAGCGGACGGCCGGTGAGGTAATCGATGCTGCGCGGGTCGAAGCCGAAGAGCGCGACCAGGCGCTTCATGTCCTTCAGGTCCCCGCTGCTGCACAGCAGCTGCTGGGCCTCGGCGCGGTCGGCCGGATCCGAAATCAGCTGTTCGATGATCTGCATTTCTTCTTCGTCCCAGCCAAAGAGCAAGCTGTTGAGTTCCTCCAGGCGCACCGCTGCCGGCGAACCGGCTTCCGGTTCCAGGATTGCCGTGCGTTCCAGGTCCACCACCATGGACACCGAGGAACCGAACATGGTCCGGCGTGGGCCCTTGGCCTCGATGGTTGCGGTAATGGCATTGCCGGTACGGTCCAAGCACAGGTACGGGCGGTTCGAGCGCGAGATGCTCGGGGCATAGACCGGTTCCTTGGGCATGGCCATCAGGCCGGATGCATTTTCCCAAACGGTGATCTCGTTCTCGGCAAAGCCGGCTGCCAGCACCAGCTCGGAACCCTTGAGCTTTGGCCCGTGCAGCAGCTCGTTGGTGCCGCCGTACTCGCCGAGCTGCTCGTCATCCGGGTTGGGGCCGTCAATCTCGTCCCCGTCCACCAGCACGTAGTCGGCGCCGGTGGAGTTCTTCAGTTCGTGGACCAGTTTGGTCACGCGCGAGCCTTCGCGCAGCTTGCCCTTGGCATCGATGCGGTAGAGCACCGCATCGCGGGCTTCGCTCACCGTGGCCACCTCGGCGGCTACTTCAGTGGAGTTCTCGCGCTCAACAGCTCCGCCGATGAAACCCAGCAGGCGGCGATCGGCCAGCGCGGTGCGTACCAGTTGTGCAGATTCAGGCTTGTCGCCCATGAAAATGAACTCTAGGTTGAGGTAGTTGAACCCGGTTGAATCCACGAAAAGTAACCCCTTTGGTTAATTGGATATGGCGATAAGTCAATCATAGGCGGTAACCCGTGCTGTCCTGGCAGGCAGCGCCCGGGCGGTGGCCTGGCGCTAGCGCCGGCGCCGGGCGCGGAACCAGCGGACCGCGCCGAGGACGGTATTCCCGGTGGCATCAACATAGCCGAGCACCAGCAGCAGCACGATTACCCAGGGCGGCGCCCAGGGCTGCTGCCAATGGGTGGCCGCAAGCACCAGCGAGAATACCAGGGCCTCGATGAGCCCCAGCGCCAGCTGCGCGGCGGGTTTCCACGACAACGTGTTGTACCATCGCCGCCGGGCACCGGAGGTGCGGGATTCGGCGACCAGTGCACGGCCCACTGCCCTGGCCATTGACACCGGTTCGATCCATCGCGCGTCCTCGGGAAGATCGGCGTCGTCCAGATAGCGGGCCAGGACCGGTGGATGCCCGAAGGTCTCCAGCACCAGCTGGGCCGACTGCAGGCTGCCGGTGCCCACCAGCGCCTGCTTGAGCCGCTCGATGTGCTCGGCGCCGACCAGAAGCCCGGCCAGCTCGTCGAGTTCCTGGCCATCGACGCTGTCCTGGTTGGCGATCAGCCAGTCCAGTTCGCGCCGGGCGGGTGTTGAGGCCTGCGGCCAGAAGGCGGGGCTGGCCGCGACCGGCCAGATGTGCACCCAGGCCGGGTGCCCGCCGAGCTTGGCCGGCTGCTTGTCGAACCAGAAGCTGGCGGTGAAGCGCGCGCCGGTGCGGCTGAGCATGATCGCCGGATGCTGGCTGGCAGCCAGCACGCCGCCCACCAGGAAGCCTTCGTGCACGGCCACCGCGGCGCCGGCGGATTCCGGCGCCAAGAGCTGCCAGCTGGTTTTGCTCGCGGCGGCCCACACCCCCATGTCCGGCTCGTTCAGCGCGCCGATGGCCACGGTCCGCCCCGGCGGCATGGCGTCGAGCCGCGGATCCTCGATGGGCTCCCCGGTTTGCACCTCGGCGTCGTCCTGGTCGATGTACAGCGCACCGGTGCCCAGCTTCAGCGCCAGCGCGAAGTCCTCGACCTGCTGGCCCAGCCTGATGGCGCCCGCGGCGCCAGCGAGCAGCAAGAGCCCCTCGTGGTTCACCGCAAGGCTGGCTTCGATCATCGCCAGCCCGTTCCAGGGCACCGGCACGGAGACCAGCGAGATCACTTCGCGTGCGGCCAGCAGTGCGCGGACCGTGGCTTCGGCCTGCTGCGCCTGGGGTTCTTCGAAGAAAAGAGTCAGGGCGGCGACCAGCGTGTGCTCCTGGTCGCCGCCCTGCAAGGACTGGTTGCTACTTGTTGCCAAGGTACTTTTCGAAGCCCGCCGGCAGGTTCAGGCTCGAAGGATCGAAGTCCTGGTTGGCGCCCTGCCCGAAGGCGGCACCGCTCGGGGCGGCGGCCTTCTTGTTCTTGGCCTCCAGCTCGGCCTGCGCGGCCTTGGCCGGGTTGCCGAACTTCTGCTGCTTCTTGCCCTTGCCCTTGGCCTTCGCCTTGCGGGCAGCGCCCTTGCCGGCCCCCGGCATGCCCGGGATGCCGCCGCCGGCAGCCATCTTCTTCATCATCTTCTGCGCTTCGGCGAAACGCTCCAGCATCTGGTTCACCTCGGAGACCGAAACGCCCGAACCCTTGGCGATACGCGCGCGGCGCGAGCCGTTGATGATCTTCGGAGCCACGCGCTCGTGCTGGGTCATCGAACGGACGATGGCCTCAACGCGGTCGATCTGGCGTTCGTCGAACTGCTCGAGCTGCTGGCGGGAGATCTGCGCGCCGGGCATCATGCCCAGCAGCTTCTTCATCGAGCCCATCTTCTTGATCTGGGCCATCTGGGCCAGGAAGTCGTCCAGGGTGAAGTCTTCCTGGTCGGCGAATTTCTTCGCCATGCGCTCGGCTTCGGTCTTGTCCCAGTTCTTCTCGGCCTGCTCGATGAGCGTCATCACGTCGCCCATGTCCAGGATGCGCGAAGCCATGCGGTCCGGGTGGAAGATCTCGAAGTCGTCCAGGTTCTCGCCGGTGGAGGCGAACATGACCGGCTTGCCGGTGACCGAGGCGACCGACAGCGCGGCACCGCCGCGGGCATCGCCATCGAGCTTGGAGAGCACGACACCGGTGAAGTCGACGCCCTCGTGGAAGGCCTGGGCGGTGTTGACCGCGTCCTGGCCGATCATCGCGTCGATGACGAAGAGGACTTCATCCGGGTTGATGGCGGCGCGGATGTTCGCGGCCTGGGCCATCATCTCGGTGTCCACGCCCAGACGGCCGGCGGTATCGACAATCACGATGTCGTGCAGCTTGGCCTTGGCCTCGGCGACGCCGTCGCGGGCTACCGCTACCGGGTCGCCGGTGGCGGTGTCGAATTCCGAGGAGACGCCCGGGTGCGGTGCGTAGACCGGCACCCCGGCACGCTCGCCGTTGATCTGCAGCTGCTTGACGGCGTTGGGGCGCTGGAGGTCGCAGGCCACCAGCAACGGGGTGTGGCCCTCGGACTTCAGGTGCTTGGCCAGCTTGCCGGCCAGGGTGGTCTTGCCGGCACCCTGCAGGCCGGCGAGCATGATCACCGTCGGCGGGTTCTTGGCCAGGTTCAGGCGGCGGGTCTCCCCGCCCAGGATGCCAACGAGTTCCTCGTTGACGATCTTGACGACCTGCTGGCCCGGGTTCAGCGACTCGGAGACCTCGGCACCCAGAGCGCGTTCCTTCACCTGGGCCACGAAGCCGCGGACCACCGGTACGGCAACGTCGGCGTCAAGCAGGGCGCGGCGGATCTCGCGTGCGGTACCGTCGATATCCGCTTCAGTCAGGCGGCCCTTGCCGCGCAGGTTCTTGAAGGTTGCTGTCAGGCGATCGGAAAGTGAATTAAACACGTGCCGGGCACTTCTTTCGATAGGTCTTGTGGTGCGCATTGGAAAATCGCACAGGACTCAACTCCCAAGAATATCAATAATCGGGCGCTGGACTAACCAGCTGTGCAGCGTTTCACCAGTTGTCTCTTCCCCGGCGCCACGCTGCTCCCGCCCAAAGGGACGGGAGCAGCATCAAGGAACCGGGCAGCCAAGGACTACGGCTTGGCCTCGCTGGCAGGTGGTGCGGCCGCTGCCGGCGCCTGCGGGAGCTTGGCCGGGGCAGCTGCTTCGGGCTTCACCGCCGCCGTTGCCTTCGGCTTGGCCGGTGCCGGAGCAGCTTTCTGCACTGCCGGCGCTGCAATGGCAGGCGTGGGCTTCGGCTTGGGCAGGGTTGCGACCGGCGCCTTGGCGATCTGCTTCACGGGTGCTGCAACTTTAGGCTTGGCCGGGGCCGCGGCCTTGGGCTTCGCTGGCGGCTTGGCCTGCTTTTTCGCAGCCGGTGCGGCGACAGCAGGCTTGGGCTTGGGCTTCTCAGCCGGTACTTCCTTCGCGGCCGGCTTTTTCGCAGTTGTGGACTTGGCCGGTGGCAGGGCCTTGGCCACTGGCGGTTTCTTCTCCGGCTCTTGTGCTTGCAAGTCCACGTTCTTGGGTTGGGCTGCACTTATTTGGCGCTCGACGCGGACCGCAGGGTCCGTCGGATCGTCACTGGCTGGAGCATCCTTACCGCCTGGGTCCTGGTCCTCCCGGGGGTTCAACGCCTGTTTCCTCGCTGGGTCCAGGCACTTGGGTTGGTTCAGAGGTTGGCGTGGAGTTGGTCGATTCCGATGCTTCCGGGACGCTATCCGGAGCTGATGGCGCCACGCTGGAAGGTGGTGCCGAAGGACTTGGCGACGCGGTCGGCGCCCTCGACGGGCTCGGCTCAGCAACTGGTGCAGTGCTGGGCGTCGGCGCTGCGCTCGGCGCGCTCGGCTTGGCCGAAACGGGTGCCGGTGACGCTGATGCAGATGGCGTGGCCTTCGGGATTTCGGTATTCAACTTTTGTGGCGGCTCGGGTTTTTTGCTCGGCTCTGGGGCCGGGTGCGCGGGACGCGGGGTCGGGCGGAGTTTGCCGGATTCCTTTTTCGGCTGGGCCTTCGGCTTGGCTGGCGCGGCTTGTTTCTTCTTGCTCGCCGCTGGCGACTGGAGCGGATCCGCCTGGGAGTGCCTCGTGGTCTTCGGCGGCGCTGGATGTTCCGTTCGGGCCGATCCGTGATGCCTGGCCGCCCCGGCGTACTGCCCGCTTCTTCCTGTTGCCGGTTGATGGCGCATCGCACTGCCGGCATCGACTGCAAATTGCGTCGAAGCGAACAATGCCTGGCGTTGCCCGCCGCCTGAAGGAAGGTAGTTGCGTGGATTATGCCATTGGCCATTGACGATGACCTCGAAGTGCACATGGCACCCCGTGGAGTTGCCGGTGGTCCCGGCCAGGGCGATGATCTGGCCTTGGACAACAAGCTCGCCCACTCTGACGAGCAAGAGCGAGTTGTGGCTGTATCCGGTCTGCACCTCATGCCCGTGGTCAATGGCGACGCGCTGGCCCGAATGCCCGGCCCAGCCCGCGACGACCACCCGGCCCGACTCGCTAGCGCGCACGGGCGAACCGCAGGAAATTGGATAATCCTGGCCGATATGGATTTGGCGGCCGAACCCGGTCGGGTTGAACCTCCAACCGTACGGGCTGGAAATCCGGCGGGTGGCCACTGGATGCTCCAATAGCAGACCAGGGCTCAGCATTGCCGGACGGATGCCCTGGTCGGCAGCTAGCGGCGCGGGCTGTGCCAGCGCTCCAGGACTTGTCTTTGCTGTCATCGCCGCCCGATTGGCGGCCACGTGGGCCAGCGGGTCGGGCGCGGACCCTCCGGTCCTTCCGCCAAGTGAACTCAGTCCGAGGACTTGGATAGCGGATGTTCCGCCCAGATCCGGTGCGGTGACAGGCTCGCTCCCGAGCGCCGGCGCTGGCGCGGCGGGAAAGGCCAGTGTGCTCGATTGGGCTCTGGCTGGCACTGCACCGGCCGCCCCGGGCCAAGCCAATGCACTGCTTAAAGCGAAGGCCGCTGCAATGGCCAGCGCCCCATACGGAAGCCGCCGGCCATTCCCCAAAACGCCGCGCGGCACAGAGCTGCTTAAACCATGATGTTGTCGTTTCATAACTTGCCAGTCCCCCAAAAACTGCAACTACTCAACAGAACCTCAGAATAGCCCCGGCACGATGATTAATCCATGGCTAGTTGAAGCCATCTTCAGCAGCGTGAGGATTCCATGCACCACTGCTTTCCCCCCTGCGCCATCGCGGCCACGCCACGCGCGTGGAAATCCAGCACCGGTTCGATGCGGTTTCGGGACCTGGGCGAGGCCCAACGCACCCTGGAATCCGCCAAAGCACCATGCCTCGCCATCCCAGCCAGCACCTGTTAGGGACCGGATTCGGGCTGAAGCATTTCAAGCCCCCACATGGCATGTGGGCTGGCATGGGCTGTGAAGAGGGCTTCAGCTCGCCGCGGCAGCGGTCTGGCGGGCGGCCCGAGTCCCGGAATTTCCCAGGCCGGGCGATGTCGCTGCCGGACTCAGCCCTACTCATGTGGTGATAATGCTCTTGGGACCGCGCCGCGGCGCAACCGGTCCCACAGCGCAACACGCAGCAAAGGAGCACCGGTGGAGACCAGCACCCTGTCCAGCAGGCTATCGCGGTGGGCGGTCCTGTCCCGCGCCTGGCTGCAGGATTATCTCTATGCCGGTGCCTGGCAGCTGCGTTCGCTGCTGCCAAGTGCGGAGGCCGGCCGGCTGCGCTCCGGCTGCCATCCGGCAGCCGAACCGGTGGTGCTGATCCCGGGAATCTGGGAATCCTGGAAATTCCTGCTCCCGCTGGCCAACGCCCTGCACCAGGCCGGCCACCCGGTGCACGTGATCCCGCAGCTCGGCTTCAACCGCGGCACGGTGCCGGAGATGTCCCAGGTGGCCTCCCGCTATCTGGACCGGGCGCAGCTCGACGATGCGGTGCTGGTGGCGCACAGCAAGGGCGGGCTGATCGGCAAGTACCTGATGTCCGCCTCGCCGCAGGGCTACCGGATCAGTCGGATGATCGCCATTGGCACCCCCTTCTCCGGTTCGCGCTATGCGCGCTATGCGCCGGTCCGCTCCCTGCGTTCGCTGTCCCCCAACGACCAGGGGCTGCTCAAGCTCTCGGCCAACCTGAGCGTGAATTCCCGGATCATCTCCATCTACAGCAGCTTCGACCCGCACATCCCCGGTGGCTGCGACCTTGCCGGCGCCACCAACATCAAGCTGCCCACGCTGGGGCATTTCCGATTGCTGGCCGATGAGCGCCTGCACGCCGCAGTGCTCAAGCACTTGGTACCTGGATTGCCGCCGGCCAGCTGAATTCCGGCAGGCAGCGCACCGCAATCCGTGCGTTCCGTGTGAATCGCCCGGTGCTGTTGAGCCCGCCGGGGCCCTGGCCTAGCGTGAGCGGACAAGGGCTGGATCCCCAGCCCGCAGCCCAGATGCAGATAGGAGCAGCCGATGGACCCGCAGGAATCCTCCGCGTCGCAGCCCGACGCACAGTTGGATGAAGCCCAAGAGGCCAATCGCGAAGCCGCAGCCACATCCAACCCCGACCCGGAGCAGCAACTGATTACCGGACTGGAGCCGGGCGGTTCGGTGCCGCCGGGCGAAACCCCGCCCGGTGAAGGCTCGATGAGCCAAGACCAGGGGCATGGCGAATAGCGGCCCGCAGCGTCCGATCAGCGAGGCGCGCATAGGACCCTGGCTTGAAGAGCTGGCCGAGTCGGACGGGAATCCGGGCGGCGGAGCGGCGGCGGCACTAATGCTCGGTGTTGCCGCCGCGCTGATGTCCATGTCAGCCGGCTACGTCTCGGCCTCCGGACCCGCACAGGCAGAGCTCGCCGGCCTGCAGGCCCGGGCCAAGCAGCTGCGGATCGACGCGCTGGGCATGGCCGACCGGGATGCCAAGGCCTCCGCGGATTTCGGGGAAGCGTCCGCGCAACCGCCCTCGGAGCAGCGCGACCGCCAGCTCGCCGCGGCCTGCTTGCAGGCCGCGAAATCCTCGGCGGCACTCGGTGCGCTGGCCATGACCGCCGTGAATGACCTGCGCTGGCTCGACCAGCACGCGAAACCGCAATTGGTGGCCGATGTCGCCGCCGCGCTGGGCATGGTCCGCGCAGTGCTGCAGGCCGCCAGCAGCAACCTGCGCTACGACCTGTCCCAGCTGCCCTCCGGCCCGGCGCACGCGCAGCACTCCGGATTATGGGATACCGCAGCATCGCTGGAGCGGGCGATGCAGACCGCCGCGCAGCTGGCCGCACGCGTTGATGCACGCATCAAGCGCTGATCCGGCTGCCCGGGAGCACCCTCGATGACAAGGAATGATAGCCATGGCCCAGACACCGATTAATGCACTGATCCTGGTCTGCACCCTTTCCCCTTCGCCCAAAGCCTCCAGCAGCGATCTGCTGGCCCGGCAGGTGGCGGCGGAATTCACGGAGCACCAGGTCCACTCCGAGATCCTGCGCATTGCCGATTTCGACGTGAAGCCCGGAGTGCTCAAGGACATGGGAGACGGCGACCAGTGGCCGGGGATCCGGCAGAAGCTGCTGGCCGCGGACATCCTGGTGCTGGCCACCCCGATTTGGGTAGGCCACCCCTCGAGCCTGGCCCAGCGGGTGCTGGAACGGCTGGATGCCGAGTTGTCCCAGACCGACGAGCAGGGCCGCCCGATCCTCTTCGGCAAGGTGGGAGTGGTGGCAGTGGTGGGCAATGAGGACGGCGCGCACCACGTGATTGCGGAGCTGGGCCAGGGCCTGGCCGATGTCGGGTTCACCCTGCCGGCCCAGGGCTCGACCTATTGGGTGGGGCAGGCCATGCACACCACCGACTACCAGGATCTGGACCAGACCCCGCAGGCCACGGCCAACGCCACGCAGATCGCCGCACGCAACGCGGCGCATCTGGCGCGGCTGCTCAAGGCCCGGCCTTTCCCGGCCCCCTAGCCGCCGGATGCTGGGTGCAGCCTGCGGATCAGCGCCCGGCCATTGGCCAGCGGCGGCCGGTGCCCTAGCGTTTCAGCCAGCAGAAGACTGCAACCCCAGGCGAGAACTAAGGACGGGCACATGCCGCACAACACCATCGACCAGACGACCTTGCACCGGTACCTGAGCGAACACCTGCTGGGTTCCGAATCGGGGCTGAACCACTTCAAGGCCGCCCACGGCACCTGGGCGGACACCGCCTATGCCCAGCGCTTCGAATCGCTGCACCAGCAGGTCCAAGCAGATCAGGATGACCTGAAACGGATCATGGACCGGCTGGGATGCCGGCAGCGTCCGCTGGCCCGCCTGCTGGCTCCGGCGGCCAAGCTCGCCGGGCACGTCAACCCGTTCAATCCGCTGCGCATGCGCAAGCTGGCCGCCGCGCAGGTGCAGCTCGATGTGCTCACCGGGCTGCTCAATGCCAAGCTGCGCATGTGGCAGACGCTGCTGCTGATGCTGCCCCATGATCCGCGCCTGGACCAGGCGCTGCTGCAGGACCTGTCGCACCGGGCCGAGTCGCAGATCAGCCAGCTCAAGGCGCTCAGCGACGAAACCTGGCCCGAGCGCTTCGCCCCGCCAGTGAACGATGAGCAGGGGGAACACCGCCCATGACCGGCAGGAAAGCGAACATTGTTGGCGCCGGCCCCAATGGGCTGGTCGCCGCGGCGGTTTTGGCCGAGCAGGGATTCAATGTCCAGGTCTTCGAGCGCAATGCCCATCCCGGCGGTGCCGCGGCCTCCGGCAGCACGCTGGGCGAAGGCACCATCGTGGACCTGGGAGCTGCCGCCCACCCCTTCGCCTATGGCAGCCGCGCCTTCGCGCATTTCGATCTGGCCGGACATGGTTTGCAGTGGGATTTCCACGGCTATCCGCTGGCCCACCCGCTGGACGACGCCGAGTCGGTCTTCCTGCACCAGGACCTGAAAGCCACCATGGCGCAGTTCCCCGCAGACCGGAAGATCTGGCAGCTGCTGCATGGCCCGCTGGTGCGCCATCCGCAGGAGATCCTGGACAACGCCACCAGCCCGCTGCTGGGCATCCCGCCGCATCCGGTGCTCATGGCACGCTTCGGGCTGCGCGCGCTGCCGCCGGCGAAGCTGCTGGCTTCCGCCGCGTTCCGGACCCGGCAGGCCGCGGCGCTCTTCGCCGGATCCAGCGCGCATTCCATGCTGCCGCTCTCCCACCCGTTCACCTCGGGATTCGGCGCGCTCTTCGGGGCCTTGGGCCAATCCTGGGGCTGGCCGGTGGCGCACGGCGGCACCGGCAGCATCATCGACGCGCTGCTGCGGGTGCTCGACCCGCTGGGGGTGCAGATCCATACCGGGCACCAGATCAGTCACCTCGCGCAGCTTCCCGATGCGGACCTCACCTTCCTGGATGCCACGCCCCGCCAGGTAGTGCAGCTCGCCGGAGACCAGCTCCCGGCACGACTGCGCCGGCGGTTCGAGCGCTGGCGCTATGGCACCGCGGCCTACAAGGTGGACTACCTGCTCGATGGGCCGATTCCCTGGAAGGATGCGCGCACCGCGCAGGCCGGCACCGTGCATGTGATCGGCGATGCCGCCGAGCTGGCCTTGGCCGAGCGCCAGGTCGCCGCCGGGGCAATGCCCGAACGCCCATTCGTGATGGTGGTCCAGCCTTCGAGCGCCGATGCCTCGCGCGCCCCGGCCGGCCGCCAGGTCATCTGGTCCTACGCCCACGTGCCCCAAGGCTATGACGGGGATGCAGGGGCGCTCATCGATGCGCAGATCCAGCGGTTCGCGCCGGACTTCAAGGACCGGATCGTGCAGCGGGTAGTCACCGGCCCGGCGCAGCTGCAGGCCTGGAATCCGAATCTGGTCGGCGGGGATATCGGCGGCGGATCACTGGCCGGCACCCAGCAGTTCTTCCGCCCCTCGCCCTCGCTGAATCCCTATTCGCTGGGCGTGCCGGGACTGTACCTGTGCTCCTCCTCCACCCCTCCGGGCGGCGGGGTGCATGGCATGGCCGGCTGGCATGCGGCGCACCGGGCGCTGCGTGATCTTGGGCGGTACTGAGCCTCGCAACCATGGTAGCTGAATAGGGATACTGACTAGTAGAGAATAAAGTCTGGGAATTTCCTCAGAATCGCGGCCTGTTCGCAACAACTTGGTGGGCCAATGATAATTTTTTATCAAGTCCCCACCGCTGGCCGCAGGGTCCACAGCGCATTTCAAGGGCCACGCTGCCCAGTCCGGAGGGACAGATAACTGCATTGTTGAAGTGAGAAGTATCGTCTAGAAGTGGAGGGTAGTTCACATGCCAGGAAGGCTAGTCAGGTCCCAGACCGCGTTGCGCGTAGCAGAGTTGCTGGGATCACGCGAGGGAAGAAGGCATCTGAGCAGCTATGGCTGGACCCAAGGAATGCCAGTGGTCATGACACAGCCTTTGGAAGCGCTCGATGATGTGATGGGCCTGGTCTCGGTGCACAAGCGGCCGGTGCTGGTCGCGATGGTTGAACCGCAGACCGAGGAACTGAAGTTCTTGCACATTTCCGAGCCTTCTCCAGTCTTGGAAGTGGTTCAGGCCAGCGCGCCGCGCAGCAAGATCAAGGATCTGTTCGGCCAGGCCGAGCACAGCGGAATGGCTGCATTCCGTGTGAAGTACTGGCAATACACTGCGCTCGCCCACGCGGTTCCGGCTTTCGACGCCAGCAAGCTGGGACACAGGTACGCCACACAGGAGTCCGGCAGCAGCGTGTAACCGCAAGCACCGCCGCAACGGGCACAGCCCCTCGGGAAATCGCGCATCCGCGCTGATTCGCCGGGGGCTGTTCCTATGCCAGGGACCGGGACCGCTTACTTGGGCGCTACCGGGCGTGGAGCATCTGGTGATCCAGCGCGGCAAGATAGTCCGCGAAGCCCTCGCGCAACCGCCCGCGCAAGCGCCCCGAGGTGATCGCCTGCAGCCGGGCCGTGGCCTGGACCCGGTAGCCGGCGCGGCGCAGCGCCTCGACCAAGGCCACATCCTCCCGGGCCGCCAAGGGCTCGAAGCCTCCAACATCCAGGTAGGCAGCAGCGCACACCCCGAAGTTCGCGCCGTGGATATGGCCATGCCCCTCGATCGGCTGGTAGGCCTGCTCCCATAAGGCGAAGATATGCTCATCGAGTTCGCCGCGGTCCGGTTCCACGGTTCCGGCCACCGCATCGGCCCCGCCGGCGTGCAGGCAGGCAAAGCCCTCCAGCCAATGCTCGGCGACGCAGGTATCCGCGTCGGTGCTGGCCAGCCAGATGGCGCTCGGGTCCGCGTCCGCGCCGAGGCAGGCCAGGGCGTGGCGTGCGCCGGCATCCCGGCTGGCTCCGACATTGCCGAAGCTGGCCTGCAGCAAGCTGATCCGCTGATCTGCGCTGATCTGCCGCTGGGCAACCTGTACCGTGCCGTCGGTGCAGCTATCGGCAACCACGATGGCCCGGACCTGCAGCTGCGGGCGGGCACGCGCCAACCGGTCCATGGCCGCGCGCACCGAATCCAGGCAACGGCCCAGGCGTTCTTCCTCGTCATGGGCCGGGATGATGACCGCCATGGCCGCCAGCTGCCTACCCATGGGCACCAGCGGGCTTGCGCAGTATTTCAAGCAGGAAATCGGCCTCGCGATGCTCCACGATGCGCTCCCACCCCAGGTCTCCCGCCATCCGGTGCACGTCCTCCCCGTCCAGCGGCCAGCCTTCAATGGGATGCAGCCAATGGCAGAGCACCAGCTCTCCGCCGGCTTCCAGTGCTGCAGCACTGGCGGCGAGCACCTGCTCCAATTCGTCGGCGGCCAGGAAATAGCCGATCTCGCTGAGCACTACCAGCTGCACGCTCCCCGGCTCCAGCTGCGGAAATTGTTGGGGCACCGTGGCCTGCAGCAAGCTGACATGCTCCATTCCGGCCACGGCACGCCGGGCCTGGGCTAGCGCGGTAGCGCTGGCATCCACCGCCAGCAGGCTGGTGCTGCGGCGGCCCAGTTCGGCGCTCTGCACCCCGATGGAGCATCCCAGCTCCAGAACCGCCGCATACTGTTCCCGGGGCAGGGAGGCGAGCAGGATCTGCTGCTTGCGCTGCTCGTAGCGGCTGCTGCGGTATTCCCACGGATCTTCGCGCTTTCCGTAGAGCTCGTCGAAGACCGCCGGAGCCGACGCGGCGTCCTTGTGGCCAGGCCAGGTGGCGCGGAAGATCTCGGCGCCGCGGGAAAAATGCTGCAGGAAGCCTTCGCTAAGGAGGACCTCGTCTCCTGGCAGGGCGGACAGCGGCCTCGTTTGGGAACGGTGGGCCTCCAGGGCGCGGGCCTTGGCCTGGGCGCTGGAAGCATCCAGGGCCAGCCGGCGCCAATGCCTGAAGCTGGGCTGCCGGCCCGGTTGCGCCCAATGCCAGAACCAGATGGGGAATTCCAGATGGCAGGCATTGTGCGCCAGGGCGCAGTCCGCGGCGAGCAGGCCCAGGATTTCGTGGTCCGGGTGCCCGTCGCCGCGGTAGGTGCTGGCGATCAGGCAGCGCTCGCCGGCGTGCTGCTCAAGGGCTGCGCGGATCGGCTCCTGCTGCGCTTCGAGTTTCCCATCGCCCAGGCCCAAGCAGTGCAGATGCAACGTTCCGCTGCGCGGTCCTTGTGCGCGCAGCGTGTCCATGGCCTCGGCCAGCTCGGCCTGGCGCAGCGCGGCCAACCGGGCCGCGGAGTGTGTTGTGGAGTCCGGATGCGAGGCTTCCCCGAAGCTGCAGACGATCACGTGGACATCGATCCCCCGGCCAAGCGCCATGCGGATCAGCCCTCCAGCTCCCAGCGTCTCGTCATCCGGGTGGGCGGCCAGAACAATCACCGATGCGATTGCGTGGAAGAGCTTCTCCGGATCCAGTACGGCGATCCGCTCTAGCCCAGCCTGCTGCCAGCAGCTTGCAGATGTTCCCTGGTCCTCATGCGTGAAGTTCACCATGCGCTGCCGCCTTCCGCGCCGGCGCGGTCCACCATCAGCTGGCCCAGCGCCGCGTCATCGCGGGCCGCGTGGTGCTGGCGCAGATATATGCCCAGGTCAGCTGCACGCCGCGCATGCTCCTCATCGGCGGTCAGCGGGCCCGGACCGGTGGACTGGCCGCTGAGCTGCAACACCCGCTCGCAGGCCCCGGCCACCTGGCCGCGGACCCGATGGGCCGAAATGGCATCCAGCGCTCCGGCATCGGCCAGCCCGGCGGCCTGTTCCAGCAGCGCCGCGCAGCCGGCCAGCAAGCGGTCTGCTTCGCCGAGCCAAGCAAGGGCCAGCTGATCCGGGGTGCGCGCTTGGGCGCTGCGCAGCAGATGGCGGTAGATTCCCACCGCTGCCCCGAACCAGCAGGCGGCCACGCCAACGCCCCCGACAGCGAACCCGGGACGGGACAGGTACCAGCCGGCGTCCTGCACCGGTTGTGCCGGCACGCCGGTGAAGTTCACGCTGCCGCTGGGCAGCTGCGCCATGCCGCGGCTGACCCAGGCATCCGATGCCGGTTCAACGCCCGGATGCCGCAAGGAAACCATGAACAGCCGGCCACCATCGGGCGTGGGGGCGGTGACCAGGGCATGCGTCAGCTGCGCGGCCAACGAGCACCAGGGCTTGGTGCCGTTCAGCTCCCATCCCCCGCCGGACTGGCGAACCGCTTCCAGGGTGGCGTTGGGCGGCTGCGCGGCGAAAACGCCCCATGCGGTGCCGGCCGGCCACGACATGCCCGCCTGGCTCAGGATTCCCCCGGCATCCAAATGCGGTTCCAGCGTCCTGGCCGCGACCAGGTCGGTGGCGGCCACGGAGGCCAGCAGCTCCCACAGGCGCTGGGTCTGTCCGGCCGCTGGCACCGGAGGTTCCTCCCCCGAACTTTCCAACGTACGCAGCATCGCTTGCGGGTTGCCCTCGCAGTGCACGGCGGCCGCACGCACCGCTTCTTCGGCACCCCACCATGACTCGCTGTTGCGGGGGCGGGATCCTGGTTCGGCTGCACTAAACGACACCGGCCGCTGGTCCATCGGCTCTCCTTCTCTGTTCGGAACTTTTGGCCAGTCTAGGTCACGGCCCATTCGTGCCCGGCCCAGCTGAATGACTCCTGATAACCGCAAAGGACAGCGCAACGCAGCGTGGCAGCTTATGTGGTTGGCCGCCGCGACGGCGGCACTGTGATGATCTGCAAAGTTGGCCGCAAGCAAACTTTCAGCTTCGGGACCCCGATTTGCAATCTGCCCTATAGTTCAAATTGTAAGTAACCAGATCCACACAGGAGGTAAGAATCATGGGAATTGGAGACAAGATCCAGAACAAGGCCCAGGAAGCATCTGGCAAGGCCAAGGAGGCCTACGGCGATGCCACTGATAATGAGCGCCTGCAAGCTGAAGGCGTGAAGGACCAGGCCGCTGCCAAGGCAAAGCAAGCAGGAGAACACGTCAAGGACGCCGCGAAGGATGTCAAGGACGACCTATCCTAAACCGCACTACCAGCTATGCCCCATGGATGCGTATCCATGGGGCATAGCTCTGCGCTAGGTAATGTGCACAGCAATACGGCCGCTGCTCCGGGAATTCGGAGCAGCGGCCGTTGGCGGTTTTCGGCGTCCTAGAGTTCGACGCTATTCGAGTCCCCGGGCTCGGCAGGTTTTCCGGTGAGCTTCTGCTTCACCCAGCCGGCCACCAGGCTCGCCGCCCCGCCGGGGTTCTCCCAGTATTCAGCGGAGTCGGCATCGACGCGCAGCAGCACAGTCTGCGCAGATTCCGGGCCTTCGCTGGCGAAGGTTTCCACTGCGGCGTTCCACAGTTCCTTCTTCTTGGCGACATCGAGCACCACCTCGGCGTGGCCGCTGACCGACACCCACGCCTTGGATCCGCTGAACGCGGCATTGACCAGCCCCTGGGCCCGGATTTCCTGGACAATCCCGGCGTCGGCGGCAGAGAAGAACCAGAGCTCTCCTTCGTCGGTGGCTTCAATCAGCGTCAGGGGGCGGCTGGCCAGCCGTCCAGCGCTGTGGGTTGTGACCATGGCGATCCGCAGGTCCTGGATGATGCTGATGACTTTGCTTGCTTCGTCGTTGGCCATGATGAGCTCCTTTGTCTTGGAATGATCTGGTCGTTTCACACGCTACCGAGGTGCCGGCCCGCGCCAAGGGGCGCCCAGGCGATTGCCAGCTTCGGCTCCTGCTCAGCTTTCCGGGTTCCGCCTGGAATCCGGATCCGCTTGCTCTTCGGCGTCCAGCTCGCTGGCAAAGCGCAGCTGCCGCCCGTCGCTGATGTCCTGCTCTTCTTTTTCCTCCTGCTTCATGCTGGCCTTGGTATCCCGCGGCGGAAGCTGGACCGAGCGCTCGGCGGCAATCCCCGCCTGCAGCTGGCGCCCGCGCTCGGCTTCCGCGTCGAAGACCGCGCCGAACAGCAGCGACAGGTTGGCGATCCACAGCCACAGCAACAGCACGATGACCCCGCCGATGGCGCCGTAGGTCTTGTTGTAGTTGCCGAAGTTCGAAACGTAGAAGAAGAAGCCCACGGTCGCCAGCGCCAGCACGAGCAGCGCGATGGCCGAACCGAGGCTGATCCAGCGGAACTTCGGTTGCTTCACATTGGGAGCCCCGTAGTAGAGCACGGCCACCAGCACAATCGCGCACAGCACGATCACCGGCCATTTGGCGATATTCCATATCGCCACCGCGCCCTCGCCCAGCCCCATGGCGTTGCCCAGCGCCTGGGCCAGCGGACCGGAGACGATCAGCAGCATCCCCAGCACGGACACTGCCACAAGAAGCACCAGTGTCAGCAGCAGCATCAGCGGGCGCAGCTTGTAGAACGGCCGGCCTTCGGCCACCTCGTAGATCTGGTTCATGGCCCGTCCAAACGCCCCGACATACCCCGAGGCGCTCCATAGCGCACCGAGCAGACCGGCAATCAGCGCCAGGCCTGCCGACGGGGCCGAGGCCAGCTGCTCGATGGGCTGGCGCAGGGTTTCGACCACTTCCTTGCTGGCCAGTTCCTGGATCAGCGAGAGGATGTTGCGGGTCATGTTCTCCGCCTGGCCGGCAACTCCGAGCAGGGAGACTACCGCCAGCAGGGCCGGGAAAATGGAGAGCATCGCGAAATAGGTCAGCGAGGCCGCCATGTCCGTGCATTTCTTCCGGGAGAATTCCCTGATGGAGCGCTTGGCCGCGTATTTCCATGACCTGGAGTGCATATCCGGCGGGGAATCGGGTTTGGATTCGGCATCGGGTCCAGGAGCGTGCCGGGCTTTGGCAGCGGTTTCGGCCGCGTTCCCGTTCCCGGCATGGCTATCGGTTCCTGAAGGCATCTTGCACCTCTCTTCATCAGCTATTTGTGCCAGTTGATTGCCGCCGGCCCTGCTGCTGGGCCAGGCCGGCGCGGCAGGCAAATCGAATCATGCACCTGCCGCGCCGTCCGCTAGGCCAGCTGGGCCGCGCTGCTACTCAGCGACCGGGAAACGCTCCCACGCGCGGTGGGTGGACAGCAACTGCTCCGCGCTTTCGGCCACCGCTGAAAGTTCCACCAGCGCGATGCCCGGCGCATCATCCTCCAGGCCCACCGCTTGCAGCAGGCCATCGGAGAGCCCGTCCAGGGTGATGATGGCCTTGTTGTGCCGGTAGGCCTCCGCGACCAGCAACGCCACGCGCGGGTCGATGGGAACCCCGCCTGCCCCCATGGCTCCGGCCTTGGCATCCAGCGCAACCGCGGCGTCCGGGGCCGGCGGCAGCGGGCCGATGAGCACCAGCGCATCGAATTCGATGGAGCGCGCCGTCAGGTAGGTGCGGTCGATGGGCAGGTCCGGGGCCACCTCGCCGCCGGAGGCCGAAACGAGCAGCGGGGACATGCCCCGTTCGGCCAGCGCCTGGGCTATTGCCGGCACGTGCTGGTGGTTTCCGCTGTTGAACACCACCCCGACCTTGCGCCCGTCCACCGGCCAGGCTTTTCCGATCTGCGACAGCGCGGGACTGGCCACCGGGTCATCCAGCTGCACTGCGGCCGGTGCCGGCAGGCCCAGTGCCTGGGCGACCCCGGCGGCCAGCTGGGTATCGATCTTCGCCAGGCATTCCACCTGCCGCTGGCGGATCGCCGTATCGGTGCACTTGCCCAGCTCAAAGGAGTAGGCCTGCTGCACATGGGCGCGCTCCACGGCCGAGAGGCTGATGTAGAACAGGCGCGCCTGGCTGTAGTGGTCCGAGAAGCTGGCCGGCTCGGAACGCACCTTCTTCCCGGAGGCCACAGGCTGCGGGAAGTCCAGCGGAGGCTGCTGGCCAGAGAGAACCTGCGACATGTACGGGCAGCCGCCATCCAGCGAGTTCGGCTTGTACGGCGCGATGCCCTTGGGCACCCGGTGCTGGTGGAAGCCGTCGCGGAACATGTCGTTGACCGGCGAGTCCGGCGAGTTGATCGGGATCTGCGCGAAGTTCGGTCCACCCAAGCGGGTCAGCTGGGTGTCCAGGTAGGAGAAGAGCCGCGCCTGCAGCAGCGGGTCGTCGCTGATATCGATGCCCGGAACCAGATGCCCGGGGTGGAAGGCGACCTGCTCGGTCTGCGCGAAGTAGTTCTCCGGGTTGCGGTCCAGCACCATCTTGCCCAGCGGCTGGACCGGGGCCAGTTCTTCGGGCACGAATTTCGTCGGATCCAGCAGGTCGATGCCCTCGAAGACCCCCGAACCGTCGTCGGGGAAAATCTGCACGCCCAGTTCCCATTCGGGGTAGGCTCCGGCATCAATGGCTTCGGCCAGATCGCGGCGGTGGAAGTCCGGATCCGCGCCGGCGGCCAGCTGGGACTCTTCCCAGGCCAGCGAGTGCACGCCGAGCTTGGGCTTCCAATGGAACTTCACCAGTGACGCTTTGCCCGCCTCGTTGACCATGCGGAAGGTGTGCACGCCGAAGCCTTCCATCATGCGCAGCGAGCGGGGTATCGCACGGTCGCTCATCTGCCACATCACGTGGGCCTGAGCAGGGGTATGCAGGGAGACGAAATCCCAGAAGGTATCGTGGGCCGATTGCGCCTGCGGGATCTCGGTATCCGGGTGCGGCTTCGCGGCATGGACCAGATCCGGGAACTTGATGCCATCCTGGATGAAGAACACCGGGATGTTGTTGCCCACCAGGTCGAAAATGCCCTCTTCGGTATAGAACTTCGTGGCAAAGCCGCGGGTATCGCGGGCCGTGTCCATCGAGCCGCGGGAACCGACCACGGTGGAGAACCGCACGAAGACCCGGGTCTGCTTTCCGGGCTTGAGGAAATCGGCTCGGCACAGCTCGGAGGCGTTGCCGTAGCTGATGAAGGAGCCATGGGCGCCAGCCCCGCGGGCATGGACCACGCGCTCCGGAATCCGCTCGTGGTCGAAATGCATGATCTTCTCGCGCAGGTGGTGATCCTGCAGCAACGTGGGCCCGCGCTCTCCGGCTTTCAGCGAATGGTCGGTATCGCTGACGGGAGCTCCCTGGTTGGTGGTCAGGAATTCGCTGTCCTGGCCGGGGCCGGACAACACCGGTTCCCCTCCCGGGCTTGCTTGCTGTTGTGGTTCGCTGGCCATGGCACTCTCCTAGCTGCTTGGGAATAATCGGCTGGTGAATGCCACGCTAGGGGCCGGTGCACCGCTGATGCCAGCGCACTAGGCGATTCCCATGATTTACACATGTGCCCGGCACCGGGCGTGAACACGCCAGGACCGCCGGTGGCTGCATGGCCCACCGGCGGTCCTGGTAGGACGTTTCAGAAACGCCCTGCCCCTCGTGCTTGTGTTGCGTTATTTTCCAGATTCCGCTCCTTACTTGGAAACCAGCTGGTATCCATTTTCGTTGTGCTCCGCCTCGTCGATCCCGGCAATTTCGATATCTGCCGCGACACGCCATGGGCTGAACTTTCCAATGACCGTGGCGATGACCCAGGTCATCACCGCGGAGAAGACCATGACCACAATCAGGGTGGCTGCCTGGGCGATCAGCTGGGCGACGCCGCCGCCGTAGAACAGTCCGCCAGCGCTTTCCTCGGTTGGCAGGGCGAAGAAGCCCAGGAACAGGGTTCCGATCAAGCCGGCGACCAGGTGCACGCCGACAACATCCAGCGAGTCGTCGTAGCCCAGCTTCCATTTCAGGTTCACTGCCCAGGCTGCACCGGCGCCAGCCAGGACGCCCAGCAGCATCGCGGCCCACGGGGCCACATCTGCGCAAGAAGGAGTGATGGCGACCAGGCCGGCCACCAGGCCGGAGGCGACACCCAGCGAGCTGGGGCGGGAACCGCGAAGCTTCTCAACCAGGATCCACCCAAGGACGGCCGCACCCGGAGCTGCCAGGGTGTTGACCCAGATGAGTCCAGCCTGCTCGACGGTGGTCGCCGCACCGGCGTTGAAACCGAACCAGCCGAACCACAGCAGGCCGGCACCGAGCATGACCAGCGGGGTGTTGTGCGGCTGCGGACGGTCGTGGAAGTTGTGGCGCTGGCCCAGCTTCAGGGCCAGGACCAGGGCTGCGATACCTGCGTTGGTGTGGACCACTGCGCCGCCGGCGAAGTCAATGGCTTCGCCGAAGATGCTGCCCAGGAATCCGTCTGCGGAGAGCAAGCCTCCACCCCAGACCCAGAAGGCCACCGGTGCGTACACCAGGGTGACCCACAGCGGGACGAAGAACAGCCATGGCGCAAAGCGGGCACGGTCGGCGATGGCTCCGGAGATGATGGCTACCGAGATCATGGCGAAGGTACCGGCGAATCCGGCGGCGAGCAATTCGGACTGCTCGGTATTGTGCATGGCGAAGTCGCTGATTGGATTGCCGACGATTCCGGCGATGGCTGGTTCCCCGGCGGAGAACGAGTAGCCCCAGAGCACCCAAACAACGGCGGTGATCGCCGCGGCGGAGAAACTCATCAGCATCATGTTCACCACGCCGGTGGCGCGAGTCATGCCGCCGTAGAAAAGTCCCAGTGCCGGTGTCATCAGCAATACGAGTGCGGCAGCTATCAGGATCCATAAGCTGGCTACATCCAACTCCATCTGGATCACTTCCCCTCAAGGTATTCGGTGTATCGGTGGTGTTATGACTATCTAACGCGTCCGATGTTTCCGAACACTCGCTGCTTCGTTTCCGCTGTGTATCAAGTTCCTGCCGGGGGTAACGTTTGCTTCTCGGCAATGTTTCGCCGCCGTTTCGAACAGTTCACGGTACTGCTGGCCGACGATCAAAAGAACAGCCCGGCATCAGCAGAAAGTGCTTTCTGCTGATGCCGGGCTGGCAAGGTGGACGCCGGCAGCGGCTATAGCCGCTTGATCTTCACGACCTGGAACTTCGGCACCGTAGTGGATCCGCCGATGGTCGTGTCGTAGCTCAGGGATCCGGTCACCGTAGCGGTGATTTGGACAATGTCCTCTGCCACGATGTCATCCAGCGCCTCGCAGTCCTCCAGGCCGTCACCGGCAGTGAACATCGAATTGTGCTCGTAGTCGTATTTGCCCACCTGCGCGTGGCTCAGCTCGGCCCGGAAGGTGCAGGGACCGGTCGCGGAGTCGAACTGGGTGACCAAACCGTAGAGAATCACATTCTCATCAATGTGCGAGTCCGGTTGCTTCACGATTTGCGCCAGAGCCCGCTTGGTGACCTTCTTGGCCTTGTTGGCCTTGGCTTTTTCCGCCGCGGCCTCAACTTCCCTGTCTTCCTTTTCCTTCGCCTTGCGTGCCTTCTGGGCTTCTGCGGCTGCTGCGCGTTCTTCCTCGGCTGCGCGAAGCTCTGCTGCTTCTTGCTCGGCCACGGCCAATTGCGTTTCGGTTTCAGCCAGCTGGGCTTGCAGTGCGTCCTTTTCAGCAGCTATGGCTGCGCTCGAGGCTTGCGCAGCCTCGAACTCTTCTGCCGATACCCCGCAGGCAGCCAGCGTTAGCATTCCGGCCAGTGCGGTTGCAGTTACTAAGAACCTTTTCATGCTCATTCCCCATTTCACGAGTGCGAGTTGCTTGAACCCCCAAGTTTCAAGTACCCATGATCCTTACAGGGGCCGGGGACAATTTAGCTGGAGCAGGCACACTGGAAGCATGGACCGATCTTTCTTCTTGCCCGATGCCTTGGACGTTGCGCCCCGGTTGCTCGGTGCAGTGCTCACCGTGGATTCCAGTCACGGACCGGTCAGCGTGCGCATCACCGAAACCGAAGCGTACCTGGGCCTGGGAACCGCAGGTCCCTATGACCCGGGCAGCCACTCGAAGGACAGGAAAACCGAACGCAACGCGTCCATGTTCCTGGAACCCGGGCACGCGTACGTGTACTTCACCTATGGAATGCACTACGCCCTGAATTTCGTTTGCTCACCGCCAGGAGCTGCGTCCGGGGTGCTGATACGTTCTGGCGAAATTATTTCCGGCACCGATCTGGCCCACGCACGAAGACTGGAGAAGCGGCCCGTCCGCTACGCCCGCAACCCCATCCCGGAAATCCAGCTGGCCCGTGGACCGGGGAACTTGGCCACCGCATTGGGCCTCACAAGACTGGAACATGACGGGCTGGATCTGTTCGCTGCCCCCTTTACCCTCCATGCTGCCCCTGGTCTCCCGGAAGCTTTGCGCACTGGACCCCGCGTTGGCGTCGCGGGGATAGCCGGCGGTCCGCAGTTCCCCTGGCGATTCTGGCTGCCCGATGAGCCAAGCGTTTCCGCATTTCGCCCGGGCCGCGATGCTCCTGGTCCTGCTTCGGTGTAGTGCTTATGAGCTCTTGTGAATTACGAAACATCAGCCTTTCATAACTTGCGATTGGTCCCAAAAATATATGCTTGTTCTTGTCACCAACGGTGTTTCTTTTCAGGCCGATGTCGAAAACAGAGCGGATACATCGATTCGTCTCGAAAACTTCATCCGATGTTCAGTTGAGCTGAATTGTCCGATAAAGTTTTCTTTTATGACGCGAGTGTTTATTTATGGTGGATGCACGAGCCGAGACGCGGTCGAGTTTTACCATGATTACGATTTTGAGCTGCTCACCTATGTGGCTCGCCAATCTCTAATCAGCGCCTTCCAGCCTGCTGATCCACAGGAATTTGCGATACCGAACGATGCCGGGCCGTTTCAAAAGCGAATGATCGCTGGAGACATAGTCGGCAATTTGCCGGCATTGATTAGTAGAAATGCTAAGAACACCGATCTGTTTGTCTGGGATCTGATGATCGAACGAGTCGGCGTCGCTAAAGTCCGTTCAGGTGGATTCGTAACCCGAAACGGGGTATCCAAGGCCCCTGGAGCCCGACCGTCTGGGGGTACCTACGAATTCGGAACAACGCATCACTTACGTCTTTGGGCCTGGGCTCTCGGAAAATTGGTTAAATCTCTGGAACGGAATGGTCTACTGGAAAAGATAGTCATCAACGCAACACCTTGGGCCACACGCGACACCTCGGGTAAATTGTTCCAGTCGCGATCATCGCTGTCCCCAGATTGGTTCAACTCGAATGTGGAGAAATACTGGAGATTAGCAGAAGACGCAGGCATTAAGGTCGCTAGGATTAATCAGGAACTCGCGATTGCGGACCCAAATCACAAATGGGGACCAGCATATTTCCACTATGCTCCGGAAACTTACAAGGCTCAACTCGAGGCCATTTCAACTATCCGATAATTCTTCGGTATTACACTATCTAAGCTGACGACTTAGATTCCCCTATTTTGCTCCCGTCAAACTTGTCGGATTAGCTCCGATCATTATTCGGTTGCGACAGAAGTCGAGATAGCATGATACTTCACAGTTAAACTGTAGTACTTAAATAAGGTCGGGCAACGGGTTGACCTACTTATCATTGTCAATGACCGTCTATATTCGCTTGCTACAGTGAAGATATCCAAAAGTCATTACCGGAAATGCAGACCTTTCCATTTTGCGTTCATGCTATCCCGCGCAAACGGAGAACATACCAGCCAGCTTGCAAGAGACTATTCTTAGACAACTTAATGCCGAGCTGAAGAATTGCGACTTGGTGGCCTCCAAGCCGAAACGATTACCAGCCAGATTTGGAGTAACAGCGCATTCTGCCAAATAACCAGAGAGCATTGGGTTGCCAATTTGTTAATCCTCAATATTTGCTACTCACAACGCGCACAAACGATAATTTGGTTCCAACTATAAACATGTTAGATTTGCACTAGTTTGTTTCACATATCTACAGGTTGAACAGGAAGATAATATGACTGTCACTGAAGTACCTGAATGGCCTAAGAAAGTGGGCGTTGATCCTTTCTACCGAGTTCCAATCTACCGACAGCGTTCCTCTACGTTTCTAAGGTTTTCAGGCATCCAGAGAAATGGCAGGCACCAATTCATGGTCCCCGAGTTAGGGATGCTTGATTGGTACGTCGGGTTACGCAAGTCGGACACCTTGCGTGTCGTACTTCATGGAGCCGTAAACCGTGAAAAAGATCGCCTACCCCGTTTTGACCGCGTTCGAACCTCATTGCAGTCAGAGGATGCCTATATTGCATTCGCAGACCCTATTCTTCCACATTCCGATAGTGTAGGAATTGGATGGTATCTCGGAAATAGCCAGGTGGATCCAACGAAGCACATTCTCAACGTGATCAGAAAAGTGAAATCTCAGGTTGGTGCTAAAAAGGTCCTATTCATCGGTGGATCAGCAGGTGGATTCACAGCCCTTCGACTCTCGGCTGCGATGCCTGGTTCCGGCGTCTTCGCCTTTTCTCCGCAAACGCGCGTATCGAAATATCATGGCCGCCTAGTTCGCCAACTACTGGATGGACCATTCGACCCTCCGAAAATTACCATGTCTAATTTTCAGCACACGTTTTCGGGACGCGAAGATTTGTCGGTCATCTACGGAGAAACTGAGACAGATAATAGAATTTATCACTTTCAGAATATGAACGATCCCTTCCATCTCCGTGAACACTTTGAACCGTTCAAAGCCACCATGGAACATCTTGAACTCCAAGGCATCCGAAAAGTTGGATCGTACAAGTCAGTTATCGTCGATTCTGTAAAAGGACATGGCCCACCCCGGCCAGATGAATTCGAAGATCATCTACTCCTCGCAAAACAACACATCTGGTCGTAACGCAGACGACGAAATTTTCGTTACCTTTAGGCCCACGATTGATGATTTATCGGATCTTCTTCAAGGTTCCGAATTCTCAAATCGTGGTGCGCATTATTGTCCATCGCAGACTTCCGAACAGGAGGATGCGATGGACAATAGGTACGCTCCTCAGTACGTGCGGAATAGTTCTTGAGAATCCAAAGACTTCTTCAACCGCCCTTCAAGCGTTTCAGTTAACGACTGTGCGAAGGTTTCGGTCAGGTGCGAGTGGTCCCAATAGGCCACGATGCCACCGACTACCGCAAAGCAGCGTCCGTCCTCGCACAGTTGGTCATTCATGTCCACATCAATAATATTCGGCTTGTCCAGGGCCTTCACCGCATCTACCTGCGGATCCATCGGGATCCATTGCTTCGCCTCGCCACTGCATTCGCTGAATTCGCCATCGCTGGAGGCCACGCAGTCAGGCACATTCTCCACGGTCTCCCCCGGGAAGGACGTATCCCGGATGACCGCTACAGCGGCGCCGGTGCCGGCCCAGTCCTGGAGAATCTTTTCGTAGGCCTGCTGGGCAGGCTCAGCGGTGTTTTCCATTTCGTATCCGGAAACCGGAAGGGACTGGCGGTTGGAGCTGATCACCAGATCATAGTCTTCCTTTTCGATCTGCTTGGTCACCCAGCTGCCATAATCAGCGCAGCCCTTTTCCCGTGCCTCGGAGTCAAAGACCTGGGGTTCGCCCATGACGGCGCAACGGCTGGCCAAATAGGTATCAATACTCCAGCCATTCTTCTTCGCCATCGGTTCCAAAGCAGGAATCCACTGGCCTGCATGCGAGTTTCCAACCAGTGCTACCTTGATCTTGCCATCACCGTATTTGCATACCGGGCGGTCCGTGTAGTTGGCGTCCTGGGTGGCGAAGCAATCATCCTTGTAGACAACCGGCTTGTCGGTCTTCGCAACTACCGGGGCGGGAGCCACCGGCTGGTAGGCCGTCTCGATATTCACTGCTTCACCGCATGATTCACTGAGCGACGCGGCACCGAAGCAGTCTTCGCCCAGCTCCTTTTCGACCTGGGCCAAGGCCTTGTCGACGTCTTGGGCGTCATTGATAATGCGTTCGGTGTTGAGGTAGAAAGCTCCGGCAACCAAAGCCAAGACGAGGCTGCCCGTGGCAAGGAAGCGTGGCGCCGTGAGCAATACCGAGGCGTCAATGAACTTACGGAATCGAACCTCGACAAGCTTCTGCGTCAAAACAGCCAAAACCAACGTCAAGGCCAAGGCGATGATCTTCTGGGGCCATTTGAAGTCATCCACCATGAACGGCATCAGGATCAATAGCGGCCAATGCCAGAGGTAGATGGCATAGGAATTGTCACCGAAGAACTGGAACGGCTTGCTGCTCAAGAACATGTTCGGCGAATACTTGTGCGTGGAATGGCAGAGCAGGATCAGTGCGGTGCCGAATACTGGAATCGCTGCAATGTATCCGGGGAATGGCATCTGCCCGGTAAAGGCCACCGCGCTGAATGCGATGGCAAGGACTCCGCCCCACGACCCGATCAAGCTCATCGCATCCTTCTTGGCCGCATGCGCACGCGTTCCCAAGGCCGCCACCAGGGCGCCTGCCGAGAATTCCCAGACTCGGGTAAAGGTCGAGAAGTATGCGCTGCCCGGTTCAGTCGCGGTCGCGTATAGCGAGTATCCGAAGGAAATCAAGAAGACGGCGCTGATCCCGGCCAACGCGGCGGTTGCCGGCTTGATTCCGGACTTGATGGCAGCAAAGATCAGCAGGCCGATCAGAATTGGCCATACGAAATAGAACTGCTCTTCTGCAGACAGGGACCAGAAATGCTGGAAGGGGCTTGGAGCTTCGCCTTCGGCAAGGTAATCGACCTTGGTCAGTGCCAGGTACCAGTTCTGGAAGTAGAACGTCGCGGCCATCGCTTGCAACCCCCAGTCCTGCCACACCGTGGACGGTGCGAAGAACCAGATGCCCAAGACGCTGGCCAGGATCACCAAGAAGGAAGCAGGGATCAGCCGCTTGACTCGCCTCATCCAGAAATTGACGACATCGCCAATGCTCTTCGGCGGCTTGGCGAGCAGATGCGAAGTGATCAGGAATCCCGAGATCACGAAGAACACGTCGACTCCGACGAAGCCGCCGGGCAGATAGTGCCCCCAGAAGTGGTACAGCACAACAACACCTACGGCGATGGCGCGCAGGCCCTGGATGTCCATGCGGAAAGCCCTGGGCTTAGGGTCCTGCTTGACTGGTATGGGCAGGTCTTGGTTCGACGACACTTCTGGATGGATCCTTTACCGGCTGGTCTAACCGCACGGGGGCACCCAGAACCAACCGGAGTATCCCTCATGCAGTGCGTACAGATTGAAGGGACACACTTCCCCAGAAAACATCTTTACCCAAGTAGTCTGGACGTTTTCTGTAGCGCTGGTCACTGCTTCCTTGGGTGACCTGCGGCCAGAAGGCGCCCGAAAAGTTCCATTCACTAACTGACTAGATCTTTTCCGCGGGGGTTCCAATGAAAGCTCCGGACCCGGAGTCAGGCGGTGTGATCGACCTCACTGCAAGATTTCCTTGATTCCAACCCCTGTGTGCGCCCATGGCCCAACAGGAACAAAACCGCTCTGTGCAGGAATTGCAGATGCGCAGCGCCCGTTTAAACAAGATCTCCCCGCCGCAGGAAGCGACGGGGAGATCAGGAAAATATGGAATTATCGATTAGCCTTCGAGCAGTGCGTCCACGAAATCTTCCGGGTTGAATGGCGCGAGGTCATCCGGGCCCTCGCCCAATCCCACGAGCTTCACCGGAACACCGAGCTGACGCTGGATAGCCACGACGATACCGCCCTTGGCAGTGCCGTCGAGCTTGGTCAGCACGATGCCCGAAACATTGACAACCTCGGAGAAGACCTTGGCCTGCTGCAGGCCATTCTGCCCGGTGGTCGCATCGAGGACCAGCAGGACTTCGTCAATGGTGGCCTTCTTCTCGACCACTCGCTTGATCTTGCCCAGCTCGTCCATCAGGCCGACCTTGTTCTGCAGGCGGCCAGCGGTGTCGATCATGACGATGTCGACTTCCTGCTCGATGCCCGCGGAAACGGCTTCAAAGGCAACGGATGCCGGGTCGGCGCCGTCGATCTCGGAACGAACGGTAGGCACGCCCACGCGGTCGCCCCAGGTAGCCAGCTGCTCGGCGGCGGCCGCACGGAAGGTATCGGCGGCGCCCAGCAGGACGTCCTTGTCTTCCGCAACGAGTACTCGCGCCAGCTTGCCGATGGTGGTGGTCTTGCCAACACCATTGACCCCGACCACCATGATGATGCTTGGGCGGTCCGGATGCGGTTCAGGCAGGTAGCTGCGGTCCAGGCTAGGATCCACCAGCTTGAGCAGTTCCTCGCGGAGCATTGCCTTGACGCGAGCCGGGTCCTTGCTGCCTTCAATCTTCACTCGTTCACGCAGTGCGTCAACAAGCTCAAGCGCAGGCTCGGTACCCAGGTCTGCCATCAGCAGGTTTTCTTCAATCTCTTCCCAGACATCCTCGTCAATCGAGTCTTGGCTGAGCAGAGCCAACAGGCCCTTGGAGAACATGCTGTTGGATTTGGTCAGTCGCGCACGCAGCCGGGCCAGACGGCCCTGCACTGGTTCTGGAACATCGAGCTGTGGCGCAGCAGGTGCGGCAGGCTCTTGGACCGCGACAGGCGCATCGCTTGCACCGGCAGTGTCCGCTGCGGCATCAGTATCGCCCTCAGCACTCTGGCCAGCTGGCAAGTCGTCTGCATCGCGCTCTGACGTATACGGAGTCTTGGGCTTGCGGCCCTTGGTGACGAAGGCAATGACGCCAATGGCCACCACGGCAACAACCGCGACAATGATGATGGTTAATATAAGCGAATCAGACACGCTCTAAATCGTCTCATATCTCCAACGATTTAGGGATCATATGGCAGGCGGCACCAGCATCAGCACATTTTGCATTCAAGGCTAGACTGGCAGGTGGGTTGCTTAGCCCCGTTCGTCGTTCCAGAAAGGCTGAGGGTTACTGTTCGCTGAGCGGCAGAACCATCTGTTCAATTGATATGGCATTGAAAACCACCCGTGCTGCCAAGGCGCCCATCCCCCAAGAAATCGGCGTATTGCTGGTTGCGGCATTCATCATCGCATTGGGTTTCGGGCTCATCGCCCCCATCTTGCCCCAGTATGCAGTGAGCTTTGATGTCGGCAATGCGGCCGCCACGATTATCGTCAGCATTTTCGCCTTTACCCGATTGATTTTCGCACCGGTAGCAGGTGTCCTGGTAGGCAAGCTCGGCGAGCCCAAGATCTACGTCACCGGTGTTTTGCTGGTTGCGGTATCGACTTTGCTTTGCGCTGTGGTCCAGGACTATACGCAGCTATTGATTGCTCGTGGACTGGGCGGGTTCGGTTCGACCATGTTTACTATTTCAGCGATGGCATTAATTGCGCGGCTGGCTCCGGAGAAATCCCGTGGACGCATCTCGGGCTTGTACGCCGGCTCGTTCCTCTTGGGCAACGTCTTCGGTCCGGTTCTTGGAACCTTGCTTGCCCCGCTGGGCATGCGTATTCCGTTCTTGATTTACGGCACCGCCCTGGTGATTGCCGCAGGCGTGGTCTACATGGCCTTGGGCCGTCGCCGCGATCTGGATGCAGATGCGGCAAACCCGCGATCAAGGCATTCCGATATTGAAGTGGTGACCACCCGCGAGGCGCTGGTCTCCCCCGCCTACCGGGCGGCATTGTTCTCCGGGTTCAGCTACGGCTGGCTGGCGTTCGGCGTGCGCAACAGCATGATCCCGCTTTTCGCCTTGGCCGTGTTCGGCCAAACCATGGGTGCCACGGCCGCCGGAATCTCCATGACGGTGTTTGCCATCGGCAATGGTTGCGCGCTGGTGTTCTCCGGTCGCCTGACAGACAGCATCGGACGCAAGATCCCTGTGGTCCTTGGCATGAGTGTCCTGCTCGTGTCCATTGGCGCGATGGGGTATTCGACGTCCCTGGTTGGCTTCATCGTCTTCTCGGTCCTGGCCGGCATTGGCGGCGGGCTGCTGGGCCCAGCTCAGCAAGCGTCCGTGGCTGACGTAATTGGTTCCGGCCGCAACGGTGGCAAGGCACTGGCCGGATTCCAGATGTGCACCGATCTAGGCTCCATCATCGGCCCGCTGCTGGCCGGGGCCATGGCCGACATGATCAGCTTCCAATTAGCCTTTAATATTTCGGCTGTCGTGGGCCTGGTCGGAGTGATTGCCTGGCTGTTGGTTCCCAAGACCATAAAACCGGTGGAATTGGCCGATTAAGCAATTCCGCAGTTTTAGATTTCCCCTGACTTTCGCGCCGATATTAATTCCCGGAATCTTGCCGGGAAACATCGGGTAGATATACTAGCAATGGCTTTCGCCATTTCACTTGCACTCGATTATTCAGGGGAATCCATGCCGGCTATCCGGACGCGACGATCCAAAGCTCTATCAATTGCGGTTATAGCCGCACTTTCCATCCCGCTTTCTGCTGGTCCGGGGTTCGCCTCTCCAACAGAAGAGCCCTCCGCTCAAACTGTTCAGTCTCCCTCGCCCACTGCTACCGTGGCTGATGCGCCGGAGCCATCGTCTACGCCGTCTCCCGAGGCCAAGGCCACCGGGACCAGCACCAGCGAAGTTGAGACCAAGGCGCCATCACCCAGTGCGCCGGCTGCTATTGCCACTCCAGCAGCTGGAGAAATTTCCAAGGCACTGTCCAAAGACGATGATCTTTCCAAGAAAGAACGCGTGCAGCTAGCCGACAAGGCGCTGGCCGAATTGGAGCTCGTGCACCTCGATGCCCAGCTGGGCCAGGGTGCCAAGCGAATTGCCGAAACCGGTGACGCGACGATCCCTACCATGGACGAACTAGCGAATCTCGCGAAGCTGTCTTCAAATGATTCTGCGGCTTCAGTTCCGTTCCAGGTGGGCGCGCCAGCTTCCCTCGATGAGTTGCGGACCTGGCGTCCACCGGGCACCCTTGGGATCGATGTTTCCCGCCATCAGGGCGACGTGAACTGGTCCACTGCCAAGGCAAACGGGGCACGTTTCGCCTACATCAAGGCCTCCCAGTCGTGGCCTTCTTCCTTGTACAAGGACCCTAAGTTCAGCCAGAACTACACCAAGTCGCGCAATGCCGGCCTGATTCGCGGTGCGTACCATTTCGCCATGCCTGCCCATTCTTCCGGTGCTGTTCAGGCCAGGGAATTCATGGCCAACGGCGGCGGTTGGACCAATGACGGGTACACCATGCCGCCACTGCTGGATATCGAGTGGAACCCGTACAACAAGACCGCTTATCCGCAGGGCAAGGGCGATATGTGCTACGGCATGACGCCTTCCCAATTGGTTACCTGGATCAAGGACTTCGGCAATACCGTCAAGGCCAAGACCGGTCGCCTGCCGATGATCTACACGGCCCAGTCGTGGTGGGATGAGTGCACGGGTGATTCTGAAGCGTTCAAGTCCTGGCCACTGCATGTCTCGATCTTCCCCACCGCTGACGTTGCGAAGAATCCTCGCGAACTACCCGAAGGCTGGACCACGTTCAATGTCTGGCAGTATTCTTCCAACTCCAATATGTTGGGGTCAACGAAGAATGTGGATGCCAACGTGTGGAACGGCGATCTGACATCGCTGCGCGACTTCGCGAAGAACCGCCGCAGCACGCAGTACAAGCTGACTACCAGCTACTTTGGCAATATGGATGTCTGGCCGACCCGCTTGGGCCCATCGCGCATGTCTGGCGCCAACCGCTATGGAACGCCTGTTGCGATCTCCAAGCGCACCTTCCCCTACGGGGCCAAAACTGTTGTCGTGGCTTCCGGCGAGCACTTCGCTGACGCACTATCAGTTACCTCGCTGGCCAACGGCCACAATGCACCCCTGTTGCTGACCAAGCAGGCCTATCTGCCGAGCTCAGTGGCTGCGGAAATCAAGCGGCTCAATCCGTCCCGCATCATCATTGCAGGTGGCCCAACCGCAGTCAGCAGCAAGACGTTCACGCAGCTGAAGAAGTATGCACCGGTATCCCGAGAAGCAGGAAACACGCGCTATGGAACCAGCGCAGAGATTGCTACGAACTGGTCTTCTGCCAAGAACGTGTTTGTGGCATCTGGACGCTCGTTCCCTGATGCCCTGTCCATGGCAGCTGTCGCGGCAGACCGCAAGGCTCCATTGCTGCTGAGCAGCAAGAAGTACGTGCCAAGCACCATCTTGAAGCAGCTCAAGCGCCTGAATCCCTCCACCGTGTACTTGGCTGGTGGGCCACTGGCAATATCCAGAAATGCGGAAAACGAGATCCGAAAAGCGCTTCCGAATGCCAGGATCGCTCGTTACGGCGGAGAAACACGTTATGACACCAGTGCTGTCATCGCGAAGGCCTTCTGGCCAAATGGTGCGCAGCGCCAGTTCATTGCCAACGGCAAGAGCTTCCCCGACGGCCTGAGCGGTGCCGTTGCTGCAGGCTACAATGGCGCGCCCATGCTGCTGGCTAAAAAATCCTGCCTGCCCAAGTCCATAGGTTCAGCGCTGACCGGCATGGAAGGTTGGACTAATGTGCTGATTGGCGGTCCACTGGTTCTCGACGAGACTGTGGCCTACCGAAATGACGGCTCCCTAAATACGTGTTCGTAGGCGTTGCGAGTTAGGGTTCGCCTAGCTGCACAGAGGCTCGTAGTTGCTGCTTGGGGCAACTACGAGCCTCTGTGTGTTCTGCAGGAGGGTGCCTGTCCCGGGGAAGGCGGACAGCCCGGCTCCCTATAGCTCCGTGCTACTTAGCTTGGCGAGCATCTATGCTCATATATCCATTGGCCGTTGCGTAGACCAGCAAGCCCGAGAATTCCTGGCTCGCAGCGCTTTTCCCCATCTTGATCCGCTTTGCTGGAACGCCCTGATACTCGATGAAGATGTTGCCCAAGCGAGAAATCGATTCAAGCACGGTGGCACGCGGGAAAGATGCAGTGAGCCGCGATCCGCTTTCGTCAACTGCAAGCTCTCCCCTTGCCACGGTTTCGGTGTCCCGATCCCTTATATGAATGCCGATTGGCGACGGTCCCGAGGCTGGAAAATCGACAACCAAAGAAATGCGTTCAGCAGTATTTTCGACCGAAACAACTGCAGGCGCTTTCTCGGAATCCATTTTATTCTGGGCAAGCTGCTCCAGGTATTCCAAGTCGCCGGCGAGGATGGCGTCGACCAGCTTTGCCTCTTGCGGCTTGAAGAGCGCTGCAGAATTATCCAGTTGGAAGGTTTCCAAGAAACTCTTGTGGCTCGACACCCATGCTGCGCGCTGTTCTGCGGTATAACTCAGGAAACGTTGTCCTTCATAGAAACGCAAACCCTTGCGAACGAACAATCCGGCAATGCGCTTCCTTGCCACTTCCAGATCCGGCCCCGTGTACGTCGCGATAGTCTGCGCGATCTTGGTCAAGGAACCTACATAACCGGCAGGATCGATTTGCTGCGTACTAATATTCTGGCCGTCCGACCTTAGCCGGATCTCGTAGTAGTTGTAGTCGCCCAGGATGCTGATTCGCCGAGCAGCGGAATATGCTTCGACCATGGCGATGCCATCTTCAAGCCTGACTTTTTCTTCGACAAAGCGGATGCCATGCGAATTGAGAAGCCGTCGCCTGATCATCTTTTGCGGCGAAAGGGTCCGCAGAATAAAGTCGTAGTCGACATCGAGAATTGTTTTTTCAAACAGCTTCGCTTGAACTCTCCGGCCGTCCAAACCGACCATTTTCGGCACGAGGACATCCACGTCGTGCTCCAGCGCAAATGAAGTCATGCGCCTTAGCGCTTGAGGCCCGAGCCGGTCATCACTGTCGATGAAGAAAACATATTCTCCACGCGCATTCTCAATGCCTACATTGCGCGGCTTGCCCGGCCAACCACTGTTCTCTTGATGCAGGGCGATGAAGTTCGAATTTCGCTTCGCATAGACATCCAAAATCTCTCCGCCAAAATCGGTCGAGCCATCATCCACGGCAATGACTTCGAATTCTTCTGGCTTCAGGTCCTGGGCTTCCAGAGAATTAAGCAGTTCCGTAAGGAATGGCATGGCGTTGTAAACGGGAATAACCACACTCACCAATGGAGAAGGTCCCTGGAGCACCGACCCGCTCGGGAGGACATCCTCCTGCCTTGATTCCCGATGCACAGGACTCTTCGTAACAGCAGGGTTATCATTGATACGTTTACGGAAAAATATCATGTCATCCTCAGTAGAGACAGTGAATTACAGAGCAAGCAAGCTCGCTCCTGCAATTCCCTACTTTACCGCAATAGCTACGTCGTCACAGCTCGTTCCATTTTCTGGCTAATAACCGTAGAAACCCCGTCGCCGCGCATAGTGACGCCGTACAGGGCATCAGCTACTTCCATGGTCTTCTTCTGGTGGGTAATCACAATCAGCTGCGAGGACTCGCGCAACTCTTCGAAGATCGTGATCAGGCGCCCCAAATTCATATCGTCCAAGGCAGCCTCCACCTCGTCCATCACGTAGAACGGCGATGGGCGAGCCTTGAAAATGGCGACCAGCAACGCGACAGCAGTGAGCGAACGCTCGCCACCGGAGAGCAGCGAGAGCCGCTTGATCTTCTTGCCGGCCGGACGCGCTTCCACCTCGATGCCTGTGGTGAGCATATTCTCGGGATCGGTGAGCACCAGCTGGCCCTCGCCGCCTGGGAAGAGGCGATCGAAGATCCGCCTGAACTGCACGGCGGTGTCGTTGTAGGCCTCGGTGAACACCCGCTCGACGTGGGAATCAACGTCGGCAATGATCTGCTGCAAATCCCCTCGGGACTTTTTCAAATCCTCGAGCTGGCCGGAAAGGAACTTATGGCGTTCCTCCAAGGCAGCGAACTCTTCAAGTGCCAACGGATTGACCTTGCCCAAGGCCGCCAGGTCGCGTTCTGCCTTCTTCAGCCGCTTTTCCTGCTCGACGCGATCATATGCCCGGGTGCCGACAGGATTGCCTTCTTCATCAACGTTTTGCCGCAGCGCGCCCCACTTGTCATCTTCGTCGAGGGCCTCCGGAATCAGCTGGTCTGGACCGTAATTGGCGATGAGGTGATCAGGGGTGTATCCCAGTTCTTCCAGGGCCTTGGTCTCAAGATTTTCAATGCGCATCCGCAGTTCCGCACGGGCCATCTCGTCACGATGCACAGCATCAGCAAGACGGGCCAGCTCGGCGGAGAGCTGCTCCGCTTCCTTGCGTTGGCTGACAAGCATGGATTCCAGTTCGGATTTCTTTCCGGCCAGCTCTTCGCGTTCTTGGCCAGCCATCGATACGGATACTTCAATGAAACGCAGGACGCGCTCAGCAGCTTGCTCAATACGGATCGCATTGGCCGCTTGCGCCTTGCGCTGCTCAGCGCGACGAGCTGCAACTTCACGGTGATTGCGCTCAGCTGCCGCAGTGCGGCGCAGTCCCTCAACGCGTGAACGCAACGCAGAAACGCGCTCTTCACTACTGCGCAAGGCAAGCCGGGCTTCTAGCTCCTGCTGTCGTGCCGCGGCTGCAGCATCTGCAAGAGCTGCTCGTGCCGCGTCATCAACGGTTTCTTCATCTTGATCCGTTGAAGCTAGCTCCATGCGCTCGGTAATCTCTTCAAGAGATTCCTGCTCGATTTCCAGCTTCTCCAGCCTTGCTTCGAGCTTTTCTTCCAGCTTGGCTTTGTCCGATCGCGCGCTGCGAAGTTTCTGTCCAAGACGTGCCAGATACGAGGACAATTCATCAATGGTGGCGTCAGATTCAGCCAGCGCCGACAGGGCTTCATCTCGCTGTTGCTGAGCGATGGAAAGCTCTGATCCCCGCTGAGCCAATCTTTGCTCGACTGTGGAAAGTTCTTCCTGGCACTGGGAGAGTTCAGTTTCCGTCTGCTCCACTAAGGCCTGCTGCGCGATCAGGGAAGCGCCTGCTGAGTCCCCCACGGAACTGCGGACTGCCGAAACAGTGATGCCATCCAAGGTGGTGAGCAGCGCAGATGGGTTCTGCACCAAGGCCACAGGTGCTTGGCTCATTTCCTCAATGATGTAATGGCCAACAAGAAGCTGATCAAGCAAGCTGTCCAGCGGGCCATCGGCAGCTACAACTTCACGAGCGCTGACGGCATTAGGCATTGCAGTAGCCTTTGCACCACTTGGCAGAACTTCGGCGTGCAGGAATACCTGGCTGGCCTGCTGCTGTTGGAGGTCCTCGATGAGATCCAACGCATCACCAAGGTTCTTGGCTACCAAAGCTTCGGCACTGTCACGCAAAATCGCGGCGATGGCCTGTTCATATCCCGGATTAACCGTAATCAGCTCCCCCAAACGACCGAGGAGCAGTCCGGATGTTGATCCAAGAAGCTGTGACGACTGATCATCTGGTTTGGAGTTCAGCTTCAGGGCTTCAAGGCGAGCACGCAATCCGGAAACACGCACCGATAGCTCGCGTTCACGCTGGCTATCGGCATTGTGCTCTTCTGACAATGCTGCGTGTTCCCGATCTGAACTCTCAAAATCGATATTCAGTTGGGCTTCGCCAGCCAATTGTTTTTCAAGATCACTGGCAACTTCTGCGTGAGAGCGCATATCCAGTTCAAGGTCCGAGTCGAAGGACTGGACGCTTTCCTGGAGTCGGGATATTTCGGCCCTGGTCACGTCGACACGGCTGCGTGCGGAAGCCACCTGCGAGGCGAGCCGTGACATGCCTTCTCGACGGTCCGCCGCGGCGCGGAGCATGGCAGCCATCCGCTGCTGTTCGGCGCGTGATGCTTCCTCGGCCTGCTCTTTAGCCTCTACAGCTTCAGCAAGAATCTCGTGGCGGTCTTCAAGAGCTTCTTCAAGTTCCTCAAGTTCTTCGCTCATTCGCTCAGCTTGAGCTTCCAAACGCTCAGGATCACGGCTGGAATCGAAATGGGTTTCATTGCTTTCCAGCAATTTCCCGCGTTCACGAGCCAACGCGGCAAGCGATCGGTAACGCTCTGCCTGCGTGCTCAACGAAACCCACGTTTCCTGGATTTGAACCAGGCGCGGGGTAATGGTTTCCATCTGGGCAGTCAGTTCAGCGATGTGCTTCTTGATGCGTTCCAGGCGTGCCGCAGCGTCTTCTTGCTGAGCTTGGATCTTGGATTCGTCATCAATATCCTGGGCAAGCTTGTTGTTCAGTGTGACCAAATCATCTGCCAGAAGACGGGACTTTGCATCCCTGACATCAAGCTGCACCGTCTGCGCACGGCGAGCGATTTTCGCTTGCCGGCCCAGTGGGGCCAATTGGCGGCGAACCTCGGCGCTCAAATCATCAAGACGATCCAGATTTCCCTGCATCGCTTGCAGCTTGCGCAGGGTTTTCTCCTTGCGCCGGCGGTGCTTGAGCACGCCGGCCGCTTCCTCGATGAAGCCACGCCGATCTTCAGCGGTAGCGTGCAGGATGCGGTCCAGCTGCCCCTGTCCGACAATCACATGCATTTCTCGACCCAGACCGGAGTCCGAAAGCAGCTCTTGAATGTCCAGAAGACGGCACGAACTTCCATTAATGGCGTATTCGGATCCACCAGTACGGAACAGCGTGCGGGAGATAGTGACTTCTGCATAGTCGATAGGCAGCTGGCCATCAGAGTTATCGATTGTCAGGGACACATGGGCACGTCCCAGTGGTGGGCGGCCAGAAGTGCCAGCAAAGATCACGTCTTCCATCTTGCCGCCGCGAAGCGTCTTGGCACCCTGTTCACCCATGACCCAGGACAGCGCGTCAACCACATTGGACTTGCCGGAACCGTTAGGTCCTACAACAGCCGTGACACCCGGTTCAAACTCAAAAGTGGTCGCCGATGCGAAAGACTTGAATCCGCGAACGGTGAGAGTCTTGAGATGCACGGCGTGAAGTTCCTATGTTTGGGCCAAATCGCTAAAGTTGGGTTGGGCAATCAAACCCAATCCTTGTCGCAATTCTAGCGAAGCGTACCGGGGATTATCTGGTTGTGCTCGCAAAATCCGAGGAAGAAAATCGAGGGATAGATCATTCTATGAGCATTCTGACGCAGATTGACCAGTGGCCAAGTGACAACGCGGTATCCGTGGTGGTGAACGGCAATGGTGCAATCGTTGACCAGCACGGTGATACTGCACGTGTTTACACCTTGGCTTCGGTGACCAAGTTGCTCAGTGCCTACACGTTCTTGGTTGCTCTGGAAGAAGAAGCCATCACCCTCGAAGACCCTGCAGGGCCAGAGGGTTCAACGGTGCACCACCTATTGGCGCACACAGCCGGGTATGACTTTGATTCCGAAACCATCCGCTTTGCCGTAGGGACTAAACGCGGATACTCCAACTACGGCTTTGAAAAGCTCGCAGAGCATATGGAACAACAGACCGGAATCAGTATGGCCCAGTACGCCCAGGAAGCGGTCTTCGCTCCACTGGGGATGGCTGATACGGAAATTGTCGGCAGCTGCGCAAAGGATGGCCGATCCACCGCTGCGGACCTAGCAAAATTCGCCGCCGAACTTTTGCACCCAACTATCGTGGCGCAAGAAACATTGAGCGAGGCAACGCGTGTGCATTTCGAGAACCTCGCTGGAATTCTGCCCGGCTATGGCCGGCAGAACCCGAATGACTGGGGACTCGGGTTTGAAATCCGTTCATCCAAAGCACCGCACTGGACCGGTGCAAGCCATCCAGGTACCACTTTCGGGCATTTTGGTCAGTCCGGTACATTCCTCTGGGTAGATCCGGAGCATCGTCTGGCCTGCGTGACTCTCACCGATAAAGGCTTTGGCCAGTGGGCTGTTGACGCTTGGGCACCGTTCAATGAACAAGTGCTCAAATCGCAGATTGCATAGCTTGAGGAAAGCTCCTGATGTGCCAGCTAACGTCTTGTTCGGCGTGGTCGCGGCTGGCACACGGGGCAGCTATAGGAAGAACGGCCCATGAAGGGATCACGACGAATCAGAGACTCACGGCCGTTTTCTCTGCAACGCAAACAGGCTTTGCCTTCGCGCCCGTAGGCGTTCAAGGACCTGGAGAAATAACCGCTAGCGCCGTTAACATTCACGTATAGAGAATCAAAGCTCGTACCACCAGCGGCGAGGGCGCGTGTCATCACATCAACCAAAGCATCATTGAGGCGTTGCACTTCTGGACGCCTGATAGTGCCAGTATTGCGCAAACCTGAAAGGCCTGCTTGCCAAAGTGCTTCATCCGCATAGATGTTGCCGACTCCGGAAATGATCCCCTGGTCCAGAATGGCTCTCTTGAGTTCTGTCGTCTTTTTGCGAAGCGCGACGTACAGGTCTTCGGGCTTGCGGTGAGGATCCATCACGTCTCGGGCAATGTGAGCAGCCGCCTGTGGGATCGATGCTTTTAGCGACCCGGATCCGGCAGGCAACCCATCGGTTGTTGCAACCAGTGGGGAGATAAACATTCCCCCAAAGATTCGCTGGTCTACGAAACGCAGTTCGCTGGGGAAATCAGATCTCTCGCTGAGTGAGAGCCTGACTTTTAGATGTTTCTCATCGGGAGCATCAGGTTCTTCGACAAGAAGTTGACCGCTCATGCCGAGGTGGGCAACCAATGCTGCAGGAGTTGAAAGGCCTTCGAGGTCCATCCACAGGAACTTGCCGCGGCGAACCACAGAAGCGATAGAGCAACCGCTCAATGTCTGTTCAAAATCTTCAACGCCGTCGGTATGACGGCGGACGGAACGCGGGTCCAGCACTTGAGCGGTTAGTACCGTTCGAGTGCGAACCCACTTATCCAGTCCTTCTCGGACTACTTCAACTTCTGGCAGTTCTGGCATGAACTAAACGCTATCCCTTAGGTAGCTGCTCACCTGGATGCAGCAACAGCCAAGTCTTGTGCGCCGCTTCCTGCTCAGCTTCCTTCTTGGATGGCCCATGTCCCTGGCCGTATCCCTCGTTTCCGATGCGGAGTTCGGCAAGGTAGGTGCGTGCGTGGTCAGGACCGGAACCAGTGACTTGGTAGTGCATCTCGCCGAGCTTTTGGGAGGCTACTTCTTCCTGGATTACAGTTTTCCAGTCAGTCGTCGCGCCCAGCAGCCGATGATCTTCCAGCAGTGGAGTGACGAAGCGAAGCACAAACGAGCGCGCAGCTTCCATGCCTTGAACCAAGTAGGTGGCCCCAAGAATTGCTTCCATGGTGTCTGCGAGAATGGAGGATTTATTGGCTCCGTTGGACTGGGCTTCCCCACGTCCTAGGAGCAGGTGCTCCCCCACTTCCAGGTCACGGGCAATGATCGCCAAGGCGCGGGTACTGACGATAGCCGCTCGCCGCTTCGCGAGATCGCCTTCTGGCAGATTCGGGAAAGTTGCGTATAGGTATTCTGCAACGCAGAAGCCAAGAATTGAATCGCCTAAGAATTCAAGGCGTTCATTCGTTGGAATGCCACCGTTCTCATAGGAATATGAGCGGTGGGTAAATGCAAGACGAAACGTCTCGGAATCAATATTGATTCCGAGACGCTTCATAAGTTCTTCTTTTGAAGACATGTCTTAGACGTCTGCGACCTTGCGACCCTTGTACTCAAGGAACAATTCGGTACCAGCCGAGTCGGTGACAACCTTAGCCTGGTGAGGCAGGCTGTAAGTTACGCGACCGTTTTCAACGGTCTTCACCAGGTTCGGTGCGGTAGCCTTCCACTGAGAACGGCGGGCACGAGTATTCGCACGGGACATCTTCCGCTTTGGAACAGCCACGACTACTTCTCTTCTCTCTTGTCTGACGTTTTATCATTTGTCGCATCCTCTGCGACAATGTCGGACAGCTGCGCTAGCGCTGCCCAACGTGGATCCAGAATCTCATGATCATGCTGAGGGTCATCGTTGAGACTGATTCCGCATTCACTGCAGAGCCCCAAGCAATCTTCCCGGCAAACCGGCTGGAACGGCAGGGCGGTAACCACTGCGCTCCGTACTACCGGATCGATGTCAATCAAGTCACCGACCACCCAATACTGATCCACATCATCATCGTCTTCGAATTCTTCGCTCTCTTCATAATAGAAGAGCTCTTGAATATCAGCCTCGAAGTCGTACTCGATGGGCTCCAAGCATCGTCCACATTCCCCAGCGATTTGCGCTGTAGCGGTACCCGATACCAGAATTCCTTCATGCACGGCTTCAAAGCGAAGATCTAAGTCAAGCTCAGATCCTCCACGAATACCGATGAGTGCATTTCCCACATCTGCGGGTGCCGAAACCTGCTCATTGAGAGTTTTCATTGAGCCAGGCGAACGGCCGAGCTCCCTGGTTGAAAAAACCAGAGGCGAGTTGCGATCGAGTTCGCCGTGTGACGATCGATCAGAACGCTTTTCGCTAATGATGACTCCTATAGAAACATAGTCCGACATTTCATCTTAGCTTGCCGTAGCCCAAGTTCCCAAACTGAAACCAGTTTTCAGAGCTCGATGCCGGTGTTGCACTCACCACAGCATATCGTAGACGACCTGCCAATCCCTACTTGCACGCGTTGCTAATCCAACATTCCCGACCTTGCAATCCGCGCCGCGGACTTCGAAGAAGAATCGGAATAACGCCAGGGACGAGCGCGACGCAAAACGGCTTATAGCAAACATCCCGAAGAAAGCTTGCCCAGCGAATTATGCTTGGTCATGCTTCGAATTAAGTGGTGAGGGATTCTCCGTGAAAGTGTTACGAACCGTCAATAGCGTCGTCAAGAAAGTGCAATCGCGCTTTGAGACACGGCGACACCTGAAGTTCATTCAGAACCACGCCACAGAACTACGCCACCTGCCGGTGGACGCTGACCGGTACAAGGTAGCGCTGCACTTTCCCGATGAGATGGCCAACGCCTACCAGATCAGGCAATGGTACGAACCGCTTTTAGCCTTGGCAGAGTTCGTGCCGGTGGTAATCATCGCACGAAGTCCAGATACTGCGCTGTCGCTGCGCAAGGAATGCCCGCTACCGATTCACTTCGCCCCCGCCGTGGTAGATGTTGAGCGATTCATGCAATCCCAGGATCTACGTGTGGTGTTCTACGTGAATCAAAATATCCGGAACTTTCAAATCATGCGGTTCAATGCGCCTAATCATGTCTTCATCTGCCATGGAGAAAGCGAAAAAGCCTACATGTGGTCCAACCAGCTCAAGGCCTACGATTATGTATTTTCAGCCGGTGAAGCAGCTAGAGATCGCCTGGTAAATCACTTGCGCAATTTCGACGCTTCGTTGCGATGCCGGTTAATTGGGCGTCCGCAAATAGATGTGGATTATGCGTCGCCTGTCGACCTGAATAAGGAACTACCGACGCTTCTCTATGCCCCAACCTGGGAAGGCGACCGGCCTTCCATGAATTATGGCTCCGTACTATCCCATGGTGAACAATTAATTGACGCCTTGATCAAGGACGGCGGATTCAACGTTATTTTTCGCCCCCATCCACGTTCTGGACTGGGTGCGAAACCCTATGGGCAAGGCGTAGAAAGAATCCGAAAACAGCTGAGGGCGCACAGCGAAACTTCGAAAGCCCAATTCATTTTCGATGACTCGGCCCACTGGGGCTGGCAGTGGTCAGCTGCCGACCTTTGCGTGACTGACATTTCCGCAGTTGCTTATGACTTTTTAGCTACAGGAAAACCAATGTTCGTGACGCAACCGGTGTCGACCGAGGCTACCGTTGATGAATCTCCAGCGCTGCAACAGGTGCCTGCCCTTACAGCTGCGGCGGCAACGGAAATCAGCCGGCTGGCGCGAGAAGCCTTGGCCGGCAACAACCCGCAGCTACGAGGACTGGTCAATTACTACTTTGGCGACGTTTCCCCCGGTGCCAGCATGCAACGTTTCATTGCAGAAACGCTGGCGCTAGTGCAAGAAGACAGCGTCACTGATCACTAGCCAGCTTCAGCAGCATAGTGGTGCCGGGCCTGCAGGAGGCCCGGCACCGCAATTTCAATAAGCTGCGGTGTCTTCCTTATTTGAAGAAGCGCTCAACAACGCGCCGCGCGGCATGCCCGTCATCATTTGGGGCAAACTTTTGAATGAATTCGTCTCGATTCACCCCTGGCAGATCAGCCCCCACCAAAGCTGACGATAGTGCATCCCAAAGGTCGTTCTCTTCTTCAACAATTGGGCCAGGCAACGCACTCTCGTAGTCCAAATAGAAACCACGCAGATTATCCCGGTAGTTCTCCAGATCGTATGCATAGAAGATAATTGGTCGTCGCAACAGCGAGTAGTCGAAGAATACCGACGAATAATCAGTAATCAATACATCAGAAGCAAGGTACAGTTCCTGAATATCTGGATGACTCGAGACATCGATAATGCGATGCCGCAGGCTCTCCGGAATCGACACGGCATTTGATACCAGCACATGCATGCGCAACATCAAGATGGTGTCTTCGCCAAAACGACGGTCGAACTCCTCCAGATCCATTGGCAGGTCGAATCTGAATTTACCGCGGCTTGAAGCCGCATCGTCACGGAATGTCGGCGCGTAAAGTACGGTCTTGATTCCTGGGGGTATCGCAAGCTCATCACGAACACGCTTTTCTTGCTCAGCAACGTCGGTACCGGTCAAAATGTCGTTTCGGGGATAGCCAAGCTCCACGGCTTCGCCTGAGAATGCATAGGCGGATCGCATGATCTCGCTCGTGTAGCGAGAAGGCGAAATGAGGTGCGTCCATTGGCGCGTTGCTCGTGTAACACGCTCAAGATACCCCTCATCGCGGCCTTGAACTTCGCGAACATCGAGTGCCATCTGCTTGAGTGGTGTTCCGTGCCAGGTCTGCAGGAACACTCCCTTCGCGCGACGCTTCACATAGTGCGGGAAGCTCTGGTTATTCACCCAGTATTTTGCCCGTGCGAGGTGCCAGAAATATTCCGGTGACAATCGCTTAACGGTAGTCGTCAAAGGATCGGAGAAGCGGTGCTTTCCCGAGTAAACCCATACCTTGCGACGTGTGTCACCTTGTCGCAGCAATTCCTCGTAAATATACCGAGGAGAGTCGCCGTACTGATTCCCGAGGCCTGATTCGAGGACGATGAGGTCTTCTTCCATGGGAGCAAGCTTGTACAACTTGTATAGCTTGCGCATGACGTCAAAGTACCGCTTGTTCCTACGGAACTTGTTCTTCAACTTAACCGGCAATTCGGCACGCCAGCCAACGTTGGGTCTGCCGCGCAGCTCGGCTCGCTCGATTTCTTCCGTTATGCGTTGCGAATTGTTTTGGTCCCGATGGGTCATGAACACGTCAGCACGTTGGCGGTACTTGTCTTCCATGGCTTTCCCTCGTTGCAGGGTACGTGAAAGATCATCCAGCAATGTTTCTGCGTCAAAGGCAATGCGGCCTGGCAATTCGTCGTCCAAGTTCAAATGCGATCCGCTCGGTCCCAAGAAGCGAGAGCGATCGAACTGGTAGTAGTGAACAGGCTTGTGCAGGAAGCTGAAGTCAAAGTTCACTGAGGAGTAATCCGTGACCATGATTGCCGCGGTCTTGATTAGTTCCTGGACGTCAATTTCACCTTGGACAATTAGTCGAGCGGGCGCGCCAGCAAAATGATCCCTGAATTGCATCATGTTGGGATGGAGGCAGAAAACAACTTCCAGGCCATACCTCTGGACTAATTCTGCAAGTTCCGCCGAATTAAGCAGGTTTTTCCATTGCTCGAGGTAGTCTGATTCTAGGAAAACTTCCTCATTCTGCAACCAATCACGCCACGTTGGGATGATCAGGAGCATGTTCTCGTTAACACTCAAATCCGTCGCCAGCAAGGAATCGAACCGCGATAGCCCGGTGACCTTGACTTCGCCAGGCGAGTAGAGGAAGTCCTTAACGATGTACTGCTTCTCGCGCTCAGAGGAAACCATGAAAAGGTCCGTCGCAAAGCCAGGTGAATTCTTGCCGTAGTTGGGAACCATCCATTTGGTTCCCATGACGCCATGCTGCAAGAACACTCGAGTAGCGCGGCAACGCGACGAGAAGCTATGGTGCCTTGTTGGGTACAAGTAATCGGCATGGTGCGTGCCGATGACTCGTTGCGCACGAATAGCCAATTCAAAATGTTCTTTGCTGCCATGGAAAACGACGTGATCCATGGAATCGAAATTCCGCAAATCGGGAGCTTGCTCATCGATGACGTAGTACGCATCAATATCTGAGCGTTCTTTGCGCAGGTATTTAAACAGATGCAGCCCGTTGTCCTGAGCCTTGTAGGACAGTTCGCCGACGATCCAAATCGGCTTCGAATCCGATGGCTGGCTGATTGGGAAACTACGCTGTTTAGCGTTAGCGAGTACGGCAAAGGCTTCTTTGTCGAACACTTCCAGAATCACCGATGTTGATTTTGCTTTGAAAGTGAAATACGGAGAAATCGCTAGAGTCTTTTCACCGATTGTCACCGCATCTGCACGTGTCGTGCTGCGCACGGCAAACGGGGTACGAGTCACTCGGATGCGTGCAAGCTCTCCGCTGGAATTCGAAGTCGCCAGCAGATAGAGATCGTAGTTATCGCCACGATCGATCGCCTCCCAGTCAGCAGATTTGAAATCCAGGGTTGCTGACCAGCTGTAGATAGCACGTCCAAAGCGCTTTGCTGCATGCTTTTCGTCGAAAACCAGCTCCGCTGGAACTTCAACTGCAAATTCCGATTTACGTCCAACCAGTTGCAAAGTAACTGAGGACAACCGGTCGCTCTGCGTTTCCAGAACTCCGCCCAACGACAGCATGCCGTCATTGATCCGGGTGATGTCAGTACGAATTCGATACTTAAAGCGAAGAGGACGGTTCAGGGCCAAAGCCACTTCGGCCTTCTTATTGATATAAAGTCCTACGCTGCGTTCGCCTGAATTATAGACCGTGTCATGGCTAAAAGTAGTCGACGAGAACCGCCCCAGAATACGGTGGGCGATAACAGGGCCGTTGAGGATTAGTTCCCCGGCGTCGATCCGTTCCCGGACCTCTTTGCGCCTGAGCAGTTCACCGTCTTCAGTTAGCTGCAACCATGCGATACCCGGAGGCAATTGATCGAATTCGGAGCTGAAGGTCAGTGCAAGACGAACCGTACCGGCGTACAGGTCATTTTCTAGAGTCACTTGGTTGTCATCTGCGTCATCCGAATCAGGAACGCTGGATTCCGGCTCTTCGTCACTGGAAGCGAGTTCCCGATAGTCTTGCCATCGATCAAGAAGGGGATCCAGAGAGATCTCAGCATGGATTCGATGGGATTCATCGTGACCATTCTTGACTAGATCAACCGGAAGTGGCGCAACAGAAAGAACGATGTGGCTACCGTGTAATACCGAAACTGATTGCACGGGGTGGGCAACGGTAGCGTCCAGATGCAGAACTTCATCACGAATTGCAAGGTTCAGCTCTTGGTAGCCGCTGTAGTAGCGATACTTCTTACGCTTCAACCGCTGGGTACGCAAAGTCTGCATCGCTGACTGCGCCAAGTCTTGCATAGCTCGAATTTCAACTGCCACGAATAGTGTCCTTCAATGTTTTAGCTGCTATCCCCCGCGTAAGTCGTTCAGCGGAACAGCTTGGAAATCACGCGTGTACAACATGAATAGGCCGCTAGCACCACACGGCAGTGGCCGTCATTTCATGTGATCCACAGTCTAAGATTACCGCCCGTGGGCTCTCGAATCAGTTTGAAACCGCCACGGACACCTGCAAATGACCATAGAGTCTGCTTCGACTGGAGCGTTGTCATTATCTGGCGCTTAAAGCAATTGGTCCCAATTCGTATGGTACGAATCGGGACCAAGGAGTCAGCGGACCTCTAGCTGTGCCAACCCCGGAAGTTCTCCAGCTTTCCTTGACGTTCAACAATCAGCTTCTGAATGACGTCCTGGAATCGCTTAGTTGAATCGCCTCGGTTCAGGTCGCCAAAGTAGAACTGGCGCATTTCAATGCGCTGATCCTTGTGTCCGTCACGAGTCAGTGCATCGGCGAGCAGGTCTCCAACGTTCTTCACGCTATCTTGGTCTACCACGTGGCAGGCCTGCGCAACGGGTGCATCGCGGTGAAGAATTTCGCGGTTACTACGTCGGTCGGAAATGACTAACGGATTGCCCGGGTGGAGGTACAGGTAGTCCAGGCCTACGCTGGAAACATCGGTAATCAGCGCATCGGTCGACTCGAACATGGCCAAGATATTGCCCTGTTCGGATATCACGTGCTCAGCGCCGGCTTCATTGGCAGCTTCGATCATTTCCAGAATGCGTGCGTGTGCCTGAGCTACGCCAGGAGTATTGCTGTCCTGAATTCGTGGGTGCGGCTTATAGACGACGCGCCAAGAAGGGTTCTCCAACAATGACTCGACAATGGCAACACCGTATTTGTCCAACGAGGTGTAGTTGTTGTCTTCGTTTTCCCCTTCCCACGTCGGCGCATACATGACATCGAACTTCTCGCTTGGTTCCAATTCGAGTTCGAAGTTGATATCCAGCTGCGGACGACCGGTGACTTCCAATTTGTTGAACTCGAAGTCAATCAACATTGCCTCGTGGCGCTTGATGGCTGCAGGGCCTGCGACAAAAACCTTGTCGTAGGCCTTGGCCTTATTCGAAACCATCGAGAGTTTGTCGCTCTCACCATGGTTTACATGCACGTGAACAAGCCTTGGGTGATCCAGGGACTGGAAATTCGTGCGCGAATTGTTGGTGTATATGACCAGCTTCAGGTCATTGTCATCATAAAGATCCATGAGATCGGTCAATCGGCGTACATAGATCCGTGGCAGGTCTGTAAATTTCTCCGCCGCTTTGAAAGCACTCAAAGTACGGAAGACCAGCAGAACTTCTTCTTTCTCATGGAGTTCTTCAAGCACCGGAAGCCACTGAGTCACCTGATAGATCTTGTCAGCGCCATCGCCGAAGTAAACCGCTACAGATCCTGGTACCGGAATATTGGATACACCAACATTCACATTGGCCGACGGACGACCGGTTAGCCCCATCAGACGGGATATCCGTTTTGCTTCCGGACGTCGCCCCACTTTTTGCAGGGCGCCCTTTACGCTGGACTTGATGGAGTCTGTGATGTGCTCGCTAGCCATGAGTACTTTCAAATCTCGAAAACAACAACTTACAACTAAACGAGTTTACTAGCTCAGTTCCTTCACGATCTGGCTCAAAGTGTCCAATGTGTTCTTTAACGACGTGACATGTCGCTCATCGAACTCGCTCAGGACACGTTTCATTTCAGTTGTCGAGATACCGGAGGTACGTGGAAGGTAGACAACTTCGACTTCATCACCGAGGTCGTCAAACTTGCCCATCCAGTCTTCGCCGATGCCGAAGACCTTTGCATCGTACTTCTTGATGTCCGTACGTTTCTGTTCCCAGTTCTCTTCGGGAATGGCGAGGTCTACGTATTTGATGGCCTGGACGATCTCAAGACGCTGTTCGAAAGGAACTACAGGCTTCTTGCCCTTGACGGCGTTGAATTCGTCAGTGGATACGCCAACAACCAGGCGGTCGCCCTTCTCCTTAAGACGCTTCAGGATATTCAGGTGGCCGATATGGAACAGGTCAAAAGTTCCGTACGTCAAAACAGTTTTAGTCATGGGTCCCTTTCGAAGTAAGGTAATAGCTTCGCTTGCTCAGCTAGTGGCGCTCACTTGTATTCGTCGTTAGATAATAGGCAGACGACCCGCGAGGGTCATGCGAACTATTGTTTTCCATCTAAGTTTAGGCCGTGGTTCACGGTACCAGGGGCTGCCGGTCCAACCTGCCCGCCATCCGGCTATGTACTGGGACACAGCGCTTTTGTTGTGTCGCAGCCGCAAGCACTCAATGAGCATCCAGGTTGTTGGATAGATCCAACGCAGCGGCACGGGCAAGTTACGGCGAGCCAGCCACACCCGGTTTCGGGCATTCAAACGATAGAACTCGTCGTGGCGTCGTGGATCCACGATTGGATGGCCAATCTGCATGTCGCCGGCATACCAGACGTAAGTGCCGGTGTCCCATACGCGCCAGGCAAGTTCGATGCCTTCATGCGCGTACCAGAATCCCCCTGCCCAGCCACCCGTGGAATCAAAAATTCTGCGGGTAGTAACTAGGCAAGTTTCCCCCACGTGGAAAACTTTGCTTGGTTCAACTGCCGTTCGTTTTTTTAATCGCGGGATCCAACGTCGTGGATTCTGTTCTTCGTTTTCCGGATCAGTGATGCGCGGCTGCAACAGCCCCATGCGAGGGTAGTGCTTGAACCGTTCGACAGCCGTAATCAAGAAGTCATCATCGATGAACCATGAATCGTCATCGAGGAAGCACAAGTATTCGCCATTTACCTGGTTCACTCCAGCATTGCGGCCGGCCGGAATGCCCAAATTCTCTGGAAGAAAATGAGTCTTGATCCCTTCAGGGATATCCGTAGGATCCCATCCGTTGCCTACGACTACAGCGTCAATCAGCACTGAGCGTTGGGCCAGCAAAGATTCCAGGGCGCGTCGGAGCTCAACCGGGCGGTTACCCATGGTCAACACAACTACGCCGATGGTTGGCTTGATCTCTGCAGGCATTTGTCCTCTAAGGCGGTGGGATATACGGAATTAGGTCAAACTATGCTTTGAGTCGGGACGAGGCCATATTGGAAAGGAAATGCCCAAAGTTCACCAAGACGCATGCAGGCAACAGGACACAGATCATCCACTTTTCAGCGACTCCTGGAATACCAACGATTACGGAGATAATTGAGCATCCAAGAATGATCAGCGATAGTTCCACTGCGTGCAGTAGCTTATGGAATGGCAAGAAGCGAGCCAAGGAACGCAGCTTTCCAACGAATGAAATTGTTGGAACAGATCTGGCGGCGGCAGTATCCGGCAATTTCCCGAGACCCGCCATGCCTCTGGCCGCATGAACCATGAGTGACTGCGAACGGTTCAGGACCAGAAGAACCGACAGGCAAGCGGCCATGAACAGTGTAGGCCAGGCCTGCTCAACTGAGGAATCATCCGCAGATAGTTCTCTGAAGACTCGGTAGCCCAAAGCAATTGGGATCAGCGCCTCTGTTGTGTGGTGCCCAACCATGTCAATGAAAATACCGCGAGGAGATTGAGTTCCCCTCCAACGTGCGACTTCTCCGTCAGAACAGTCAAAATACAGCTGGAGCTGCGACAAGATTACTGCCAGCAACGGTCCCCAGATGCCAGGGATCAACAGCGCTAGAGACATGAACCAACCCGCAAGAATCATCAAGCCGGTAACGCCATTGGCACTGATACGCGTGCGCACCAGTATTGCGGTGAGGTAAATGGAGATATGGCGCAGGTACAGCTCAGCTGTCCAGTGCTCGGCATTCTTACGCGCACGGACTTCCGGAGGTTGGCATACCGCACGCAGCTGTTCGAGCGTTGGATTCTTTGGACGTTCAATCATGATTACTTAACGCGCCCTTTGTCGACAGTTCCGGCTGCCCCGCAAAAACGACCCTTGATGTATCCAAAAGCCCAAGGCAAATGGATTGCGGGGAAAGCACACGCTGCCAGCAACTTCTCCTTGGTCCCAACTGCCTTACTAGATAGGCCTGCACAAAGCGATACCACCGAGTACAAAACTGGAACGATTTTCAGGACTTTCATTATAAAAAGAACTGGCTTCGATGACTGATCGCGTATCGCGGGTTCTAACAATGATGCAATCAATCCAGCGCTAATACCCACCAATAGCAGAGGTGGAATATCGTGACGGAGCGATTTTCCCTCTGGAAACCGTCGCGCAATTTCTGCTCGCCAAGTTCCCGATGCCATGGACTGACTGATCAAAGATGCAAAAGTATCCCGAGGGTAATACCCGACCTTCAGATCTGGATCGAACCATACCGTATGCCCGGCTTTACGAATTCGCAGGCAAAGCTCCCAGTCTTGAGCTCTCCACAGTTCTTCGTTGTAATAGCCAACTTCCTCAAACACTTCACGTCGGAAAATCCCAAGATATGCAGACTCAGCAGGTCCTTCCGGGGCACCCGAATGATAGGCCGGTCCACCAAAACCAAATTTAGAATGATAGGCAGCGGCGATTCCACGCTGAACCGACGTGCGCCCTCTGGCGTCCATAAGGCCGCCGACATCATAGGCGTTTGCTCGATAAAGCGTTTCAATTCCCCGTTTCGTATAATCCGCTGGTAGCTCGCTATGCGCATCTACTCGAATCACAATGGGTAAGCTTGAAGCGCGAATGGCAAGGTTTAGGGCAATCGGAGTCCTACCTTGAGGATTATTGACTAGGATAATCCTCGGGTCGTGCTCAGCCAATCGCTTTGCAACCGCGTTCGTATTGTCTGTACTCGGCCCTAGGGCCAAAACTAGTTCTTTGTCGCCGTCGTACTCTTGCGCCAGGATCGAGGCCACGGCCTCATCCAGATAATCCGCCTCGTTAAGCACAGGCATCACATAGGAGACACCGGGGAAATCAGACATTCGGCCCTTACTTCTTCGCCTTCAGATGTTGCTGATAGGCCCTGATCACTGTGGTTGGATCGCCGTCCATCATCTGAACACCCTTCTCGATCCAGATGACACGATCACAAGTTTGTTTGATGGAGTTCATCGAGTGGGAGACATTGAAAATAGTTCCCGCACTATCGCGTATCTCTCGAATCTTAGCTTCGCTTCGCTTTTTAAACTTAGCGTCGCCCACGGCAAGGGCCTCGTCAACGATGAGAATATCGTGTTTTTTAGAAGCAGCAATTGCAAACTTAAGTCGTGCGCTCATACCAGATGAATATGTACTCATCGGCAAGTCAATAAACTCTTGGAGCTCTGCGAATTGCGTGATTTCTTCACGCATTTCTTCAACTTTTTCACGGCTATATCCCAGCGCAAGGCCGCCCAAAGTAATATTCTTATCACCCGACAGGTCAGGGATCAGGGCAGCTCCAACACCCAGTAGACTCGGGCGAGAACGTGCATATACAGCACCACTCGAAGGTGGCGTCAACCCAGTAATTGCCTTGAGTAATGTAGATTTACCTGAACCGTTCGAACCGATGACTCCGATTGATTCGTTCTCATAGGCCACGAACGTAATTCCTTTGAGAGCGTGGACGGTGCGAACACCCTTCAACTTTGGACGCAACAATCGACGTGCGCCCGCGTTACCCACAGCTTTGCCGCTGGAAAATACCTCATACTTCACGTGCAGGTTATCGACTATAACTACGGGTTTTCGTGTCCTGTCGATGTTTAATTGTGAATTGGTGATTTCTTCCGGTTTGACCACATCGATAAAGGAAGTGTCATCAGAAAAAATAGGGGCTGGTTCGTAGTCAGGATGCAGCCCTGGATTAATTAGGTCATCAAAACTAATTCGCACGACCGTAACGCTCCTCTGCCTTCCAGAAGTAGATCATCCCGAACACAAATGTGCACACCGCCCACAAGGCTACTACCTGCCACGCCCATGGGTCATGCTGGTAATCATCCATGACCAAACCACGCGCTATCTGCAAGGTTTGGTAAATCGGGTGGACATTGAACACTGCGATTAGGCCCGGCCAGTGGCTCAACAGCCGATCAGCACTGAAGAGTACACCCGACGTGTAGAACATGACGCGCGTGAAAAGTGGGAGAATCTGGGAGAAGTCTCGAATGTGAACGGTTATCCTGGCACAGATCAAAGCCAGTCCCATGTTCAACACTGCATACACTCCTAGTAATGGAATTATACCTAACCAGCTCCATTTTGGCGTTGTCCCGAGGATCATCGCGTAGACAAACATAACACCCAGCATCGGCATCAAAGTCAAAAAGTTCTGGGTGACTTCCGCAACAGGAAGCGAAAGTCTAGGGAATGCGAGTGACTGCACTAATGACTTGTTTCCTGTTATAGACTTGGCACCGTTTGTCAACGATGCGCTGAAAAACTCAAAGAGGAAGACTCCAATAATGACAAAGACTGGATAATCCGGCCCACGACTACCGCCCATCAGAACACCAAAGATGGCACCGTACATCAACGCATTGAATGTTGGTTTGAGAACGATCCAAATCATACCCAGACGATTTTTTTGGTTTCTCGACTGAACGCGGGCCTTAGCAAGTTCGTAAATAAACTCTCGTCGCTGCCACGTCTGTTTCAGATAGCTGACCAGAGTAGGTCTTGCACCAACGCGGTGCAAGCCGTACTTTTCGGCCTCCTCTGCAACTGTCATGCGAAATTTGTCCTCTGTTCAAATGCGTATCGATGCATTAACGGCTAAGCATAGTTGTTCAAAGTCTAATTGATTACACGCTGTTCTTCTGTCTTTCACTCTTCACCACGGTGTAGTTCATCCCACATCCCGCATTATGGCGCTTCAGGAGGATTGACTCGGAGGTACTCGTCCATCGTGTCGTTCTGAAGCGCACTACTTATCTGGGCAATCGCAGATTCGCTCGCCAACTCGATCGACTCACCATCTGCGCTAGTCGAAGTCCCGGCAGTAGGCAGGGTAAACATCGCCATCTTATCTGGGTCAATATTCTTGAGTTCTAGCCCAAGGCCAACAAGCGTCGCAGCGTCAAATTCTTCGTCAAAAGTCAAGTACGGCGAGACTTTATCCACAATCTCGTACAGTCTTGTTGGATTTACGAGTGTGCCTGACGAGAGTAGTTGCTTCGCAGCAGCGGCGATGAATTTTCTCTGGTTTGCGACGCGTTGGTAGTCACCATTAGAAAATGATTTGCGTTCGCGGACGAATCGGAGCGCGCGGTCGCCAGTTAGTGAGATGTCACCGGTTGGGTAGTAATAGTCCGTGTTGTGAGCAGTGAAAGAAATTTCATTATCAACTATGACACCACCCAAAGCTGTGGAAAGTTCTTTAAAACCCTCAAAATCTACCAAGGCAACATGATCTACCTTAGTCCCGAGAAATCCTTCGATCGTCTGCAGTAAGAGAGGAACACCACCAAACATGATCGCGGCGTTCAATTTGTTCTTTCCATATCCAGGAATGTCTACGAACATATCGCGGACCATCGACATTACGTATACCTGTGATCTATCTTCTGGAATGTGTACAAGCATCATGGAATCGCTGCGTTGCGATACGGCACCATCTAGTGCAGCCACTTCGCCACTTCGCTCATCTGCATGATCGACACCAACCAGCAAGACGTTCATTGATTTATCATCGGGATGTTTAATAGGGCGGTCCTGTTGCTCAGTCTCAGAGAAGTCGAAAGATACAGTATTGGACTTGACATTGAATTGACGTTGCAAATCAAACAAGAAGTATCCTGCACCGAGCCCAGCCAAAAGCAACATTGCTACAATAGATGCAGCTACGACACGGATCTTCTTCTTGGTGCGTTCGACTCTGATCCGCGCACGTCGCGACGGAGCTGCCGAATTTCCGTTATTCCATATTTTTTTCATTCCTGCTCCACCTGGTCAGCGGTTCCCCAAAACCAACATTGATCCAGGGTGACTTTGTACAACGCTCTAGATTACATATGAAATTTGTGATTGTCCTGAGTCCCGAAGGAGTTTTCAGAGATTACAGTTGCATAGGCACGAAGACACAATCGAAGGTCACGTCGACTGCATTCGTGGGCGTTAGCTGTCTCTTTCTATGCAGAGCGAGAGGAAGGGCAGCCGAAGAATTTCGGTGCATCCCATGGCTGGGGAATTCAAGGGATGTGCTGTTGATACTAAGTAGTGAGCGCTGCGGGCTACGGATCGAAATAACTGAACCAGTTTGATATGGCAGTGGATCTGCTTACGAGGGTGGTGAAATCGTATAGTAAGGCTGTTGCATAAACAGCTACTAACTGAGGGTCTAGGAGTGATATCTCGTGACGGCACATTCCCTGAGCTTGCAGGATTTACTGACTACGGGCACATCAAGAGGTACGTGTCTGCCGTATACGAGACTGCACGCTATTCCCATTTTGACAATACGGAAAAATTAATTCGCCTTATTAGTTACCGACTGCGCGAAGGCCCAAGATGGCCCAACGCACAGTGACTAGAATTTTGGGTTCTACATAGTCTCGCGCAAATTCCCCAACATCGCCCTATACGTTTCTTCAGTGTAATGGAACGGGGCAGCACCCCACTTGTGACCTTCGGTCTGCGAGACCACATCGTCTTGAAGGGTTCTTACGATCTGAGCCCCCGCTTGGCCCGCTAGTTTGAAGTACCGCTCAGCCTTATGGTTAAAGTCCTGAGCACGCGTCGCAAGGCCATTGTGATCATTGCCGAATTCATCCTTCATCGCCCACGGAATTGCATTCAGATAAAGTCGATCAGACAGACCCCAACGCTCAAGTGTAGATACAAATTGCTTTAGAGCCTTACCCCACAATTCGAAGTGGTCATCTGCTCCAAACGACAAGGCGCGACCGAATGGCCCTGGATGCAACCCTTCAGCAACATGATTACGTGATTGAGTGACCATGCCCCCACTCTTGACGATTCGAACGCCTAGTCTCTCGTCGCAAAGATCCCAGAAGATGGCATCCGGCGTACTACGCCCAATTTCAAAGCGAAGACTTCCCTCAACATCACCCTTGCACATTCGGCTCTGAAAATTTGATTCGATCGGTCCGAAATCGAATTCGGTGGATTTAGAAGGCCTGTAGGCCGAAATTAATGATTGGCGCGCGACATACCCCACCATTTCTAGCCCATAGTCCTTAAACCACGGGACAGAATCTCGAGTGACGCAACTGCCGTAAATGAAAACTCGGGTCATGGTGATATATCTTATCTGACTAGATGCAGATATTTCGGAGGTTCGCAGGCACGAGCCATTCCTTCTTCTAAGCTTACTGAATTGTTGTTCTCGAACCACAGGATTGACCAGAGTTGTCAGGAATTGACAACCAATTGGAGATCTCGGCCTCCACAGTGTCGTCAAAGTTTCCTAGCAGTCGTAGCGTCACACCAATTAGGCCTCTGCAACAACTTCAGGTTCGATGCACATCGGACATTTTGCAGCAACCGCAATCTACTACTTTTTGGTCACCCACGGGCTGGATTACATGAAGTCAAGAAATAAGTCCGGGCCTCCATCGCTCAATCTATTCGTGGGTCACCCAATGTGAAAGTGCCTCCACAAGCCACTGGCCGGAACGGTCAAGTGTCGTTTGGCATAACCTGACTTAGCTCGTTTACAGTGAACTTACAAAATTCTTCAGCCAGGTCGTGAGGCTATCGCCCAGTTCATCGTTTTCTACGGCGAGGGCTATATTTGCTTGTAGATAGCTTAATTTATCGCCTGTGTCGTAACGTCGGCCTCGGAAAATCACGGCATGGACACCAGCTCCCTCGCCGTCGGCAATCGCTAACTCTTGAAGAGCATCAGTTAACTGAATTTCATTGCCTCTGCCAGGAGCAGTGTGCTCCAGAATTTCAAATACGCGAGGGTGAAGCAGGTAACGTCCAATCACGGCCAGGTTACTCGGTGCTTCTTCAGCGTTTGGCTTCTCAACCAATCCTTCAACTTTGACGTAGTCCGCACCCTTCACATGAGATATATCTGCACATCCGTAGGCACTAATCTGTTCTGGATCTACTTCCATCAGCGCAATAACTGAACCACCCGTCTTTTTCTGGGCTTCAATCATGAAAGATAGCAGGTCATCGTCCTCATGGATCAAGTCATCACCTAGAAGGACCGCGAATGGTTCATCGCCAACATGTTGCTTTGCACATAAAACTGCATGGCCGAGACCACGAGGATCTCGCTGTCGTACGTAATGGATATCCCCCAGTGCGGTGGCGTCTTGCACTAGCCCGAGCTTCTTCATGTCTCCCTTGGCTTCGAGTGTCGCTTCGAGGGACGGAACACGATCAAAGTGGTCTTCAAGAGCGCGTTTGTTTCGTCCGGTAATCATCAGGACATTATTAAGCCCAGCACGAGCAGCTTCGGCGACCACATATTGAATCGCTGGCTTGTCTACAACTGGGAGCATTTCCTTGGGCATTGCTTTTGTTGCTGGAAGGAATCGTGTCCCTAAACCGGCTGCCGGAATGACCGCTTTAGTAATGGCGCGAGGTGCAGACATAGTGTTGAATCCCCTATCTTCGGATTAGTTAATGGCGACAGTATTGCGCAACTACCTACGGATGAGTAAGCCTCTTGATTACAGCGCGCGGGAAGTATTCATCTACGTCCCCTCCAAGAGCCTGTACTTCCTTGAGCAGAGATGAGGAAAGATGCGTGTATCGCGTATCAGCCTGAAGGAAGACCGTTTCCACACCTGTGAGATGCCGATTCATCGTGGCCATGGGAATCTCATAGGCGTAGTCAACAGTGCTACGCAATCCCTTGACGATTGCTTCCGCTCCCTGCTCCTTGCAGAAATCAGCTAGCAGGCCCTGGCCCATCGGCACAGCGGAAACCCCACGCAGTCCACCGACAGTTTCTTCTACCATGGCGACTCGTTCGTCTTCGCTGAAGCGATACTTCTTGGAGTAATTCGTGGACACTGCCACGATCACCTCATCAAAAAGGCTCGCCGCGCGCGCAATGATTTCGACGTGTCCATTATGAATTGGGTCAAAAGAACCCGGGCATACCGCTCTTCGCATGAACTGAATCTATCAAGAACTCATGTCAAATTAGCGATCTGATGTGAATGTCTCGTAAAGATTCCATGACTTAATGCCCTTGTTCCTATGTACAAGACGATAATGGACTCATGAGCATTGAATTCACTCCATGGCAGCGAACCGCATATGGTGCCAACCTCCTAGATTCCACAGGCCAGCCTGGAGTGACGGTCTTTGAAGAAATCACCGCATTAGCGAATCATCACAAGGCCATCAATCTAGGCCAGGGGTTCCCTGATTCCGAGGGTCCACCAGAAATCAAGCAAATTGCCATGGACGCAATACAAGATGGCGCTAACCAATATGCACCAGGTTCAGGGACGCTGAACCTCCGCGAAGCTATCGCTGCGCATCAGGAGCGGTTCTATTCGCTGAAGCTTGACCCACAGACTGAGGTCGTCGTTTCCACTGGCGCAACTGAAGCCATCGCTGCTTCCCTGCTGGCTTTCCTGGAACCTGGCGATGAAGTTGTGACCTTTGAGCCTTATTACGATTCCTATGCAGCCATGATTGGGTTGACCAACGCTGTGCATAAGGTCGTTCAGCTCAAGGCTCCGAATTTCGAACCAGATTTGGATGACCTTCGACGTGCGGTCACTGACCAGACGCGGGTAATCCTTGTGAACAATCCCCATAATCCTACTGGCACCGTATTAGATGTATCAGTGCTCCAAGAAATCATTGCCCTGGCACATCAGCACAACTGCATCATCATCTCCGATGAAGTCTATGAACATCTGACTTTCGGTGTGCGACATGTTCCCATCGCGAGCCTGCCCGGTGGATCAGAACGGACCATCACCATTTCTTCAGCGGGCAAGTCTTTCTCCTTTACCGGCTGGAAAGTAGGCTGGGCAACCGGTCCTCGCCAGCTGATTACTGCTGTCCGAACAGTGAAACAGTTCCTGACCTACTCCTCGGGCCCAGCTTTCCAACCGGCAGTAGCGCAAGCCCTGCAACTTCCAGACGCCTTTTTCGAGCGCTTCGCTGCCGATCTCGGACAGTCGGGAGAAATTCTCGCATCAGGCCTGGAAACAGCTGGCATCCCAGTGATTCGCCCAAAGGGGACCTACTTCTTGGTTGCTGATGTACGTGGCTTTGAATTGAATGATGCTGCTGAAGTAGCACGAATGATGCCCGAGCGCCTCGGAGTTGCAGCGATACCGATGTCGGCCTTTGTCCATCCCGGAAACCGAAATGATTACCAGGGCCTGCTGCGCTTCGCCTTCTGCAAAAAGCCTGACGTGATTTCCGATGCGGTTCAGCGATTGCAGCGCCTGCCAGAGGTGCTCTCCAATTGACACGAAAGCCGGCTAAACGGTGGCTTGGTTTCGTCCAGGAACACGCCACGATTTACGACGATGACTTGGTCCCCGGGTCAAAAATACTCGCCATCGGCGACGCGCCCCAGTCGCATGTCAATCTTTCGCATCCGGAAGAAGTCTTCTACGAATATCTCGCGCGCATTGCCAATCATCTGAAGGTCCTGCGCCCAGAAGAGCGTCCAATGAAGATGCTGCATCTCGGCGCAGGCGCCTTGACTCTGGCTCGCTGGGCGAGTGTGGTTTATCCAGCAAGTACTCACGTAGCTATAGACATTGAGCGCGAACTTCTTGATTTCGTTCTCACGCATCTGCCTTTGCCTCAAGGCTGCGATCTATCCCCAATTGTTGCCGATGCAAGGAGCGTGCTTGCCGAACAACTGGTCGATGAAAAATTTGACGTTATCGTATTGGATATCTTCTCTGGGCCGGACGCACCTGAACACCTCACCACCGACGGCTACTATGCAGAACTCAGGAATTCGTTGGCCAATGACGGATTGCTGTTCGTGAACATTGGCGATGATCCTCCCTTGGATTTCACCTGTTCTCAAATTCAGGCAGCAGGTTCCAGCTTTGAATTCGTGATGCTGAGTTCAAGTCCGGAAATGTTTACCAAGCGCTTCCCTGGGAACTTGATATTGACAGCGTCCCGCCAACGATTCCGGGACGATCAAATACTCGAATGCCAGGCAGCGGGGCCATACCCGTCAGAGGTTCGCCATTCGATGGATCTAGATGGGTTCTGCAAACCATAGGTGCGTTTCGCCGTATTTCTTGTCGGCGAACTTCTCCATGGCGCTCGGCCATGTTGGTTCTGGTGAACGACCGGAACGCTCGACGATCACGGTGGCATCTTCAGCTAGGATTCTGGATATCTTCTCGAGCGTGACAGCTAGTTCTTCTTCAGTCAGCGGGTAAGGAGGATCCAGCAAGACCACGTCAAAGGTCTTGCTGGGCACTCCCGAAACCGCGTTGTAATACCCATCGAGGACGCTATCAACACTCCCGCGCTGAACCGTAACGGTATCGGTCTTCAGAACCTTATTCACCATTGCCGCATTTTGCTGGCAAACAGAGACCGCTTTGGGCGCCTTTTCTACCAGAACAACCCGCCGCGCCCCGCGGCTGGCTGTCTCGACGCCTAGCGACCCTGATCCTGCAAAGAGATCCAGTACTCGTGCGCCAGAGAGGATATCCCAGCTTTCCAAACGGGAGAAGAGAGCCTCTTTGACCCGGTCCGTTGTAGGGCGTGTTGCATCACCAGGTACGGACTTCAGTGGACGCCCGCCAGCGGCTCCAGCGATTATTCGGCTCATTGCCTAGATCTACCTTCAATCAGTTCTTATTCAAGTATTCTTTGGTGGATTCATCAAGCCAATTCCCGGCAACCGCCAGGAGTCCGGGGTGTTGACGTCCCCAGTTGCCATCGGCAAGGAGGAGACCCGCATCGGTTCTAGCCCGCTCAATAAGCGAGCGATCCTTGATGATGCTCAGTTCCCGCAACGACGATCGGCTACCCGATTGCTGAACGCCAAGGATATTTCCTTCTTTGCGTTCCGCCAAGTCTGCTTCAGCTAGCTCAAAGCCATCGATTGTTGACTCAATCGTCTTCAATCGTCCTACCGACGGATGGTCCGCGTCCAACCATGTGGTCATGAGGCACGTCCCGGGAAATCCGCCACGGCCTACGCGGCCACGCAGCTGGTGGAGCTGCGAGATGCCAAAGCGCTCAGCGTCCATGATCACCATCAACGTCGCATTATGAACGTCAACACCAACTTCAATGACAGTCGTAGAAATCAGCACGTCAATTTCGCCACGTGCAAAGGAATCCATGGTTTCTTGCTTGTCTGCTGCATCCAGTTGCGAGTGCAACGCTTCGGTACGTATCCCAACAAATTCAGGCATACCACCCAGCAACTCCTGCATGGCTTCGACGCTCATGGTTTGTCCGGCAGAGTCTTCATAGGTCGCTAGGAGTACGCCTTGTTCAGCTGTCGTGTCCGAAATTCTTGGACACACCACATAGACTTGGTGGCCCTTTTCCACTTCCTCAATGATCCTTGAGAACAACCTGTCCCGGAAACCGGTCAGCTGCATGGGCACAATATGCGTTTGGATCGGTGCGCGCCCGGCGGGCAGGCGCTTGATTGTCGACGTGTCCAAATCGCCGAACACGGTCATAGCGACGGTTCTCGGGATCGGCGTAGCGGTCATGACCAGGGTATGCGGAACAGAGCCGGCTGCCTTAGCCCGCAAGGCGTCGCGCTGTTCAACGCCAAAACGATGTTGCTCATCCACCACGACTAGGCCAAGTTCAGCAAATTGCACCTGATCGCCCAGCAGGGCATGCGTACCGATAACCAGTCCTGTTTCGCCGCTGGCAATACCTAATAGGGCTTCACGACGCTGTGCAGTTTTTGCAGAACCTGTCAGGAGCGCGACTCCAGTTCCTTCGCCTTCGCCGAACAATCCGGGTTCTGCAAGGTTGCCAAGCATCTTCTTGATAGACGCATAGTGCTGCGCGGCCAGGACTTCTGTCGGCGCTAGGAGCGCCGCCTGTCCTCCGGCATCGATCACCTGCAAGATGGCGCGAAGCGCGACAATGGTCTTGCCGGAACCTACCTCTCCTTGCAGTAAGCGATGCATCGGATGTGGCTGTGCCAGATCGGCAGAGATTTGTTCTCCGACAAGGAGCTGGTCTTCGGTCAGGGTAAACGGCAGGATGGCATCAAATTTATCGGCCAGTCGTCCTGGCACCTGTGGACGCGCGATAGCTTTCTGCGCTCCCAGCTGGCGACCGCGTTCCCCTAATGCCAGCTGCAGCATGAAGGCTTCTTCAAAGGCAAAGCGCTGTCGAGCCACGTAAGCCTGCTTGATTTCTTTGGGAAAATGTCGATCCAAGAACGCTTGATGGCGTACTGGGTAATGATGGGTGCGTAGCAGTTCTGCTGGAAGAAATTCAGGAAGATTCTGATCTGTGAATTGTTCCATCAACAACGCCATCAAATCCCTGATGCGCTTATTCGGCATCTTCGCCGAAGCCGGATAGATCGGGATAGGGCGCGGATCCGCCTGTGATGCCTCATCCAGGATCGCGTATTCGGGCTGGCTCAGCTGCAGATGGTCTTGGTACCAGCCAACCTTGCCGCTGAACATTGCAATAGTTCCAATATCCAAGTCCGTTCGGGCTTGGTAACCATTGAAGAAGGTCATCTTCAGCTCTTGGCCGCCTGCACTGAGCTCATCGCTAACGGTCACTTCAAAAATGAAACCGCGACGCGAGTGCATCTGCCGCTGGCTAACGTTGACCACCTGGGCTACAACGGTGACGTGCTCGTCAAAGGGAAGCTCTGAAATTGGCGTAAGTTCGCCTACTTCGACATAGCGCCGCGGAAAATGCCAGAGGAACTCCCCCACTGTGCTGTAGCCGAATGCCTTTTCCAGCGCGGTGGCGTTCTTATTACCGAGGAATGTTGAGAGTTCTGCATTCTCAAACGTGGTCAGCGTTGTTTCAGCCATCGTGGGTGCACAGATCGGTGACGCTGATATTCACTGGGTCACCGTATTTCTTGATCAGGTCCAAGGCTTTTTCAGACTCCGGGACATGCACATGTACGCGCCAACGGTAGGTGTCTTCTTCAAGCTGGTTTACCGGGGACATGATCACGGAATTGCCCATGGCATCTAGCTGACCGCGCAGAGTAGCGGCGCCTAATGCATCCAGAGAGACAGTGCACATGACTTCGACGCCGGTTTCAGTGTCATTGTTCAGGTGGACATGCGGATCCTGGACCTGATAGCCATGGAATTTCTCGTAGGACTCAAAATCAGTGGCGTCGCTTCGAATAGCAGCGCAAAGTTCATCGATGATGATCAGCATGCCCACCGCGCCCGCATCTACTACACCGGCTTCAACGAGGGACGGGAGCTCTGTTTCAGTTCCCTTCACTGCCAATCGAGCCGCTTGGCTCATCTGGGTCAATACCGTGTCCAACGCTGCACGGCTCTCTAAATCACACTTCAAGTGAGCAAGGGTCGATCCTGCGGCCAACGCGATGGCGTTGATCACGGAGAGCATGGTGCCTTCGACTGGTTCACTCAGTGCTGACCAGGAGCGCACCTTGGCACGTTCAAGCCCAAGGGCTAGCAGCGGCGCGGTAAGCCGCTCGTAACCGACCCACGGTTCACTCAGGCCGCTGAGGAATACAGCCAACAGGGTTCCAGAGTTGCCGCGCGCCGATTCCATTGACGCGCGCGCGGCAACTTCTAAGAAGCCACCGATGTCGTCGCTTTCCAGTTTACTCACTGCATCGTGACCTGCCCGTGCAGTCAGATACAGGTTACTGCCCGTATCTCCGTCTGCTACCGGGAAAACGTTGATGGCATTGAGCCGGTCAGAATGGTTCCCGAGACTCTTGACACTCCGTGCGAGCCATTCTCTGATGGCACGCACCGAGGTATCGAGTTTTTGGGGAGTCATGGAAAGTTGATCCTTCAGTGGAGTTATCGTGACAGGTCAGTAGTTTCTACGAACTCTGCCATCTTGTCTTCTTGCAGTGCCTTGCCAAACTTCTCAATCACTTCCATATCCGGAATGACAATTGACTGTCCGTCGGCAGAACGTCCCGGACCCTTGTTTGGAAGGGTGAAGAATTCCATATCGCTCGAACGCAGGTTCAGCATGGAGGAAGCGTAAGAGGCAACCTTGCCAGAATCCAGAGTTTCATCAACTGCAATGAACGGTGCAATTTGAGAAACAACTTCAGAGACCTTACCCGGGTTGGTCAGGGTTTCCTTGGACATCAACTGACCAAGCAAAGCCTTGACGAAAAGCTGCTGGTTCTTGACGCGCTCGTAGTCGCTGCCTGGGAAGGACTTGCGTTCACGGACAAATGCCAGTGCCTGTTCACCGTCCAGGGTTTGAACACCCTCTGGGAAGTACATGCCATTAACAATTGACTGCTTGAAGCCTCGCGGGTTATCAACGGTAACTCCGCCCACTGCGTCGGTTAGACCCTTGAATCCTTCGAAATCGACGGACGCGACGTGGTTAATGCGAACGCCAAAGAGCCCCTCAAGGGTTTCGACTGCTTTGGGCACTCCACCGCTGGCAAAAGCACGGTTGATCTTGGCAGTTCCTACGCCCGGAATATCAAGCCAGGTGTCGCGCATGACGGAGGTGACAAACACATTCTCGCGGTCTGCAGGAATATGAACCAGCATCATGGTGTCTGAGCGGCCACCGTTAGGCAGGGTACCAAAGTCTTCGCTGTCCTCATCCGCCTCACGAGTTGCGCGAGTATCGCTTCCGAGCAGCAGGATGTTGACGGCGTCCTTGGACTCGTCATTGACTTCAGGACGAGTTTCTTCCGCGGGGAAGGCATCCGTAATCGTCTGGCTTTCAGAGTCGAAAGTTCTGCCAAGGTTCCAAAGGTAACCGGCGGCAACAAGCGCCGCGACCATGACGAGGGCAAGCACGCTTAAGACGATGGCTCGCCCGCTGCGCTTTTTCTTTTTGCGCGGTCGCGCTGGGTGCTCTTCAAAGGACATTTGCTACCTTTCACAGTTTCAACTCTGTACATCCTATCTTTCAGAGTGCCGATGTAGTCTTATAACGTGTCTAAAATCAGCTTGAAAGCCCGACTGTCACCAAAACTTAACCGAAAACTTGCTCAAACTTCGGCATTGGTGATGAGCGGTACTTTATTACTACCAGTACTTGCAGGCTGCGCATCAGTCGCTTCCGTGGATGCTGCCCCGGACGCAGCCAACCCGCTTTGTGCGGAAATGATGGTTGTCCTGCCCGAAGCCATCGATGATGCCGAGCGTCGTTCAACGACCTCGCAGGCAACCTCGGCCTGGGGCGACCCGTCAAAAGTTGTCTTGCGTTGCGGTGTCGAAGTTCCCGGACCCACTACTGACCCCTGCGTATCCGTGAATGACGTCGACTGGGTAGCGAATGAGGATGAAGAATCAGGTATCTGGACCCTGACTACTTACGGCCGGACGCCGGCGACCGAAGTCGTCTTGGATCCTAACGTCATCCCGTCAAGTACCGTACTAGCCACGCTGTCGGATGCAGCCCAGAAGATCCCGGCTTCCAAAAAGTGCGTCAGTGTTGACAAGTCAGTGAGCTTGTAAGCGGATCGCCTACAAGCAAAACGTGAGGGTGTGTTGATTCTTCAACACACCCTCACCCTTTAACGGCTATTCCCGGATTAGCGCAAACCGATATTCCGGTCGGTAGCCAGCCCAATCAGCTCATCAATAAGTTCACGGTACTCAATTCCCGTTTTGGCCCACATTTGCGGGTACATGCTTGAAGGCGTGAAGCCGGGCATGGTGTTGATTTCATTGATGATCCACTCCCCTTCGGGAGTATAGAAGAAATCAACTCGAGATAGGCCTTCTGCATCAATAGCGTCGAAGGCCTTCACTGCAAGTTCGCGGATCTCGCGAGTGGCTTCTTCGCTCAGATCCGCTGGGCAGCTGAGCTCGGCGGCGGCGCCATCAACATATTTCGCTTCAAAATCATAGAACGTGTGCTCATTATCTGCCACCGCGATTTCGCCTGGCAATGAGGCCCGCGAAGGTTCGCAGCCGCGGCCTTCAAGAACACCGCATTCGATTTCACGGCCGACAATCCCCTGCTCGATGATCACCTTGGGATCTTCAGCACGGGCAATCTCAATAGCGGCACGAAGCCCCGAAGGCTCGTCTACCTTGGTGATGCCTACCGAAGATCCTGCACGTGCCGGCTTGACGAACAACGGGTACTGCAGGTCTTCGCAACGCTTCATGGCAGCTTCGCTGTTGCGCAGCCACTGCTTGTTGGTGATGACTTCGTACGGGCCTACCTTGAAGCCTGCCCCTTCGAAGACAACCTTCATGAAATGCTTGTCCATGCCCATCGCACTGGCTGCAATACCGGAGCCAACGTAAGAAACGCCAGCCATTTCCAGCATGCCCTGAATTGATCCATCCTCGCCAAATGGACCATGAAGCAACGGGAAGACCACGTCGATCTCGCCCAGATCTGCCACCGTGGAGTCCGAGTAGGACAGCAATGATGTCTTCTGCGCGTCGGTGGAAAGATGCACCGGATGATCCACCGAGGAAATTTCTGGCAGCTTGCCAGTATTCAGTGCCCAGCCTTCTGGATCCTCGTCCAGCAGGGTCCAACCGCCGTCGCGGGTGATGCCCACCGGAACAATTTCGAAACGCTCGCGGTCGATAGCGTGCATGACGCCGGCCGCAGTAACGCAGGAAACGGAGTGCTCTGAGGAACGGCCACCGAAGAGCAAGAGGACGCGGAGCTTGCGTTCAGTCATTAGTGACGTTCTCCTTCAGATTTCAATTCACGCGACAACAGGCGTGCAGCCATATTTTCAACGCTCAAGGTGCCCTCCAGGACCATGACCACCGCTTCGGTGATTGGCATTTCCACGTGATGGGCCTGGGACAAGTCGAATACGGCACGTGCTGATTTGATGCCTTCCGCAGTCTGAGACATGCGGTCATTGACCTCTTCCAAGAAGAGCCCCTGGCCAAGCAGGCGTCCTGCGGTGTTGTTGCGGGAGAGCGAGGAAGAACAGGTAGCCACAAGGTCGCCTAGGCCAGAAAGACCTGCCAAGGTGTCCAAACGGCCGCCCAAGGCGAGGACCAAGCGAGTGGTTTCAGCCAAGCCGCGCGTGATGACGGTGGACTTGGTGTTATCGCCCATTCCCATGCCATCGCACATGCCAACGGCAAGGGCGATGATGTTCTTGACGATTCCGCCAAGCTCAACACCCAAGACATCGTCATTCGTGTAGGGACGGAAGTATGCAGCGGAGCACAGTTCAGCAATCCACTGCGCAATATCAGAATCGGTGCAGGCCACGACCGAAGCCGTTGGCTGCTCGCGTGCGATTTCCATTGCCAGGTTTGGTCCGGACAGCACAGCGATCTGCTCTGCAGGCAGCCCGGTGACTTCGGCGATGACCTGGCTCATGCGCAGATCGGTCCCGCGTTCAAGACCCTTCATCAGTGAAAGCAAGACCGCACCGGGTTCAAAGAATTCTTTGAACTTCGCCAATTCCTGGCGCAACGACTGAGCCGGAATCGCCAAGACGACAAGGTCAGCGTCGTTGAGAACGGTCTTCGGATCCGATGATGCCGTGATGTTGGCCGGAAGCTTGGTTTCGCGCAGGTAGCGTGAATTGGTGTGGCGTTCATTGATTTCATTGGCGGCGTCTTCGCGACGGGCCCAAATCTGAACGTCGATGCCCTTGTCTGCAACGGAATCAGCAAGCACCTTGGCGAAGGTTGTCCCCCAGCTGCCAGCGCCCATGACGGCGATTTTGCGTGGTAGCGGCTTAGTCAATGTCAGTCCTCTGGAAGGTGTTGATCAAGGTAATTAGTTATCCGGGGTATCGAAATTGCGGCCAGTCTTCGACTGGCCATGCTTGCTGGGATCCCACCGCGCAGCTGGTGCTTCTTCTTGGCGCAGTTCTGCGGTCAGTGCGGTGATCGCGTCCATGATGCGATCGGTGGCTTCTTGCAGCACTGCCCGAGTCCGCGGGCCATCACGCAAGTCATCAAGATCCACTGGCTGGCCAACTGACACCGTGACGTGCTTTCGCGGGAACGGATACATTTTCTTGGAATAGCGCGGCAACAGTTCCTGGTCGCCCCAGTGAGCCATCGGTACCACTGGTGCGCCAGTCTGCAGGGCCAAACGTGCGGCACCGGTTCGTCCTACCATTGGCCACAGAGCAGGGTCGCGGGTCAGCGTCCCTTCCGGGTAAATGACTATGACCCCGCCAGCGTCCAAGACTTTTCGGGCCGCGGCCAGCGATTCGCCAGCATTGGATGCGCTGCGTGACACCGGAACCTGTCCGGTCTCGCGCAGCATCCATCCGAGCACTGGGATCTTGAACAAGGATTCCTTGGCCAGCCAGCGTGGCAGCCGGCCATTGCTGTAAATAGCATGGCCGACAACCAACGGATCAATCTCGGTCAGGTGATTGGGGCAAAGGATGTACCCGCCCGGAGGGAGGGTTTCGAAGCCCTTCCACGTTTTGCCCATCAAACCGTTCATGGCAGAACGGACAATGCCCGCCAATAGCGAGAAAACCCGTTTAGTCTTAGCAGATTCGCCAGGGGCCAGAATCTTTACCACGAATCGGATCCCCTTTAGTTGCTCAGCTCGACATTTGCGCCCAGGGCCTGCAGCTTCTCCATGAAGTGCTCGTAGCCTCGGTTGATGATCTCAATGCCGGTGACCTTGCTGGTGCCTTCGGCAGCCAGGGCAGCGATCAAATGGGAGAAACCGCCACGAAGATCAGGAACATCGATGTCGGCACCGGTCAGCTTCGCTGGGCCTACTACAACAGCAGAATGCTTGAAGTTACGCTGTCCGAAGCGGCAAGGGGTGGACCCGAGGCAGTCGGTGTGAACCTGGACGGTGGAACCCATGCGAACCAGCGCATCGGTGAATCCGAAGCGGTTCTCATACACAGTCTCGTGAATGACCGATACGCCCTTGGCCTGGGTCAGGGCCACTACCAGCGGCTGCTGCCAGTCAGTCATGAAGCCCGGGTGAACGTCGGTTTCCAGGATCAGCGGATTAAGGTCTCCACCTGGGTGATAGAAGCGAATGCCGTCGGACTTGACGTCGAATTCACCACCGATCTGGCGGTAGACGTGCAGGAAAGCTGTCAAATCACGCTGGGTCGCGTCCTGGACGAAAATGTCGCCCTTGGTGACCAGCGCGGCAGAGGCCCATGATGCGGCTTCGTTGCGGTCAGGCAACGCGGAGTGGTCGAAGCCCGTAAGCTTCTCGACACCCTGGATGCGGATCACGCGGTCGCGGTGCACGGAGATGATGGCGCCCATCTTCTGCAGCAGCGAGATCAGGTCAAGGATTTCTGGCTCAATGGCCGCGTTGCTGACCTCGGTGACACCCTTGGCTCGAACGGCCGAGAGCAGGACCTGTTCGGTGGTGCCGACACTTGGGTATTGCAGTTCAACCTTGGCGCCGGTCAGCCCATTAGCGGCCGAGATGCGGATGCCATCGGCTGCCTTGTCAACGATCGCTCCAAAGTCGCGCAGAACTTCCAGGTGGAAGTCAATCGGACGGTCGCCGATGCGGCAGCCACCCAGATCCGGGATGAACGCTTCGCCCAAGGCGTGGATCAATGGTCCGCAGAAAAGAATAGGGATACGCGAGTCACCGGCATGGGCATCGATCGCCTGGTTCGAGGCGGTCTTGACCTGGGTAGGGTCCATGGTCAGATCGCCGGTTTCAGGGTCCTGGTCAACCTTGACACCGTGGATTTCAAGGAGGCTGCGCACGACAGCTACATCTTTGATCTCCGGTACGTTGCGCAATACCGAAGGGGTATCGCCAAGCAGAGCCGCGACCATGGCTTTTGGCACTAGGTTCTTTGCTCCGCCGACTCGTACGGTGCCCTTGAGCGGGACACCACCATGGATCGTCAGGATCTTACCCATGTATGAATTACCTCATCGCGTAGTCGTTATCGCCCGCCGAAGCTTCTAGGCTTTCGAACTGGCAGGACTAAGTAAGCATACCGCCTCTGTACCTGCCAGTATGCCCAGATCATCTCGTGGCGCACACATTGTGAGCATGCTTTCAGACAGACCTATTCTGCTCTGCCGAAAATCATTCCATTAGGAATGCAATAATCCGCTCACCCCTAACAACGTCAGGGAGGAGCGGACCATTCCAATTACTTTGAACTCGGTGCTTAGCCTGCGGTTCGTGCCGGCAAAGTCTGCGGCTTATGCGCAGGACGCTTGGCTTCGTAGGCGGTGATATCTTCCTCATGCTGCAAGGTCAGACCGATATCGTCCAGGCCTTCCATCAAGCGCCAGCGGGTGTAGTCGTCAATCTGGAACGGTGCCGAGATGGAACCGCACTGGACCGTACGCGATTCCAGGTCAACGGTGACCGTGGTGCCTGGATTGTTCTCCAGTTCCTTCCAGATCAATTCAATGTCGCTCTGGGCCACTTCAGCAGCAACCAGTCCCTGCTTGCCCGAGTTGCCACGGAAAATATCGGCAAAACGAGCGGAGATCACAGCCTTGAATCCGTAGTCCTTCAACGCCCAGACAGCGTGCTCGCGCGAAGAACCGGTGCCGAAGTCGGGACCTGCCACCAGCACGGAGCCGGTATTGAAAGGTTCCTGGTTCAGGATGAAGTTCTCATCCCGTCGCCAACCCGCGAACAACGCATCCTCGAATCCGGTTCGGGTGATGCGCTTGAGGTAAACGGCAGGAATAATCTGGTCCGTGTCCACATTGCTCTGGCGCAGTGGAACACCAATACCGGTGTGGCTGACAATCTTTTCCATGACGGTGATCCTTCCTAGACCGAAGCCGGTGCGTTGACGAGGTCGCTAGGCGACGAGAGGGTTCCACGGATTGCGGTAGCCGCGGCCACCAGTGGCGACACCAGGTGGGTACGTCCGCCCTTGCCCTGACGTCCTTCGAAGTTGCGGTTGGAGGTGGACGCGCAGCGCTCCCCCTCGGCCAACTGATCCGGGTTCATGCCCAGGCACATGGAGCAACCTGCGAAACGCCATTCAGCACCAAAGTCCTTGAAAATCTGGTCCAGGCCTTCTGCTTCGGCTTCCAGTCGAACTCGCGCCGAGCCGGGTACCACGATCATGCGGACATCAGGATCCTTTTCCTTGCCCTTGATGACCTGGGCAGCTGCACGCAGGTCCTCCATGCGGGAGTTGGTGCAGGATCCCAGGAAGACGGTGTCCACGCGGATGTCCTTCAGCGGAGTGCCGCCGGTCAGACCCATGTAGTTCAAAGCACGCTCGCAGGCCTTGCGGTCATTCTCGTCTTCGAAGTCTTCCGGAGAAGGCACATTCTCAGACAGCGAGACACCCTGGCCGGGGTTGGTGCCCCAGGTGACAAATGGTTCAAGTTCATCTGCATTCAAGAAGACTTCAGCGTCGAAGCGCGCGCCTTCATCGGTGTGCAGCTGCTTCCAGTCCTCGACAGCGGCGTCCCAGTCTTCGCCTGCCGGTGCATGCGGGCGTCCCTTGACGTATTCGAAGGTGGTCTCGTCCGGAGCGATCATGCCGGCGCGGGCGCCAGCCTCGATGGACATGTTGCAGATGGTCATGCGGGCATCCATAGACAGCGAGCGAATCGCAGAACCACGGTACTCCAGCACGTATCCCTGGCCGCCACCGGTACCGATCTTGGCGATGACCGCCAAGATGATGTCCTTGGAGGTAACACCAGGCTTCAAGGTGCCTTCGACGTTAATCGCCATGGTCTTGAACGGCTTCAGGCTCAGCGACTGGGTGGCCATGACATGCTCGACTTCCGAGGTGCCGATACCCAAAGCCAGGGCTCCGAAGGCGCCATGGGTCGAGGTATGCGAATCACCGCAGACCACAGTCATGCCTGGCTGGGTCAGACCCAGCTGCGGACCTACCACGTGAACGATGCCCTGTTCCTTGTCGCCCAAGGAGTGCAGGCGAACACCGAATTCCTTGCAGTTATCCCGCAGGGTGTGGATCTGGGTGCGGCTGGTCAGGTCGGCAATGGGCTTGTCAATATCCAGCGTGGGAGTGTTGTGGTCTTCGGTCGCAATCGTCAGGTCCGGACGACGCAGCGGACGGCCAGCCAGGCGCAGGCCCTCGAAGGCCTGCGGCGAGGTCACCTCGTGCAGCAGGTGGAGATCAATGTAGATCAAATCCGGCTGGCGGGCTTCACCTTCGCCTTCTCCTCGGCGCACAACATGTGCATTCCAGACTTTTTCTGCCAATGTCTGGGGCGACTGCATGGCGGACATGCGACACACTCCTCAAGCTACGAACATTTGATACTCCAACTTTGACACTTCATAGATCGACTTTTCCAGTATGCGGACTTGAATCTCAAATACTGAGACGTGATACTGGAACTATGACAACAGGCAGCGGCGTAGGCGTACTGGACAAGGCAGCAGCCATTCTCAACGCATTGGAGAATGGTCCCACTTCCCTGTCCCAGCTGGTAGAACTCACCGAAATCTCGCGTCCTACGGTGCACCGCATTGCCCAATCGCTGGTGCACCATGGATTGGTGGGACGCGACATGCACGGCCGCTTTGAGTTGGGGAACCGTCTGGTGGAACTCGCCAGCGCCGCTGGCGAAGACCGATTGGTCAGCGCCGCGGGCCCCGTGCTCATCAAGCTTCGCGACCTCACCGGTGAAAGCACGCAGATTTTCCGCAAGCAGGGCGATTACCGTGTGTGCATCGCCAGTGCCGAGCGTCCAATCGGCCTGCGTGACACCATTCCTGTTGGAACCCAGCTGTCCATGAAAGCCGGCTCGGCAGCCCAGATTCTGCTCGCCTGGGAAGACAATGAACGCATGGTCGATGGATTGCATCACGCGCGCTTCACGCCGACAATTCTGGCTGGCGTCCGTCGGCGTGGCTGGGCCCAGTCGCTGGGAGAACGCGAGCCAGGTGTTGCTTCCGTATCAGCACCAGTTCGCGGGCAGTCCGGACGAGTCATTGCGGCCCTGTCCTTATCCGGCCCGATTGAACGGCTCACGCGCCAGCCAGGGAAGATTCACCACGAAGCCGTGACTAGTGCCGCCCACGAGCTTTCCGAACTGCTGCGCATCCAGAATGACCGCGCGTAGCCAGCTCATGAAGCACGTTCGGAACAGCTAGCCGAAGTGGTCAAAGCCTGCCTCAGGCTTTGCGACCTTGCCATCAAGTTTCACCACTGCGCGGCGGCCATGAGCCGGCTTGGCAGCACCAATTACAGTGAATTCCTCTGGGATTTCAATTCCCTCTGGGAAGGCAGCAAGGAGTCCAAAATCTTCGCCGCCGTACAATACCCACGACATCGGATCGGTGCCGGTCAGTTCTGAGGCGGCTTCCAAGCGAACAGCATAATCCTGCAGCGCGGAAGACTCTAACTCGAGATTCACATGGCTGGCTTTGGCCAAGCGTCCAGCGTCACGGATCAGCCCATCAGATATGTCCATCATGGCTGTAGCACCAGCTTCCGCGGCACGCGGGCCGGATTCCAACGGTGGCACGGGACGGCACTGCGCCTGGACCAGCCGGCGCACTGCCCGGCTCCAGCCTTGTTCGTTGCGATCATGCTCAAGGACCGAAAGCCCTGCCCCAGCAGCACCGACACGTCCTGCCACGGCAATGCGGTCGCCAACTTGGACTCCGCTCCTCAGGACCTTGCCATGCTCGCATTCGCCCAGAACGGTAGTGGTAACGGAAATTTCTTGGGACTTCCCGAGGTCTCCCCCCAGAATGGTAAGTTCCTGTGCGCCAAGTCCCTGTATAGCCTCGGCAACGCCGCGGCTGAAGTCCCTGACCCATTCCAAGGAAGTATCCTTCGGCAGGGACAAAGAAATCACGGCGCCAGTAGCGTGACCGCCCATTGCATTAATGTCCGAAACATTCTGTGCAATGGATTTCCACCCGATGTCATAGGCTCTGTGCTCTAGCCCGCTGGGCCAGATCAACCGAAAATCTTGATTCTCAACCAGGGTATCCACGGAGACGAGAACTTCCGTTCCGCGCACGCGCAGCGCACCTGCGTCGTCGCCGGGCCCGAGACTTGCTTGTTCTGAATCAAGCAGCGGCAACATCGCGTCCAGGATGCCTTGTTCCCCAAGGTCACCTACCGTTGCATCGACGTTTGGTTGGTTTGTAGTCACAGAGTTCTAATCGGCTTTCTTGGCTGCTGAGGTGATCAATGCAGAATAACTATTGAAGGTGTCCAAATGCTGGTCAACAGGATCAATCACGGCCTGCCTGACCAAGTGGGATACCGAGCGTTCAATGTTCTTCAACGCTTTCCTACGCTTAACTTTAGCGACTATTCGGTTGACAAACGAGCAAGCCAAGCCAAGGACAATACCCAGCAGTATTCCTATGAAAACCAGCAGCGTCGGGACGGCGATTCCTTCGACCCGGGGAGCCTGTGGCAGGTCGAATTGGAAGTATCCAGCCACCGGATAGCCCGCGAGCCACAAGGCTCCGCCCAGGGCAGCAACAAGGGCGACCCATTGGATGACTTTCACTACCGGCCACCACCACGATGACCGTTCAACGCCCAGCGGTGTCCCGGCTATAGCCGCATCGATGCCGTCATCTAGTACCTCCGTATTCGCGTGCACCTTTTCACGCAGTGGTTCTTTCCAGCTTTCCGGAAGATCATTGGAAGCCTCGGAAACATACTGGTCGATGCCATGTTCGATAGCCGCAGTCTCCGCGACAGAAAGCTCTGGCCGCGAAGTCAAGGACAATTCAGGGTCTTCATGCTGGCGCCCGAGATTCATCCGCTTCAGCGGATCGTTGCGCAGCTTCACCAGCCACGTGGTCAAAGGCCATCCTGTTCGCGAAGCACCCCGAAGCAGGTAGGAGGTCTCCACTGCATCAGCAATGTACTGGGCGCCGTGCGCTTTTGCGATCACACACTCCAGCTCTGCTTGGTGCAGCTGGCTAGGCAGGCGCACCTTTTCCACCTGGAGTTCCTCACTTAGGCGGTGGATGACTTGATCAACGTCTGCGCGGAGCCGACGCGTGGAAAGTGCCTTGTTTTTCGCCGCGGCCGCAATCTTGGCATGCACATCTGCGACCCCTTCACCCGTGGCAGCAGAGGCGCAAACGATGGGAAGGTTCTCCAAGCCGGACGTTGCCAAGATGCCGCGCAAGGAATCGACGACTTGCTTGCGTTCTTGTTCTGCAATCTTGTCGATCTGGTTCAGGACGATCAGCAGGTTCCCCTGCTGGCTGCGCAGGGAATTGAGATATCCATGGTGGATTGACGCGTCGGCGTATTTCTGCGGATCAAGCACCCATACCAGATAATCCACTTGGCCCACCAAGCGAGCCGCAATCTTGTGGTGGTCCACTGCCGTGGAATCCATGTCGGGTAGGTCCAACAGCAAGAGACCGGAGTCGAACTTCTTTTTCTTACCAGGTTGCGCCCGGCTGTCCTGATCGCCCATGACATGGCGAGTAGTCACTACCAGCCAGTCCAGTAACTCGCTTGATCCCTCTGGCTCCCAGATTGCAGCGACAGTATCAGTAGTAGTCGGGCGGATGACACCCGTGGCCGCCAACTCCTGCCCTACCAAAGCGTTGAACATCGTTGATTTTCCGCTGCCGGTGGCACCGAAAAGTCCGACAACCACATGTTCGGATGAAAGCTGGCGCCGAGATTCAGCACGCGTGATAATGTCCGCGGCTAGATCGATGGTTTCTGGTTCCAGATATGGTTCTGCAAGCTGCATCGCTTCCACGATGCTGTTGATTTGCGAGTTGAGACCGCTGACTGCTCTGAGAATCTTGCGCTCGGACATTAGTGAGCCCCTTTGCTGCTCAAGGCTGAGGTAATCTTGCCCAATCGATCGGCAAGCTCCGGCTGCGATTTTGCAGCTAGCTCGTCCAGGTAGATCGACGAGGTCCTATCCAGTAGATCCCGTGCCCGGGTGTCAAGCATCTTGCGGGCTTTGGTGGCCATGCGACGTACCGCATCCTCGCCAAAAATTGCTTCCAGCAGTTTCTGCCCTACCAATGCGGAGCCGCCGGCAATACCGATTTCCAGACCGGTGAGGCCCGCTGTTGACGCAAAGACCACGACCATCAGGATGACCGCCACCCCGTTGACTCCAAATGCCGCCATGCGGGCCGTCTTGCGCTTCCCGGCGCCCTCCTGCCGAATCATGTCCAAGACATCTTTTTGCCAAAGCCGGATGCTTTCCGAAGCTTGCTCATTGAGATCCTGTGGCGGGCGCGGCGATTGCAGATTAGAGCGGAGCGCTTGGCCAAATGGCGTGTTCTTCCACGATCTGTCAACGTCATGGCAGGCCTTGGTTGCCTCGGCCATGAAGACCATGTGCAGGCCTGATTCGATGGCTTGTTCAACACGATGGGTCACTGGCGGCTTTCCAGTCAGGAAAGCGCCAACACGATCCCTCATCCGTCCAATGGCGCCTTCGATTCCGCGCAGCAGCTCGCCCGCTCCTACGAAGTCCTGCCACCGGGCCAGGATTTCGCCACGCAGCAATGAGCCGTCATTGAGCGAATCGTTAATTCTGGCCAACGATTGCTCAAAGCGCTCATTGGTAAGGGCACGCAATTCACCGAGCTGTTTCTCCTGCTCTTGCAGTTCAGCGATTAACTCACTGACATCTGCGGTGGTGCGCCGCAACGCGCCATCAAGTGTTTGTGCCGCAATCTGCTGCCGTTTAGCGGAATCTGCTGCCAGTGAGTTCAGCCACGCGAGCAAGGGTTCCACGTGCTCACTTGGAATCAATTTCTGGTCATCCAGCTGCGTCTCGTTCAGGACATGCAGCAACGACGGATCCAGGTCCTTCTCGCTTAACAGGCGTTTCAAATCCGGAACAATATCGTCTTCGGCTCCCGGTGGCACCCTGTTCAAGACGACGCAGACGGTAATTTTCCGTGCGCCGGCTTCGGTGAGCATATCCCAAGGAAGAGCGTCGGCGTATCTATTGGCTGTGGTGACAAAAATCCACAGATCTGCTGCGTTCAGAAGCTGGCCCGCCAATTCCCTGTTCTCGTCGGAAACCGAGTCGATATCCGGGGCATCGAGGATGGCCAAACCTCGTGGAACCTGCTCACGAGGCGTCATCAACAGCGCATGGTTACTGGCTGCTCCGGCATCTGCATTGAAGCCACGGCCAGCTACGCGTTTAAGTTCGGGAAGAATCCGTTCAGATTCAAAGAAGGATTGGTCAACAGGGTTGAAAGCCAAGACCGGAGTCCGCGTGGTCGGACGCACAGCGCCGGAGAGACTGACGGGTTCCCTCAGGAGGGAATTGACCAGAGTCGATTTGCCCGAGCCCGTGGAGCCACCGACGACCACCAGTAGCGGTGCGCCGAGATTCGAAACTCGTGGAATCAGGTAGTCCGAGATTTGATGCAATGCCTTGTTGCGCAGTTCTTCGAAGGCAGAGGCTTCTCGTGGCTGGCCATTTACAAAGGAAAGCTCTTCGAGCAGCTCCTGGAGCTCGCTCAAACGCGCCGCGGAATCACTGCCAATTTCGGTTTGCGAGGCAGTTTCCTGCCCTGAGCTCTTAGCCAGATCTGAATTCGACTCCATGAGAACTATCTTGCCTCATGCCAACAGGGAAACCCGCGAGCCTGATGCAGATTTTGTCCGGGAAACGCAAAAACCGCGGAATTCTCCGCGGTTTTACTGTGGTGACCCCAACGGGATTCGAACCCGTGTTGCCGCCGTGAGAGGGCGGAGTACTAGGCCGCTATACGATGGGGCCGTATGCTGAAGATAAATCTTCAGCTCACCAAATCTCTTTGGTGAAGCGCTGGGATACCAGGACTCGAACCTAGAATGACGGAACCAGAAACCGTTGTGTTGCCAATTACACCATATCCCACTGTGACTTGGCCTTTCCGGAATTCAGCTGAGCGTCATTCCGGTCACTGCCGTAGCACGAGATAAAACTATACCGGCCTAAAGTTCAGTACACAAATCGAGCCTCGCGACCGGTATTCCACGCAGAATCCGCGGAAAATCAGCAAAGAACAGCTGTCAGAGATCCGAAAACCTCCACTAGCCAACCAGAGAAATTCTTGTGAAGTGAGGCACTGTCCGTGAGAAAATACTGGAGTCCCGCGTCAACGGCACATTGATAGCCGCCAACAGGGTCATCCCCTATGTAAAGCGCCTGCGCCGGCAGACCCTCTAGTTCAGCGTACCGGCCAAGGAACGGGACAAAAATGGGGTTTAGGAACACCGGCGGTATCGTATCCAGCGATCCAAGGCGTATAAACGTATCCGCGTGACGCGGTTAATCCTGCCAAACTCCACGCACGCAGGAACCGCACTTCTCGCTGCCCCATGAACTTAAGCCCGCCTGCCATGTACCTCTCCCGGGCATAAGCACCATCATCCGCAAGACCTGCCGCAATTCCGGCCAGTCACTCAGGATACAGATGCGCCAGCTCCGGCTCCGACATGGACGAGAAACCGCGGATTGCGGGCGTTTGCAAATCTACGCGCGCGCCATCAAACTCAAAGCGAACGCCTCGGACAGAACCAGTCACAGGACTGGAACCATCCGAGGCGTTCAACGTGCTTCTCAGCGGGCATTCGGCGAATAGCTAGCGGGACTCGCCAAATGCGCGCAAACGCTTGAGGCTCGACTCGCGTCCAAGAATTTCCATGGACTCGAAGAGCGGTGGAGATACGCGCTTTCCGGAGATAGCAACACGGGCTGGACCGAATGCCTGACGAGGCTTCAGTTCCAGTTCGTCCACAAGCTTCGTGCGCAGTGCTGCCTGGATGGATTCGGCGTTCCATTCGGTAAGGGTTTCGAGGCCCTGGACGGTAGCATCGACAACCTCAACCAGGTTTGCCGGCATTCCCTTGAGCGCTTTCTCGTCGATGACAATTTCGTCATCAGACTTGAAGAGGAATTCAAGCATGTCGGTCGCTTCACCCAACAGGGCAATACGTTCCTGTACCAGTGGTGCAGCCTGGTCCAGGATGACGTTTTCACGTTCAGTCAGCTCTTCGCCCACCAGGCCAGCGGCCTTCAGGTAAGGAACCAAACGATCACGGAAATCCTGTGGTTCGAGCATGCGCACGTGGGTTCCGTTGATTGCTTCTGCCTTCTTCACATCGAAGCGGGCAGGATTGGACAGCACATCTGCTACGTCAAAGGCTTCTACCAGCTGTTCACGCGAGAAGATATCTTCATCAGCACTCAGCGACCAGCCAAGCAGCGCGAGATAGTTCAGCAGTCCTTCCGGGATGAAACCATTGTCGCGGTGCAGGAATACGCTGGATTCTGGATCACGCTTGGATAGCTTCTTGTTGCCCTGTCCCATAACGTAGGGCAGGTGGCCAAAGCGCGGCATGTACTGGGCAACGCCGATATCGTGCAGCAACGCATACAAGACGACCTGGCGTGGAGTCGAGGACAACAGATCTTCGCCACGAAGTACGTGGGTAATGCCCATCAGCGCATCATCGATTGGGTTGACCAGGGTGTATAGCGGCTTGCCGTTGGCGCGCACCACCACATAGTCGGGAACGGATCCAGCCTTGAAGGTGATCTCGCCACGTACCAGGTCATTGAAGGTAATGTCGTGATCCGGCATGCGAACACGCAATACCGGTTCACGACCCTCGGCCTTGAACGCGGATTTCTGCTCATCGGTCAGTTCGCGGTCGAAGTTGTCGTAGCCCAGCTTCGGGTCACGGCCGGCTGCCTTGTGGCGTGCTTCAACTTCTTCTGGGGTCGAGTAGGACTCGTACAGATGGCCTGCAGCACGAAGCTTGGCAATGACGTCCTCGTAGATGCCACCACGCTGCGACTGGCGGTATGGCTCATGCGGACCGCCCGCGTTGACGCCCTCGTCCCAATCGATACCCAACCATGCCAGAGCATCCAAAAGCTGGTTGTAGCTTTCTTCGGAGTCACGCTTAGCATCGGTGTCTTCGATGCGGAAGACCATTTTGCCGCCGGTGTGACGCGCGTAGGCCCAGTTGAAAAGGGCAGTACGGATCAAACCTACGTGAGGGGTACCAGTTGGGGATGGGCAAAAACGAACGCGTACCGGGGTATCTTCGGTAACAACGGGAATCAACGAAAGATCAGTCATGATGTTTTCATTCTATGCCTTCCTCAAAGAAACTTGCAGTTAAAGCGCGAGGCTCCCGATCACATTAGCGATCGAAAGCCTCACAACATCAGTGATGGTTCCTAGCGACGGAAGACGGTTCGCAATGAACCGATACCTTCGACTTCCACTTCTACAACGTCGCCTGCATTTACTAGGCCGACACCCGCAGGGGTCCCAGTCATGATGACATCGCCTGGCAGCAAGGTGAAAGCTTCGGAAGCACGAGCAACCAATTCGTTGACTGGCCAGATCATGTCGTTGGTAGTTCCATCTTGGCGAACCTCTCCATTGACGCGGCTGATAATTCCCAGATCATCCGGGTCGGGAATCTCGGTCTCAATCCACGGGCCCAGCGGGCAGGAACCATCAAAGCCCTTGGCACGAGCCCACTGCGGATCGGTGCGCTGAGCATCGCGGGCGGTCAGGTCGTTTGCTACGGTGTAGCCGAAGATAACGTCCTGCGCCTTGTCGGCTGGAACATCCTTGCAAATACGGCCGATCACCACGGCAAGTTCGCCTTCGAAGGAAACTTCATTTGAAAACGCCGGCAGGGTGACGGGGTCTCCATGGCCGACTACGGAAGTATTCGGCTTCAAGAACATCAGCGGCTCAGCAGGAACTTCATTTCCAAGTTCCTTGGCGTGCTCGCGGTACGTGCGGCCAAAGCCCACGACCTTTGAGCGAGGGATTATCGGGGCTACCAACCGAACATCATCCAAGGAGTGCGTAGCACCAGTGGTCTTGATCCCCTGGAAAAATGGATCTCCAGCCAAAACATGAATATCGTTACCGTCGACGACGCCGTACAGCGGGTCGCTATCTACTACAAATCGTGCAATGCGCATGAATACAAGCCTAAACTATGACTCTTGCAGTTCAACGCTTGGCTATTCCCTCAACCAGTTCTCAAGACAGGCCTGGTTCGCTAGGTTTCAAGTCCAGCTCCGCGAGAGTCGAGGCCCCCAATACACCATACACCCTTCCGTCGGGTAACGACGTAAGACGGCTTCCTAAGCTGTACTCGCTATCCTTGCTACCTATGGTCGCAGTAGTTCTGTCATCAAAATCAACTACTGTTGTGGTTCCAGATGAACTGTGGACGAGCCTGTGACCAGCCGCAATCGCGATATCTGCGTTAGCCCATCCGGCACGTCGATATTTGTTTTTAGTCCCGCTCAGGTCATGCTTTTTGAGCAGTGCTCCATCCAAGGGATCAATGATATTAATACCTTCGATGTCAGCGATCACCAGCATTCCACCGAGCAATTTTGGGGAGTACAGAGCCCCAGTGTCATGAACTGGAGTCTTAACCCAAATTAATTCCTTGGCTTCAATATCGAATTTAAACACCTTAGCCAGCCCTTCTGTATCGGCAATTCCGTACCCATTCCGTACCGACGTCGTCCCATACAGATATTGCTCATCTGCGACCAACCCAATGATTGATTGACCGCCGATGAACCCCTCACCATCACCGTCAAGAACCCAGGAGATTTTGTCGCTTTGCAGAGAAATCCTGCCAATAACTCCGCCAGAGCGACCGTAGTCAGGAACCGTGCCAAAGAAGACGTCCGTGCTATTCGCTGCCCAACCAAACGGACGTGACTGTCGGTACTTCCTCGACAGACGTTCCAAGAGTTGATATGAGTCATCTGCGTCACGATTTGCTAGGTCGATTTTCACGATATCAGCATGCCCATATGATCCTAGATAAAGCTTTGATGGCTCAGCCTCGATCATTTGTTCAATTTGCTGCACAGCGCTTTGATCGGCGGGAGAGGTCCAGCGATCGCCGGCATCCACATTGATCGAAGCTATCCCACGGCCCATAAACGCGCCTACGTAGACTTCGCCTGAGGACGTGCCCAACAATGATTGAATAGCAAAGCTCCCACGTTCAAGCTCTACCTCGACCAATGGAGCTGGAACCATCGTAGTGACATCAATCTTTGTTAATCGGACCCCAGACGAGGTGCCTTGAACAAGAAGTACCTTGCCTTCGCGAGCGAGTAATGCGTCAAATCCTCCAGCTGGGATGGGGCCGAGTTCTACGTCTTTGAGTGTGCGAACATTGGTTTCGTACAGTGATCCGTCTGTCACAGTATAAAAAACCGAATGCAGCCCCGAATCAACGCGGTTTGAAGCAATTCTTTGCGACCAAACACGACGAAGCTTACGAATCGGCTTGTGAGAGGTGCGATCAAAAACAAGCTGTTCCGACAAGCCACTTACGCTAACAATGATTCTAGAACCGAATACATGCAAACTACTGATGAATCCAGTATCTTTCTCAATGGGCAGATTTATTTCGGTGATTTCCTCAACGTCAATGGCCGGAAACACAAAAAGTCTAGGTTCTTGCGAGCCCGTACCAACCCAGACATTGTCTTCATCATCGATCGCAATCTTTCGCGCGTATTCCGTGTCTTCGGAAAGCAAACCCGTGGTTTCAATAGAATTATTCTTGATATCGAGTCCGAATACTGCGCCAGCGGGGAAGCTTCCAACCCATGCCTTCCCCGTAGAATCCAAGGTCATGCCATACAGATATTCAACTTCATCAATAGTTAGAACTTTCCGAAGCTCAGTTGGATTCGCGGCTTCCCACATATAGACATGGTTTGCGCTACTTAGCAAGATGTGTCGTGCCACTGGATCCCACGCCAATGAGCCTACTCCACCACTATGACCGGTGGGGATATCAAGAACATGAACCGGGGCACCTTGTTCCGGGTCAATGATTTGCAGTTGGTTCGCTACACCAGAGATAGTAATGGCGAACCACGAACGAGCGGAATCATCGTATTCAGGTAATTCTAAAACGTCATCCAGCTTCGTTACGGGAAAAGCGTTTTCATGTTTTCGTAGTACTCCCCGAGTATTTCCCGCGTGTTCAAGGTCGCTTAAAAGATCAATTTCCTGGTTCTTCCACGCAACTCCATGCTCATGAACACTGGGCATCGCGTTTCTGGATGATAGGAATGTGCCCTCGTCGACTTCAGTTGCATCACTAATCGTCGCAGCGGCAGCGAAAACCGTCGCCAAGAAGGCTCTACGAGAAATCGTCCGTGCTGAATTTGCTGAACTTTCCGACAACCTATGTCCTCAACTCAGCGACGGCCTCTCAGCCTTACACGGAGTGGATCGCAATCCAAATAACCGTCGCTCAAATATCGTCTCTGGTGATGCTTGAAACTCATTTCCATACACTGAAGACACTAATGGCGCACCTTCGTTTAAAGCAAAACGATCTCCGACTGCACCAAGCATTTTAGTTCGGTGCAGTCGGAGATTGTTTCTCTTACTATGCGAGGCGTTCCAGCCAACCGTGGCGGTCTTCTACGGTACCGCGCTGGATTCCCAGCAGTTCTTCGCGAATTGACATGGTCACCTCACCGGCTGCCGCATTCTCCTCACCAATGAGCTCTTCGCCGTTCTTCAGCAGGCCGATTGGGGTGATCACCGCTGCTGTACCGCAAGCAAAGACCTCGGCAATATCGCCTGAGGCGATGCCTTCACGCCACTCATCCAGGGTGATCTTGCGTTCTTCCACCTCCATACCGCGATCCTTCGCGAGCTGGATGACCGATGAACGGGTCACACCTTCAAGAATGGTTCCGGTCAACGCTGGGGTCACCAGCTTGTTGTCCTTCGTTACGAAGAAGACATTCATGCCCCCGAGCTCTTCAACGGCATTGTCATTGAAGGAGTCAAGGAACAGAACCTGCTTGCAGCCGTTTTCTTCAGCTTCCAGCTGGGCTACGAGCGAGGCTGCGTAGTTGCCACCGCACTTAGCCGAACCTGTACCGCCTCGGCCTGCTCGTGCGTAGTTCTTCGATACCCAAATGGCCACTGGCTTGAGTTCGCCACCGAAGTAATTTCCTGCTGGCGAGGCGATGACGCGGTAGGAAACCTCACGCGCTGCACGCACACCAAGGAATGCTTCGGTAGCAATCATGAATGGACGCAGGTACAGGGCTTCACCGTCACCGGTAGGAACCCAATCGATATCCGTTGCTACCAGCTTGCGCAGCGAGTCGACGAAAACGTCTTCATCCAGCTGCGGAAGTGCTAGGCGCTGAGCCGACTTATTCATGCGGGCAGCGTTGGCCTGCGGGCGGAAAGTCCATACCGAACCATCGGCGTGGCGGTAGGCCTTCAGGCCTTCGAAGATTTCCTGGCCATAATGCAGGACCGAGGCGGCCGGATCCATGGCGATAGGGCCGTATGGCTCAATTCGAGCATCATGCCATTCACCGTTACGGCCGCTATCGTCTGCTGACCAGTCGATGACTGCGGTGTGGTCAGTGAAGAAGTCTCCGAACCCAGGATTAGCCAAGACGCCGGCTCGGTCCTGTGCGCTCTTGCGATTCGTTGAGAGATTTTCGGTGAATTCCATCTAGCCTGGACTTCCTAGTTCAATAAACAAAGAACGGATGCTCCACGCCTCTGCGGAACATCCGTTCGTGGATTTGGCTACTGGTTATCAGCTAACCAGAAACGTCACTTTCAGCTTATGCCAGTAACGCGACAATTGCATCGCCAATTTCACTTGTGGTGCGATTATCGGTCAATTCTTGACGTGAAGTGATCTCTTTTTCAACAGCTTGCTCAACTGTGCGAGCCTCTTCAGCCAACCCGACGTGATCAAGCATCAGTGCCACGGACAGAATCGCCGCGGTTGGGTCTGCCTTCTGCTGGCCGGCAATATCCGGAGCCGAACCATGAACCGGCTCAAACATCGATGGGTAGGTACGGTCCATATTGATGTTGCCACTGGCTGCCAGGCCAATACCACCGGTAATGGCGCCGGCCTGGTCGGTGAGAATGTCGCCAAAGAGGTTGTCAGTGACAATCACGTCGAAACGCGATGGGTCCGTGGTCAAGAAGATGGTAGCCGCATCCACGTGCAGGTAATCGTGGGTAACCTCTGGGAATTCCTGCGCCACCATTTCGACAGTGCGCTTCCACAAATGCCCGGCGTGCACCAGCACGTTGTGCTTGTGCACCAGGGTGACACGCTTGCGTTCACGCTCTGATGCACGGCGGAATGCGTCGCGGACAACACGTTCCACACCATAGGCGGTATTTACCGATACTTCGGTAGCGATTTCATGCGCGGTGCCCGTGCGCACCGAACCGCCATTGCCTACATACGGGCCTTCGGTGCCTTCGCGAACCACCACGAAGTCAATTTCACCCGGGTTAGCCAGGGGGCTCTCAATTCCAGGATAGAGCTTAGCCGGACGCAGATTCACGAAATGATCCAGCGAGAAGCGGAGCTTCAGAAGCATTTCGCGCTCGATAATTCCGGACGGAATGCGCGTATCTCCAGGGGCAGCGCCAACAGCGCCGAAGAGAATGGCATCGTGCTTCTTAAGAGCTTCCAGCGTCGCATCCGGAAGTGTTTCGCCAGTCGCCAGCCAATGCTCTGCACCTAGCTTGTAGTCGGTCAGCTTGATCTCGTTCTTGCCACCATTAGTGACGAACTTCAGAACCTTAACCGCTTCGGCAACAACTTCTGGGCCAATACCGTCACCCGGAATGACCGCAATATCAATTACATTTCCCATGGCACAGATTCTATCGACTAGCGTCCGCCATTTGAGAGTTCATCTCAAATAATGAGATCTGATGAGTTTCCGCCGACATATTTCCTCCCTGGGCATGAGGCATCGCCGTCTTCGTTGCCGATAACCTTGGATAAACAGATCCTTTGCTTCGCTATAAGGATCAATAGCTACCAACACGTCGAATTGCAGGAACACTTGATCTTTGCCAATCCCCACCGTCGAATTGACGGTTGGATCCGCGAGAATCCCGGACGGGTAGATTTCATCACCGGCCTGCTGTACACGCTGTTCTGCATTCCAGCAGCCCTCAGCCTCGCTTCTTCGATGTCAGTTGCCGCCGTTCTCGCCGTTCTGAGTCTCTCTCTTCTCCAGTCAGCGCCGCTGATGGTGCGGCGTCGCTGCCCATGGGCAGCGACCCTCGTTGTCGCCACCGGGCATGTATTGCAACTGGGCTTTGACGGGCTAATGATGTTCTCGCAAGTTTCCGTTCCAATCATGATTTACACCATGGCTGTCTACGGGAAACGCTGGCAGTCATTCAGCACGCTGGGACTGGGACTGATTGGCGCGTTGTTGGCGACGTTCAGCATGTTCGGCGCCTCAAGGTACTCACCTGATCCATCACCCGTCTTCACCTTCGACATGATGATTTCTTTCGTGGGTCTTGCATTGGTCGTCACCCTTTCCTGGACCTTCGGTGACTTAGCGCGCACGAGGCGCCTGGCCATGAAGTCCCTGAAGGATCATGCCGAACGCCTGGAGAAGGAACGCCTCACCGAGCGCGCCCTGGCAGCTTCCGACGAGAGAAACCACATTGCCCGCGAGATGCATGACATCGTGGCCCATTCGCTCTCTGTCATCATCACCCAGGCCAACGGGGCACGATATGCGGCGGCGAAAGACCCGGAGATTGCCATCGAGACCCTGAAGACAGTTTCAGATACTGGCCGCGCATCACTGAAAGAAATGCGCAGGCTCCTGGGAGTTCTACGCAAAGATGAGGAATTGGAGAATCGCCCTCTTCCGTCATTGGCAAACGTACCTGAACTCGTAGAAAGCGTTGCCGTGTCCGGACTGAATGTCCATCTCGAAACTTCTGGAACCCCGCGGAAAGAACTACCGGCAGGCGCGGAGCTCACAATCTATCGATGCGTTCAAGAATCACTCACGAATGTCATTAAGCACGCTGGTCCGGATACACAGACCCAAGTCCATATTGAGTGGACTTCCCGGGGCTTGAATTTGAGCGTCAGCGACGATGGGCGAGGTGCCGGTTCCATCGTCCTGGAAGGCGTAGGACAAGGTCTGAAGGGAATGAAAGAACGCGTAGCCTTGTATGAAGGTACCTGCACTGCACTCCCCCGGACCGGTGGCGGTTTCGCCGTTAATGTTTCCATCCCTTACACCGAGGACTAATATTCAAATGCCTAAAACAGATGCCATCAAGGTCGGCCTGGTCGATGATCAGCTCTTGGTTCGCAGTGGCTTCAGAATGCTCATTAATTCCCAAGAGGATATGGAAGTCATTGTTGAAGCTGGCAATGGCCGTGAAGCACTAGCTGCACCACTGATGGCTCAGGCGGATGTCATCTTGATGGACGTGCGAATGCCGCAAATGGACGGCATCGAAGCTACTGAGCGCCTACTGGATCCAGATAAGAAGGCCGCGGATGGTCCCAAGATCATCGTGCTGACGACTTTCGACATGGACGAATATGCGCTAAGTGCCATTCAAGCCGGCGCCAGCGGCTTTCTTTTGAAGGATGCGCCCCCAGAAGAACTCTTGGAATCGGTGCGCACGGTCAATCGCGGAGATGCCGTCATAGCACCATCGACCACTCGACGGTTGCTGGACCACATGGCGCCAATGCTCAAGAAGAGCTCGTCACAGCACAAAGACCACCTAATTGCCGCTGTTGAATCGCTGACACCTCGCGAGCGGGAAGTGTTTGGTTTGATTGCAGAAGGCTTTTCCAACCCGGAAATCGCAGAAAAACTATTCCTGTCAGAAGCCACAGTCAAAACCCATGTGGGCCATATTCTGGCCAAATTGGAAGCTCGTGACAGGGTCCAGGCTGTAGTCATCGCCTACCAAACTGGTATTGCCAGTGTCTGAGTCTTGGAAAGCCAGACACCGACCCACACCGTACTTTAGGCCTTATGGAAAGGTTCTACCTGTGAATCATGCGAGCAGCACGCACTAATTGTTCTTCGCTAGGATTCCAAGAATTAAATTCCTCAGCTCGTCGCCCGACACCGAGCAGCTCCTTAATGGCTTCAATGCTTCTAAAGGAAGCATTGCCGTCCCCATACGGATTCACTGCGGTTGCCATTGAGTCAAAGACGCCTTGGTCTTCTAGGAGAATAAGCATCTCACGGACTATGTCCTCAGTGTCGGTTCCCACCAATTTTACAGAGCCCGCGACAATACCTTCAGGACGCTCCGTATTCGAACGCATTACAAGGACGGGTTTGCCTAAACTCGGAGCTTCCTCCTGAACCCCACCTGAGTCGGTAAGGACAACAGACGAGAGGCTAAGTAGCTTGGTGAACTCAGCATAATTCAATGGATCAGTAACTATAACGTTGGAAAGCCCTGCAGTTGCGGGGATAATGCGTTCACGTACAGCAGGATTCCAGTGCAATGGCAATACGAAATCCGTATCGGGAGCTGACTTAGCGATTACGGATATTGCATTCGCGATAGAGGCCATCCGTTCGCCATGGTTCTCACGACGGTGAGTCGTCACGGTGACAATGCGTCGCCCCGAAGATTCCAGATCCTTAAGACGCCTGTCGGAGAAACTGATCTCGTCTGAGAGAGTTTCGAGCAGGGCATCAATCACTGTGTTGCCTGTAACTACGATGGCGTTTTCGCTGATTCCTTCGTTCAACAGGTTTCGCTTGTTGAACATAGTTGGCGCTAAATGAAGCGTGGCGAGTTGGCTCGCAACTTTGCGGTTAGCTTCTTCTGGGAAAGGCGAAAGCAAATTATAGCTCCGCAGCCCCGCTTCCGCATGAACGACTGGAATCCCTCGGTAGAAAGCTGCAATGGCACCAGCAACAGCACTCGTTGTATCACCTTGCACCAACACGGCGTCCGGTTCACATGCGTCAAAGACACTATCCAAACCATCTATGATTCGTGCAACCAGACGGTTCAGAGACTGAGCCGTAGTGAATACGTCCAAATCAAAATCAGGAACCACTCCAAAAAGCGTGTTCACCTGATCTAACAGCTCTCGATGTTGACCGGTAACCGCAACCACGCATTCCAACTGGGGGGAGCACTTGGCTGCTCGAATTATAGGTGCGACCTTAATTGCTTCCGGACGCGTCCCGAAAATTACCAGCAGTTTTTTTGCTTTCACGGACTAGATATCCAATTCTTTCCACATACCTCGTGTATCCACCAGGTCTTTGGCTTCCAGAGTACTCTTCGGAATCAATTTAAAAATGTCATGATCGACTAACAATACAATCAATTGTTCGTTATCGAAGGCAACCTGAAGATCAACAAGGTGTACATTATCGAAGTCTTGAAGCGCTCGTGGTAGCTCATCGACGAACGGTTCGACAATACTAAGCCGTACATTTGGAAATTGTTCCGCCAATTCTACGGCGATGTTTACAGCAGGTGACTCGCGAAGGTCATCTACATTTGCTTTGAAAGCCAGCCCCAAGAGCGCCACGCTCTCGCGATTAGTCTCACGTAGGTACTTCGCGATCTTATCCACTACGAACCTAGGCTTAGAATCATTGACTCTGCGCGCTGAACGGATTAAAGATGTCTTCATTGGTGCTGAAGCAACGAGGAACCAAGGATCCACAGCAATACAATGACCACCAACGCCCGGGCCAGGCTGAAGAATCTGAACACGAGGATGCTTATTGGCCAGCTCAATGACTTCCCAAACGTTAACGCCCAGATGATCTGCCACGATTGAAAGCTCGTTAGCAAATGCAATATTGACATCGCGGAACGAATTTTCCGTTAGCTTGGTAAGTTCAGCCGTTCGTGCATCTGTAAGGTGTATTTCTCCTTCGCAGAACGAACGGTACAGGTTCGCTGCCTTTTCTGCGGAATTTCCATCGATTCCTCCAACGACGCGATCATTGCTAATGATTTCTTTCATCATGCGGCCGGGTATGACTCGTTCAGGACAATGGGCAAAGTACATCACCGCATTGCTGAGGTCGGGCCTCAGATCATGCAAGATATCGCGAATCATTTCCGTCGTGCCTACAGGCGAAGTACTCTCCAAAATGAATAAGTCGTCCGCTTTCGCCAACAAAGCTACTGATTCAACGGCCGACCGAATGTAGGAAGTATCTGGTTCAAAATTTGCATCGATGGGCGTAGGCACAGCAATGATGTATACCTTGGATTCCTTCGGAACCGTAGCTACAGAGAGGTTTCCGCTGACGACGCTACTTTTCAAAGCCGCCGATATGCCCGGTTCTTCGAACGTCGCGACACCGTTGCTTAATAATTCGACGGCTTTCTCATTAATGTCTACTCCATGTACTCGCCAGCCGGCATTGGCCAATACAACTGAAGTGGGCAAACCTATATAACCCATGCCCACGACACAGACATCAATTTCCGACATTCTTACTCAACTTCCAAAGTATATTTGCGCTTAGTCAATCTAGCGCTTACTACGGCGATAAAAGAGGGCTACTGCTTATTTCTCTCATCACACAACGAACTGTACAGAGTGGTTATACGTTCCGCATTGGCGGCCCAGGTTCTGGTCGCTAATACTTTTCGACGACCGGCCCGGCCCATCGTTTTTCTTACTGACTCGTCGCCCAGTAAAATTCGTATCTTTTCAGCAAGATCCATCTGGTCACCGGCCTTGAAGAGCAAACCGTCTACCCCATCATCGACGATCTCTCGCAATGCCGGAAGATCCGTAGCTACCACCGGCACTTCAAACGCCATCGCTTCAACTGGTTTGAGCGGGGTTACAGCACGTGTCACATCTAAATCACGACGAGGAACAACAAAAACATCCAACGCTCGATGATATAGGCGTGCTCGGTTCTTCTCAACTCGGCCCGGGAATACTGTTCGGTCTCTAACGCCAAGTTCAGCGGCTAGATCAATAAGTCGAGTCCGTTCGGTGCCGTCCCCTACGATCACTAAACGCAGTTTAGGATTGTTCGGAACAAGCCCGGCGAACGCACGAACAAGCAAGTCGAGTCCCTCATAACCAACCAAGCTCGATACAGTGCCAATCAATTGCATCTCGTCATCAAGGCCAAGCTCCTGGCGACTAGCGGACTTCTCAGGAACATTCTCTATAAATTCTTCTCCCACGGCGTTAGGACAGATGAGTATACGGTCTGGGTCCACGCCGGAGGCAATTAATTCGTTCTTCATGGTGCTGCCAAGAGTGATAACAGCGTCAGCTGACTTGGCGATCTCAGCTTCGCGAGCTCTGAAACTGACGTACCGGAAAGAGTCGCGGCTACGATCGTCGCAGCCAGAAAGCCAAGTGTCAGCAAGCTGTCCACGTACCTCATAGACCCAAGGAATACCGTAGCTCTCCGCGACTTCTTTGACAGAGATACCGTTTAAAAACTCAGTCGTCGTGTGAAGGATCGAGGGTTCAATCTCTTTGACTTGTTCCGATAACAGGTGCGACTGAACGTTTAGGCGTTCAGTTACTGTATCTGGAATACTTTTCGGTAAAAGGCGGTGGTAAGTGACTCCGTCGATCTCGTTGGTTTCCAAACTAGGTAAGACCCCTACAATCCAGGGATAGCCTACGCGCGAAAATGGGAAAACATCCCATCCCGCGTTCTGAATCGATTTTAGTACGCTATGACTCCTCTGCGTGTATCCACTGTTGGTGAAAGGCAAGGAATTAGTAAGCAGGTGCAATACTTTACGTCCCTGCAATCGCCCACCGTTAGCCAACACCATTTTAGGCAACACGGGCGTTGAAAGTACTGTTTTTTCCGCACCATACTGCCTGGCGAGTCGCCGACCTCTTCTTCCCGCCTTGAACGCAGTAACAAAAGCCATCTCGTACTCACCTAAGAAAGCAAGAATCCTGGCTCTGGCACACTGAGTTTTCGCATCTTCGGAGCCCTCCAACACTTTGAAAGCCTCATTCGGCTTTCCTTCCAGTAGATGTATGGAGCTACGCATTCGGTTTGCAAATCCAGTTTTAGACAGGGCTCTGAATTCTAGAATTCGCCCCATTCGCTTAGTGACTTGTAGGAAAAGTTTGCTGGATGCGAACCTACGAGAAACTAGCAAAGCAAAATGAATAGGATCTTCTCTTACACCATTTAATCCTATGCGGGATAAAGCTAGCAGTCCGCGAATCCTAAGAGAGGATTTCATGATTCTCTTCCTTCGATTTGCTGCTGGTGTAATCTTAAAAGATTAAAGTACTCATGACCCAATCGCTCTAAGTCGAAGCGGTTCTTGAATTCACTAAGAACTCTCGGGTTTGGTTGCCAACCGGCAATTCTCGGAGCGTCCGCCGACCAAGCCTGCGCTATCGAGAGCACATCGCCCGAATAAACGGAACCAAGGCCATAGTTCTCAATTAATCCTCGCGCTTCGCCAGTTACTAAGCCGGTGATGTGACATCCGTAGCCTGCTAACTCGAAGAGTTTGGACGGTACAGTGTACTCAAAGCTTTCCCAATCTTCACGAAGTGAGACAATGCAACTATCTGCCCAGTCATACCAAGCTAGAACTTCTTCACCCTTAACCGGAGGGTTAAAGATATCTCCCAGACCCAACTCGTTCGCTCGCTTTCGCAACAAAGGAAGTGTCGATCCACTGCCAACAATTCGAAGATCCATCCAGTTTTTTGAAACCGCCGCTATATCCAGCACCTTCTGTAGCCCTTGGCTCTCCCCTAGGTTTCCCAGGTACAGTACTCGCAATCGACGACTATTGGAGTAACTTCGGCTTTTGGATTTCTTGAATTTCTTGAATCGATAACCATTAGTTACGACATCAATGTCTTTGCAGCCCCGAGCAAACAACTTTTCTGCGTGGCCCGGAGTCACGGCAATAACCTTTGATGCTGAATTCTGCATGTGCCTAATGCTATGTACGGCCATTCGCTCAACAGCTTTCCAACGGATTATGCCTGACTCTTCCAAGAGCTCTGGCCATGCATCACGCATTTCAACGATCATCGGAACGCTGCGCATTTTAGAAACAACGTATCCAGCTACCAGTGTGGGTAAAGCAGGTACAGTTACTATCAATAAATCCGGTTTTGGCGCACGTAAGGCGCAAGGGATCATAAATATGATCATTAAGAACTGTACGAGTATTTTCGAATACCAACGCAGTGCCTTAAAACGGAACGCGAACGAGTATAAAGCAAACTTTCCGCTTACCTTTGCTAATACTGCGTCGCTGAATGGTGTCCAGGCATTTCCCTGTTTCCGATTGGGCGCAACAACGTCGACGTCCGCCCCGTTCTCAAGAAAAGATTCAATGAACGTTGACCAACGCCGCTGCGGCGGAGAAATCTCGGACCCGAATGAATGAGTCAGCAACTGAATTCTCATACTAGTTATCGTCTATTCCATTCATCCGAACATAATCTGTTTTCACAATCCCACGGTCTCACTAATAACCTGTGCTGCGTTGTCACCAGAATCGATAAATTTCGAATACACAGTGTCGGAGGATTGGTACTCTGACACCTCGAAATTCTTAATGAGCAATGCAGAAATTCCCGATTCAATCTCGGCATCCGTCAACGCTGTAAAGTGTTTTTCCCCGTCTTGCAAAGCGTAAGCACGGGCTTTCTGGTCATCCGTGCTGGCATCCAAGTTTGGTATTACCAGCGATCGGATGCTCCACCTAATTAGTTCATGAATGCTGTTATATCCAGCTGCAGATACGACAAAATCGAAGGCTAGCAAATAAGGAGAAATCGGATATTTCCGTATAGTTTTTAAACTGAATTCGCTCTGTGTTTGCCCACTCAATGGAGACGAAGCAATGACCGGAATAACAAGACCGTTCGATAGTTTCTGAATCGCTTCGATCACTTTCTTGCGAGTATCGGAAATATCGTTGATATTTCCGGCCCCAAGCTGAATGAGCGCGTAATGCTTTGAGGGATCCAGCTCCAGCTCTTCAAGGGCTACTTCGCGGGAGAGTAAGGCTCGTTCCGATAGAACGATTCCTCGCACAGGGGTTTGAGTGTTTACCCGGGACAGTGCTCCATGATCTAGATGCTGTCCAATATCCCAAGGAGTTAGAATTTTCGTGCAGTAAGCTTCCATCTCTGGCAGTTGTTCCACGCTAGCCGATTTCTTCCAAAGACCACGGCGTAACCAAATAAACTTTACGTCCGGATAATTATCCAGCACGTCGCGCAGGCCTCTATAAATCCAGGTTCCGTCGAAGACTACGGCGTCAAATTTGTTCCTGCGCATTAATTGGTTGAAGAAGTGGTAAAAATTATTATTCCAGATACGGGCAGGTTGACCAGTAGTACCGGAACTCGCGAAATGCAGATACTCGAATCCCTGCTTCCCGATGACTTCTGCGGAAGTGGAGAGGGTTACGAAGGACGACTGAAATGCCGCCCTCCCGCTACTGGCTATAGCTAAGCATCTCGTTATATGCCCCATACCAGCACCGTTACTGGTCACAAAAAGCACATGTGGCTTTCCAGATTCCTTGGAAAACGTCAAGCCATCAACGTTTCCACTAAACATGTATTTATACGTGGATATAGCGCGCAGCCTATCGAATTTGATTCGAAGACTGCGCGCAATCACCCGTAATGAGTTTGAACTCATGCAGATATGCTTCCCATTGGTCTCAGGACTACTTAAGCGACTTCCTGATCATCAAATGACTGGAGACGATTCATTAACGCATCGATGCCGTAGCGATCAGCGATGTATTTCCTAGCCCTTTCCGACTGCTCAAGATATAGAGCACGATCGGACCAATATCGCATAATAACGCTATGAACCTCATGGGAGTCAGCGTATACAGCGCCATCACCGAAGGTGGTTTCCATGTACTTTGGAAGAATGACCACTTTCCCCGCCGCCATCGCTTCCGCAGTCGACATGCCGAAGGACTCAGTTAGCTTGTCGTCGTGGAAGTACGCCCAGAAATCGACTTTGCTTAGGAAGTCATCAACTTCCAAGGAACCGAACTCATGAACGGTAATACCTTCAGTTGCTCCCTCACCCAACTTCTTACGAAGTTCGGTTGCGCCGCCGAGAATTTCTGTCTCATAGCTATCCGATACGTATGCTGAACGGAACTTCTCTAGGGTCGAAGGCCATTTCAAAGCATGGTCCCTTGAGTGGCGTCCGAGAACAGGCTTCTTCTCAAAGTCAGGTGACGGAACGCTTCCGCTTGCGATCACGCCTGGCCAGGTGCTCTCCAACAGTCTAGACGCTGGAGCCAATGGAACTGAGAGCTTGCGAGTCAGATCGGACTCACCAATAACGTAGGTTTCAGTGCCAAAAAGGCGATCCATGTTATCAACGCAAACTTCCAAATCGAAGACCATGCCACTGCCACCCTTATTGACCGGCGGGTTATTCACAATTAGAAGAGCATGGTCGACGTTAATTTTGGAATCGGCACGCTCCAAGAAAGTCACAACGGATGGATGGCGCACAATCAAAACATGGACATGAGCAATGTCGCCCAAGCTGAGCTGCTCAACTTTGCCACTTCTCTGCTGCGTGAAGAGTCCATCATTAATCGGGGTTGATGCTTTATTTAGCGGAGACTCCAAATGAATAAATCCGACGCGTTTACCGCTTTGTGCAACTGCATTCATTTCCGCAAGGGTCAAGGTCGTTGTCCCACCTGGGAACCGGAAATCTGTCACATAAACAACATCGAATTTACCGAGATCAACACCGCGCTTGCCGGCTTCCATCGTGGAGGGAATCATATATTCACGATTCTGCCCTCGATGGATACTCTCAGGACTCTCTGCGAACTGGCCATGCCACTTTGTGTAGCTTGCGAGGTAAAGAAGACGCGATGGGTCAACGAATCCTCGGCTCATTTCGCCTGCTGTAAGTGAACCTTCACGCGTGCGGGTGAAGGAAAGCGCCATCTGCCCTACTGACTGAATAGGTGTTCCAAATCGCCGCACGAGACGATCTCGGAATTCAGCATCCGCACCGCGGTTGACCGTATCCCAAGGACCAATCTCGTCGAACAAAGATCGACGAACCATCAATGAAGAGAAGTTTGGCTGAGCGAACTGCGGATTGTTATTAATACGCAGGAACTTCAGATCATCTGTGGAACGAGCATGTAACGACATGTTACCCGGTAGGTCAGGATTCTCAATCAAATTCCTCACCTGAAGAGCTATCTTGTCAGGGTGAGACCAGTCGTCATCGTCATGAACAGTGATGAAGTCACCCTGTGCAATTGCTAGTCCTGCGTTTCTCGCGCAATAGGCACCAAGGTTCTCTGACTGACGCAGGACCGTAATTTTGGTGCTCATTGTTTCTGCTTCGACAAGGTACTCTTCGTATTCTTCGCCCGAGCAGTCATCAATGACGATAATTTCGAGATTGTCCCAAGTCTGTTCCAACAAGGAGATCAAGGCAGTCTTCAGGAGCTCTCCACCACGGAATGACGGCACAAGTACGGACACTTTCGGCCCGTCGACAATCTTTTTGGCTTTGCTTCGTAAACGGTCGATCGCTGCGGTTGAGTCCGATCCCCCAAGGTGAACTTCTGCGAGACCTTCCTTTCGAAACAGCCCGTTAAGTTCAGCCAACCATCGTTCAGTAACGCCGTTATCTACATGGTGTACTGAATTTAACCGCAGAAGCTCACCTTGTACCGGGAACTTGTTGCGAATGCCGAAGCGTTTGATCGCTTCGCGTTGCTTCTTGAGGTCTCCAGTCTCAGTCAGCACTTCAACGTAGATAAGTCGGTCGTTACGTCCTAGAGCCTTGATGCCGAAGTAACGTTCCACCAAATTGAACAGGCGCGCGGAATCCTTCATATCGCTTTCAAGCGCTCGTTGGTTCGCTGCCAACCGGGCTAGGGTCAGCAGCATGTCCTTATCCCAAGAACGGACGACTTCTAATCGATTGCGATCGATCATTCCCATGTCTGTAACCGTGAGCATCTCACGGAGCGGCTTATACTTCAACGTACCTTTGGTCGCGGCAAGTGCTATCGAGTCGCGGATACGAATGCTTTTGGAACGAAGCGCGAATGTCTCCATATCTGATCGAATGTGCGGCATTCTGCGTGCCCATTCGTTATCGAGTCCAATTGCCGGCAATGTGCCAGCAGTCGGCGGTAATGAAGAGCCACCAGAAGAAACCGAAACCGGCGATAGATCAATGGAAGCAACTCCATATGACAGCTCGCCGACTTTTGCGTCGAGCTTCTTTAACTGACGCCAAGTTTGACGGCTGAACAATAGTAGCAGCACAGAGGTACCGAGTGCCGCAGCGCCGATACCCAGAACTACAAGTACATTCTCCTTCAACAAGGCACCAACTATGGCGAGAATGATACCGAATGTACTCGCTGCGAGTACGGCAATCTGCCAGGGCTGAAAACCGTGTAATTTTCTTAGCATCGGTAAATCTCTCGTCTTACAGGCGCACTGCAGCGTCGCCTGCAGAAACACCACGGGTGTCGAAAAATGCCTTGCTGGATGTAGCCAGTGCGTCTGGGTTGTAGCTTGCGTGGTTCTGCAAGAGCACAACTACGTCAACATTCCCAACAGCTTCTTCGAGCGATTCAACGCGTGTGAATGACTGTCCGCCAACGAACCATTCATCAATCTTTGGATCGTGGAAGGAGACATCCGCACCACGCTCCAGGAATACTTCTGCCACCGGAAGTGCCGGCGAGTGACGCTGGTCAGCAATATCTTGCTTGTAAGTGACACCTAACAGTAGAACTTTCGCGTTCTTCAAGGCCATACCGGACTCGTTAAGAACGTTCTGCACTCGATCAACGACGTAGCGTGGCATCGAGTTGTTGATTTCTTCAGCTAGTTCAACGAAACGGAATGGGTACCCGAGTGACTTGCGAACCGAGTAGCTCAAGTAATTCGGATCAATTGGGATGCAGTGTCCACCGACGCCTGGGCCTGGGTAGAAGGCTTGGAAACCGAAGGGCTTGGTCTTAGCAGCATTGATGACGTCCCAGAGGTCAATATCCATCTCGTTGCAGAATTTGGACATTTCGTTAACCAAGGCGATGTTGATGTGGCGATAAGTGTTTTCCAGAAGCTTTGCAGTTTCAGCTTCCTTGGCACCCTTGGCGCGGACCACAGAATCAATGAACTGGCTATAGAATGCAACCGCGCGGTCACCGGAATCGACAGTCATTCCCCCGACTACCTTGGGGGTGTTCTTCAAACCGTAGGTTTGGTTGCCAGGATCAATGCGTTCAGGCGAGAATGCCAAGAACAGATCCTGATCAAGCACTGCACCGTTCTCGGTTAAGATTGGCAGGCAAATTTCTTCGGTTGTGCCTGGGTAAGTTGTGGATTCGAGAACTACCAGAGTTTCGCCTGCAAGGTTGTCACGGATGGTTTTCGTTGCTCCGATAACTGCGCCTAAATCTGGGCTACCTGCTTCACCAAGCGGAGTAGGCACACAGATGACGACGACGTCAGCATCTGCAATAACAGATGGATCGTTGCTTGCGCGGTAGCCCTTGCCGAGTAAAACAGAAAGGTCATCGTTAGAGATATCGTCAACATGTGAAATTCCATTATTGAGGTTCTCAACGACAGTCTTATTCAGTTCGAGGCCGGTGACCTGAAGTCCGGCGTGTGTGGCACCCTGGGAAAGTGGAAGGCCAACGTATCCCTGGCCTACGACTACAAGTTTTTGCATATTTCCTATGTCTCTCTCTCAAATATTTTTTGGTTTTTTGCTTGATTGTGAGTTCAAATCCTTGACCCGGATTTGTACCCGCAATCGCAACAAGTCCTCGGTCGAGTCAAACAAGCCTCGACCATTCTAACGTATTTGGAATTATTCGCTTTATGCGAGCCATCTACTACGTAGTAAACATCGATTGCCTTAAAATACGGCCCAGAAAACTACTTATTCCCGTTCCTCGTAGCGTGGGAACACAGGAGAAGGCGTCGGGAGCTCAGTACCTGGAACCAATGCGTTATCAAAGGACTCGAAGGTTCGCGCTGAACCTTCGCCTACTGCCAACGCATTGAGCATAGAAGTCATGGCCTGCGGTAATACTGGCTGAAGCAGCAACGCCACCTTGCGGACAATCTCAATGGTCACGTACAAGACAGTAGCCATACGCTCAGGATCGGTCTTCTTCAGCTTCCATGGCTCCTGCTCAGCGAAGTAGGCATTGGTATCGCCCAGAACGTGCCAAACGGATTCAAGTGCCTTGCTGAATTCCTGACGCGAGAAAGCAACGCGGTTGATCTCCAGCAGCTTGCCGGCTGCTTCCAGAATCTGCTGGTCAGCTTCCAGCAATTCGCCCGGGGTTGGGACTGCTCCCCCACAGTTCTTTGCGACCATCGAAAGTGAACGCTGTGCAAGGTTGCCGAAGTTATTGGCCAGATCACCGTTAATACGGGCAACGATGGTCTCGTGGTTGTAGCTGCCATCGGCACCGAACGGAACTTCCCGCAGGAAGAAGTAGCGCACCTGGTCTAGGCCATAACGGTTCACAAAATCATCTGGGGAAACAGTGTTGCCCAGGGATTTGGACATCTTCACGCCGTTATTGTGCAGGAATCCATGGATCATGACGCGCTTAGGCAATGGCAGTTTTGCAGACATCAAGAATGCTGGCCAGTAGATCGCGTGGAATCGCGAGATGTCTTTGCCGATCACGTGGACATCTGCCGGCCAGTATTTCTGGAAAGAAGCAGACTCAACGTCCGGGAATCCAACGCCCGTCAGGTAATTGGTCAGCGCGTCTACCCACACGTACATGACATGCTTCTCGTTGCCTGGTACCGGGATGCCCCAGTCAAAAGTTGTTCGAGAGATCGAAAGGTCCATCAGACCGCCTTCGACAAACCGTACCACTTCATTGAAGCGGGAACGTGGCGCGCCGAATTCAGGGTTGTTCTGGTAGTACTCCAGCAACTTGTCCTGGTACTTGGATAAGCGGAAGAAGTAGGACTCTTCTTCAGTCCAAGTAACTTCGGTGTCGGTTTCAACGGCATAACGAATACCGTCCTCGCGCACTTCCGTCTGGTCTTCGGTGTAGAAGGCCTCATCGCGTACCGAGTACCATCCTGCGTACTTATCCAAGTAAATGTCATCATTGGCTTCCATGCGGCGCCAGAGTTCCTGCGCAGCCGCATGATGGTCTGCATCAGTGGTACGGATGAAGCGGTCGTAGCTTGTACCCAGCTCATCATTCATGGCCTGGAATGCATCCGAGTTACGCTGAGCCAGCTGAGCCGGCGTGACCCCAAGATTCTCTGCGGTCTGCATCATCTTCTGGCCATGTTCATCGGTGCCGGTCAGGAAGAAGACGTCAAAACCATCTAGGCGCTTGAATCGAGCCATGACGTCGGTAGCCACTACCTCGTAGGCATGCCCAATGTGCGGGGTACCATTCGGGTAAGAAATAGCCGTGGTGATGTAAAAAGGTTTCTGCTGAGAAGTCACGATATAAATTTACCTTAGCTAGCGCCAGAAAGCGGATTTCCAGATAGTACTGACTCATCACATGATTTTGTCCAAATACTCCCAGAAGGCGCCTCGAAGTGTGCGGCGGATGATCTGCTGGTCAGTTTTCCATTCCCCAAGCACTTGAGCGCAATCCTTGAGCAAAGTCCTGTCAATTTCGGGTGGCAGCTGCGGTTTGTCAGCGATGAGTTCTACCACGTCAGACTGCGTAGTAGAGGCAAGCCAAGATTCGGCAACTTTGGCGCCGATTTCTTCCGCTGCTGAGAGCTCCTTTTGCTCGTATGCAGCTGCACCTTGATATCCAGAATTGTTACGACCGCTTGAGTACACCACTTCAGTTTCTGTTTCTGTAAGTGATTTGGCTGCAGACCTGTGCGCCATAACGGAAGGGGTTGGAACAATTGGTTTTAGACCCGGTTCAGAGATAGGCTCTGCCGGCGATTTAGCGATCAGTGTGGTTTTCTCAGAATGGTTTTTATCCCATTCAAGAACTTGGGTAAAGGCACTGTCTAGCAGTTGATCTGGAATCGTTTCAATGTAATCAGCTGTTAAAGCTAAGTGCTCGGCAACTGAAGCGACGCCCAGACGGCTATCCGGTTTAGCGACGCCAAGTAAGACGACTTTCATACCGAGATCTTGGGCTTCTTCCACTGCTTCCGCTAGGTCGTCATCCCCTGAAACTAAGTACGCAATAGAAGCTGAACGGTTACGCGCAACTCCAACGAGGTCTAACGCAAGCCGCAAGTCCACCCCCTTTTGCTCACCGTTATAAGAGATCCGTCCTAATCGAACCTTCACTCCTGGTACGAGGCCAATACGCTTGTGGTGCTCAGTAAATAGACCGTCTTTAGACGCGTCGTACCAATACACACGCAGATTGTTCAGGCCCGTATTCCTCTTGACCGTTTGGACGATACCTCGTACCAGCGATTCATAATGTGTAATAAATGCTGACCGCAAGGTAGTGCCAGCGACACGGTGACCTCCCAACGACAACAGGAAACCGGCGTCGATAAATATTGCAGTTTGAATCATCATGTCTCGATCGTACTAATTTCCCTGCAAGAAAGATGCAGTCAAGGTTTCAAAACAGCCATACCTGTAATTCTTCTTTCGACGATCTTCAAAAACAGCACCGCCGGCTGGAGCATTTGACCATGCCATCCATCTGAACTTCGGCCGTTTTTGGCTACACAGGAATGAACTCGATCCGTCTAAGGAAGCTGCGGAGCTGATGCTTGGACGTATGCGACCGTGGAATGGAAGAACCCATAATTGTCGAATTTCCCCTTGACTTGTTACAGGAGTTGATAGGTTACTCCGACAGCCGATTAGCTTCCATGGATGGCGAGTAAGTGAAGTCGCACAAGCTAGCTCGGGTATTTCCTGAAAGTGGTGATTATCAACTGGCAGTAGAGAAGAAAATTGAACTGAACCGGGAAAATACGAGTTGTTGAAGATACCAATATGGCCATGCAAAGGATCATCATTCTGCCGACTAGTCTACCCGCGTGTTCCCGGACAGACCAGCCCAACTCACCGTATAGGCCTTGGTCCCCCCACCAGCGGTCAGTGCTCACCCGCTTCTTGAACGACCTGGACTTCCACCAGCTCTGCGAAGACCGGTTCAGCCAGTACGCGCCCCTCCACCGCGACCCACCGGCCAGAAAGGATCCTCGGTGCTCCTGCTCTGTCCCCAGCCGCCGACGGTGAGCAAGTCAGCGAAATCGACCAGCTGTGCGCTGCACCGGAGCTCTTCGCCCCTGTGGCGTCGGACGCCACGGTTAGCGGCTTCTGGGCCGCTGCAAGCACACATCGGATTGTTATTCCAGCGGTGGCAGCACGTAAAGTTCGCTGCCTGAACTTGTGGTTATTCTGCTGCTCTTAGGATCTTTGAAAGGATTGTTCGTTCGGGCTTGGTGGAGCCTGGAACTCAGCGTCGTTGCGTCAAGGAGCTCGTCGGTGCGGACCGGATTAATAACGGACTCCGAGAACCCTCAGGTAGAGGGTTTCGATGGCCGACAGATGGTTGATGAAAAATGCGGGCTAGCAGAATAGATATACTTCTCTGAGAACAAAAGCCACCTCGTAGAAGAATAGGTAGTCGGCATCTTGGAACTTAAGATCAATGAACGAACGGGATTAAGAGAAGGAATATACCCACGTCTGAGAGTACCGCTAGTACATCAGCGCAGCACTAATGCTCTGAGATTCAATGGGCAGAAGACTGCTGTGCATTCAGTTCCGCTGAAGAACGGATTGACCCTAGATTTCTACGCGAATTTAGGCGCTAGCGATGAACTAGTAGTCACATTCCATGGCGCCATGCCACGAACACTAAAAGAATACCCTTGGTTTACACGAATTCGCTCGGTTTCAGAAAAAACCAAAGCTATGATTTCGTTCGCTGATCCAACCCTTCAACTTGATCAGGAAAGAAAAATGCTTGTGTCCTGGTATTTCGGCGCACCAGGTTGGGATCCGATCACCGACATTCTTCAGGTGGTCCGTCGCGCTCAGGGAAAGACCGGCTCGAAGCATGTAGCTTTCATTGGCGGTTCAGGCGGAGCCATTCCTGCTCTAAGGGCCGCGGCACTCCTCCCAGGGTCGTTAGCATTCATCCAAGACCCACGAATTTCGTTTGATCCATCTAATCGACATCTAGCGAAGTATTTCGAAGTGGCGTGGCCAGGCTGGGACATGATGAGTGTTATAAAGGCGTTCCCTCTGAATTTCGAAGTTACCGACTACTATCGACTAGTCCAGCCTAAGAACCTCGTCTACTGCATACAGAACACGAGGGACGAAAAGTACTACGACGACCAATTCATGCCGTTCTCTAAATCTCTCGGTGTTAGCGACGGCAACGGCACCTCTCGAAATGGTCTCTATCATTTCGAATCTTACGACGGAACATATGAAGGCCATGGAAAGATCACCAGTGCCGAGTTCGACAAGTATTACACAAAAGCTTTCGAAACTTGGAGAAGTATAAGATAACTCCGTTCATTTCAATTTTGTTGATCCCAGGAGAACAATGGCCCTTGGTCGACATCGCTAGATCAATATATTTTCCATTATTTTTAATTAGTTCAGTTAAACGAATATGATTATTTTCGTTCACTCAGCCCCTCAGATCCAACTAATATGACATCAGATGGGGTCGAAATCAAATATAAGATAATGAATAGACAAGAAACTCAAAATTTATGAATGTAAGCGTTAACCCAAAAACGGGTCTTAAAGAATCTTTTAACGAATTCTACAAATTACCTTTGGTCCACCAAAGGAATGTTGGAACGCTGCGTCTAGACGGTCAGCCAAAGGCTGTGCACACCGTCCCGCTACGCTCCGGTATCACGTTAGACTTCATTTCTCTACTGGGTCGTAATGATGAGCTTATCGTCGCACTACATGGTGCAAATATGGCAGAACGAAACTTTTATCCGAGGTTTGAGCGTGTTAATAGTCTTCGTACCAAGACGAAAGCTTTAGTGGCTTTTGCCGATCCGACACTTAATTCCGATCCTGAGAAAAATATGCTTCTCTCATGGTTCCTGGGTGGGCCTGGATGGGACCCCGCCATCGCAATGCTTAAGGTTGTAGAAAAAGCCCAGCGCAAAGTCGGGGCCAAGCATGTAGCCTTCGTTGGAGGATCAGGTGGCGGTTTCGCAGCACTAAGACTCTCAGCCATGGTCCCAGGCTCGTTAGCTTTCGTCCAAGATCCTCAAACAGTTATAAATAGCTACTTACCCAAAGTCGTCAATCGATACTTTAGAACAGTCTGGCCCGGCTGGAATCCGGAATTGCTTGCAGAGGCATTTCCCGAGCGTTTCGACATGGTAAGCCATTACCAAGAACTCAGGCCACAGAACTTCGTTTTCTATACCCAAAGCCGTTCAGATTCTATGCATTTTAATTCCCATTACACACCGTTTAAATTGGTATCGGGAGTTAAAGAAGATCAGGGAATGAGCCGCATGGGTACGAGGAATTTTATACTCTATGAGGGCGAGGTACCCGGGCATGGCAATATTACCCCGCCAGAATTCGATAGCTTCTACGCAAAGGCAATGAATTTCTGGCGTGAAAACAGGAAATAAACAAACTTAGGGGCGAAGAAGTTGTAGTTCTCCACCCCTAAGTTTCCACCGACACGATTTTCGGTTACAGTGCTCTGAAGCCAGGAGAAACTCTAAAAGCCTTCTTCGTAACTGGCTTCACGCGATGACCGAGACGATTCACTATTTCCAGAGCTTCCTCAACGGACTTTCCTGTTCCCGCCAGGCAAACATCGAAATGGTCCTTCTGATACCGAGTCACATGCCCGTGTACGCCAAGCTTTGGTATCTGGGAGATTAGTAAACGACGAGCCTCTGCTTGCTGTTTTTCTCCAACCATCAATCGAACCGTACGCCAAGATATATTTTGGATAATTGGCATCGGAGCGACAGTAATGTTAATCGCAGTTTCTGAAGTGAATAATCGCAATAAATGGGATAGTGCAAAGTACCAATTCGAAGAATTTTCCAACGGCATTGAGTCAGGGAAATAGTGATCCACGATGCTTACTGGGACGTTGATGCTTTTACCACTGCCAGGATAAACGTGAGGTCCTAGTCCCGCCGAAGGATTGATTTCGTTCACCATTGCCACGGCTGATTTGTCGGTTGGGCTCAAAGTCAACACATCTACACCACCGTGTTGAAGTCCCTGCACTCCCCTAATTGTGTCTATAGCCATCTTAGCAATTGTCGGTGAAAGTTCATCGGTTACATCCGTACTGTCACCCCCCTTGGAAATGTTCGCGGATTTCCTCAAAAAGACCGTTTCCCCTGCTTGGACAACAGACTTCAAATCAAGCCCGAGAGTTGCTAACGTCTCATGCACTTCTTCATCGACCACAATTTTGCATCCGCCCAAATGCGGGTTGACTTTACGGGCGACGTTTTTGTTGTCGATGAGTTCTTGGATATTACTCTTTCCGTCACCTGACACGTTTGCAGGCGACATACTGCTGGCTGCAATGACTCGATCTCCAGCTACAAAAACTCTAACGTTGCTTCCCGGTATATGTTCCTCAACGAGGAGCTCCGGACATCCCAGTTCATCAATGAGGTGGTCCAAGAGACGTTGGAACGTTGTTGCATCGGATACTTTCGGGAAAACACCCTTTGCTTTGGCCCAGGAGTTAGGCTTGAGGCATACTGGGAAGCCGATTTCTTCCGCGTATTCCAGAATTACTCTCCGGTCAAAAGGTGGCGAAAAATAACGCCCCCTTGGAGTCGGTACATTTGATTGTACAAGTAAGTCCTTCGTGGCCTGCTTGTCGTCACAGATTTTTGCGATTGCGTCCTGCTCGGCACCAGCAAGTCGTGTCTGCCTAAAATGAAGTGTCTTTCGACCATCAGAAATTGAATACCGGGCATGCGGTTGCAATTGCACCCGAAGACCTCGACGCCATGCTTCCAGCGGGATCAAAGCCCATAAACTATTCGAAAGCGAGAAGAAATTCGATCCCAAATCATCCCACGCCTGGCATTGTGACAAACTCACGAAGGCTCCTTATCCAAGTACTAAAAAAATGACTTCTTTGTTACTGATACTCTAATCAATCTGCTTAGACATCTTACCGGAATGATAGAGGTGCACGGACGATGCGGCTAATAGTTCGAACACGGATTGAGCTGGTCAAGTCTCAAAGGCCATCTCGTTCTGCCCATAGACGGTACAGGCAAAAGGCCACGCCGGCCGAAGAAATTCCGATACCACCGATGCAACCGCCGCAGTCATGAGTCTGCTATCGAAAGACATCACTAAGCTAGTCCAACCACGTGATGAAGGTGCCGGAGGCCTGACCCTTCTATATTTGTCAAGCCGGTAACACCTCCGGAATAGCGGCATTGAGGATCCGGTAGATCTTCCTCGCGAGGTAGCGTTTGATGCATCGGCGGATCTCCCGAAGGCTCTTGCCTTCCTGGGTGCGTTTCTCCACGTAAACGCGGGTTTCTTCGTCATAGGCCATCCGGACCAGTGCTGCGGTATGTAGCGCCTTATTGAGCTTCCGGTCCCCGCCACGGTTCAGCCGATGCCTGACCGTATTCCCTGAGGACGCGGGAATCGGGTTCACCCCGGCCAGAGACGCGTAGGCGGCCTCTGATCGCACCCGGCCCTGGTGCGACCATGCAGTCAGTCACACGGCCGCGACCACCGGTCCAATGCCCTTCACGTCCAGCAGATCCTTAGCTTCGCTGAGCTTGACCAGCTCGTTGATCTTCTCGGCGTTGGCCTTCAGGTGATCATCCAGCTCGGTCACCCGCACGGCGAGCCGGACGGCTTCAGACCGGGCGACCTGCAACTCCAGAGCCTCGTCACGGGTCCGCCACATCGACACCTCGCCGATCTGGGCGCCGCTCATCCGTTTGCGGGCGTCAATACCCAGCGGGTTCACCCGGAGCAGGGCGGTGAGCGCGTTGACGTGCCGGGTCCGCTCGGTGGTCATCGCGTCCCGTGCGGTCACCAGCACCCGTAGCGCGGCCCGGGCGCCCTCGTTGAGCCGGGGGCGGCGTAACCTGTTGGTGTCCGTCGGCAGGACGGTGGAGGCGATCCGGTAGGCGTCCATCGGGTCGGATTTGCCGACCCCGTGCCGGGCCTTGGCATCCATCCGGGCGGCCTCGGCGACCGGGTACCCGGCATCGGCGACGGTGCCTGCGAGGATAGCGCCGTAGGACGCGGCGCCCTCGATCACCCACAGGGTGCTCGCGTCCCCGCCGGTACGCCGTCCGACCCAAGCCAGGGCTCGTTTGATCCCCGTGTCTGAGGTCGGGAAGTCTCGGGTCTCGATCAGTTCACCGGCAGCGGTGAGGATGGCGTAGACGTGCTTCTTCGCGTGTGTGTCGACACCGACGACAAATGGGTGGGTTTGCGAGACGATAGACATGGTCGCTTGCTCTTCTCTTCATGGACGACAGGGCAATCGGCCGCGTGCAGCCGGTACCGGTCCGGGTAGAGGTCACCGTCGGAGCATTACTGTGATGAGCCACGCCACCAGCTGGTGGCGGGCAGCCTTCTGATCAGGCTACCGGGGTGGGCCGGGCAGGTGCCGGCCGACCACCCCAGGCTCGGACAAGTCAGGGCTACGGCACCCCGCGGGGCCAAGTCTGTCAAGAGTCACGAGACAAGGGGAGGCGGCTGGTTCCTACTCTGCCAGCTGATCCCAGACCAGCTACTCCCAGACTCACAGTCTGTCAGGCTGGAGTGAGACCACTGATTCATAGCAAGTAAACCTCCCCTCAGACAGGGCGAGAACAGGTACAACCGCCATCATGAGCATCGATTCCATCCACCCCACCCCGGGGAACATGCCGGAGAATGGAACTGAACCGTCCCGGAAATCATGCCGCCGTCTTATGTGCGGCTGCGTCGGGTAACGAGCCTGTCATTTCATCATAGTAGACTCGCTCAAATTCCTCTGGAGTTTGGTGATCCAGCGAGGAATGCAAGCGATCATTGTTGTACCAAAAGACCCAGCCGAAGGCGACCTCAACGACGTCGGATTCGGTCTTCAACGCACCAGTACGGAACGGTGAACCCTTGGCCACGGCCTCGTTCTTGAACAAGCCCATCACCGTCTCCGCTGCGGCATTATCGTAAGCGTCGCCGACACTGCCAATCGACGGAACCAGCCCCTCAATTTCCAAAGTGTCGGTGTACCGGATCGAGGTGTATTGGCTTCCCGCGTCCGAGTGATGCAAAAGCCCCTTGTCAACCGGACTATTGCTGTATTTTCGGCGCCACAGGGCCATTTTCAGGCACTGCTCCACGAAAGCGGTGTCTTTCACAGTAGAGGTTTCCCAGCCGACGATGGCCCGCGAATACAGATCGATCACCAACGCCACGTAGACGAACCCGGAATACACCGGCACGTAGGTGAAGTCCGTGACCCAAATCCGGTTTGGTGCCTCTGCCGTGAAGTCTCGGTTCAGCAGGTCACCGGCCCTGCGTCCGTCCTTGCCAGGGATCGTGGTGCGGGTCTTGCGGCCCCGGATCATGCCGTTCATGCCCTCGTCACGCATGAGCCGGTCAACGGTGTGTTTGGAGACCGCGGGGAAGCCGTTGCGCCGCAGCCAAGCGGTCATCTTTCGCCGGCCATAAAGGATCTGGCTTCGGTCTTCCTTTAGCGTCTAACACTTTGAGGCTGCGTAACGTGTCAATGACCTTCGCATCTTCAACTGCTCGCAGGGCCGGAGGCCTTGTTTTCCAGGCCCGGTAGGTTCGTGCGGCAACCTGCACGCCCTGCTCACGCAGGACGGCGCAGATCGACTCGACCGCATGACCTTCGGCCCGCTGCTCATCAACGAATCGGCAGATTAGCGGCGGCGAGGGTCGAGGTCCCTCGCGAAGAAAATTGAGGCAGCTTTCAAGATTTCGTTGGCTTCCTTCAAATCCCGATTCTCCGCCCGCAACGCCTTGAGCTCATCGAGTTC